>JAGSGF010000057.1 GCA_023955335.1 Yoonia sp.
AAAACACTTCGCCAACGCAATCTTGAACTTTATGCGAGAGGTGCTTCCAAAACAGTGGCGCAGCTTTCGAGATCAAGTAACGGATAACTTCCGTATCATCTCACATCACAACGTTCGGGTTTTAGAGTGAGAGGTGTATACGTAACAAATTCAAACGAATTCACGACGCCAACACCCGTCGCAGCCATCTGTGGGGCGACCAGAAATTTGCCAGAAACACGTCTGAAGCAGGGCGTAAACCTTTTCCACCAAGGGGATCGTGTCCATTGGATCTACCAAGTCAAAACCGGCGTTGTCCGCCTGACCCGCCTGCTTGAAAATGGCCGCCGGCAGGTCATCGCCTTCGGGTACCCCGGCGATATCGTCGGGTTTCCTTTAGACGGCCAGCATCATACCGATTGCGAAGGCCTGTCAAATGCGACCCTTCAGCGTTACCGTCGATCCGCGCTTGAAGATGGCGACGGTGATCCACAAATGCACCGCGACCTTTTACAGGCCGCCCTGCGCGAAATCAGCGCCATGCAGGATCACTTCATGATGCTTGGGCGAAAATCTGCCCTTGAAAAGGTCGCGTCATTCATCTGCGTTCTGACAGATCGCGTGGGGCAATCGGTGGGCAACTACAAGCAGGTCAGCCTTCCCATGAGCCGTAGCGACATCGCCGACTTCCTTGGTCTCACAACTGAGACCGTCAGCCGGTCGCTGACGCAACTGCGCAAACGAAAAGCGATCGCGATCGATAACATCTACACGATCGTCATTTTGCGCCCGGACGTCCTGCGTGAGCTGTCATTGGGCGATCACGACTGACGGATGAAGGCGTCCAGCCGTGGCCTCGTACTGTAACTCGGGGTCACGGCGCGGGCCACATCGCACGTATCGCAGATGGCAGGCAGGCTCGGATGTCTTCGATTTCACCGACGCTCAACCGCGCATTCAACACCTTAAAGACGCAAGCAATGTCCTCTGCACCGCGGTACTCGTCCATGTTGCCCAGTTGCATTTCGATGGCGCTGATGAACTCAGCCGCTTTGCGTTCCTTAATCGGCGTGTGCTTGGGCATCCAACCTTCAAAAAACATCCCCCGGATCACCAATGGCAACTGCGCCGAAAGCTGCGCCATCTCGTCGGGCAAAAGGTGGTCGCGTACGTGCTGAATCGTCACCCTAAGAAGGCTCAGCGTGCTGCGCTTGGACGCCCAGTCCAGACGATCGGCAAGTTCATTTATCCATTCATGGGTGACGTGAATAGAATGATCTAATACTTCTAAACCTTGCGCGGACATAGGATGTTCTCCTGATTGGTGATTTCAGTCTTTGGTGGGTTCCAGATCGTCGCCTGTTGCAGCGACTGAACGTGCAACAAAATACTGGAACATGGCATTTATGATGGCTCCGAGGCCAAGCAGAACAAGCGTAAAGTTCGCGACCCAGCCAACAAACGGAATGTAATTGAGCAATGCAATGAGGGTGATGCCAGCGGTAAAAACCAACAAACGCGCGACGCGTGTCGGCTCTGTTTCACCGGTAAATCCGGTCCAGACCCGCATCGCCACGGCGTAGACCCCCAACGCATATCCAAACGTCCATGCGACCGCGATCGCCAGAATGACGATGGGCACAAACGGCAATCCAACGATCGTCATGCCTGTGACTGGCACCAGACCAATCAACATCGCAAGCCCGACAACGCCGAACAACATCGACGCTCCTGGTGCAGCCACTATGCTTTCGCGCAATGTCTGAACCCGTTTGGGCATATAACCCAACATCACGGCCCCAAGTACAACAAAGAACAACAGCGTGACAACGAACCCGAACAGCATGGTTGCTACGCTCGGGAACATCGGCATCTCGTGGCGGATGCTGTCCCATTCGTCCCACGCATCCGATGCCTCGGCGCGTTCAAATACCACGCGATTTGCGGCTGCAACACGCTCTGGCACCGCGATCGGGTCGCTTGTGCTGTAAGTCAGTGTGCCGGCAATGACCGCATCGGGTCCGAACGTGAGCGATTGCGCCATAATCCGAACATCGCCCGTGATTGGGGCGTTCAAAAACACGTCTTGCCCCGCCGCCAACAGCGCGCCCGCAACAGGCCCCTCAACCGTGATCGTCCGACCAAAAAGCCGCGCGTTCCCGAGGGTGTTACCGCCGGCTTCCGTACGAACGTTATAGCCCGCCGCTGTCAGGTCTTCGGCAATCTGGCTTTGCACCACAACCGTAAATCCCGCCGCATATAGATCCTCGGCGACACTGGTGGCCACCCGCACATCGAACCCTGTCGCATGCAAATCGCCCGCAGCTTCACCCGTCGTAAGCAGTGTCCGCGCAGACGCAAAAGCATCACCAGAGGTGGCAAGTGTCTCACTTACGACATCGCCTGTGATGAATACATCATCACCATTGTGCGTCCGAATAGTGTCCGCAAAGGTGCCTGTGCAAAACACCGAAATAGCCCCAGCCGTCAAAGCATTGCGTACGAACTGCATGATCCATTCCTTATCTCTGATTCTGATCGTTTCACCCTACTGAGCGCGTCCGATCTGCGATTGACTAAGATCAATCCCCGCGCAGGCGCGGTTGCTAAGACAAGGCAAGAACTCAACCGCCAACCAGATTTCAAAGGAGACAGGACATGTCACACCTGCCAATATCCAACCTTCCGGCCAGCATCGGCGACTCGCATTTCTTCCCCGAATTTCAGCGCGAAATGAACCGTCTGCTTGATCAGTTTCAAAACGGGTTTGCGCCATCAGATACATCTGCCAACGAACCCTTCGCGGACGCGCTTGTTCCAGCGATTGATATCGTCGAAACCGACGACGCCATTCAGGTCAGCGCCGAAGTTCCCGGTGTCCAAGAAGCCGACCTTGATGCGTCAATCTCTGGTGGTGTTCTCACGCTGAAAGGTAAAAAGAGCGCGGACCACGAAGAAAGCGATAACAACTATCACCGCATTGAACGCCGCTACGGCAGTTTTTTGCGCCAGATTTCTTTGGGATTCACACCCGAAGACAATGCCGTTGATGCAAAGTATGCGGATGGCGTTCTCAAGATCCACATCGTCAAACCGGCTGCCGCCCGAACTCAGGTGCGAAAGATCGACATCAGCAAAACTTAACTCAAGTGCTCCTGCTTTTCGGGATTGTTTTGCGGCTTGGCTAAGATGCATCTGGTTTCTGATGACGCTTTCCGTATCTCCGCTTTGCCACAGTGCTTGCGGGTCGCAAAACCAGATTTAGCGTTCGCGCTGTCGGGATGGCAGCTACTATTTCTCGGGTCTGCTGTCTATCACCCTTGCCAATGACTTTCATTCAAGCGCCAAAAGGGACCGCGGTTTATCCGGCGCGATTGACAGCCGTCGGCGCGGGTGCCGATGTTTCTTTTGTTCAGCTGTGGTTCTGGTTTCTCATCCGTTTGACATCGCTGCGGATCGCGCGATAGACCTTGCGACCCCACTCCGCATATATCTTTGGGCCGGGGTGATAGCCGTCGGGGCTCATCTTTGATACATCTGGTTCAAAGTCCATTTCAACAAAGCGATAGCCCTTACGATTAGCCACCAGCGCACGTAGCGCAAGATCAAACCGGTTCGCTTGCGCTCCAACCACCCACCGTAGCGGTTGCGGCAACAATGGAAAATATCGCATCTGAGGAACGCCTGAGACACAAATAACGTCCGCTTGGAACTTGTTTTCGATAAGTTCCAGCAAAGTCGAGAAGTGCCGCAGCCAGACCGATAACGTCACGAGCCCAGTGATGTCATTGACGCCAAGTGAAACTGAAACAACGTCAAATTTCTGCTGCTCGGACTTCTGTAGGCGAGCAATCGTATCTGCGGTTGTGGCGCCAGTCTTTGCATCAACGGACCAGTGGACAGTGTTTGTCTGTGATAACCTTTTGCGCATTTGGCCCAGCAACGCTTCTTCCTGATGTGATGCGCCAACGCCAACGGCAGAGCTGTCCCCGACAATTAATAATCGCAGGACGGGTCCTTGCCCACTGACACCGTGGCGACGACCAGAGGCATCAGGCAAATGTAACGCTGAGCGTCGCACGTTCACTGCTTGAACGGCCAAAACCGGAAACAATATAATTCGCGCAGCAATGTCTAGCATCTTTAGCTCCCAAATAGATCGTCGCACATTCTGTTATATGAGGCCGTAAAAGAGGTTGGTCGGCCTTTGGTTTCAAAAGCGTTAACAAGCGCAGACCACGCGGCTTCACGCTAGGGCTGAGGCCAAAGCGCGCGAATGTCTTCGGGCAGACACGCTTGAATGTCCAAGACTTCGCCGCGGGTAATGCGGTTGTTCAACAAATCAAAAACACAGATAATATCGTCGGCGCCGCGATACTCTGAGGCATCGCCCATCTGCGCGTCGATGGCCCCAATGAAAGACGCAGCGCTGCGTTCTTTGATGGGTGTCACTTTCGGCATCCATCCCTCAAAATAACTGCCCCGGATCAGCATCGGCAATTGCGCCGAAAGCTGTGCCGTTTCATTCGTTGGCAAATGGTCCCGAATACGGGTCATAACCACCCGCATTAGCCGCCATGCGCTGCGGTGTGACGACCAATCTAGGCGACCAACCAATTCGTTGATCCATTCATGGGTCAAGTGAACACTATGATCGATGGATTCCAAACCTTGAGATGACATTTTCGACCCTCCATTTGCGCGAATTTACCACTATTATTTCTATCCACCGACGCCATGTCGGCATTGATCTTTATCAACCCGGATACGGGTCTCATGGCTATTTTCAGCATCAAGGCTACTGTCACAATGATTGAGGAACGGATATGTCAGTCAAAACGATACTTGTTGTTCTCACGAACGTCGAAGCCGCAAAAACGCTGTTGAAACTTGCGATCCCGTTGGCCCGCAAGCACGCGGCACACCTTGTTGGCTTGCACACCCAAGAAACACTTTTGGTCTACTCCGAGGTCGCAATCCACGTTCCGTCATCGACCTATACCGCGTTCAACAAAAGCCAGCGGGAATTGAGCGACAAGATCGAAAATGTGTTTCAGACGCTGACGTCCCCCGAGGATTTTCAAAGCGAATGGCGTAATTTGAAAGCTGAAGCGACGTCAGGCGCTGACAAAATTATTGAATGTGCACGCGCGGCCGATTTGGTGATTATGTCTCGTGAAGAAATCAATGTTGGCTGGACTGCACAAAACTATGCGCAGGGCCGTGTTATCCGGGAAAGCGGTCGTCCGGTGATTGTGGTGCCACATGATTACGATGGCCCCTGCCCCGGAAGCACTCTTTTGCTGGGGTGGGCAGACACGCGTGAAGCCGCACGTGCGGCGCATGATCTGATTGAAATAGCGGATCAAGATGCGCGGGTCACAGTGCTACGGGTCGGGTCTCTTGACGCGGACGCATTACGCGACATCGGTTTTATGGATCTTCCGGGAATGTTGTCTCGCCATGGGCTAAAAGTTGAGTCCACCCAAGTAGAAAAAGGTGGCCATCGCATCGCAGAGGTTCTGAACGAACAGGCGTTTGAAATGGGCGCGGACTTAATTGCCGTCGGCGCATTCGGCCACTCGCGGATCTACGACATTGTGATTGGTGCGGCGACCCACGACTTGTTGCAGGACGCGAAATACCCCGTGATGTTTAGCAAATAGCGCGCGGCGCACCGATCCGATCTGTCGCGGCCTCAAGACCCCATGCGCAGCACTTAAATTGACGCAACTCAATTGGTAGGGGCCAATCCGCGATACAGTTGCACCTAGAAACCGAGCGAAGGATTGGGCCTTGAACGACAAGATATTGATAGCGACCGATGGCTCAGAAATCGGAAATCGGGCGCTGGATTGTGCCGCTGAATTGTCCGCCCGGCTTGGGTACGACCTGTGTATTATGCATGTGCTATTGCATGACCGCCCGTCCGATGAGTTGACCCGGTTGGTCGGTTCAGAGCATTTAGCCAAACATTTTCACCGCGCGAAGACGGACAAACAGTCTGGGCCAATTTCTGCTTTCGCCGATGTCTTCCCTGATGCGGCTGATGAAACAGCAAGAGCCCGCGCAATGGTTGTGCTCGGGGATTTGATCGTTGATCGCGCCAGTCGACGCGCTCAGGATGCTGGTGCTCAAAACGTCACAACCCGTGTCTGCGTTGGCGACTGCGCCGATGAAATTCTCGATATGGCCGAATGCGAGAAGCCTAAAATGATCGTTCTGGGGCGTCGCGGTCTGGGGCGGGTGCGTGAAACGCTGCTGGGAAGCGTGTCACAAAAAGTACTTCATCACGCACCGTGCACGGTCGTGATCGCGCAATAACAGACCCATGCTACGCCCCCCCTTTTTGCCCGCCAGAACATCTGCAATTGAGCCAAGCTTGGCCCTCGCTACCACAAGCAATCAATGGTGATGGCAGACAGTGTTCCCATAAACCAAGATGTCACGCCCGATACCCACTAAACGCCAAGGCCACGCGATTTCGCAGCGCCAGATTGACAAAGATCAAGGTGCTATCGCGGAACAGATCCATTTTAAGACCAACTGGATTTTATGGAGGATAGACGGATGGATATTTCCAATGCAATGCACGGCCCCGCTGACTGGGTTCAAGCCGACGCGCTGATCAGCGACGTCGCAGGCCTGATGCAGAAAGACGATATTGGCGCAGTTCCTGTCGGCAAAGACGACAAACTTGTTGGAATGATCACAGACCGCGATATCGCGTTACGCGTGGTTGCCGCAGGGCTGGACCCTAAAACGGCGACTGCTGAACAGGTCATGACCAAAGGCATCGTCTATTGTAGAACGACCGAGACCGTCGAAGACGCAATCCACCTGATGGACCAAAAGAAAATTCGCCGCCTTCCAGTACTGAATGAAAAGAAGCGGTTGGTCGGTATGCTTAGCCTTGGCGACATTGCCCATGCAGGAAGCAGGGATTTGTCCGGCGAAGTTCTGCAAGCTGTCGCAGATCATCACTCATAAGACCGGACCACTGCAAAATACGCATGGCCACATACGTCAACGGCAAGACGCGCCAAAATCAATAAAGGAGCATTCAAATGAAACAAAAACTTGCAACAGGATTTGCAATCATCACCTTGGTTATTCTGAGCGGTTGCGAAAACCTGACAGCCGAACAGCGTACCGTTGTAGGCATTGCTGGTGGTGCCGCAGCAGGTCTGATTACGGCCGAAGCGATGGACGCAAACAACAACTGGCGCTTGATCGCAGCACTTGCAGGCGCGGCAGCTGGTACGTTGGTTGCGCAGAACATCGCCACCGGTACATGCGCCTATGCGCGCGGAGACGGCACTTATTTCGAGGCGCCATGCCGCTGATTTTTGGGCGGGTCGGGTGCAAGACGCGACTGTTTTGTGTCCGCCCTTCAAGGTTCCAACGATAGGTGGAATGGGACAACCCGAAACGGGAGCCTTGGTGTCATCACATGGCCGACAAACCAGCGCGCCGCGTCGCCGTTGGTGCCAAGAGTTTGATGACGTTGGGGGTATGTGTCGCGCCAAAGATGTTGCGTGGCCTGCGCAAGGAACTGCCTGAAACGCTCCACATCCGCGCCGAGATACAAAACGCTGGCGACCGTGTTCGCTTGCCAAATGCCGAGCGGCCTAGCTCTGCGCGTATCATTGAAGGCAGAGGTCGCGATTGTCCGCAATGATATTTACAATCACTTTAAGGGGTTCATCATGGCACGTCAGACCCACGACGCTATCGACATGTCCGAGAACGACTTTGTCGCAGACAGACTGAATGATGTGGCGGGGTTGCTCGAACAGCAGAATGCATCGCATTTTCGGGTGCGTGCTTATCGGGATGCAGCCAGCTATGTCCGTGGATTGGCGCACCCAATTCGGCTGGACTACCAGACAGGCGGCAAGCGTGGTCTGGATGATCTGCCCACTATTGGACCGTCGATTGCAGGGGCTATCGCTGAAATACTCGACACCGGCGCCTCGGATCTGCTGAACCGCCTGCGCGGGACTGCGAACCCGGAAAAACTGTTTCAGAGCGTGCCAATGATCGGGCCAGCACTGGCCGAAATGATCCACGCCGATCTGCATGTAGAAACGCTTGAGGGGTTGGAGGCTGCGGCCTACGATGGGCGGCTGGCCGCAATCAAGGGGATCGGCCCGCGCCGTTTGGAAAGTCTGCGCCATTCTCTGACCGATATGCTATCTCGCAGGCGACCCAAGCGCACGCAGCAAGAGCAATTTCCATTGCCCATTTCTGAAATCCTATCGGTTGATCAGGCTTACCGCGCCAACGCAGATGGGCTGCCGACGATCAGTCCACGCCGATTTAATCCGACCGGCGACGCGCGTCTGCCGATCCTGCATACAGAACGCGGCGGTTGGCACTTCACGGCGCTCTTTTCAAACTCTGCATCGGCCCATCGCTTTGGTAAGACCCGCGACTGGGTCGTGGTATATATCGAAAGCGCGCGCCAGCCTGAACATCAGGTGACCGTGGTGACGGAACATAAGGGACCACAGAGCGGAAAACGCGTCATTCGTGGCCATGAGGCAGCATGTGCAAACTACTACGCAGACCAGCCCTCTTGAGTGTGCTGTCAGAGGCGCGCCTTCGACACCTCGTGCTCGTCCAAATCAACTGCACAATGCAGTGTGGGGCACTGGACCGTTAAACCCTTTTTCTCCAACGCGTTCTTCATATTAGACATGCCCCTGTCATAATCGCCGTGGACCAGAAAAATCGTCTTGGGCTTGCCTGCGCGCGACACCCAAAAAAGCAGCTCGCGTTGATCGGCATGGGCGGAGAAACCATTTATCGTATAAATATCGGCCTTTACCTCGACCTCTTCTCCGTAAATCCGGATATGTTTTGCGCCATCCACGATCTGGCGCGCCAAAGTACCCTGCGCTGCAAACCCCACAAAAATCACACTGCAGTCGGGACGCCAGATATTATGTTTCAAATGATGGCGCACGCGCCCACCTGTGCACATTCCCGATCCCGCCATAATCACCGCACCGCCTTTTATGCGATTGATGGCCATGGAATCCGCCGTCTGACGGGTAAAGTGCAGCGCCGGTGGATGAAAAGGCTTTTTCCCAGCCTGCATTTCATCCCGAACTTCGTCACTGAAGCCATTGGCATGACGCCGGAAAATCTCGGTTGCGGACACGGCCATCGGGCTATCCAAAAATATGCTCAGCGATCTCGGTAATTCATCGTCGTCGATCGCATGTTTCAAATGGAACAGAATTTCCTGCGTGCGCTCCATTGCAAAAGTGGGGATAATGACATTCCCGCCTCTGGCAATAGTCTTGCTGATCGCCTCCACAAACTCAACAACCGACGCGTCCAGATCCTTGTGCATCCTGTCACCATAGGTCGTTTCCATGACGACATAATCACATTCCGGCGGTGGCGTCGCATTCGCCAAAACCGCATGACCCGGACTGCCAAGATCGCCCGAAAATACAATCCGCCGTGTGGTTTCATTTTCAGTTGCTTCCACCACAACAGAGGCAGAGCCCAGAATATGACCGGCATTGATAAAACGGACTGTCACAGCGTCATTCAAGGCCAGATCTTCTTCGTAGCTGACATTTCGCCCAAAGTAGTCCAAAGCAGCCAGCACATCGACCTGATTATAGAGCGGCTGGATATCGCTCTTCCCACCGCGCCGCCGACGGCGAGAGGCCCGCGCGGCGTCCTCTTCTTGAATATGCGCTGAATCCATCATGATCAGCTTGGCGAGATCACGTGTCGCAGCGGTGGTGATAATTTTGCCCGCAAAACCGCGTTTGACAAGCAGCGGTATACGACCGCAATGATCAAGATGCGCATGGGTCAAAAGCAGGACGTCAACGTCTGAGGGTTTGAAACCGAAATCGCCCGCGTTTTCTTCATCCGCATGTTTTGCGCCCTGAAACATCCCGCAATCAATCAAAATGTTCAGTCCGCCTGCTTCAAGCAAATGGCAGGAGCCAGTAACGTTCTGTGCGGCGCCATGGAATGAAAGTTTCATGTGATCGGCTCCTTTGAAGATTTGCTGTTGTTTGCTCTGAGATGAGATGTTTTTGGTTTCTCAATCAGCGGATCACCTGCTTGCGCATACCAATCAGCGATGATCTGCAAAATTTCGTCAGATGTTTCGGCAAAACAGAACAAGTCCTTGTCTTCCGGATCAATGACCCCCTCCTGAACCAGGTATGGGAAATCGACGGCACGTGACCAGAACGCGCGCCCGACCAGAACAATTGGCAACGGCGCAATCTTGCGAGTTTGCACCAAGGTCAGCGTCTCAAACATCTCATCCAGAGTGCCATAGCCCCCTGGAAAAGCGACAAGCGCGCGTGCGCGGTTCAGAAAATGCATTTTTCGCAGCGCAAAATAGTGAAACCGGAAGCACAGGCCCGGTGTCAGATAAGGATTGGGGAACTGCTCTTGCGGCAGTGTTATGTTCAGGCCAATTGACTTTGCACCGGCATCAAATGCGCCACGGTTTGCCGCCTCCATGATCCCCGGCCCACCCCCCGTCATCAAAGCGATCGGTCCACCGTCACGAATTTCTTTCATACGGCCAACGGCATCGCCGAACTCCTGAGCGATGGTATAATATCGACTGCGCGCCAGAACGCGCTTTGCAATTGCGACTTCTTGTTGAAACGCGGCGTTATCGGGCTGCGCGTCCAGTTTGCTGCGCCCCTTTTCCAAGCGGGTGCGCGCGGCGACTGGCTCGGGAATTCGCGTGCTACCAAAGACAACAATCGTATGTTTCACATCATGATCTGACAGGCCTTGATCAGCTTTCACAAAATCAAGCTGCAGACGCACACCACGCATGTCATCGGACTGCAAAAAGGCAAGGTCTTCATCGGCCTGCAAATACCCTTTGCTGTTGACGGTCGCGGCGACCCGCGCAGGGGCATCTTTGTCTTCTGCCGCGTCCTTTGGTGACTGCCAAGGCAAAGGTACATTGCGCATCTTGGGCGCGGGTCCGGGAACCTTGCCAGTTGACAGTTCAAGTGTGTCTCGTTTCTTCACGGTCATTTCCCTTACGCATCTGTTGTGATGGGTCCGGCCATCGGGCAGTTGTCTTTTTGACAAGCCTGCCTGCGTAACTCAGCCCTGATTGAACGACCACGCGCCACATCTGTTTGCGCTGTGAAACCCGACTGATCGGGTTCCTTACAAATATGACGCGACGCGCGCCATCTTCATTCCAAATGTCGACCGAAACACAGTTGGCGACCTTGATCAAAGTCAATCGCAGGTCGAATTCCCGTCATTCGCATCCAAGAAACTCGTCAAAATTCATTTCAAGTCCCGGGGCACAAACCGCGCCTTTCACATATGCAGTGTGGCAGCTTTTCTAATGTCCACATTGCTCTCGTGATGATTGATCCTGATTTGTATGACGAGTTCGATCGCAGTTTTCGTCTCATCGCAAAGATCTTGGTATTGCGATGCTCATTTTTCCTCAGCTGTTATCTGCGCCTCGGATTTTGCGAAACGCACATTGATACGCATCAATCACCTGAGGGGCTCTGTGTGCGAAAATCGTTTTAGACAAAAACAGGAGACACGTCATGCAACGCGCTTCAATGATGGCCTTGCCCCTATTTCTAAATGCCATGTTGGCCTGCGTGGCCTCTGGCAGCGGACCGTATAGCATAGTCCGACGTGTCAAATCAGCAGCACGCAATGTTTGTGCATCCTGACCCCTCAAACAACTTTTTGACCTGAAGGATATTGGCGTGGTTGGCAAAGCATCCAAAGAACCAAAGCTCCCAATTGGCTTGCCCGCCAAGCGTTTGCGTGCGGAATGCGATCCCAAAATGCTCGGGTTTGACACAACGGCATCGCTAAAACCGTCATCGGCATTCATTGGCCAAGATCGCGCCATCGATGCAATCAAACTGTCTGCCAGCATCGAACACAAAGATTTTAATCTCTATGTTTTGGGCCGCGATGGCACGGGGCGTCACACTGCGGTTACCCAATTGCTGTCAACTGCGGCGGCATCGCGCCCGGTCCCGTGCGACTGGGTCTACGTCAATAACTTTGACGCGCCGCACCGCCCTCATGCAATGAAGCTGGAACCCGGCACTGCGGCGGAACTGAAGTTGGCGATGCAACATGTGGTTGATGATCTGGCCAACGAAATACCGGCATTGTTTGAATCGGAAGAATACCAGACACAGCGTCGTGCTATTGAAGAAGAGCTTGGCAAAAAACACGAAGAACCCATCGCCGAATTCGCTGAGCGCGCACAGGCAGAAAGCGTGGCACTGCTAAGAACGCCAATGGGGTTCTTGCTGTCAGCAATTGTCAATGGCAAGCCGATCAAACCGGACGTCTACGAAGCATTGCCGTCGGAGCAACGCGAAGAGATCGACGCCAAAATCGAAGACCTGCAAGACCAATTGACGGACATTCTCAAACAGGCCCCTGAGCTGGAAAGGGAACACCGCCAGAAGATCGAGGAATTGCATGCGGCAATGGCCGAACGCGCGGTGTCTCTCAGAATGAAAGACGTTGAAAAACAGTTCTTGGGCAACACCGCTGTCGGCACTTACCTCGAACGCGTCCGCATCGACATGATTGCAAACGCCGAGCTGTTTCTGATGTCCACGGCAGATGCCAACACCGGCCCGTTTCCAGAAGTGATCCGTAAGTATCATCAAGACCCGCACTTTGACCGGTACGCGGTGAATATCATGGTCGCACACCAAGCAGGGCCAACCTCCGCCCCGATCGTCACCGAAGATTTGCCGTCGCTCAATCATCTGACGGGTCGGATTGAAAACATTTCCGAGATGGGAACGCTGTCGACCAACTTCACGCTGATCAAACCGGGTGCATTGCACCGCGCAAATGGCGGATATCTGATTTTGGATGCTCACCGGCTTCTGTCAGAGCCCTATGCTTGGGATGCTCTCAAGCGCTGCCTGCAAAGCCAGTCCATCTCGATCATCTCGCTAGCCGAGCGGCTTAGTTTTTCTTCCACAATCACACTTGAACCCGACCCCATTCCGCTGGATGTCCGGATCGTTTTGGTCGGCGACCGGCGGCTTCATATGCTGCTGCAGTTGCTTGATCCGGAATTCGGCAAACTGTTCAAGGTGCAGGCTGATTTCGAAGACGATCTGCCCCGCACTGCAAAAAATACGCGTGCGCTGGCACGGATCGTGGCCGGATATGCAGCCAAGGAAAATCTGAGGCCAATGAAAGCGGCGGCTGTCGCCCGCCTGCTTGACCATGCGGTCCGGCTTGCCAACGATAGCACGAAACTCACGCTTGAGCTTGGCGCATTGACTGATGTGATGCGAGAGGCTGATTTCTACGCTGCAAAACAGAAGCGCAAACTGATTTCCGACGGCGACATCACACAGGCAATCCAACAGGCTGAGCGCAGGGCGTCGCGCGTCAAGGATCGTATGCAAGAAGCCGTTGCGCGCAAAACGATTTTGATCGACACCCGAGGTCGGGCGGTTGGTCAGATCAACGGTCTGGCCGTCATCGGAATTGGCAAGGTGACCTTTGGGCGTCCATCGCGGATCACCGCGCGCGCGCGCATGGGCGCAGGCAAGCTGGTGGATATCGAACGTGAAGTTGAACTTGGCGGCCCTCTCCACTCAAAAGGCGTGCTGATCTTGGGCAGCTATCTGTCCTCTCGCTATGCCCTGGATGTTCCGATGTCCCTACATGCGAACCTTGTATTTGAGCAAAGTTACGGCGGCGTAGACGGCGACAGCGCATCATCGGCTGAGCTTTACGCCCTGCTTTCGGCGCTGTCCGATGTGCCAATCCGGCAAGGTCTCGCTGTGACCGGATCTGTAAACCAGAACGGCGATGTTCAGGCGATTGGCGGTGTTAACGAAAAGATTGAAGGTTTCTTTGATACCTGCGTGGCGCAGGGCCTGACCGGAGAACAAGGCGTTCTTATCCCCGCTTCAAATGTTGATCATCTGATGCTGCGCCGAGACGTTATTGAGGCCGCCACGGCGGGGCGCTTTCGGGTTATTGCGATCAAGACCATTGATCAGGGGATAAAAGTGCTGACGGGGACAACCGCCGGGCGGCGTGGACGTTCCGGCCAATTCCCTGCAACCAGTATCAACGGGTTGGTCGAGGCGAAATTACGCAGCTTTGCCGAAACCCGGCGTCGTTTTGGCGCGCAAAATGGCAACGATCAAGACGTGGAGGCCGATTGATGCGCAAAACCAACCCCCCCCGCCAGAGCATTCTTGTTGGTGCAGGGTCCTTTGTGGATGCAGCGGCAGCACTGCGCGTCGTTGAAAAATTACCAAGTAGCTTCCGTGCGAACCTCGGAGGCGTCTTGATCGAAGAACTGGACACGTTTGCGGCATGCCAAATCCCTAAACAGCGAATAATCTTACTGAGCGGCACGACCACATTGGCCCCCAGCCAGTCGCAGGTGCGCACTCTGATAGAAGCCGACGCACGGGCCTTTCAAAGTTCCCTTGCACGCGCCGCAGATCCGAACGGCACCAACTGGGTCTTTGCGCAATACAAAGGGGAGCTTGTCGGCACCTCGCTTCGTGCCGCAAAGGGCTGGGACATCCTTGTCATCGGGTATCGTCGGGTCCACAAGATACAGGGGAAGGTCATTCTTCTGACGGCCCTTGGCCGCTCCAGCGACGAAATGGACTTGGCTTCAAGAAACCTGTCACAACAGTTCGCCGTGGATCGTATCGCGTTTTCGGTAAAGACTGATGCCAGTGACGCTGCTCGCCAACTGCATTCAAATGCGATTGAGTTCGACACATTTAATGACTGTCTGAGCGCGCTTACGCGTACAAATGCGCTGGCAGTACTGGTGGACCTAAAACGCGGGCCGGTCCGAAATCAGATTGATCTTGCGCGCCTGCTCGAAGCGGCCCGATGCCCTCTCATTGTGTTCGGTGCGTCCGGCGCACATGCGCTGCTGGAACACAGCATCCAAATCCCCCCGATCACTGCCCGTGGACCGCCCGGTAGTGGGGTCTGAACTTGCAGGTGCCACCGACTAGCCCTTGAATGTGTAGACCGTCGCAGCCCCCCTCTCGGGACATTGCTGTGCAATGCCCTGCCGGATAATGGTCAGCAATCGGATGAAACGTGATCTTGCGATCGGTGCGTTGAAGATGGCCATAGCCTTTCGGGCACCACACAAAGGCTGCATCCATCACACCGGTCGTGGCAGCCCATACTGTTCTCCCGATTACCAGAAGATCCTGCGCCAACGTGACTTCAAAGTGTCGATGAGTGGCAAAGGCAATTGCTATGGCAACGCCGCTGTCGAGACGTTTTTCAAAACCATCAAGGCCGAACTGATCTGGCGTCATTCTTGGGAAACACGGCGGTCAGCTGAGATGACCATTCGGCATACATCAACGGGGTCTACAACCCATGACGAAGGCACTCAGCACCGGGCTGGAAAAGCCCTGTCGCTTTCGACCGAAAGGTGACTTGAACGAGCATCTGGGGCGGCACGAAACCGCGACCGGTCCATTACCATCGGACACGCTCAATCTGCGCAAGGATCAGCTTGACGGTGACAATGTCACAGAGTTGGGGAAATCATTTTAAAGCAACGCCCACCATAATATTTGGCGGGTGCGTAAGTCTCACCGAACAGTGAACTCAGTTGTTGGATGCTTTGTTAACACTGCTGACTGCGTCTCCAGAAGTTCCCAGAGGGGAATTCTTGCCGCCATAACCGACAGATACGTTGGCCTTGCCCAAACTTCCAAAACTGGAATATCAGTGAGTGGGATCATGGATATTCTCATTGGCTTGCTTGATAGCCGCGCCTCCAGCTCCCTTAGGATTTTCGTCTTCAGCAAAAGCGGCACCTGTAAACATTGCGAGGACGGTGGCAGTAGTTAGAATGGCTTTCGTAACTTCACTCCTAGAGATTCTACGGACATTTTCCATTTGGACCGCCGACGGAACGCACTAAGGCCCTTCAGTCCAATCCACCGACGCTTTTCTCAAAGTTTTAAGGCCGGTTCACAGTTCACTAGGAAGGGATTTTCGGATTAATACGACTTGCAACTGTCAGGTAACAGGTCATCGCGATGCAATACGAGCCCGCGCACGCTAGCTTTCGGTTTAGAAAAGCCATGAAAAAATTATTAAGAGCACCTTGCGCAGTTACAGAACTTTTCCCTCTGACTAACTCTCGCAATCACGCCGACCGCGGGAACTCTGGGCCAGATGCCCGCTCAATGTGCCAAGACATATCGTGCTTGTTGCCACACCGCATGCATTTGAATTCTTTGGCCACGTCGATAAGCGCCTGATGCCTATGAACGCGCGCGTAGATCACATGAGGCGCAACCATGATAGCCTTGTGACAAGCGGGGCAAGTCACGCACAACATAACGCATGGTTTTCGACTGTGTTGGCAAACACTGTGTTCGAAGACTGTTTCGAGTTACTCTGTTAACAGAGGTTTTAAGTTACTCTGGGACAAACACTGTGTTGCGTTTACTGTGTTAACATCACGAATCCAAAACACATCAAGTCAGCCAGCCAACGCACGAAAAACTGCGCGATGGATATTGCTTTGTATTTGTTGGTAAAAATGGTGCCCAGGGGCGGAATCGAACCACCGACACGAG
>JAGSGF010000030.1 GCA_023955335.1 Yoonia sp.
CATCGACTATGACGAAATCCGCAGTGACATCGGGCGCCACCTTGATCGCATCCGCGCCGCGTTCCAGTCAAAGGGCATTTCTGAAGACCCTGAATGACGAGACCTTGGCTGCATTGCCCTATCTTTTTGATTTTTGGGCGATGCCACACCAGATCCCACCCGCGTTTGACTGGCGCACATGGGTGATCTTGGGCGGGCGTGGTGCTGGCAAAACGCGCGCTGGTGCCGAATGGGTCCGCAGCATTGTCGAGGGTGTCACCCCGACTGCGGCTGGGGCCAAGGGCCGGATCGGATTGATTGCCGAGACATATGAGCAGGCCCGCGAGATCATGGTGTTTGGCGAAAGCGGCATTCTTGCGGTGTCTCCTCTCGATCAGCGCCCAAAGTGGATTGCGGGCCGTCGTATGCTGGAATGGCAGAATGGTGCGACGGCCCAGATATTTTCGGCGCATGATCCAGAATCGTTAAGGGGCCCGCAATTCGACGCTGTGTGGGTCGATGAATTCGCCAAATGGCGCAAAGCCGAAGATGCGTGGGATATGATCCAGTTCTGTTTGCGTTTGGGTAACAAGCCGCAGGCCTGTGTCACGACCACCCCGCGCAACAACCCCGCTTTGCGTGCATTGCTGAACAGGCCCACTACAATCAAGACCCACGCACCGACTGCGGCCAATCGCGCAAATCTTGCCGACGATTTTATGGAGGAAATCGAGGCCCGTTATGCGGGCACGCGGTTGGGTCGCCAAGAAATGGATGGAGAGCTGCTGACGGATGTGGCGGGTGCGCTTTGGTCTTTTGCGCAGTTATCCGCGCTACAAATTGAAGCCGCCCCCCCCTTAGACCGGATCGTTGTCGCCATTGATCCGCCTATCACGGGGCACAAAGGATCAGATGATTGTGGCATCGTTGTTTGCGGTGTCTCGATGGCTGGTTCCCCGCAAGATTGGCGGGTGACCGTATTGGAAGATGCGACGATGTCGGCTGCGTCACCCAATGCTTGGGCCAAGGCTGCGATCGCTGCGATGGACCGTCACGGTGCCGACCGTTTGGTCGCAGAGGTCAATCAAGGGGGCGAGATGGTCGAGACCATTTTACGTCAAGAATCCCCATTGGTGTCATTTCGTGCTGTGCATGCGGTTAAGGGTAAGGTGCTGCGTGCTGAGCCGATTTCCGCGCTGTATGAACAAGGGCGCGTCAAACACTTGCGCGGTCTGGCCAGTTTAGAAGATCAGATGTGTCAGATGACTATTGGTGGATACGAGGGGCGTGGATCACCGGACCGTGTGGATGCGCTTGTCTGGGCTATTCATGATCTGATGATCGAACCCGCAAAGCACTGGCGCAACCCGCGTATGCGGCACTTGTAAGCAGCGGCTGTTGCGCGCCCCACCGCGCGCAGCAGTCGGACCTTCTTAGGCTCTATCCCGTAAAACTGTTTCAAGGATCAGCGGCAGCCAATGAGGGGTGTCGGATCAAGGAGTGATTGATGTTTGAATTTCTGAACCGCCCCAAGATTGAGACTGCCGATGTCGCACCTGATGAGGGTAAAGCATCTGCGACAGGTCATGCGATTGCATGGCCGGGGGCAGGCCGCGTCGCTTGGAGCCCACGTGACGTTGTATCATTGACCCGCACTGGCTTTATTGGCAATCCAATTGGTTTTCGCGCCGTAAAGATCATTGCAGAAGCCGCAGCCGCGCTGCCTGTTGTGCTGCAAGATCAAGAGCGCCGTTACGAAACCCATCCCATTCAAGCGCTTTTGGCCCGCCCGAATGCTGCCCAAGGCCGCGCGGAAATTCTGGAAGCTCTTTATGGTCAATTGCTTTTGACCGGTAACGGGTATCTGGAAGGTGTCGGTGACGAAGGGTTGCCGATTGAGCTACATGTTTTGCGGTCTGACCGGATGAGCATTGTTCCCGGTGCGGATGGGTGGCCAGCTGCGTATGAATACGGTGTGAACGGGCGCAAGCACCGCTTTGCCGTTGCCCCAAATGAGACGATGGTTTGTCACGTCAAAAGCTTTCACCCGCAAGATGACCATTACGGGTTTTCACCGATGCAAGCCTCTGCGTCCGCGATTGATGTGCATAATTCTGCATCTCGTTGGTCCAAAGCGTTGCTTGATAATGCAGCCCGCCCATCTGGTGCGATTGTGTACCGTGGTGCGGATGGTCAGTCGCAATTGAGTACGGACCAGTATGATCGGCTGCTGTCCGAGATGGAGACCCAACATCAGGGTGCCCGCAATGCCGGACGGCCAATGTTGCTGGAAGGCGGTTTGGATTGGAAACCGATGGGCTTCAGTCCATCAGACATGGAATTCCAGAAGACCAAAGAGGCCGCTGCCCGTGAAATTGCCGTTGCCTTTGGTGTGCCACCTATGTTGTTGGGGCTGCCCGGTGATGCGACTTATGCGAATTACCAAGAGGCGAACCGTGCGTTTTACAGATTAACTGTTCTGCCGCTCGCGTCGCGTGTCCTTGGATCAATTTCGGATTGGTTGTCAGATTTCACTGGCGAACATATTAGTTTGCGTCCTGATCTGGATCAAATTCCAGCGCTCGCGACCGAGCGTGAAGCCCAATGGCGTCGTGTCAGTGATGCTGCATTCTTATCGGACGCTGAAAAACGCAATTTGCTAGGGTTGCCAGTGATTGAGGTCGGCGATGTCGCGTAAAATCGTTGATCTTCCAATCCGCGAACGCGTGCAAACCCGCCCACCTGTGTCTGACTTTTGGTTCGCCCAGTTGGATGTCCGTTTGGGCAAGATTGAATTCATGCTGACCCGTCTTGAGTGGCAGATCTGGATCATCGTCTGCAGCGTGTTTGGCCTGTCTATACTTGAAATTATCAACGCCCTTTCGGCTATTTGAACTGGAGTTACCCATGTCATTAGAACGTAAATTTTGCCAAGTCGGAAGTGATCTGAAGGTCATTGATGGGTCAAAGATCGAAGGGTATGCGTCGCTGTTTGGCAGGGTGGATCAGGGTGGCGACATCGTGGAAGCCGGCGCATACGGCGCATCGCTTGCCCGCGCGACCCAAAAGGGCAGCACTGTTAAAATGCTGTGGCAACACGACCCTGCAGAGCCGATTGGCGTTTGGGAGGAGGTCGTTGAAGATGCCAAAGGCCTTTGGGTTAAAGGCCGGATTTTAAACGACGTGGCCCGTGGCCGCGAAGCTGTTGCGCTGATCGCAGCGGGTGCCATTGACGGTCTGTCAATTGGCTACCGCACGGTCAAATCCCGCAAGAACGACAAGGGGTCACGCCTTTTGTCAGAGTTGGAGCTTTGGGAGGTGTCTTTGGTCACGTTCCCGATGCTGCCCGATGCGCGCGTCGGTGCCAAAGGGGATGACCCTGCGGCCAAAACGCTGCGTGAGATGGCGGGTGTGTTTGAAGATGCCCGCCGCCATATGGCGCGCGACTAGGCGCGCTGCACCATCCATCAAGAGGACCGATTGATGAGCAAACCTGAGTTAAAGGCTCGGGTCGGGGAAGATGTGTCTCCGGCCGATGAATTGAAAACCGCGATTTCTGGTTTCATGAGCGATTTCAGAGACTTTTCCACTGGCGTGAATGCCAAATTTCAAAAACAGGATAATCGAATGAATAAGCTAGATCGAAAGACAATGATGACTGGTCGTCCCGCATTGGCCACCAATGCACATGATGATGCACCGCATCAAAAAGCGTTTGCCGCATACCTGCGGTCCGGCGATGATGACGGCCTGCGCGGCCTGCGCGGCCTGGACCTGGAAGGCAAGGCGCTGGGGACTTCTGTCGCTGCCGATGGCGGATACCTTGTCGATCCACAGACAGCTGACACGATCAAAGGTACGCTGAGTTCCACGGCATCGCTGCGTGCAATTGCCAATGTCGTTAACGTTGACGCAACGTCGTTTGACGTGCTGGTCGATCACACTGAAATGGGTGCTGGCTGGGCGACTGAAGTGGGCGGTGTCGCAGAGACAGACACGCCACAGATCGACCGCATTTCAATTCCGTTGCACGAGCTGTCTGCGCTTCCTAAGGCGTCCCAGCGTTTGCTGGATGACAGTGCGTTTGACATCGAAGGCTGGCTGGCCGGCCGTATTGCCGACAAGTTTGCGCGGTCCGAAGCTTCTGCGTTTGTGAACGGCGACGGTATCGACAAACCGAAGGGCATGTTGACCTATCCATCCGTCGACAATGACGTGTGGGTTTGGGGTAACCTTGGCTATGTCGTCACTGGCGCTGATGGTGCGATCATCGATGGCGATCCGATTGTCGATCTGGTCTATGCACTGGGCGCTGAGTATCGCGCCAACGCGAGCTTTGTCATGAACTCCAAGACTGCGGGCACTGTTCGCAAGCTCAAGGACAATGACGGGCGTTTTCTGTGGTCTGACGGTCTTGCCGCTGGCGAGCCTGCGCGTCTGATGGGGTATCCCGTGCTGATCGCAGAAGACATGCCGGATATCGCGTTGAATGCCACAGCCATCGCCTTTGGTGATTTTGGTACCGGTTACACCGTGGCCGAGCGTCCTGATCTGCGTGTTCTGCGCGATCCGTTCTCTGCCAAGCCGCATGTTTTGTTCTATGCGACCAAGCGTGTTGGCGGTGCTGTCAGCGATTTCGGTGCGATCAAGCTGCTTAAGTTCGCGATCAGCTAAACACTGGCGTGAAGGGGTGCTGTTCCACAGGGATGGCACCTGATCCGGGCGCGCGTGGTTAAGTCCGCGTGTTGTCTAGCTGCTCCCTTCCGACCGAGCAATGCGCGGCATGCGCGTCCGGCCTTTCTGCATAAATCAAGTTTTTTGGAGTGTTCCATTATGTTAGTCGAAGAGACCACCGTGCCGCCATCGGCCCTGCCGGTCGCCACGTTCAAAGACCATATGCGCATGGGATCGGGGTTCTCGGATGATGACATCCAAGACGGCGTGCTCGAAGGTTTTCTGCGCGCGGCTCTTGCGGCCATTGAAGCCCGTACCGGCAAAATCACAATCGAGCGTACGTTCAGCCTGTCGTTGACCGCATGGCGCGATGTGACGTCCCAGCCACTGCCACTGGCACCTGTGCGTGCAATCGCCGGGGTCACTATTTTGGACCGCAATGGAGTGGAAACGCTTGTGGATCCAATTGCCTATTATTTGGTGCAAGACACGCAGCGTCCGCATTTGCGTGCGGGGCAGGCGACGTTGCCACCGATCCCAGAGGCTGGAGCCGTACGTATTCATATGAGTGCCGGCTTTGGTCCTGATTGGACGGATCTCCCGGCTGATATGGCTCACGCGATTTTGATGCTCGCCGCCCATTTTTATGAATTCCGGCACGATACTGGCGCGGGTGCAAAGCCGATGCCATTTGGTGTTCTGGCCCTGATTGAGCGATTTCGTAATGTTCGCTTGTTCCATGGTGTCCGCCCATGAGCCGCCCGCAGTTGAACCGTCACCTGATGCTAGAGCATGAAACCCAAGTGCCTGACGGGTCTGGCGGCTTTCTACGTGATTGGGCGGTTCTGGGTGCCCATTGGGCGGAGATCAAAGCGGGGTCTGGCCGCGAGACATCAGGCCCTGCAACAACCCTGAGCCGCGTAACCCACAAAATTACGATCCGTGCCGCCCTGATTGGGTCTGACGCGCGTCCATTGGCCGGGCAACGGTTCCGGGGGCATGGTCGGATCTATGCCATTCATGCCGTTGCTGAAAACGCCACGAATGCCCGTTACCTGACGTGCCACACCACAGAGGAGACTGTCGTATGAGTTATGGCGTATCTGCAGCCCTACAAGAGGCGATCTTTCAGCATCTTTATACCGATCCTGATGTCGTGATGGCCGTTGGCACCAATGTGTTCGACGCGCTGCCTTCTGGCACTTTGCCACCACTTTATGTCGTGCTGGGCCCTGAAGTGGTTAAGGATCAGTCTGATAAAACCGGCGCAGGTGCGTTGCACGAGCTTGTGGTGTCTGTTGTCACGGATGCGGCCGGGTTTGCCCAAGCCAAGGTGGCGGCTGCCGCTGTGTCTGATGCTTTGATTGATGCCGACCTGCCCTTGTCGCGCGGTGCGCTGATCTCATTACAGTTTTACAAAGCGACTGCTGCACGTGTCGGCACTGGCGACATCCGACAAATCAATCTGATTTTCCGCGCCCGCGTTGCGGACGTTTAAACCTGAAATTTCTAACCTTTAAGGAGTGCTGGCAATGGTAGCCCAGAACGGTAAAGACCTGTTGGTCAAAATTGATATGACGGGCGATGGCCTGTTTGAAACGGTCGCAGGTCTGCGGGCCACGCGCATTAGCTTTAACGCTGAAACGGTCGATGTCACGTCGCTGGATAGTACGGGCGGTTGGCGTGAGTTGCTTAATGGTGGCGGTGTCAAAACGGCTGCAATTTCCGGATCTGGCGTGTTCAAAGACGAGACGACTGACGAGCGCGCTCGGCAGATTTTCTTTGACGGTGAGACACCAAATTTCCAAGTGATCGTGCCTGACTTTGGCACCATGGAAGGCCCGTTTCAGATCGCATCAATCGAATATGCGGGATCACATAACGGGGAAGCTACCTATGAGCTTTCGCTCGCATCAGCTGGCGAGCTGGCCTTCACGGCGGCGATATAATGGTCAACCCGCTGGCCGGAGAGGTCGAGATCATCATCGATGGTGCATCGCACCGCTGCAAACTGACGCTTGGCGCTATGGCCGAACTTGAGGCTGCACTAGGCGCCGACAGTTTGGTGGGTCTTGTCCAACGGTTTGAGGCTGGCAAGTTTTCCAGTCGTGATGTGATGGCCTTGATTGTCGCTGGCTTGCGGGGTGGCGGATGGGATGGCAATGCGGCGGATTTGATCCGTGCGGATATTGCCGGGGGCGCGGTGGGCGCTGCACAGGCGGCGGCACACCTTTTGGTCCGCGCCTTCAGCCCCCCCGCGTAGCCCTTATGGATTGGCCCAATCTTATGCGTGCCGGTCTGCATGACCTGCGTTTGCGCCCTGATGATTTCTGGGCGCTGACCCCAGCTGAATTGCAAATCATGCTGGGGCTGGACAAGCGGTTGATGCCGATGGCCCGCGATCAATTTGAGGCCCTTGAGGCCGCGTATCCCGACATCCAAGAAGGATAAAAACATGAGTGGAATAGATGATATTGACGCGCTCGACGGCGAAGTCTCGGCGTTAGAGCGCACGCTGGGCGATACGGCGGTCATGACGGCTGCCTTTGACAATCAGCTACGCGATATTCAGGGCACATTGTCCGAAACAACACGTGATCTAGGCAATCTGGAACGCGGCTTTTCGGGCGGTTTACGCCGTGCCTTTGATGGCTTGAAGCTTTCGGATGCCTTAAGCGTTGTTGCCAAGTCGATGGTCGACACCGCATATTCTGCCGCGATTAATCCGGTGATGAAGCATTTCGGCGGGTTGCTTGCCAGTGGCGTCAATGGCGCGGTGTCGAGCATCATGCCCTATGAAAACGGGGCACCGTTTTCGCAAGGACGCGTGATGCCATTTGCCAAAGGTGGTGTGCTGGATGGGCCAACAACGTTCCCGATGCGCGGCGCCACAGGGTTGATGGGCGAGGCAGGGCCGGAGGCCATTATGCCGCTCGCGCGCGGTGCTGACGGTCGGCTTGGCGTGCGGTCTGCCGGTGGCGGGAGCGTGAACGTCAACATGCATATCTCCACCCCTGATGCGCAGAGTTTCCAACGTAGTCAGGGACAAATTGCAACCCAGATGGCGCGCGCCTTAGGCCGCAGCCAACGCAATCGTTAACAGGGAGGTTCACCAATGGCTTTTCACGAAATGCAGTTTCCGGCGGCCCTTAGCTTTGGGTCGATTGGTGGGCCAGAGTGGCGCACCGAGATCGTCACGCTTTCAAACGGATTTGAGGAACGCAATACGCCGTGGGCGCATTCGCGTAGGCGCTATGACGCAGGCATTGGCTTGCGGTCATTAAATGACGTGGCCGCTATTGTTGCGTTTTTCGAGGCGCGTGAGGGCCAGCTTCATAGCTTTCGGTGGAAAGACTGGGGTGACTACAAGTCATGCGCGCCGTTGTCAGAGCCGGTGTCGTCAGACCAGTTAATCGGCATTGGCGATGAGATTACGACGGTTATTCAGCTTGGGAAATCTTACCGATCAGGTGATCAGTCTTATCTGCGGCCAATTACAAAGCCTGTAGAAGGCACTGTGCGGGTCGCGATTGGCGGCGACGAGATGCAAGAAAGTATCGATTATTCCGTTGATTTCACAACAGGAGAGGTGATCTTTCCACATCCGCCCGATCTTGGTGCTGAGATCCGTGCTGGTTTCGAGTTTGATGTGCCCGTGCGTTTTGACACGGATATGATCCAAACGTCTGTGTCCAGCTTCCGTGCAGGTGATGCGCCTAATGTGCCGATTGTTGAGGTGCGCGTATGACTGATGCGACGCTGAATGCACATCTGCAAACGGGTGCGACGCATGTTTGTAGCTGTTGGGCTGTAACCCGCCGTGATGGTGTCACCTTTGGGTTTACCGACCACGATACCGCACTGGCATTTGATAACATTGCGTTTACCCCAGACAGCGGCCTATCGGCGAAGGCGATCACCAGCACGACGGGCCTGTCAGTCAACAACACCGAAGCCTTGGGCGTTCTAAGTGCCGATGCGATTACAGATGCCGACATCGAGGCTGGACGATTTGACGGGGCTGAAGTCAAGACGTGGCTTGTCCGCTGGGATGACGTTGCAGACCGTGAAGTCAAGTTTACCGGCTCGATTGGTGAAATTGTGCGCGAAGCAGGCACCTACCGTGCCGAGCTGCGTGGGCAGACAGAGATGCTGAACCAACCTCAAGGCCGCGCCTACTTGAAGACCTGTAGCGCGGTTTTGGGTGATGCCAGTTGTAAGGTTGGAACAAGTGACCCCGCTTTTCGTGCCGAGACGCTCATTGATGACGTGACAGGTGATCAGGTTTTCCGTTTCGTTTTGGCGGCGTCTTATACGGACCGTTGGTTCGAAGGCGGGATCATGAAAGTTAGGTCTGGCACTGCGAACGGTCTTGAGGCCGCTATTAAGAGCGACGAGACCGATGGAGATGACCGTGTTATCACATTGTGGCGTCCTTTGCCTGCGTCGATTGTGCAAGGTGACGCTGTTTGGTTGATTGCAGGCTGCGACAAACGGTCGGAGACCTGTCGTGTCAAATTTGACAACCTTGTCAATTTTCAGGGCTTTCCCGACATTCCTGGTGATGATTGGCTGATGAGCGTGCCGCGTTTTGACGGGGACAGCGACGGCGGGAGCATGTCGCGATGACGATGCCCAAAGAGGTTCTGATCGCCCGTACTTGGATCGGAACGCCGTATATTCATCAAGCGTCTCGTTTGGGTGTCGGATGTGATTGTCTTGGACTGATACGCGGTATTTGGCGTGGCCTGCACGGCACCGAGCCGCAGGCGGTTCCTGCATATACCGCTGATTGGTCTGAACCGCAGGGGCAAGAACGGCTTTGGGCAGCTGCAGCGCGGCATCTATGTGCTGTGACGCGGGACGCCCCGCAGGCGGGCGATGTGATCTTGTTTCGCATGCGCCAAGGGGCCGTTGCCAAACATTTAGGTATCGTCGCGTCGGCGTCACCGACCCCGACATTCATTCACGCCTATACAGGGCACGGAGTGGTCGAAAGCCCACTGTCGGACCCTTGGCGCAAGCGCATTGTCGCGCATTTCGTATTTCGATAAGGAACCTTTGATATGGCCACAATCGTACTCTCCGCAGCTGGAATGGCTCTTGGCGGATCAATTGGCGGCTCTGTCTTGGGGCTGTCTATGGCGACCATTGGGCGCGCGGCAGGGGCGGCTGCTGGCCGTTGGATCGACCAAAGGTTGCTGGGATCCGGTAGTGAACCCGTTGAGACAGGGCGCGTTGACCGCTTTCGCCTGACAGGAGCCAGTGAAGGCGCTGCGGTTGCCAATGTGTTTGGCCGGATGCGTGTATCTGGGCAGGTTATTTGGGCCACCCGTTTCAAAGAATCGGAAACGACAACGGGCGGTGGCAAAGGGGCGGGGCCGACACCTGCAACAACCGAGTTTTCGTATAGCGTGAGCCTTGCAATTGCACTTTGCGAAGGCGAAATCACCCATGTTGGCCGCATATGGGCCGACGGGGTTGAAGTGTCGCCGGCCGACCTGAATTTACGCCTATATACCGGTACGCAAACCCAGTTGCCTGATCCAAAAATCGTCGCAGTCGAGGGGGCCAGTTTTGCACCAGCCTACCGTGGCACGGCGTATTTGGTCCTGGAAGATCTGGAGCTTGCACAATTTGGTAACCGCGTCCCGCAATTTACGTTTGAGGTTATGCATCCGTCTGAGAATAGCGCGGCAGACACGACCGCTGATATTGCCGGCAAAATCCGCGGGGTCGCGCTTATTCCCGGAACTGGCGAGTATTCCCTGGCGACAACGCCTGTGTATTTGTCGCCGGAGTATGGCGAACAAGTCGCTATCAACGTGAACTCGCCGCACGGTGGGACCGATTTCGCGGCGTCATTGTCATCCCTCAAAGGTGAAATGCAACATTGCCGGTCGACGGTTTTGGTCGTGTCTTGGTTTGGCTCTGACTTGCGCGCTGGCGAATGCGCCATTGCGCCCAAGGTCGAGCAAACCGAAGTTGACGGAGACACGATGCCTTGGGTTGTTTCGGGGCAATCGAGAGGTGGGGCCGAGGTCGTCCCACAACTTGATGACCGTCCCGTTTACGGTGGAACGCCCGCAGATGCATCCGTCGTCGAAGCCATCCAAATGATGCGTGCGGAAAACGTCGATGCGGTGTTTTACCCGTTTATCCTGATGGAGCAGTTGGCGAACAACGGATTGATTGACCCATATTCGCAAAGTGCAAGCCAGCCAAACCTTCCTTGGCGGGGGCGTATTACCACCAGTTTGGCACCTGATGTTTCGGGCAGTCCTGATGGATCGGCCTTAGCGGAGGCCGAGGTTGCTGCGTTTATGGGCACTGCGAGCATCGGCGACTTTGCAATTAACGGAACGTCAGTTACTTATAGTGGGCCGGCCGAATGGCGGTACCGCCGGTTCATTCTGCACTATGCACATCTTTGCGCGGTAGCAGGGGGCGTCGCGGCTTTCTGTATTGGTTCAGAAATGCGCGGTTTGACGCAAATCAGAGGTCAAGGTGGCAGCTTTCCAGCCGTTGACGCCCTGCGAACACTGGCAGCAGAGGTGCGCGATATTGTCGGGCCTGACTGCAAGATCAGTTATGCCGCCGATTGGTCCGAATACCATGGGTATCAGCCTGCGGGCACTGCGGACAAACTGTTTCACCTCGATCCGCTTTGGGCTGATCCAAACATCGATTTCGTTGGTATCGATAATTATATGCCATTGAGCGATTGGCGTGATGGGACGTCGCACCGTGATGCGGATGCGGGGTCGATTTACAACCTCTCTTACTTGCGCAGTAACATCGCTGGCGGCGAAGGTTTCGATTGGTTCTATCATTCCGTCGAGGCGCGGGATGCGCAAATCCGAACACCAATTACGGATGGCGATGACGAGCCTTGGGTCTGGCGCTATAAGGATATTGAAGGCTGGTGGACCCATCAGCATCATAACCGCATTGATGGTGAACGGATTGCGACTCCGACGGATTGGGTGCCGCAAAGTAAACCAATTTGGTTCACTGAACTTGGCTGCGCTGCGATCGACAAAGGGACCAATCAGCCTAATAAATTCCTTGACCCAAAGTCGTCTGAATCTAAAATACCACATTATTCCAATGGGATGCGCGACGATTTTATGCAGATGCAATATCTGCGGGCCATGATTGGGTTTTACGGGAACGCCGCGAATAACCCGACATCTGTCGAATACGATGGCCCGATGATTGATATGAACCGGGCCCATGTTTGGGCTTGGGATGCGCGTCCATTTCCATTCTTTCCCGCAACAACAGCGCTTTGGTCGGATGGCGGGAATTATGCGCGTGGTCACTGGCTTAACGGGCGGGCATCAAGCAGGACTTTGGCCGATGTTGTGACCGACATCTGCGCACGGTCCGGCGTAACCGACATTGACGTCAGCAGGCTTTATGGGCTGGTTCGTGGGTACATTATTGATGACATCACGTCAGCGCGATCCGCCCTTCAACCATTGATGGTGACGTATGGGTTTGATGCGATCGAACGCAACGGTGTTTTGATTTTCGAGAACCGGACCGGAACTGCAGATCATCAAGTGACGGACGACACGCTTGCGCTTGATCCAGAGCGCGACACGCCAATCACCCTTATTCGTGCACCAGAGGCCGAAGTGACTGGACGCGTGCAGCTGGGCTATATCGATGCGGAAGCTGACTATGAAAGCGGTGTCAGCGAAGCCATTCAACCTGATGAACGCGCCTACGGCGTGGCCCGCAGTGAAGTGCCATTGGCGCTGACACGTGGAGAGGGCGCGCGCACCGTGTCACGTTGGCTGCAAGAGGCGCGGCTTGCGACAGACACGACACAGTTTGCGCTGCCGCCTTCGCAGAACGCGATCAAAGCTGGTGACGTTGTGGACCTGTCCGCACGCGACCATAGTGGGCTTTACCGGATCGACCGGATGGAAGAATCTGGACTGCGTATCGCCGAGGCATCTCGTGTGGACCCCGAGGTGTATTTGCCACAAAAACTGTACGAGGAGGGGGCGACATTGACCCCTTACGTGGGGCCGACCCCTGTCGAGATGTTGTTTATGGACCTGCCGTTATTGACTGGTGACGAAGACCCCTATGCGCCTTATGTCGCAACGTCGGCGCGGCCTTGGCCCGGATCAGTCGCGCTTTATAGCAGTCCAACCGACAACAACTATATCCTTCAAGAGGTCCTGCGTAACCGCGCCGTCATCGGACAGCTGAAAACACCGTTATTGCGCGGACCAACTGGCGTGTGGGATCGGCAAGCAGGCGTCGAGGTGAAACTTCTGAGCGGTAGCCTGTCATCCGCAGAGCAAGCGGCGGTCTTAAGTGGGGCCAATACCTTGGCGATTGGTGATGGGACGCCGGACATGTGGGAAATCGTTCAGTTTGCCCAAGCAGATCCGACAGGGACACGCCAGTACGAAATTAGTCAACTGCTACGCGGTCAAGCTGGTACCTCGGGGATGATTCAGGACGCATGGCCAGCAGGGTCAATTGTGGTTGTGATGAATGGACGTCCGGCACAAATCACGGTGCCGTCTGCATCGCGTGGATTGGACCGGCATTATCGCTATGGTCCAGCAAAACAAGCAGTAAGTTCGACCAGCTTCAAATATGCTGTTCATGCATTTCAGGGAAATGGATATCGACCCTATCCTGTTGTCCACCTTCGGCAGTCCACAGTCGGGGCCACACATAGCTTTCGATGGGTACGTGCAACGCGCATTGACGGGGATTTGTGGGGTGCAACTGAGGTCCCATTGGGCGAGGTGTCCGAGGTCTATCAAGTCACCATCCGTCAAAATGGCATTATTTTGCGCCAGGAGACGGTCACACATGCGCAGTGGACCTATGTGGCCGCAGACCAACAATCTGATCTTGGGCTGGGCGCCTATCAGATGACGGTTGCGCAGGTCTCGGACAGATACGGGGCAGGTGCGGAAACCGCGATGTCCATTGCTGATCATGCGTTATGCGCCGCGCATATCTCACCGATCTTAACATCGCAACGCGTGTGCTCATGGCCGCGCCCGCAGATCGTCATCGCGATATCGTGGAAAAACTGATCCAAAACGCGCACACAGCGGATAAATACCGAAAGAAAACGGGGCATGCCCATCCAGAATGGGGGGTGGGCAGCCTTGCGGACGCGTGTAGTGAGCATATCAAGGCTCCACGCCCAACAGGGTGCGACGCACTGTATCTAGAGAGCCTTTCAACAGTCGTGGCTGCGTTGCGTATGAAATAACGTGATCAAACCCATCACAGGTTTATTCTTGGCCAATCATACCTATCTGATGTAGAAGATGAGCCAGATCAAAAGGATAAACCATGGCCGTATCCCCATCCCCCGTCACATCAGTTGACCCTGTTTGGCACCGCATCCATTCTGAAGCGATTGATGCAGTTGCGTCTGAACCACTTATGGGCGGACTGGTTCACAGTGGCATCCTTCATCACAAAAGCTTGGAAAGCGCGCTCGCACACCGGTTTGCGATGAAACTGGCATCGGCCGAAATGTCCGAGCAGATTTTGCGTGAACTGGCTGATGATGCGATGGAACGCGAGCCGGATCTTGCGGCCGCTGCTCGCGCCGATCTTGTTGCAATTCTTGACCGTGATCCAGCGTGCCACCGATTGCTGCAACCCTTGCTGTTCTTTAAGGGGTTTCAGGCAATTCAGGCGTACCGGCTTGGTCACTGGCTTTGGCAGCAAGGTCGCCGCGATATGGCATATTTCATCCAAATGCGCGTCAGCGAAGTTTTTGGCGTCGATATTCACCCGGGGGCCCAACTTGGGCGCGGTGTTATGATTGACCATGCGCATTCAGTTGTTATCGGCGAAACCGCGATAGTTGGTGATAATGTGTCGATGCTGCATTCGGTCACGCTTGGGGGGACGGGCAAAGAAGACGATGACCGTCACCCGAAAATTGAAAATGGCGTTTTGATCGGGGCTGGGGCAAAGGTTCTGGGCAATATCACGGTTGGGCATTGTAGCAGAATTGCAGCAGGTTCAGTCGTTCTGGAAGCAGTGCCGCCGATGAAGACAGTTGCAGGCGTGCCTGCGCGGATCGTGGGTGAGGCAGGTTGTGCGCAACCATCGCTGACCATGGATCAGTTGCTGAACGGCTGCAACGGCACCCAAAAATGAATAAGGCCGGACGTAATGTCCGGCCTTATTTCGTTCATGTGACGTAGGCTATGCCAACATCATCATGGGGTTTTCCAAGTTGTCCTTGATCGCATTAAGCAAGTTCGCACCCAGAGCGCCGTCAATGACGCGGTGATCAACGGACAGTGTCGTTGACATCACTGTGCCCACGGCCAGTTCGCCATCAGCGCCGACAATCGGCTTTTTCGTACCGGCGCCAACAGCCAAAATGGCAGCATGCGGTGGGTTGATGATGGCGTCAAAGTTATCGATGCCAAACATCCCAAGGTTGGAAATTGCGAGGCTCCCGCCAGTATATTCGTGCGGTGCAAGCTTGCGGTCACGGGCTCGGCTCGCGAGGTCTTTCATTTCTGCAGACAGCGTTGACAATGACTTGCTTTCGGCGTCCTGAAGGACAGGCGTAAACAACCCGCCCTCAATGGCCACAGCAACGGCCACATCGGACTTTTCAAACTGAAGCGTGCGGTCGCCAGCCCAGACAGCATTCGCTTCTGGAACCTGTTGCAGGGCCAGTGCGCAAGCCTTGATGATGAAATCGTTGACCGACAGTTTGATGCCACGTGGCTCAAGCTGCTTGTTCAACTGGCTGCGGAACTTGAGCAAAGCATCAAGATGGATGTCGCGGCGCAGATAGAAATGCGGCACGGTTTGCTTGGCCTCTGTCAGGCGACTGGCGATGATCTTGCGCATGCCGTCAAGTTTGATTTCCTGATGCGGGCGATCTGCATAGGTCTTAAGCACGGCGTCAGTAGACGGGCCAGTCGGCGCCGCTGCGGCAGCGACCGGAGCGTTTGCTACTGGTGCGGCAACCGCGCCAGCTTGGGCATTTTCAACATCAGCTTTGACGATGCGGCCATGTGGGCCGGAGCCTGCGACCTTTGCAAGGTCCAAGCCTTTGTCAGCTGCAATCCGGCGTGCCAACGGCGTTGCAAAGATGCGCGTACCTTCTTTGACAGGGGCTGCTGGAGCAGGGGCAGCCTTCTCGGGGCTCCCTGCAGGAGCCACCTCGGCGGCAGCTGCGGGCTGCGCCGCTGGAGCAGCAGCAGAGGTCGCGCCAATATCAGCAGCGGTTTCGCCATCTTCCAACAACACGGCAATGACAGCGTTCACTTTCACGCCTTCGGTACCTTCGGCGATCATGATTTTGCCAATCACGCCTTCGTCAATGGCTTCAAACTCCATCGTGGCTTTGTCGGTCTCGATTTCGGCAAGAATGTCACCGGACGACACCGTGTCGCCCTCTTTGACGTGCCATTTTGCCAATGTGCCTTCTTCCATCGTGGGCGACAGGGCGGGCATCAGAATTTCTGTGGGCATCGCTTCGTCTCCTTAACGGTAGGTTACTTTTTTGCAGGCATCGACAACGTCGTCAGTTGTCAAAAGAGCGTGCTTTTCAAGGTTAGCTGCATAAGGCATCGGGACGTCCTTGCCTGTGCAATTGATGACAGGGGCATCAAGATAGTCAAATGCCTCTTGCATGATGACGTTGCTGATGTAGCCACCAACAGACCCCTGCGGCCAACCTTCTTCGACGGTCACACATCGGTTCGTTTTGCGAACAGATGCCAAGATGGTTTCTGTGTCCATTGGGCGCAAAGTCCGCAGGTTAACGACCTCAGCGGCAATACCTTCTTCTGCAAGCTTTTCAGCAGCTTTCAAGGCATAGGTCACCCCAATGCCAAACGTCACGATGGTAACATCGTCACCCGAACGCTCTATCTTGGCCTTACCAAACGGAATGGTGAAATCATCCATGACAGGCACATCAAACGCCTTGCCGTACATGATTTCGTTCTCAAGAAAGATAACAGGGTTCGGATCACGGATCGCGGTCTTCATCAGGCCTTTTGCGTCAGCAGCCGAATAGGGCGTCACGACCTTCAGTCCCGGGATCTGCATGTACCAAGCGGCATAACACTGCGAGTGCTGTGCGCCAACACGGGCCGCTGCACCGTTTGGACCACGAAACACCATCGGTGCACCCATCTGGCCGCCAGACATATACAGTGTCTTAGCTGCGGAGTTGATAATGTGATCAATGGCTTGCATGGCAAAGTTAAACGTCATGAACTCGACAATCGGCTTCAACCCACCAAATGCAGCACCGGTTGCGATACCAGCAAAACCATGCTCGGTGATAGGTGTATCGATGATACGTTTGGCACCGAATTCGTCCAATAAACCTTGCGAGATTTTATAAGCACCTTGGTATTCACCAACCTCTTCGCCCATCAAAAACACGTCTTCGTCGCGACGCATTTCTTCGGCCATCGCATCGCGCAATGCTTCACGCACTGTGGTCTGCTTGACGGGAACATCAGCGGCCCAATCAGGGGTCGCATCCATGACAGGTGCGACAGGTGCGGCGGCAACGGCTGGCGCAGATGCGGCGACTGGGGCAGCTTCGGCCACAGGGGCGGTAGCTGCACCTGTTTGCGGTACAGCTTCGCCTTCTTCGACCATAATTGCGATGGCCGTGTTCACTTTGACACCTTCGGTGCCCTCAGCAATCAAAATCTTACCAACGATACCTTCCTCGACGGCTTCGAATTCCATCGTGGCTTTGTCGGTTTCGATTTCAGCCAGAATGTCACCGCTAGAAACGGTATCGCCTTCTTTAACCATCCACTTGGCAAGTGTGCCTTCTTCCATGGTTGGTGACAGGGCGGGCATAAGAATTTCGGTGGCCATGATTTATGCCTCCACTTTCGCGTAAATATCTGTCCAAAGCTCTTCTAGTGCGGGCTCGGGGCTTTCCTTAGAGAATTCAGCGGCTTCATTAACAATGCCTTTGATCTCTTTGTCGATGGCTTTCAAATCGTCCTCGGACGCATGTTTGCCAGTCAGCAGCATATCGCGGATTTGCTCAATCGGGTCACGTTCGTCGCGCATTTTCTGCACTTCTTCACGGGTCCGGTATTTCGCAGGGTCCGACATAGAGTGGCCGCGGTAACGGTATGTTTTCACTTCAAGGATATATGGGCCTTCACCAGCACGGCAATGCGCAACTGCACGCTCGCCGGCTTCTTTGACGGCCAGCACATTCATGCCGTCAACTTCTTCGCCTTCAATGCCGTAGGCCTTGCCACGTTCCCACAATGACGGGGATTTGGTGGATCTATTCACAGATGTACCCATGGCGTACTGGTTGTTTTCGATCACAAAAATAACGGGCAGGGACCAAAGCTCGGCCATGTTGTATGTCTCGTAAACCTGACCTTGGTTGGCCGCGCCATCACCAAAGTAGGCGAACGTCACATTGTCGTTGCCTTTGTATTTGTCGGAAAATGCGAGGCCAGCACCCAGTGGAACCTGAGCCGCAACAATGCCGTGGCCACCATAGAAATGCTTCTCCTTAGAGAACATGTGCATGGAGCCGCCTTTGCCCTTTGAAAACCCGCCCTCGCGGCCCGTCAGTTCGGCCATGATCCCCTTGGGGTCCATGCCGCACGCCAACATGTGGCCGTGGTCGCGGTAAGATGTGACGCGCTTGTCGCCCTCTTTGGACGCAGCCTCCAGGCCAACAACAACGGCTTCCTGTCCGATGTAGAGGTGGCAGAAACCACCGATCAAGCCCATGCCATATAACTGGCCGGCCTTTTCTTCAAAGCGCCGGATCATCAGCATTTCACGGTAATGGCCCAGCAGCTCTTCGGCTGAGACATTTGACTTGGCAGCAGTTTTCTTAGCTGACATGCGCATCCTCCATCGTATAAACAAAATAGTTTAGCATTAAACTATCTCTATATTATCCGATCAAAGATTCCCAGACCCAATGTGACGCCAAGTAATATGAGGCGATTATAAGAGCGGTCCGCTTAGCGGATAACGATCTCGTCTGCCCGAATTAGACCCAGCACATCGCGTGCCTGTTGGTCCAGCAAATCAAGGTCAAGATAGTTGTCCGACAGGCGGCGGGTCAGGTTTTCCATTGCAGCAACGTCTTGTTGCACAAGGACCAACTCTGCGTCGAGGCTACGCTTTTCAGCCAGCACTTCGCTGCGGCGGAACACGCCGTAATCACCCTGCACGGCGGCAAAAGTGAAATAAAGACCAAGAAGAATGGCCCCTATACAAAATATGAAGGTGCCCATTGCGGGGCGACTACGTCGGTTCATTGCTCTGCCTCAATATCATCTCTTGTGGATGACTATGCAGGCAGATTCGCACATTTGATTCGCCTTGGGAATCCCCCTTGACGTAAAAGTGGTAACTTATGCGATAGACGCTGCATAAATACCGTCGATTGTCGCCGCGATCATCGTGTTGAAATCTTCGTCCGATTGTTGCGCGGACAGACCTTGGGTCAACGCCCGGCTAAAGGATCCGATAATGCCAGAATTCTTCGCAAGGCGTGCATTTGCTTCAGATCGCTCATATCCGCCGGACAGAGCAACGACGCGAATAACACGGTCATGGTTCACGCATTTTGCATAGTGGTTTGGCTGCTCGGGCAATGTCAGCTTGAGCATAACATTTTGGTCTGCGGGCAGGGCGTCCAGATGGCGTCGCAATGAGGTCAGTAAAAGATCTTCGGCCTCGGCTTTATCCGCAATGCTAATGGTGACCTCGGGCTCGATGATTGGCACAAGACCGGCTGCAATGATTTGCGCTGCTATTTCAAACTGCTGGGCAACAATGGCTTCGATACCAGTAGGGCTGGCAGCATTGATGACGGACCGCATTTTGGTCCCAAACATGCCTGCATCAACGGCGCGTGCAAGCAAGGTGTCCAAGCCGTCGATCGGCTTCATCAACTGCACGCCGTCATGTGCGTCCATCAAGCCCTTATCAACCTTCAAGAACGGGACAACGCCTTGGTCGTCCCATAATGCTTGGGCTGCTGGTTTGCCGCCGATCTGGCGATCCATTGTCATCTCGAATAAAATCGCGCCGACAACTTTATCGCCTGTAAACGCAGGGGCATGCACAATCCGTGACCGCATGTCGTGGATCAGCGCGTACATTTCGTCATCGTTGTTATAAGCGTCTTCGGTGATGCCATACAGGCCCAAAGCTTTGGGAGTAGAACCACCGCTTTGATCAAGTGCCGCGATGAAACCCTTGCCGAATTGAACTTGTTCAAGTTGTGCTTGGTTAATCATGGGGCCCGCTTTCTGATGACTGGATGCCCAGTGCTTAGAATGCTGGCCCCATGGGCGCAATTGTGGTTACGCTACCGTTAGCGCAATCAGTTCTGCAGTGCGGCAATTCCGGGCAATTCCTTGCCCTCCATCCATTCAAGGAACGCGCCACCCGCAGTGGAAATATACGTAAAGCTATCTGCAGCACCGGCTTGGTTCAGGGCTGCAACCGTATCACCGCCACCCGCAACTGAAATCAGTTTGCCTGCTCTGGTGAGCTTGGCTGCTGCCATCGCCGCCGCATTCGTGGCTGCATTAAACGGTTCAATCTCAAACGCTCCCAATGGGCCGTTCCAGATAAGGGTTTTGGAATTTTCCAGAACGTCTTTGATATAGGCGACGGTTTCTGGCCCCGCATCCAAGATCATTGCATCTGCGGGGCAGGCGTCTGGTGCAACTGTTTCATTGTCAGCACCAGCCTTAAACTCACGCGCCACAACGATGTCGCGCGGCAGAATGATTTCGCAGCCTGCGGCTTTTGCCTTCGCCAAAATCTCGCGGGCCGTGTCAGCCAGATCATGTTCGCAAAGCGATTGACCCACATTCACGCCTTGCGCGGCCAAGAACGTGTTCGCCATGCCGCCGCCGATGACCAGATGGTCAACCTTGCCAACTAAATTGCCCAACAGGTCCAGCTTGGTGGACACTTTCGCGCCACCAACCACGGCAACAACAGGGCGCTTGGGGTTGCCCAAAGCAGCCTCCAGCGCGGACAATTCCTGTGCCATCAACCGACCCGCACAAGACGGGCGCAGCGATGCGATCGCATGTGTGCTTGCATGGGCGCGGTGGGCCGCCGAAAACGCATCGTTGACATAGACATCGCACAGCGAGGCAAGCCGCTTGGCAAAGCCCATATCGTCGGTCTCTTCACCTGGATTAAACCGCAGGTTTTCCAACAGCAAAACTTCGTCGTTCTTCATTTCTTTGACTGCATCACGGTAATCACTGTCGGCAAACGTAATCGGCACGCCGAGCTCATCCGCGACAGCAGGGGCGATATGGATCAGGGACATGTCCGGGACCACTTTGCCCTTGGGGCGACCGTAATGGGCCATCAAGATGACCTTGCCGCCAGCGTCTTGGATGTCGTAAACCGTTTGGGCAATCCGCGCGATGCGGGTAATATCGGTAACTTCGCCATTTTCCATCGGCACGTTGATATCCACGCGGACCAACACGCGTTTGCCGTTTAGGTCCATATCATCAAGCGTCTTCCAAGCCATATCAGCCTCCGAGTTTAATCAATTTGCCCTTTCATTGCGGCACAAAGGCGCTGGGGTCAACCGGATGCCTTGTTCAATGAGCTTTTGGGTCATATGTAATGCCGCAACGATTTACAAAACCTGCAGGAGCCCAAAATGGCCGATATTAAAGATCCAGAAAACACAATCATCATGACACTGACCGGTGGCGAAGTGGTTATCGCTTTGCTGCCAGACGTCGCACCGCTGCACACCGCACGGATGAAGGAACTGGCCCGTGCCGGTCATTACGACAACGTGTCATTCCACCGCGTCATTGATGGCTTCATGGCGCAAACTGGTGATGTTGAGCATGCGAACATGGAAAAGAACTATAATCCTGGCCGCGCAGGTACGGGTGGGTCTGATTTGCCTGACCTGACCGCTGAATTTTCCAAAATTCCACACGCACGCGGCGCATTGGGTGCAGCACGGTCATCAAGTCCGAACTCTGCAAACTCGCAGTTTTTCATCAGCTTCAAAGACAACGACTTCCTGAACGGTCAATACACCGTATACGGCAACGTCATGTCCGGCATGGAGCACGTCGACGCGATTGCCAAGGGCGAGCCACCTGTCAACCCTGATCGCATGATCAGCGTTAAGGTCGCTGCAGATGTCTAAGCTGGGCGCAATTCTGGCACTGGTCGCTGGACCTGCGTTCGCATCCGGTCTCGAGATTGACATCGCAGGCGAAGCTAACGGCACCATTGTCATCGACTTGTTCGAAGACACAGCGCCGCTGCACGTGGCACAGATTACCGCTATTGCGGCAGAAGGGTCTTACGATGGCGTGGTATTTCACCGCGTGATCAAAGGCTTCATGGCGCAAACTGGCGATGTGCAACACGGCAAGGGCGAAGACACCCGTCGCGCTGGCACAGGGTCGTCTGACCTGCCTGACATTCCGGCTGAATTCTCGGACAAGCCTTTTGCCCGTGGCATCGTCGGTATGGCACGCAGCCAGAACCCTAACTCGGCGAACAGCCAGTTTTTCATCATGTTCGATCAAGGTGATTTTCTGAACGGCCAGTACACGGTCGTGGGCGAAGTCACCTCTGGCATGGATATTGTCGATCAGATCAAGCTTGGCACAGGCGGCAACGGTTCCGTCGTTGGCACACCTGACATGATGCAGGCTGTGCGGGTCACTGAGTAACGAAAACCGCATAGCCCCCTCACATCTACGCGAGGGGGCTATGCGACCACGCTACAGGCAGGCACACTCTGGCTAACACTGGAGGAAACACCATGCGCCTGATCCCGACAATCGCCGCCTTTTGCACCGTTGCCAGCACTGCGCTCGCGAGCCCTGAGTTCTGGGTGCACGAATGGCCAAACACCGATTTTGAAAACACGAGCGTCGAAAGCTGGGTGGAAATCCTGTCTGGTGGACCGTCCAAAGACGGCATCCCCGCATTGTCCGACCCTGAATTTCGCAATGTCGCGGACGAAGACCGCCTGTCGCCGCGTGAACCCGTTATCACTGTTGAGATCGAAGGGGCCACGCCGCGCGCCTATCCGATCCGCTATCTGACATGGCATGAAATCGTCAACGATACGGTGGGTGGCATCCCAGTTGCCGTCACATTCTGCCCGCTGTGCAATTCCGGTATCACATTTGATCGGCGCACTGATGTAGGCACTCTGACATTCGGCGTGTCTGGCAAACTGCGCAATTCCGACATGGTCATGTTTGACCGCGAAACCGAAAGCTGGTGGCAACAAGCCATCGGAGAGGCGATTGTGGGCGATCTGAACGGCACAGAGCTGACAAGCCTGCCGTCATGGATGGAAAGTTGGGACGTTTTTAAGGCCCGCAACCCAGACGGTCTTGTGATGGACATGCCCGATTTCAGCCGCAACTACGGGGCCAATCCCTATGTGCAATATGACAGCTCATTCCAGCCGTTCCTGTATTCAGGCGAAATGCCACCCCACGACATTCCGGCACTGGCCCGCGTCGTACGTGTGGGCGACCAAGCATGGCCGCTGACGCGCTTGGCTGACGAAGGCACCGTGATAGAGGACGGCGTGACCCTGACATGGGCGGCAGGCCAAGCCTCTGCACTTGACAGCAACCGGATTTCTGAAGGCAAAGACGTGGGCAATGTGCGGGTGCGCGACGCAAACGGTGACGATCTGGCCCATGATGTCATGTTCGCATTCGCCTTCCATGCGTTCTGGCCCAAAGGCGAATGGATGCTTGGTGGCGGTTGACACTGGCGTTACTTGGCCCTCCAAGTGGGGGCGATGGACCGTAAAACTCAGATAGATGCATTTGGCGCGATTGCCCTCACGGGCTTTGCGTTTTTGCTGGCTTTCAATCAAGTCGTGATCAAGGTCACCAATGGCGGCATTCAGCCCGTATTCTTTGCCGGATTGCGGTCCGCAGGAGCGGTACTGTGCGTTTATGCCTATATGCGCTGGCGGGGTATCCCGTTGCAGTGGACCAAAGGCACCAAGCGTTGGGGGGCGATAACTGGCGCGGTATTTGCGTTTGAATTCTTATGCTTATTCATCGCTCTTGATCTTACAACGGTTGGCCGTTCTGGCGTGATCTTCTATTCCATGCCACTTTGGTTGGCGATCTTGGCGCATATTTTTGTCGCCGGTGACGTGATCACGCCGCAAAAGGCCGTTGGGCTCGCATTTGCACTGGCTGGGGTCGCATGGGCAATTCTGTCGCGCGACGAAGGCACCGCGAACATCTGGGGCGATCTTGCTGCACTTGGGGCGGCACTGGGCTGGGCGATCACCGCGCTTCTGGCCAAGGCATCGCCGTTGTCAAAGGTCCGCCCAGAAATGCAGTTGATGTGGCAGATTGGCGTTTCTGCGCCCGTTCTTTTGGTCGCGTCATTGTTCTTTGGTGACTTGATCCGCGACCTAGCCCCGATCCACTTGTGGGGGCTGGCCTTCCAGATTGTGATCGTTGTTAGCGCTGGTTTTGTGTTCTGGCTGTGGCTCTTGTCGATCTATCCGGCAAGTGGCGTGGCATCATTCAGCTTTCTGTCACCTGTGCTGAGCGTCGCGTTTGGCTGGCTTTTGCTGGGCGAAGAGGTGGGACCAAACCTAATCGGCGCGCTCATGCTGGTCGCCATCGGTATCTTGCTGATCAATCGCCCGATTAAGTCCCGCAAAACGTCTGCGTGACCCGCTCGTCCATGGCGGGGGCACGGGCAAACGCGGCAGTTGCATCAGTTGCAGGCGCATATGGTTGGGTCACCGCAGCAAGCAGGGCGTGGCACGGGGAAAAGTCAGCATCGCGGCCCGCGGCGATGACCGCCTCAACCTGATGATTTCGCGGAATGATCACTGGATTGGCTGTAGCCATAATGTCCGCGTCATACCCGCGTGCCTGCCAACGGGCTGACCAGGCCTGAAACGCAGCCCTGTCGACAAATTGGTCGTGTGCATCAGGGCCCGCCAAATTGGCAAACGTATTGGTGAAGTCAGCACGGTCTTGCTGCATCAGCCCGAGCAGATCGCTGATCAAGGCACGATCATCCTCGGACGGGGCGTCCAGTCCAAGTTTTGCACCAAAGGCCGTAATCCACTGCGCCTCGTAATGCGTTGGAAAGGCGTTGATAATCGCTGTGAACTCTTCAATCGCGGCATCTTGATCGGGCATCAGCGGAATAAGCGAGGTCGCAAACTGTGCAAGGTTCCAAACCGCAATCCGCGGCTGGTTTTGATAGGCATAGCGGCCTTGCCGGTCAATCGCGCTGAATACGCTTGCGGCGTCATAAACATCCATGAACGCGCAAGGGCCGTAATCAATCGTCTCACCTGCAATTGACACATTATCGGTGTTCATCACGCCGTGGACAAACCCAACCGACATCCATTTCGCAATCAACTTGGCTTGCGCCTTGGTCACTGCGGTTAGCAAAGCGGCAGGGCTGTCAACTTCAGGGAAATGCCGATCAACGACGTGGTCGAATAAGGCCGACAGCGCATCAATATCGCCGCGTGCTGCCATGAGCTGAAACGTCCCCACACGGATATGGCTTTGGGCCACACGTGTGATGATCGCACCTGGCAGGGGCTCTTCGCGCACCACGGTCTCTCCGGTTGTGACAGCCGCAAGCGCACGTGTCGTCGGGACGCCCATCGCATGCATCGCTTCTGATACCAGATACTCACGCAGGACAGGCCCCAGCCACGCACGCCCATCACCTGACCGCGAATAAGGGGTAGGGCCGGACCCTTTTAACTGAATATCACGGCGCACACCGTCCGTCCCCAGAACCTCACCCAGCAAGAGTGCACGACCATCGCCCAATCCGGGGTTCCAGTTTCCAAATTGATGACCTGCATAGGCCGAGGCGAGCGGCTCTGACCCATCAGCCACTGCGTTACCTGCGAATATATCGCGCGCGGCGGGCGTGTTCAGCCAATCAGGGTCAATGCCGAGTGTTGTTGCCAATCGCGCATTGGCGATGATCAGCGTGGGATCAGGGACAGGTTTGGCTGTCTGGCGGGTAAACATCTGCGCGGGCAGATGCACATAAGAGTTGTTGAACGGGATCATGACAACATGTCTGTCATGACACGTGTATCTGCTGTGTTGCCAAACCCAACGCGTGCACAGAACCCTGCAAGGCGTACGTTGTCGTCGACGCGCACCTGCAATGCGCGCAGGCCTGCTTGGCCCAGTGAAACGGCGACAGCATGCAAAACTTCGGTGCCAATACCGCGACTTCGGACAGAAGGGCGAATGAACACCTCTTCGACCCACCCAATCATGCCACCAAGCGGCACTGACCAACCAAAACTGATCATCACATAACCAAGCGGCGCACGTGCAGGCCCGATCAACCATACAGCACCCAAGGGTGAGCCTTCTAACAATGGCGCAGTCACCGCAGCGCGGTGCGCATCATCATATTGGAGCCCAGATTCTTCGTGGTAGCGGCCCATCAGGGACAAAAGGCGGCCATCATCAGCAGGCCCTGCAAGGTTAATCGCAGTGGTCATAGGCGTGCCAACCGATCAGCAAGCAAGGCAAAAAAGCCATTCGCATCTAAACCACCCATGAACATCGCGTTTGGCGCACGGTCCGTAACACGCCACCAATCGGCGACGGTCATGCCAAGGGTAAGTTCAGACGATGTTTCAATTTCCACATTCACGTGGCGACCAATAAACAGCTCGGGCTGAATCAAATATGCGATGACGCAGGGGTCGTGCAGCGGTGCCCCCTCTGATCCGTATTTTTCCTTGTCGAACCTCTCAAAGAAATTGGTCCAAGCGGCAACCATATCACCGACCTTTGTGCCCATAGCTCGGAACGCGTTAACGCGGGCGCGGGTCGTTAACGCCTTATGTGTCACATCAAGCGGCATGACGACGATTGGCACACCGCTGTCAAACACGATCTTTGCGGCCTCTGGGTCCACATATATGTTGAATTCAGCCGCAGGCGTGATGTTACCCACCTGAAAATAAGCCCCGCCCATGAGAACGATTTCTTGAACTTTTTCAATGATATCCGGGGCTTTGTTGAATGCAGTTGCAATGTTCGTCAGCGGCCCAAGCGGGCAAAGTGTGACTGTGCCCGCGTCATGCCCACGGAGCGTTTCGATGATGTAATCAACGGCGTGTTGATCCTGTAGCGGCATGGTTGGATCTGCCATTTGGGGGCCATCAAGACCGGTCTTGCCGTGCACATGCTCTGCCGTGACAAGTTTGCGGACCAACGGGGCATCGCAGCCCGCAAACACCAATGTGTCTGGTTTGCCCGCCAATTCGCACACGATCCGCGCGTTCTTTTGCGTCAAGGGCAAAGGCACATTGCCTGCCACAGCCGTCACGCCCAGAACGTTAATCTCTTCAGGAGACGCAAGCGCCAAAAGGATGGCCACGGCATCGTCTTGGCCGGGATCCGTGTCGATAATGATTTTGCGGGGTGCCATGGCTTTTGTCCTTATAGTCAACTGCCACAGTGCCTTGGTCCGCCCTGCAGGGCAAGGGGTCAGACGCGCCCGTAAGCCGCAAGCTGCGCATGCAACGCAGCCGTGTTCGGATGCCCGAGCTCGAGTGCAAAGATATACGCGTGGGTCAGATAAAAGCAGGCCGCATCTGTGTCATGAGCCGTTTCCGCCGCAAGCGCATAAAGTGTCACCAGCGCAGAGTGGTCATGGCGCGCATGAGCATCGCGCAATTGCGCATCAAGCCCGCTCATGCGTCTTGTTTGGCGCGGTGTTCTTGCACTTTTCCAGCGACCCAATCGTGGAAATTATGCGTCGGGCCATCCATCGCCGGGCTAAAGCGGCCACCGTCAAACAGGGGCGAATGGCGGCCCTTTTGCATGCCTTCAACGACAAAGATATCTTCCTCGAAGACACCTTTCCACAAGTGCGCGTTGCGGCTGCGCATGTCTTCGGACGTATTGGGCTGCGCATAATACAGGTGAATGTGTTCTGTCGTGGACGACAGCGTATTGGGCTGCAAGACAATGGAAAAACAGTGGTCCCGCTGTGCACCCAACAAGACGTTGGGATAGATGGCGATATATTCGGCGCCCGTATCCCACTTGTTTGACAGTCCATCAAAGTCAGGGAACACGATGTCATCTGGCCCCTTAAGTTGTTGATAAACAAGGGTCCCTTGACCAGAATATTTCCCCTTTTCCTGGATATTGTAATGATCCTCAAGCCGTGAATAACTGTTCAAGCCGGGGTGGACCCACGGCAAGTGATAGCTTTCGCAATAGTTCTCGATCGCGAGCTTCCAGTTGGTGGTGAGGTCAAGATCAAAGTGGCTTTCAGACCCGCCGTGATACATTGGCTTGTCGAATTCGTACCAACGCGCAAGCAGGTCGGCGTGCACAACTTCGAACGGATCAGCTTTGCCGTCCACATTGATGAATACCGTATCAAACCAGATGTGGCTGCGGACCTCTGTCAGGCCAAGATCGTCTTTGTTAATCGCCTCATGCGTATTGTGACCCGGGCCGCCAACGTGCGGCGTGCTGACGAGCTTGCCAGCGGTGGAATAGCACCACGAATGATAAGGACAGCGGATCGCGCCTTCGATCTTTTTTGGCTCGGACACAAGGATCATTCCGCGGTGACGACAAGAGTTTTGGAACACACGCACATTGTTTTCTCTGTCGCGGACCAGCAGCAGGGGAATGCCTAAAAACTCTATGGGTTTTGCATCACCCACTTCAGGCACGTCCGCCGCAACAGCAAGACCGGCCCAAGACGCAAACAGGACAGCATTCTTTTCTTCCTCGAAAATGCCTTCGTCGACGTAGTGTTCGTTTGGCAGGCCTTGGGCGCGCTCAATGGGGTGGCGAACGGATGTCAGATCATTGCGAGCGTGGTTATTGGCCATGGGATCAATCCTTTGCTGTGTTGGGCCATTGTACGGCGAAAGGGCGTTGCTTCCCTAGCCTCACCGCGACAGAGGTTTTCATCACAGCGACATGCACAGCCAGAAATTGATCGGAATACGCCCAAATCCATTGGCCAGTTAAACCGGCTTGGATTGGCCGATCACGTCACACAAAACGGGCAATGCATTGCTGGTTTTGGGGATATTTGGGGCAGGCTGTGGCGGTCATCGGGCAAGTACAGGCAATGTGGTGTTAAGGCGATCATGCCTTCGATATCTTGCAAGGAGACACCAATGAAACCGCGTAACGTATTGCTTTTGCTTCCACTTTGCCTATTGGCTTTACCGGCCGTGGCCCAAGATGCTGCGATCGATGCCAATGGGGATGGGAACTATAGCTTCCCCGAATTGCAGGTCGTGATGCCTGACGTGACCGTTGATGAGTTCACTATGCTGGACTCCAATGGCGACGGCTTGCTGGACGCCGACGAGATCGCAGTCGGTATTGAGGTGGAACTGCTGCCGGTGATGGACGGCTAACACAAGATAGATCGCCCCGCGGCGTCAATCCAAAGCGCGGGGCGGATTTTTTAGGTGCCGCGTGACAGGGCAGCGATGCCAGTTCGCACGACTTCAGTCAGGCCCAAAGGACGCATCAATTCGGCGAATGCATCGATTTTTTCGGACGTGCCAACAACTTCAAACACAAACGATTCCAACGTGCTATCGACCACATTGGCGCGAAATATATCCGCAAGCCGGACGGCTTCAATACGTGCGTCACCCTTGCCAGCAACCTTGAACAACGCCAATTCGCGTTCCACGGATGGCCCTTCAACGGTCAGATCGTTGACCCTATGAACGGGCACGATCCGGCCAAGCTGCGCCTTGATCTGTTCGATGACTTGTGGTGTGCCAGAGGTCACGATTGTGATCCGGCTGAGGTGGCCATGATGATCGGTTTCAGCGACGGTCAGGCTCTCTATGTTGTAGCCACGGCCAGCAAAAAGCCCGATAACACGCGCAAGAGTGCCCGGTTCGTTTTCGACCAGAATGGCTAGCGTGTGCCGTTCAACCGTATCCACATACCCTGACTTGAGGTTGTAAGCAGAATGGCTGGTCGCGCCTTTTTTGATATTCAATGCGGACATCAGATTAGTCCCTTTTGTGCAGTATAAATTGCGTATGACTTAGACATGATTTGCATAGGGTTACACCAATGCCCCACCTGCGCCCTGAATGGCGTTGGCAGTATCTGCGTTTTCGCCCAAGATCATATCGTTGTGAGCCTTGCCCGACGGGATCATCGGGAAGCAGTTTTCGTGCTTTTCCACCAAGCAGTCAAAGATCACGGGACCGTCGTAAGTGATCATTTCCATGATTGCATCGTCTAGGTCGGCAGGGTCAGAACAAATGATACCCTTGGCACCAAATGCTTCGGCCAATTTTACGAAATCAGGCAGGCTTTCTGACCAGCTGGATGAATAGCGCTCGCCGTGCAGCAATTCTTGCCACTGGCGGACCATGCCAAGCCGTTCGTTGTTCAAGATGAACTGTTTAACCGGCAGCTTGTACTGCATGGCCGTGCCCATTTCTTGCATGTTCATCAGCCATGACGCTTCGCCAGCCACGTTAATGACCAGACTGTCGCGGTGCGCCATTTGCACACCAATCGACGCAGGGGTGCCGTACCCCATCGTGCCCAATCCGCCAGAGGTCATCCAACGGTTCGGATCTTCAAAGCCCAAATATTGCGCAGCCCACATTTGGTGCTGCCCAACTTCTGTGGTGATGTAACGGTCATATTTCTTGGTCAGCGCCTCGAGCCGTGACAGCGCGTATTGCGGTTTAATCACTTTGCCCGTTTGCGTGAACTTCAGGCAATCAATGCTGCGCCATTCGTTGATCTGGTCCCACCACTTGGAAACACCTTCCGCGTTGGTCTTGCGGCCGCGTGATTTCCAAACCTTCAGCAGGTCTTCGAGCACATGCGCGATGTCACCGACGATGGGAATATCAACGTGGATCACCTTGTTGATCGATGATGGATCAATGTCGATATGTGCCTTTTTGGAATTCGGGCTGAACTTTTCAACCACACCTGTGATGCGGTCGTCAAAGCGCGCGCCGATGTTAATCATCAGATCGCAATCATGCATCGCCATGTTGGCCTCGTACAGACCGTGCATGCCCAGCATACCTAACCAATTGTCGCCGGACGCAGGATAGCAGCCCAAGCCCATCAAGGTCGAGGTGATCGGGAAATTCGTCGCCGCAACAAGCTCGCGCAGCAGCTGTGTTGCTGCATCGCCGGAGTTGATCACGCCGCCACCTGTATAGAACAGTGGCCGCTTGGCTTTTTCCAACGCCTTAACCAGATCAGTAATCGCGTTGATATCGCCTTTGACCTGCGGGTTATAATGCGATCTGCGCCCGGTTTTCGCGGTATAGGTTCCCGTCGCGAACTGCACATCCTTTGGGATGTCGACAAGAACAGGGCCGGGCCGTCCAGCGGTGGCCACATGGCACGCCTCGTGGATGGTACGCGCCAGATCGTCGGTGTCTTTCACAAGCCAGTTATGTTTGGTGCAAGGCCGCGTGATGCCAACGGTGTCGGCCTCTTGGAACGCGTCAGAGCCGATCATGAATGTTGGCACTTGGCCGGTCAGCACCAAAATTGGAATACTATCAAGCAACGCATCAGTCAGGCCAGTTACGGCGTTTGTCGCACCGGGACCGGATGTCACCAAAGCCACGCCAAGTTTACCCGTGGACCGCGCATAGCCTTCGGCAGCGTGAACCGCACCTTGTTCATGGCGTACCAGCACGTGCTGGATGTGGTTTTGCTGAAAGATCTCGTCATAAATCGGTAGGACGGCACCACCAGGGTATCCAAAGACGACGTCCACGCCTTGGTCTACCAAAGCTTGAACTACCATTTTTGCGCCTGTCATGGCTTTTGTCATATCACTCGCGTCCTTTGCGATTATCAATTCGTTTACACACAAAAAAACCCCCGAAGGGTATCGGGGGCGCATGGGAACCTTATTGTTAAACCGTTACCGGCCCATGCGCTGTTGTCTTAGTACGACGACGAGGATGTTCATCTAACGAGGTCCTTTGTGTTGCAGAGACATTATGCGCGGTGTTTCAGAGGGTCAACACTCCGAGTGGAGAAAATGTCGTTTGAGGGGGTCTTTTCGCAACTTTATTTCGAAACGGGCAGTTTTGGGCTGTTGTCGCAGGTGTTGCTGCCGTCTGGCCACGGACCCCGCCGATGTGCGCGGGGGCCGTGGTGGCGATTTATGTGATCAGGCTTTGGCTGCTTCGACCTTGTCTTGCGTGTTGGTGTCAAAGTCAGACGCATTGTGCCGTTCGTGCAGTTGCCCTTCGAGCGGGCCGAAACGCTTGTTGACCATTGCGCCACGGATATACGCAGGGCGGCTGCTGACGTCCTTGTTCCAGCGGATCACGTTGGTGTATTCGTGCACAGACAGGAACGCGCCTGAATTATAGGCGTCCCCTTCGACAAGACGGCCGTACCAAGGGGCAGTGGCAATGTCGGCGATCGTGTAGTCATCGCCTGCAAGGTACTTGTTGTCGGCCAAATGTTTGTCGAGCACGTCAAGCTGTCGCTTGGCTTCCATCGCAAAGCGGTTGATCGGGTATTCAAGCTTTTCGGGTGCATACGCATAGAAATGACCAAAGCCGCCACCAAGATAAGGCGCGGAGCCTTGGAGCCAGAACAACCAATTCAGTGTCTCGGTCCGTGCAGGGCCAGAGGCTGGCAGGAACGCACCGAATTTCTCGGCCAGATACATCAATATTGCACCGGATTCGAAAACCCGTTGACCTGTTTCGTGGTCACGCAGGGCAGGGATCTTGGAATTGGGGTTAATGTCGACAAAGCCGGACCCGAATTGGTCCCCTTCCATGATATTGATCAACCATGCGTCGTATTCAGCGTCGTGACCTGCGGCGAGCAGTTCTTCAAGCATCACAGTCACTTTGACGCCGTTTGGCGTGGCAAGCGAGTAAAGCTGAAGGGGGTGTTCGCCGACGGGCAGGTCTTTGTCATGGGTTGCGCCCGCGATCGGGCGGTTCAGTTTGGCCCATTCGCCGCCATTCTCGGAATCCCACGTCCAGACTTTAGGGGGAGTGTATGTCTCTGTCATGGGTGTCGTCCTTTTGAGTGTTTCAATCGCATTTAATGTTGGCGTATGTGAATACAACATGCACCGGATGCACAGTGCCTGTGCGTATTAATTTGGCGAAACGCCTGTCCCTTGCAGCACACCGTGTTCAAGCGCATAGCGGGTAAGCCCCGCAGTGGACGTGATGTCGAGCTTGCGTCTGATGTTCTTGCGGTGTGTTTCCACGGTCCGAACAGAAATATCGAGGTTGATAGCCACCTCTTTGTTGGATTTGCCTTGGGCCAGTTCCAGCAGAACTGTCTGTTCGCGTCCAGTAAGGGTTTCACGCCCATCGCTGATGTTGGGCTCTAACGCTTCGGCGGACCCGGTGCACATATAGTTGGCACCGGTCATCACCGTATCGATGGCGGTGCGAATTTCATCTGTTGGCACGTCCTTGAGAACGTATCCCTTGGCGCCGTGCCGCATTGCAGTGGTAATATACTCGGGGCTGTCGTGCATTGAGAGGATCAGGATGCGCGTGTCTGGTCGAATTTCCAGCATCATCTCGGTTGCAGCCAAACCCGACAGACCGGGCATGCTGAGATCCATCAAGACCACATCTGGGGCAAGTGTGGTCAGTTGGTCTACCGCGTCTTGGCCATTGTTAAGGGTTCCAACAACGACGATATCATCATAGGATTCCAAGATTGACTGAATGCCCTCGGTGACCATTGGGTGGTCGTCGACGATCAAAATACGAATTGTCATGATGTCTGTGCCTTTTGTTCTTGTGGTCGTAACATATGGGTCAGGGGGACCCGTGCTTCGATGGTTGTGCCTTGTCCGCGTTCGGACGTGATCCGGATAGTCCCGCCAAGCTGTTCGATGCGTTCTTGCATGTTACGCAGACCCAAGCCGCGTGAATTGCGCAATTGCCGGAACCCTTTGCCATTGTCGGATATGCGAAGAAGCGCGCCATTGTGTTGCCCTTTAAGGCTTGCTGCGATGGTTGTGGCTTCGGAGTGTCGGTCAATGTTGTTAAGCGCCTCTTGGGCAATCCGGTAAAGCGCGATGCGGGCCTCTTCGTCGAGGCGGTTGCGAAACACAACGGTCTCGAATGTCGCGTCGATCCCTGTACGGCTAGAGAAATCATCTACCAACACTTTAAGCGCCGGGCCAAGCCCAAGGTCGTCGAGCACACCGGGGCGCAGGTCACGGCTGATGCGCCGCACTTCTTGGATCGCTCCACCAAGCCCGTCGATCCCTTTGCTCAGACTTTCAGAGGCCCGCGCATCCGCCAAGCCAAGCCGCCTGCGGGCAAGCTCAAGCGCATAGCGAACGCCCACCAGCATCTGGTTGATCCCGTCATGGAGTTCGCGGGCGACACGACCGCGTTCTTCCTCTTGTGTGTCGATAATCCGTTGGGTGAGGTCCTTGAGCTTGGCATCTGCCAGACGCCGTTCACGCAGGTTGATGAACATACCCGACAGGAACACCCCGATAAGCGCCGCAATCGCAATGCCCACAATGTAATACGACGTCTGCCTGATCCGCGATTCAACATCTGCCCGCGCGCTGGCCACGGTTTGCAAGATATCCCCGATAAAGACGCCCGTGCCCACGACCCAGCGCCAGTCTTGAAGCCCGTTCACGTAAACAAACATCCGTTCTGTCACCCCGTCAGAAGGTTTTGGCCAGTCAAAGCTGTGATAACCGCCACCACCGCGCGCAATCCGGATCAGCTCGTCTGTAATGGGGACACCATTTACATCTTTTAGCCCAGACCAGTTTTCATCGATCAGGAAGGTTTGGCGCGGGGCCACGAGATTGTTGCCATCATAGTCGAACACAAAGAAATAGCCGTCTTGCCCGTAGAGCATAGAGGACAATTCTTGCGTGACTTGCAGCTTTGCCGCCTCATCCGCCGGACCCGCAAGGCCGTAGGTGTTAATAATCGCGGTGCGCGCAATCGACAGGTAGTTTTTCAGTTCGTCGCGTTTGGCTTGGATAAGTTGGTCTTCGAGCCCCTGAATTTCGCGTTCGGCCAAGGCCCGCGATTGGCTGGTCACAACAAATGAAATCAGCGTCACAGCCAGCACAAGCGGAAGTGAGGCCACAAGGAAAACCTTTTGGCCGTAGCTGAATTCAAACAGGTCACGCAAGCGCTGGGCAATCGTCGACATCCCCCTCGGCTAGCGGAGAATCAGGATCGGAGCAAACGGTTCTGCGCTTGCGAGACACGGGTATTTGTTCTGTTAGCGCCCGACAAGTCTTCGATTAATCGAAAAATGAGCACAATTATCGCGATATCTACGCAGTACTACGCATTTTACATCTCAGACAGGCTCGCAAAGGTCTGCGCACTGAGAGATCAGCCGCTGGCATGGAGGAGGAGCCTCTCGCCATCGGACAATACCATTGGGAGGATACTAAATGGATCGTCGTTCTTTTCTGAAAAATTCCGCACTTGGTGGCACGGTAATCCCCCCTAAAATTAGTGGTGTTCAAAAGTAGAATTTTCTCGGCAAGATATCTGAGGAGATTTTTGATGAAGACAGCACGATTTAGCGACGCACAGATCATGGGTATTTTGA
>JAGSGF010000021.1 GCA_023955335.1 Yoonia sp.
AAGACAAAAGTTCAAGGCGATCTGAAGCAGTGAGGAAATTCGGACGGATCATACAAACACCTGAATCCCATTCGCTCAGTCCGTCAATACAAAAGTCGGGTAATCAAGGACTCCGAGTATATATTATTAATCCCCTTGAAACCATCCAATTAGTTTCTCCCGCTGCGGGTTGAAGGTATTTGAAGACTGGAGAAGCCCATGCCCAAACATTTTGGCAACCCCTCATTTGGACCTGTTTTAGGGTCGCGTCACTTTTACCGGATACTTGGTCGTAATTCAGATGACTCCCTTTTCGGAACGGATTGGTCTGACCGCATTTACGGTCGCCATGGATCAGATTCCCTTTTTGGAGGCGACGGGTCAGACAAGCTTTTTGGCGGACGCGGCGCTGACTTTCTTTATGGCGGGAGCGGCAAAGATTACCTCAATGGCGGCAAAGGCGACGATGTGCTTTCTGGTGGCGACCAGAACGACATTCTTGTCGGTGGCCGAGGCAGCGATATCCTTTTGGGTGGAGCGGGACGCGACTTTCTATTCGGCGACGCAAAAAATGGCGGACATGGACATGGTCGCGAGGCAGTAGATGACTACCTTGATGGTGGCGCTGGCAACGACGTCTTGGTTGGCAGCCACGGCAACGACAGCCTGTTTGGTGGCGAAGGCGATGATGCGCTGTATGGCGATTATTATGGCAAACACGGGCGTGGTTTCGGACATCACGATGATGCGGACGATGTCCTTGACGGTGGCGCAGGAAGTGATCGCATTTTCGGCGGCCATGGCGATGACCTCGTTAGCTATACCGTCGACGAGAATGTAGATGCGAACGACTATTTCAATGGTGGTCGCGGTATAGATACCTTGCAAATCAACCTGACCGAGGCAGAATGGCTCGCGCTTAATGCAGATGCGCCGCAGCTTCAGGATGATTTTGACAACTATCTGGCGTTTATCGAGGCCAATACCGGTTTTTGGTCGGGTCAAGCGAATGGCGCAGCCTTTGACTTCCAAGCGCTTGGCATTCGCGCCAGCCGCTTTGAGAACTTTGAAGTTGTCGTCGATGGTGTGCAGGTTAACCCTGCTGATGAAGCCGTCACTGCTGTGGACGACGAGCGCCTTGGCACTGCCGGCGTTCTAGAGGACGGGCCATCTATCACAGGGTCCGTCATTGAGAACGACGACATCCCTGACTTCTTCCGCGAGGTTCGTTTGATCACGGATGTGGGCGCAAACAACGGTACCTTGACGCTCAATTCAGACGGCACATTCGCGTATTTCACTGATGGTGATTTCCAATACCTGCGTGCAGGCGAGACGACGACGGTAAGCTTTGTCTACGAGGCCGAGGATGCCGACGGCGACACGGATCAAGCCACTGTGACGATTGAGATCACAGGCACAAACGATCAACCTTTCGCGTCTGACCTTGCATTCAATGTTGGCGAAGATGATGCATCAAGCACATTTATCGCGGGCCTGACTGGTGACGGCATTACCCACGCGTTCGTCGCGACTGACACCGACATCCTTGATGTCTTATCGTTTGAGATTATTTCCGCGCCAGTGGATGCCCAGGGTCACAACTATGGCGAAGTGACCAACAATGGTGACGGCACATTTACCTTTAACCCGCTTGAGCATTTCCAGTTCTTAGACGTGGGCGAAACACGTGATGTGACATTTAACTATGTCGCCATTGATGACAGCGGCGTTGGCACCACTCCAACATCCCCAGATGAGACTGACACATCTGATGTCAGAACCATCACGATCACAGTGGAAGGCGCCTATGACGCACCCGAAGTGACCGCGGCAGACCTGACGTTTGTCACCGAAGACCAAAGCATGTTTATGTCTGGCACCGGCATCGTGTTTGACGATCCGCTTCCGTTCTTTGGCATCGATGAAACCGTTTCACTGACCGGAACGATCATTCCTGCACTCGTCCTTGATGGCGCATTCGTGGCAGGTGTCCTTGACGGAATTGAAGCCATCGCAAATGTCTTTGTCGACATCGGATGTGAGATCGGGAGTTGGTTTGGCGGTGAATGCGATGATGACGTGCAGGTCGATCTGCCTAGCGAAATTTCAACCCCAAGCTTTGGGACCGTTGGCTCACTTTCTGCGCAGATTGGCGTGCAACCTTACTTTACGCTGACGACGGGTGATGTTGATGCTGTTATCCCGGTCTCCGTTGCATTTACGGCACCGTATCAGGTTGAAGAAGGTGAAACTTTCACCATTGGTTCTTTCTATACAGTTGACGGTGCCAGCTTTGAGACAATGAGCCCGGACGTGAACTTTGGCCTCGACTTCGTCTTTGATGTCGCCGCTGACCTCGCTCTGGCCATTGGTGCATCCACATTTGGCGGCGCATCAGAAACGCCACTTTTCGATTTTGACACGGCAGACATCAGCGGCTTTACAGGTCACGAAGGCTTGCCTGGCTTCAACCTCTTTGATTTCCCGTCAGACCTGAACGATGCGGATCCAATCGACCTTGCTGGATATGGGTCACTTGAGGTGAACTTCCCAATTATCAACACCGATAGCGATGACGCGGCGAACCCATCGCCCGAAGTGCTTACCAGCACGGGTGAAGATGACATCGCCATTCTCACGGTTGATGTGGACGCAATCATTTCAGAAATCCCGTATGTGCCACCGTTTGGTGACAGCGGCGGCGACGGCCTGATCATCGACATCGCAGGCGCGGATGTGAACTTGTTTTCTTACGAATACGCTTGGGATGTGATCTCGGTCGAGTTGATTAACACACTCAATGTCATTCAAGACTTCACGCTGACAGTTGCCGATCTTCCTTTGGTCGTCACGTTCGAGGATAACACAGTCGTCAGGGGCTATTCCGTTGGCGACGATATCGACGTAACGGCTGCGGATCATTTTGATTTTGATCCCGATGTCGATGGCAATGCTAACGGCCTGATGGACTTTACAATCGATGTCGATATGGCTGCCATCTTTGACAATCTTACGACGCTTGGCTTTAGTATGGAAATCTTTGTCGGACTATTGCGGCTTACGGGGGGCATCACATCAGACTTCCTGCCGGATGCCAGCTTTAGCCTCTTTGAAAATGGCACCGCGACAACGGATGATGATTTCGCTTGGAGCGATACATTCTCCTTGGTTGACAACTTCACGTTGGCGACACTGTTCGAAGATGATTTCGATCTGATTGGCTTCGAGGGAAATGCTGGCACCCAAGACGTGCTGACAGGCAATTATGACATTGCGTAAGTAACAGAATACCGAAGGTATGTGCCTGCTTGATGCACACGCATACCTTCGGTCCCAGATCAAAATGTATTTCGATAAGCCTAAAGACGCATGGCCCCGTGATTTTCATAAATCACATAGGGGTTTTGTCGCGGCGATCTGATAAGTTCAGCAAAGCTTTGAGTGCGCGCTTTATTTATTTGCGCGCGCAAGCAGTGCCACGGCGGCCAAGCCAATGAGCGTAATCATCAACGCGGCTGGTGCGGCTTCTGCGATGTTTTCCAATGATGCTTTGGCGTGAACCCGTGTCGCCAGTGTGTCAAAGCTGAACGGGCGCAACAACAACGTCGCCGGCAGTTCTTTGACCGCATCAACAAATACCAGCAAAAGAGCCGATCCGATTGATGCACGCACAAGCGGCAAATGGACCGCACGCAAGGTGCCGCCCGCGCTCCGGCCCAATGACCGCGCAGCCATCGGCAGGCTGGGTGACACCCGTCCCAATGCGGCGTCTGCAGTGCCTTGGGCGATTGCGAAAAACCGGACAACATAGGCCAAGACGAGCGCCGCTCCTGTGCCTGTCAGCAATAAACCCGGGTCATACCCAGTGATCGCCAACACTCCGTCTGCAAACCAATTGTCGAACGCAGCCAACGGCACCAAAATACCCAAAGCCAACACAGCGCCGGGTGCGGCGTAGCCGATCGCAGTGACGGGCATCAGCAACGCAGGCAGACGCCGCCCGCTCAGGCGAACACCGTACACCATAAACACGCCTCCAAGGACGGTCAGGATCGCGGCCAGCCCTGCGACGATTACGGTGCGGGTGATCGCCTTGTGCAGATCCGCAGCCGCCCATTCGTTGGCGTCGACCGCGTGGGTCGCCAACACGGCGACTGGCAAAACAAATCCGACCAACACAGGGATCACACACACCCCAGCGGCCATCAGCCCGCGGACACCTGTTAGTGCCACGGGCACCACCGGACGAGAATTGCGTGCGCTTGCGAAAAACCGGCTCTTGCGGCGCGACAGTTTTTCAAGCGTGACCAATATAATAACGATGGTCAGGACACAGGTCGCAAGTTGGGCCGCACCACCTAGATTGCCCCCCTGCAACCAGACCGAAAAGATACCCGTCGTCAGGGTTTGCACGGCGAAATAATCAACCGTTCCAAAGTCGTTGACGGTTTCCATCATGACCACGGCAACACCGGCAGCAATCGCAGGGCGGGCAAGCGGGAAACCGACACGCCAGAACCGTGCAAACGGCCCTGCCCCCAAGGCACGCGCCACCTCGTATCCGGCACCCGATTGTTCACGAAACGCAGCCCGCGCAAGGATATAAACATACGGGTACAATGCAGCCGACAGCACGACGACCGCCGCCCCGCGTGTGCGGATCGCGGGAAACCAATAGTCTTGGGAATTGGTCCAGCCGAACGTGGCCCGCAACGCCATTTGAATGGGTCCCGCATATTCAAAGAAATCAACAAGCGCATAAGCGCCCACATAGGCAGGCACCGCCAGCGGCATCAACAATGCCCACTGCAGCCACCGACGGCCCGGAAATTTGTACATGACAACAAACCAAGCGGCCCCCGTCCCCACTGTGGCGGCCACGGCCCCAACGCAGACCATCAGCACGGCAGTATTGGTTACATACCGCGGTAAGGTCGTCGCAATCAGGTGCGGCCAAATATTATCAGTGGGGTGCGACGCAAACCAAATAACGGCCACAATCGGCATCAAAACCATGATTGCAATGACCAGCGCACCCAACGACCAAGGGCTTGGCAGGGATAAACGACCTATAGGTCCACGTATCTGACGAATTTGCTCAGTCATTTCAAACTGGCTCCTAACGGAAAGCGGTTTATCTGTCCAGAAATCCGACTATGGTAGGGGCAACAAAACAAAAGAACGGCCAAGGCATCATGCAAATCGCGCTACATATCGGGGCAAACTGCACCGACGACGACAGAATTCTTAAATCTTTGCTTAAGAATGGATCAGCGTTTGCGGACAACGGGATTAAGGTTCCGGGTCCGGGAAAGTATCGGCGATTGCTGCGCGAAACGATCCAGAACCTGAATGGCGCGCCACCAGCCGAGGACACACGCAGCATCCTGCTCGACGCCATCGTAGACGATGAAAACGTGCAGCGGCTTGTTATGTCGAATGCCAACTTCATCTGCGTGCCAAACCGCATTTTTGACGGCGGCATCTTGTATGAACAGGCCGAAGCAAAGCTTCAAGCGCTGCACCAGCTATTTCCAGATGACGAAATCGAACTTTTCTTGGCTTTGCGCAATCCGGCGACATTCCTGCCCGTTGCATACGCCGAATCAAAGGCGGACACGCCAGAGGTATACCTGCAAGGCCTGCATCCGACCCAAATCCGCTGGTCCGATCTTGTGCGACGCATCCAGGGCCAGTTTCCGATGACGCAGCTCACCGTTTGGTGCAACGAAGACACACCAATGATTTGGGCAGAGGTTATGCGGGCAATGTCTGGCGTGGATTCCGACCAGAAAATCACCGGTGGCTTTGATCTGCTTGCATCAATCATGTCTGACGAAGGCATGAACCGGTTCTTGAACTACCTGCGGACACATCCGCCGAAATCTGAGTTGCAAAAGCGGCGCATCATCGGGGCCTTCTTGGATAAATACGCCCAAGAAGACAAAATTGAAGAAGATGTGGATATGCCGGGCATGACCGACGAGATGGTCGAAGAACTGTCGCTGATTTATGAAAACGACGTGGCTTTCATTGCGCAATTGCCGGGTGTGGATTTCATCACGCCCTAGCCGGGACATTTCTCATTGCCAGTCCAATATGACTTTTCCACTTGTGCCCGACTTCATCATGGCAAAGCCTTTTTCAAAATCGCTGGCAGCAAAATTATGTGTAATGACTTTTGAGACATCCAGACCATTCTGAAGCATTGCGATCATCTTGTACCAAGTTTCAAAGATTTCGCGTCCATAGACACCCTTGATCGTCAGCGCCTTAAACACGATCCCAGACCAATCCACAGCGGACTTGCCCGGTGGAATACCCAACATCGCGATGCGACCGCCCATGACCATCGCCCCCACCATTTGGTCAAATGCGGCCTGATTACCGCTCATTTCCAAGCCAACATCAAAGCCCTCCGCCAGCTTTAGCGAGGCCTGAACGTCGCGAAGGTCAGTTGTGCTGATATTCACAGTGCGGACGTCAACAACCTTTTCAGCCAACGCGAGGCGTTGCTCGTTGACATCAGTGATGACCACATGACGCGCGCCCGCATGACGCGCCACCGCCGCTGCCATGATGCCGATCGGGCCCGCGCCTGTAATAAGAACATCCTCGCCGACCAAATCAAAGCTCAGCGCCGTATGCACCGCGTTTCCCAGCGGGTCGAGGATTGCGCCAATTTCATCTGAAATATCGTCGGGAAGCGGGACGACGTTGAAGGCGGGCAGCCGCAAGAATTGCGCAAACGCCCCTTGTTCATTGACCCCGATCCCACGCGTGGCCGGATCAAGGTGAAACCGCCCGGACCTTGACTGCCGCGAACGCTTGCCGATCAGATGCCCTTCACCAGAACATCGCTGACCCAGAACAAGACCTTCAACGTCGCGGCCAATCTCGACGATTTCACCTGCAAATTCGTGGCCTGTTATCAAAGGAATGGGGACAGTTTTCTGCGCCCATTCGTCCCAGTTCCAGATGTGAACATCCGTTCCGCAAATCCCCGTTTTTCGAATGCGGATCAGCACATCATCTGGCCCAATCTCGGGCACGGGTGCGGTTTGCATCCATAGACCTTCGATTGGTTTGGCTTTCACCAGCGCCTTCATTTGATTGCTCATGACAGTACTCCCACAGATTTCCCGGCACGCGCAAAAGCCGTCAGTGCAAAATCAAGGTCGTCGCGTGTAAGCGCCGCACTCATCTGGGTACGGATGCGTGCGCGTCCCTTCGGCACGACCGGAAAGAAGAAACCACTGGCAAGGACACCCTCTTTGAACAGTGCAGCAGACATGGCCTGCGCCGTTTCCGCCTCGCCCAGCATGACGGGAACGATGGGGTGCTCACCATCCAAAAGAGAGAAGCCGAGCGCCGCGAGCCCGCTCCGCCAGTAGCGTGTATTCTCAAACAGACGCGCACGCAGGTCATCGCCCGTCTCCACGATATCAAGCGCTTTGAGGCTTGCGGCCACGACGGATGGCGGCAATGAATTCGAAAAAAGATAGGGGCGCGCACGCTGGCGCAGCAAATTAATGACGGCTTGATCGCCCGCAATATATCCGCCAATCGCGCCACCGAGCGCCTTCCAAGCGTGCCGGTCAGGATGTCCACTTCGACGCCGAAATGTGCAGGCGTTCCGGCCCCCTTTGGCCCCATAAACCCTGTCGCATGACAATCATCGACCATGACGAGCGCGTCATATGTCTGCGCGAGCCGCGTCATCTCCGGAAGGTTCGCCAGATACCCGTCCATGCTGAACACACCATCTGTGGCAATCATGATGAAACGGGCACCATCGGCACGTGCAAGCTGTAATTGCGCCTCAAGGTCAGTCATGTCGCTATTGGCATAGCGATAGCGTTTTGCTTTGCACAAACGAATGCCATCGATGATCGACGCATGGTTCAGCGCGTCAGAAATAATCGCATCTTCAGGCCCCAAAAGTGGTTCAAACAATCCGCCATTTGCATCAAAGCAGGCGGCGAACAGGATCGTATCATCCTTACCAAGGAACGCGGCCAAGCGACGCTCGAGCGTCCGATGAATGTCTTGTGTACCGCAGATGAACCGGACCGAGGCCATCCCAAAGCCATGCGTGTCCATCGCAGCCGTAGCCGCTGCAATAAGGGCGGGGTTGTCGGCAAGCCCAAGGTAATTATTGGCGCACAGGTTGATAATTTTTCGCGATCCGACGGCGACATGCCCCGACTGTGCTGACGTAATTTCGCGCTCTGTCTTGTACAGCCCATCCGTCTTGATCCGGGCAAGGGTCTGTTCAATATGATGCAAGAATGATGTGGTCATGACGCCCTCCGTTTGGAAGTAGTATAACATGGCGCACGATAATTCCGCAATAACGGATTTATTCAGTCATAACGATCAGCATTGCGCGGGCGCCGTCTTTGCTCGAAATCGAATGGCTGATGTCTGCCGCATATCGGCCCGTGTCGCCACGGTTAAGCGTCTCTGACACCTCGCCGCTTGTGACCGACAGGCAGCCCTCGACAACCGTTAAATGTTCCCTTGTCCCTCTGGAATGAGGTTGACTGTCAAGGACGCCACCGCTTTCAAACGCAAGCTCATAGATTTCAAGCGATCCGGCATCTTCGGGCGGTGACAGGATACGCACGTGGCATCCCGTCTCTTTCACGGTGATTGTCGGCACTTCATCGGACCGCAATACGACGATTTTGGACGCCTCTTCTTTGCCCTCCAGAAGGCCTGCGAAATCGACCTGTAGCGCGCGCGTCAGGTTCCATAATGTCGCAATCGTCGGGCTACTCTCGCCGCGCTCGATCTGGCTCAGCATCGACTTGCTGACACCAGAAAGTTTCGAGACAGCCTCCAGGGACAAGGATTTCTCCTGTCTTGCTGATTTCAGCCTTGCAGGCAGCTGGGATAATATCGCGTCAGTGTTGTCCGTCATACCGGAAATTTGCGTCAGTTAAGGCGCGTGGTCAAGTGGAGAACATCACAAATACATGCAGGTCCAACACCACAACGGCGAAGATCACAAATTAGCACGCACTGGATCCGGCCAGTAAACCGTGGCCGGATCACCGGTCTTAGATCATATTTAACGCGGCTTTATACATGTCCAACACGGCTTCTTCTTCGGCAAGATCATTCGCGTCCATCTTGCGGATGGAGATGATTTTGCGCAGAATTTTGGTGTCATAGCCGCGGCCTTTTGCTTCGGCCATGACTTCTTTTTGGGCGTCAGCGATGTCTTTCTTTTCAGCATCCAAACGCTCGAAACGTTCGATAAACTGGCGCAGCTCTTGGCCGGCAACTGTGGTGGTTGTGTCTGTCACGTCATTGTCCATAAAGCTGGCTCCTATTATTGGCTGGCCCCTTCCCTAGCCCGCCCCGCAACCCTTGCGCAAGCCCCGCCAAGCAGCTAGGCGGGATTGGTGTGAAAAAGGGATATCGCGATGTTAATTTGGATTGGGGCAGCGCTGTCCGTTTTGGGCATGATCGGGATCGTAGCATCGATTATCATGGTGGCACGCGCCAAAAAAGCAAAACTCGAAGACGAAGAAATGCGCGCACGCATTTCCAAAATCTTACCCATCAATATGGGCGCACTTTTTGTATCAATGATCGGGCTGATGATGGTTATCGTGGGCATTGTCCTCGCCTGATACTGGCACAGGGCAAAACACCTCGTACATCCGTTCTAAGATCGGACGCACACGCGGATCGGCCAACCGGTACCGCATGATGCGGCCATCACGAACGCAACTGACCAGCCCCTCAGCACGCAATTTGAGCAATTGACCTGACACATAAGATTGACTTTGACCCAAAGCCGTCTCCAGCTCGCCCACCGTCGTATCTTGCGGGACCAGCGCACATAAGATGCGCAAGCGGCCCGGATTGGACAGGGCTTTCATCATTGCAGCAGCCTCGGAGGCTGCGGCATCCATTGGATCTGGTCGTACTTTGGTCATCTCAATACCTTGCCGCATACGAAAATACATTTCAACATTGAAATGTATATAGAAACACCTATTCTCCAAGGTTCAAAGGAGATTCGCCATGAAACCGACCGTCAAAGCCTTTTTCGATCCCGCCACCAACACAGTGTCTTACGTCGTACAAGAACCCCAAGGGGTTGCCTGCGCGATTATCGACAGCGTGCTCGACTATGACCAAGCGGCAGGACGCACCGACACCACATCCGCGGACGCAATCGTAGATTTTGTAAAGGCCGAAGGCCTGACCGTCGCGTGGATATTGGAAAGCCACGTGCATGCGGACCATTTGTCTGCGGCCCCCTACCTCCAAGACCGTTTGGGCGGGAAAATCGGTATCGGGGACCAGATCACGGTGGTCCAAGACACCTTTGGCAAAGTGTTTAACGAAGGGACTGCCTTTCAACGCGACGGCTCGCAATTTGATGCGCTTTTCAAAGACGGCGACAGCATTCATATCGGGCAATTGCGCTGCGACGTGATGCACACACCCGGCCACACGCCCGCCTGCCTGACCTACGTGATCGATGGTGCCGCATTTGTTGGCGACACCTTGTTCATGCCGGATTTCGGGACAGCCCGCTGCGATTTCCCCGGTGGATCAGCGACGGACCTGTACCAATCCATCCAGAAAATCCTCTCACTGCCCGATGATACCCGTGTCTTTGTTGGCCACGATTACAAAGCCCCGGGCCGGGATGATTTCGCGTGGGAAACCACCATTGGCGAGCAAAAGGCGCTTAACGTGCACATCGGCGAAGGACGCCCAATGGAAGATTTTGTCGCCATGCGAACCGAGCGCGATGCAACGCTTGGCATGCCGCGGCTGATTTTACCATCAATCCAGACAAACATGCGGGCAGGCAATCTGCCGGAGCCCGAAGACAACGGCACGAGCTACTTCAAAGTTCCTGTCAATACTCTTTAATATCAAGGATTTATCATGCCAACAGATTGGATTATGGGGCTGCTCGGCGGTCTTCTTATTGGGATAGCTGGGGCCATATTCCTGCTCGTGAACGGGCGGGTTATGGGGGCATCAGGTATCGTCGGCGGACTTGTGGACCGATCAGGCTTGGGAAACTGGCGCGAAAAGGCGTCCTTGATTGCAGGGCTGCTTATCGTGCCTGCGATCATTACCTTGGCCGTGGGTGTGACGCCGACATACCTGACTGATAACCTGCTGGTGGTCGCCATCGCTGGTATCTTTGTGGGCGTTGGCACGCGGATCGCAAACGGCTGTACATCAGGGCACGGGGTCTGCGGGATCAGCCGGCTTTCGCTGCGCGGGATCGTCGCCACCGTGTTCTATATCGGAGCGGGCGGACTGACTGTCCTTCTATTCAAACACCTCTTGGGAGTGATCTGATGCGCAATCTTATGGCATTTATCGTTGGTGGCTTTTTCGGTGCAGGGTTGCTGATTTCAGGCATGACCAACACGCAAAAGGTGCAAGGCTGGCTGGACGTTTTTGGCGACTGGGACCCTACCTTGGCCTTTGTAATGGGCGGCGCGATCCTCCCAATGGCTGTGGCATGGCGGTTCACCCTGGGACGTAAACCTGTATTGCGCGATCACTTTGACGCACTGCCCGACCCAACTGTGGGCCGCAAACTCGTTGTGGGGTCTGTACTGTTCGGCATCGGCTGGGGCCTTGCAGGGCTTTGCCCGGGTCCGGCAATCGCATCGCTTAGCTTTGGCGGCTCAGGCGGGATCGTTTTCCTGATTGCGATGCTGTTGGGCATGTATTGGGCACCAAAACTGCGCACGGCGCTGGATTAATGGGAAAAGCAACCTTAAAAGGGGGGATGGATATTCGTCACATCACCCCCGCCTATGCCGTCAGCCCACAAATTGACCCCACAGATTTGCCTGCGATCGCGGCCGCGGGCTTTACCTGTGTGATCAGTAATCGCCCCGACGAGGAAGTGCCAAGCAGCCATCAGGCACATGCGATGCAGATTGCGACCGAAGCAGCTGGTCTGGAATTTGTGCATATTCCCGTCACCCATCAAGGACTGACATCGGATCTGGTCGCCCAACAAAAGGCAGCGATCGCTGAAGCCACGGGTCCTGTTCTGGCCTACTGCGCATCCGGTACGCGGTCGTCCATCGTTTGGTCGTTGGCACAGGCGGGTGACATGGCCACTGATGACATCATCAAAGCGACCCAATCTGCTGGCTACGAGCTTGGCGGAATGCGCGGACAGCTTGATCTGCTAGCAAAGCAAACCTAATCGGCATTAACTATTTCAGCAGGTTTCGGCGCAGGTATGTCGCGCAACTCCGGCTCAGGTGGTGCCTGAATACGAACGGCCCGCATTCCTGCTGATTGCCCCAATCGGGCCTTTCCCACGATGACATCATCTGGCGCAAACAACCTGACCGATCCAACCGTCGCACCAGACAACGGCAAAATATGCCCGACTTCTAAGCCATCCACGTACCCCAAAGTCAGGTGCATTTTATGCAAAACAGCCTGCAATGTGGCAGGCGCTTGCGAAACAGCGGCGTGCATCCGCTTGTTCCATGTTCCATCCGTCATAACTTCAGGGGTAGAAATAGCAGCTGTTTGATGGTTCGGCAGAGCGATTATCATCTCGCCTTGGCGGGCATCAGGCACCAAATCCACGGTCACACGCATGACGCGGTAATCGGCGTCAGCCATCACCAGACTGGCGGCACGCAAGCTTTCAAATGGATCACCCAAAGTAACGTCATCGACCCAGCCATCTAGATCGGACCCGCGGGTTGTTTGCGGCAAAAGCGATAGCACCCCATCACATAGTGGCGCCGCAAGCATCATATCTGTGCCGGTATGCGGCCGATCCGCCGCCTTATGGGTAGACACCCGGCCCATGGTCTGCATTTCATTTGCAGCGGCGCGTAATTGCACATCGAGCGCAACCAAACCAACCAAACCACCGCCGCGTTCCAACCGAACGAAGCTCATTTCATCAGGCAGCAATGCCACCATCGCATCCAACGGCTTCAGGTCCTCGGTGACTTTTGCGACTGTCAACGTCATTCCGAGCGACCGATCAGCCGCCCGCGTCACCGCAAGCCGCAACGCACGCGTCGATGTTAACGGCACTTCCACAGCCCCTGCCGTGGGCCGTGTTGTCATACGTGCAAGGATGGTATTATCCACAGTCAAAGGGTCTGCGCCCCCTTTTGGCAAAGCATTCCGTCCCGCCAATCTACGCCATCATTGGTTACTGATTTGCTAAGATTGCCGTCATCGGGAGAACAACACGAAATGCAGCCCCGCCTTGGCCCGGAAGATAGGTAATTTGGCCACCCAAACGGGTCATAATTTCCCGGCAAATCGCAAGGCCAAGCCCCGCGCCGCCCGCCTTGCCCTCATCCGAAATACGTGCGAATTTTTCAAAAATTATCTTCTGATTTTCAGCCCGAATGCCACTGCCATTGTCAATAAAATCAATGCGGTAAGCCGCGTCACTGTGTGATACCTCGATCCGCAGCGCAGGCTTTTGTGCGTCACAATACTTATGCGCATTCGCGATCAGATTAATGAATACCTGCACAAGGCGGTCCAGATCAGTGCGCAACACCACATCCTCCCCCACGCGGGTGCGCTTAATCGTCAATTTTACGCCATGACCAGCCACGCTGACCGCCCGTTCAATCAGCGCACTCAGGCTGCCAGTTTGGTCCTGCAACACGACCTCGCCATTGGCCAGCACGGATAGGTCCAGAAGATCATCCAGCAGCCGCGTCAAACGCAGCGTTTCATCATGGATAATCCCCGCATATTTGCCCTGTTCAGCAGCGGTCATATCGCTATCGCGCAGAATTTCTGAAAACGATCGAATTGACGTCATCGGCGTGCGTAATTCGTGGCTGATCTGGCTTAGGAACGCATCCTTTTGTACCGATAACGCCGTGAGTTGTTCGTTGGCATCTTGCAACGCGCGCGCAGTGCGGTCCTGCTCGGCGGATTTGGCCTCTAGCTGGTTGGAGTATTCGAGAATCTGAGCGGCTTCATCTGCGACAGCGATCAGGTCTTCGACAGACAAACCGCTGCCGTCGGTCAACTGGCCAATCATGGCATGAGCCGTGGCAGCCCCCACAGACCCTGCCAATTCGCGCTCCAAGTTTTCTAGAAATTCTGATGTGACATCAGGTAGGTAGCCGACTTTTCCTTGCTTGCTTGCGGCGCGTTGGAAAAACGCCTGCGCCTCAGTGCCACCGATAATACGTTGGAACATGATCAGCAGATCTTCGGCGCTGGCCGCACTGGTCCGCCATGGCTGTGAGCCTGTTGAATAATCAAACACGTTCACGAATTGCGCCCCTTGCAGACGTTCCAACGGGGTCGGGAAACTGAACACCGATCCAGCAAAAAACATGGCCGCATTCAGCAACATCGACCACATGATCCCGTGCACCAACGGGTCCATCCCATCGATCCCGAATAATGCATCAGGACGCAGCCAGTTGATCCCGAACGGGCCAAGCGTCGCCACGGCTTCAGTGATCACAGCGCCATTGCCAAAGCTGGGCAAGAACAACGTCCAGCTCCAGACGACGAAGCCGGTGATCAGGCCCATTGCGGCCCCAACCCGAGTCGATCCGCGCCAGAAAATGCCGCCGATCAACGCCGGTAGGACCTGCACAGCGCCCGTGAATGATACCAGCCCAATGGCCGCCAAAGCGGTACCGCCACCCGATACGCGGTAGTACAGGTACCCAAGCAGCAACACGCCCGCGATAGACAGGCGCCGCGACAGCAAGATCACATAGCGCACATCGCCCGACATCTTGGCCTCGCCACCGCTGCGGGTCGTCAACCACATGGGGACCACAATGTGGTTCGATACCATCGTCGCAAGCGCGATGGTCGCCACGATGACCATTGACGTCGCGGACGAAAAGCCCCCCAAGAACGACAGCATCGCAAGCCCGTTCTGGCCTTGTGACAGCGGGACGGTCAGCACGAATAAATCGGGGTTGGCCCCTGCGGGCAAAAGACGCAATCCGACCACTGCAATTGGCACGACGAACAGGCTCATCAGCATCAGATAGGCGGGAAATGCCCAGCCTGCGATGTTCAAATGGCGCTCGTCGACGTTTTCCACGACCAACACCTGAAACATGCGCGGCAAGCAGATGAAGGCTGCGGCAGATAGGAAAATCAGGCTGAACCAGCGCGCCCCGTTTTGCTCCCATCTTGCGATAGGGGATGCGTCGATCTGGGCCAATATCTGCGTCGGCCCGCCCGCGATCCCCCAAACCACGAACACGCCAACGGCGATCAGCGCCAGCAGCTTGACCACGGCCTCGACGGCGATGGCCATGACAATCCCGTGGTGACGCTCGTTTGCGTCCAGATTGCGGGTGCCGAAAAGCACGGTAAAAATGGCAAGCCCGACGGCGACCCATCTGGCCCCGCCTGCCAGCTCGTTCGGGCCCCAAGGGCGGCCACCTGCTTCGGCGAACACCGAAAACGACAGGGTCACTGATTGCAGTTGCAGCGCGATATATGGCGTGCCCGCGACTACGGCCATCAACGTGACGATGACGCCAAGAGATGTAGATTTGCCAAACCGAGACGAGATCAGATCGGCAATCGACGTGATCCGTTGGGTCCGCCCAATACGAACAAGGCGGCGCAGCACCCACCACCAGCCGACCATAACCAGCGTCGGACCGAGATAGATCGTGACGTATTCCAATCCTGATCGCGCGGCGTAACCAACGGCACCGTAAAACGTCCAAGCAGTGCAATAGATCGACAGTGACAGGGTATAAACGATTGGCGAATACAACCATCCGCCCAAACCCTGTGCGGCGCGGCGCTCGGCAAAGAACGCAACCGCAAACAGAAACGCGACATAGGCAAGTGCAACTGCAACCAAGACATTAAAGGCAACCATGTTTATCGGGCCTTGGGCGTATCAGTGGCCACATCGGTAGACACGGCACGTGAAATGGCGGCGGCAAGCAGGATCAACAAAACCCACACGACAAAGATATAGACAATCGCACCGCTGTTCAGCGCAGCATCAGACCACAGCAGCGGAATGGCCAACAAAACCACGCCGATCACCGGTACAGCGCGGGCCAAATCGCGCATCCGACGACGACGGTAGGTACCTTTGGCGACAAAAGCCGCAGGCTTCGGCGCAGACGGGATCATGTCGCCTCCATCAATTCACGGACGTGATCGCGGACCTCCGCGTTTGAAAATGGCTTTGTCATGAAGTGATTTGCGCCCAAACGCTCTGCCAATTCACGGTCGCGGGCTTGGCCACGGGCGGTTAACATCATCACAGGAATCTTGGCGGTTTCTGCAGTCGCACGCAGATCGCGCAAAATATCAAACCCGCTGCGACCAGGGAGCATGACATCAAGAATGATAAGGTCCGGCGGCAAGGCCAGCACCTTGTCCATCGCAGACGTGCCATTTTCGTGAGTGTGGACGGTCCAACCATCACGCGACAAAATAAAACTGATCGCCTCAATGATATTGGGCTCATCCTCAATTAGCAGGACGCGCTTGGCCATATGTCGTGTCTCCCCCCACGTATAGTGGATCGACTATCACGACATTCGGGCGGGCTGTCAAAGAGGATCAACGCATAGCGGACGGTTCGCGGCGCGCGGCACAGCCTGTCCGCGGGCAAATGCGGCACGATACGCCAGCGGGGATAGACTCTGTGGTGCCTTGGGCCGGGTCGGGGATTATCAACATCGTGGCATGTAAAACGGGCGGCGCATCAAAACCGGCGGCACCCACGGGGGTCGCAATCGCGTAACACAAAAACCGCTGCGCAGAGGCATCAGGCAAAGCGACTTCAGCGCGGATCGGCTGATTTGGGCGGCCAAACGCAGTGAACAACGGCCAAAGCGGGCAGCCAGCCCCTGCACGCGGCAAAGCAAAACCACCGACAGGTTTGCGAAACAGCATGGCACCCGACGCATCAGCAACAGCCAACCCCATCGGCAGGTGCCCATCCGTCGCAGGTAAGCTCGCCAACCGACGTAGCACAGCATCAACAGGCACAAGAAACTGGTGCGACAAAGCGACAGGATCATAGTCCGCATCGCGGGCGGCTGGCACGAATTGAGCAAGCGGCATCTTGGCCGCATCCGCATGATATGTTTGCATAAAGCGGGTCATCAAATCTGCGGCGGGGTCACTGCGCGGGGTCATCTCTTCCACCAGCTTAGGGATATTAACCTGGCCTGACCGCTCCAACGCCGCGATGTGATAGCCCACTTGCGCCAATGCAGTCTCAACCTCGTCAACGGGCGCAGTTTGCGGTGGGCCTGTCGTATCAGGTGTATCAAGGTAGCGGATCAAGGCCTCGGAACTGGCAGCAAGGCGGACACTGTCGTCATAGATGTTACGGTGGAAGCGGGCCTGCCAATCGGCATCGATGCGTTCGCCGCTTACCAAAATGGATGCTGCAGATTTAACAGCAGTGACCGCCGTGATGACCTCATGCAATGATCCGGCCAATTCGGGGTCATATGTCATGCGGTCGTTTAAAACCTGCACACGGTCGTGCAACGCGGACAGTTGTTGGGATTGGGCGACAATCAACGCGGTCCAGCCAGGAAACCGGACAGCCATATCTTCGGCGCGGGTCAACTCAACCGTGGCAGACAGATTTGCGGCGGCACTATGAAGGCGATCCAGCAGCGATGTATTCACGCCTTGGCTTAATTGTTCGGGTGGAACGGACAAGGCGCGGGCAATGTCAGACAACAACTTTCCCGCGATTCTGCGCTTGTTATGCTCGATAAGGTTTAGATAAGACGCCGAAATTCCAACAGTTTTGGCCAAATTAGCCTGCCTGATCCCCTGATCCATGCGACGATCTCGAATTCGGGTGCCGATGATTGCGTCAATGGCCATCTTGATTTCCCCTATGGATTCAGTTGGTTTCTGCGAGTGCGAGAAAAATGATTTACAAAATTTACAAGCCCATTGTGCATTAATTTACAAATTCGTCCAGTGACCAATGGTGCACGGTTGCCGCAAACACATTATGCCCCGATGGTGGTCAGGCACGAAAGTGTAGGCTGCGTGGGCGAGGAGGCTCGCACGGCTTTAAATCCAAAGGGAGGATAATAATGTCCAAGTCCAATTTCTCACGTCGCGGCGTGCTGAAGACAGGTGCCATTGCTGGTGCAGGTCTGGCACTTCCGACGTATCTGAGCGCGGCGAGCCATGCTGGCTATACCAACGCGCCCACCGGTTCTTCGGTGAAGTTCGGTTTCAATGTACCACAGACCGGCCCCTATGCTGAAGAAGGCCTCGACGAGCTGCGCGCACAAGAGCTGGCTGTTGAGCACCTGAACGGTATCGGTGACGGCGGAATGCTGAACACTTTCTCCGAAAAGAACCTTCAAGGTGACGGTATTCTCGGCAAGAAAGTCGAATTCGTCACTGGCGATACACAGACAAAATCTGACGTGGCACGTGCATCCGCACAATCCATGATCCAGAAAGACGGCTGTGTCATGATCAACGGCGGGTCTTCTTCCGGCGTTGCGATTGCGGTTCAAGGCCTGTGCCAAGACGCTGGCGTTATCTTCATGGCTGGTCTCACGCACTCCAACGACACAACCGGGAAAGATAAGAAAGCCAACGGCTTCCGTCACTTCTTTAACGGCTACATGTCCGGTGCTGCTCTGGGTCCGGTTCTTGAAAAAGAATACGGTAACGAGCGTCAAGCATACCACCTGACAGCTGACTACACATGGGGCTGGACACAGCAGGAATCCATCGCGGCTTCAACAGAAGCTCTGGGTTGGACAACTGTACAGAACGTCCTGACACCAGTTGGCGCGGGCGACTTCTCGTCGTACATCGCACCAATCCTGAACTCCGGCGCAGATACATTGATCCTGAACCACTACGGTGGGGACATGGTTAACTCGCTGACACAGGCCATCCAGTTTGGTCTGAAAGACAAGCAGGTAAACGGCAAAGACTTCACCATCATCGTTCCGCTCTACTCCGAGCTGATGGCGGCTGGTGCCGGGTCTAACATCCAAGGCGTCTTCGGTTCTATGAACTGGAACTGGCAGCTGCAGGATGCGGGCACCAAAGCCTTTGTTAAGTCGTTCGGCGAAAAGTATGGCTTCCCGCCATCCAACGCTGCGCACACTTGCTACGTTCAGACTCTGCTTTATGCGGATGCGGTTACACGTGCTGGCACATTCAACCCATGCGGCGTTGCCGAAGCTCTCGAAGACTTTGACTTCGACGGTATGGGCAACGGTCCAACAACGTATCGTGGTTCCGATCACCAGTGCTTCAAAGACGTGCTGGTTATGAAGGGCTCCGAGAACCCGACCAACGCATACGACACACTGGAAATCGTGGAAGTAACGCCACGTGCGCAGGTTGAGTATCCTGTTGATCACCCAATGTTCGCCGGTGGCGATCTGGGCGAATGTAACCCAGGCGCATAAGCTTTATTCGCTTATGACACCGGACCGGCGGCGAGTTTGCCGCCGGTCCACTCCGCCCCCATCGTCGGGGCCCATCCAGCAGACATACGGGGCACGGTCCAATGGACGCATTTATACTTCAAGTTCTCAACGGCTTAGATAAGGGCTCGGCATATGCCTTGATTGCCCTCGGCCTAACACTGATCTTTGGCACGCTTGGCGTTGTCAACTTTGCGCACGGCGCGCTGTTCATGATCGGCGCATTCTGCGCTGTGACTTTACAGAAAATTCTTGGGATCAGTTTTCAGACAATCGATGACACCCAAACCGATTTCTTGGGCAATCCGCTCAAGGTCGATACACCTTATGTAGAGGCGTGGTTTGGCCCCGAAATGGGGATGGCGATCCAGGACTGGTCCGTCCCTCTTGCGATCCTACTCGTGATCCCCGTCATGTTCTTTTTGGGCTGGGTCATGGAACGCGGGCTGATCAAACACTTTTACACACGCCCACACGCGGACCAAATCCTTGTAACCTTTGGTCTTGCGATCGTCGTCGGCGAGCTGATCAAAGCCTTCTATGGCGCCAACCCAATTCAAACGCCTGCCCCTGACATGTTCATAGGCACGCTTGATGTCGGTGTGTGGCTCGGCATGGACGCGGGTTCAGTTGCTTATCCGAAATGGCGCTTGGTCTATTTTGCCTTCTCTGCGGTCACGATTGGCGCGGTCTTTGCGTTCTTGCAGTTCACCACCTTCGGGATGGTTGTACGGGCGGGCATGGCCGACCGCGAAACTGTTGGCCTGCTTGGCATCGATATCGACAAGCGGTTCACGTTTATGTTCGGGCTTGCAGCAGCGGTCGCGGGCATGGCGGGTGTGATGTACACACCAATCTTGTCACCCCACTATAACATCGGCATGGACTTCCTTGTGTTGTCGTTTGTTGTGGTTGTTGTGGGCGGCATGGGGTCGCTTCCGGGTGCGGTACTTGCGGGCTTCATGCTTGGTATCTTGCAATCGTTCGCATCCATGAACGAAGTCAAAGCCGTGATCCCTGGTATCGACCAAATCATCATCTACCTTGTAGCAATCATCATTTTGTTGACCCGTCCACGTGGCCTGATGGGTCGCAAAGGCGTGATGGAGGAATAATCATGCTCGGACTTAACTCACGCGATTTCAAACTATTCATTGTGGTCTGCATTATGGCGCTGGCCGCACCAATCCTGCTCAACCCCTTCCCGACTGCGTCGGCCTTGGGCGAAAGCTTTAACGCAGGTTACCCTGCCCTGATGCAGCGGTTTGTCATCTTTGGCATCCTTGTGATCGGCTTTAACATTCTGTTCGGCCTGACAGGGTATCTGTCCTTCGGCCACGCAGCATTTCTGGGTGTCGGATCATATGCCGCCGTTTGGATGTTCAAGCTGCTGTCGTACAACGTGGTGCCAGCAATCATTCTGTCGGTCATCGTGGCGGGACTGTTCGCAGTCGTCATCGGCTACGTCAGCTTGCGGCGGTCAGGGATCTACTTTTCAATCCTGACACTGGCCTTTGCGCAGATGTCTTACCAGTTGGCCTATTCGGTGTTCACTCCACTGACCAACGGGGAAACCGGCTTGCAGGTCTATAACGACGATCCGCAAATCCTGATGGGGGCGAATTCACCAGCATCACCACACCTCTTTGGGCTGGAAATGAATTCACAATACACATTGGATATCAGCGGATGGTCGTTTGTGTTCCAAAACGGGTACTACCTGTCCGCGATCTTCCTGATCCTTGGCTTCTATCTGTCGATCCGCATCTTCCGGTCCCCAACAGGGCTCATGCTGCGGGCGATCAAGTCGAACCAGACACGCATGTCCTACACGGGCATCAACACCAAACCCTATATGCTTGCGGCCTTCGTGATCTCCGGCATGTATGCGGGTCTGGCTGGCGGTCTTCTGGCAGCGATGGACCCACTGACGGGGGCAGAGCGTATGTTCTGGACCGCATCGGGTGAAATCGTTGTTATGGCGATCCTTGGTGGTGTCGGGACATTGGTTGGTCCGGTGCTTGGCGCAGGTATCATCAAATACCTCGAAAACATCGTCTCCAAGATCAACGACGGCATTCTACACCAATGGTTCGCCTTTATGCCTGACTTTCTCGACAATGCGCTCGTGTCAATCATCCACCCGTTCATCGGCAAAGGCTGGCACCTGACGCTTGGGCTGCTGTTTATGGCAGTCGTCATCTTCCTGCCCGGTGGGCTGGTGCAAGGTGGACAAAAAATTGGCGGTTTCTTCCGTCGCAAGAAAACTGACGACGCCGCTGATGGCGCGAAAACCCCAGCGGAATAAGGAGAACAACAATGGGTATCCTTGAAGTCAAAGGCGTCAACAAACGCTTTGGTGGTCTGCAAGCGCTGGGTGACGTGAACCTAAGCGTGCAAGAAAACACCGTACACGCGATTATCGGCCCAAACGGGGCCGGTAAATCCACTCTTCTGAATGTGCTGGTCGGCAAACTGATCCCGGATTCAGGATCGGTCATGTTCGACGGGCAATCCGTTCTGGGGCGCAAGCCGCACGAGATCAACCAGATAGGCATTTCCCGCGTGTTTCAAACACCGGAAATCTTTGCCGATCTAACCGTTTTTGAAAACGTGTTGATCCCCTGCTTTGCCAAACGCGACGGCTCGTTCAAAATGCAGGCCATCGGTGCTGTCACGGGGCACAGCGATATACACACCACGGCCGAGGCAATCTTGGACGATGTGAACATGCTTGATAAACGGCACATGACGGCAGCGTCGCTGTCACGTGGCGACAAGCGGCGCTTGGAAATGGCGATGTGCTTGGTACAAGAACCAAAGCTGCTGCTGCTCGACGAGCCAACCGCAGGCATGGCGCGCGCCGACACCAACAACACGATCGACTTGCTCAAAGAGATCAAGGAAAAGCGCGACATCACCATGTGCATCATCGAGCACGACATGCATGTTGTGTTTTCCTTGTCAGAACGGATTACCGTTTTGGCCCAAGGCATGCCGTTGGTCGAAGACACGCCAGAAAACATCAAAGGCCACCCCAAGGTGCGCGAAGCCTACCTTGGCGAAGCACAGGTGTAAGGAACAGTTATGAACGCTCCATTCAATAAAAATGCCAACAACGCGGCCACCCACCCTGCCTTTTTGTCAGTCTGGGAAATCGAGGCCTATTACGGCGAAAGCTATATCGTTCAAAACGTTAGCTTTAACATCCATGAGGGTGAAATCCTTGCGCTTCTGGGCCGTAACGGCGCTGGAAAAACATCGACGCTGCGCACCATCGCGCGGATGGGTGACCCGCAACTTAAGCACGGCGAAATCTGGCTGGACCACAAACCACTGCACAAAATGAAGTCGTTTGAGGCATCGCAAGCAGGTATCGCACTTGTGCCCGAAGACCGCAGTATCATCCCGGGTCTGACGGTCGAAGAAAACCTGCAGCTTGCCCAAATCGCACCCCCCATCGGCTGGTCGCTTGACCGTATCTACGATCTGTTCCCACGCTTGGGCGAACGCCGCAAACAAGAAGGCGTGACCCTTTCTGGTGGTGAACAGCAGATGCTCGCCATTGCGCGCGCACTTGCCCGCGACATCAAAGTGTTGCTGCTGGATGAACCTTACGAAGGCTTGGCCCCTGTCATCGTGCAAGAAATTGCCAAAACCCTGAACCTGATCCGCGACCAAGGCATCACAACCGTGATCGTCGAACAAAACGCGGTTGCAGCGCTCAAACTGGCAGATCGTGCCGTGATCTTGGACACAGGCACAGTCGTTTACGACGGTTCTGCCCAAGAAGTGCTCGAAGATGAAGCGCTACGCGCGCAGTATCTCGCGATCTAAATATACCGATCAGAGCGGCCAAAACCGCTCTGATTGCCCCTAAAACGGCGTGATACATTCCGCCTCGTCATTTTCCTGACCTCGGTGCCTTTCCACGCGCGCGCTGGTCGCGTATAAGTCCTGCAATCACCAGCACCAGCTGGGCATAGTTTGGGCAACGGGCCGAGGAAAATATGACAAAAAAGACCTCCCATGACAGTGACGTCAGCTTTATTGCGTCTCTCGCAGAGCTTTTACGCGACAATGACCTTACAGAATTGCAGGTCAAACGTGATTACGGCGAAAATGACAGCCTGAATGTGCGCGTCAGTCGGCAGACACAAACCGTCGTTCAAGCTGCAGCAGCCCCCGTGGCTGCCGCACCAGCCGCTGCAGCAGCGCCTGCCGCGGTCGAAGCGGCCACTGATCCAGCCGCACACCCGGGCGTCGTGCCCTCCCCTATGGTTGGCACGATCTACATGGCCGCTGAACCTGGTGCCGCTGCATTTGTGGCCGTTGGCACGACAGTCGCCGAAGGTGACACCATCTTGATCATCGAAGCGATGAAAACGATGAACCACATTCCAGCGCCAAAGGCCGGCACGATCAAACGTATCCTGGTCGAAGACGGCGGTGCCGTTGAATACGGCGCGCCGCTTGTGATCATCGAATAAGGCTGACAGCATATGTTCGATAAAATCCTGATTGCGAACCGTGGCGAAATTGCGCTGCGGGTTGTGCGCGCCTGTCGCGAAATGGGCGTCAAATCCGTGGCCGTGCACTCCACGGCCGACAGCGACGCAATGCACGTGCGCATGGCAGACGAGGCGATCTGTATTGGGCCGCCATCGTCCGCACAGTCGTATCTGTCGTTCGCGTCGATCATCTCCGCCTGCGAAGTGACCGGCGCTCAAGCGGTTCACCCCGGTTACGGTTTCTTGTCTGAAAACGCGGCCTTCGTACAAGCGCTTGAAGATCACGACATCAAATTTATCGGCCCATCTGCGGCCGACATTCGGACCATGGGCGATAAAATTACAGCCAAGGACACAATGAAGGCGCTCGGCGTACCTTGCGTACCCGGCTCTGCTGGTGGTGTGCCCACGCTTGAGGACGCGCAGCGCATCGGTGCTGAAGTCGGCTATCCGGTTATCATCAAAGCCACAGCAGGCGGCGGTGGGCGCGGCATGAAAGTGGCGCAAACCGCCGCTGACATGGAGCAAGCATTCCACGCGGCGCGCGCAGAAGGCAAAGCTGCCTTTGGCAACGACGAAGTTTATATCGAGAAATACCTGACCACTCCGCGTCATATCGAAATCCAGGTTTTCGGCGATGGCAAAGGGAATGCAGTGCATTTGGGCGAACGCGACTGCTCGCTGCAACGGCGCCACCAGAAGGTATTGGAAGAAGCCCCCGGCCCCTGCATCACCCCCGAATTGCGCGCGCGCATCGGTAAGGTCTGTTCGGACGCGGTTGCGGAAATCAACTATAGCGGCGCAGGCACAATCGAGTTCTTATTCGAGAACGACGAGTTCTATTTCATCGAGATGAACACACGCCTGCAGGTTGAACACCCTGTGACCGAAGCCATCTTTGGCGTCGATCTGGTGCGCGAACAACTGCGCGTGGCTTCCGGGATGCCATTGTCGTTCACCCAAGATGACTTGGTGATCAACGGGCATTCGATTGAAGTACGGATCAACGCAGAAAAGCTGCCAAACTTCGCGCCCTGCCCAGGGACAATCACGCAATATCATGCCCCCGGCGGGCTTGGTGTGCGGATGGATAGCGCGCTTTATGATGGCTACCGGATTCCGCCTTATTACGACAGCTTGATCGGCAAGCTCATCGTGCACGGGCGCGACCGACCAGAGGCGCTCGCACGGCTTGCACGCGCTTTGGGAGAGCTGATTGTTGACGGTGTCGACACCACGATCCCCTTGTTCCACGCGCTTTTGGCAGAAGAGGCTGTTCAAACCGGTGACTATAACATCCACTGGTTGGAACATTGGCTCGCCGAAAACCTCGCTTAAATCAACGGTCGCGCAACCTTAACGCACAGGTTGCGCGCCGTTTTTGCTTCGCCTGCGGGCGAAAGTAATCGTTGACCGGCGCACGATCCCCTTCTGGAACGCGCGACCAATCCGACCACTCAATGTCATAATTCAGGCCTTCGGCGATCATCTCCATCGCGGAAAACGTGGGCACACCTTTCACTGCGCGCTCTTGCCCAGGAAATTGCGAAACAGCGTTCAATATATTGTCGGTGCGTTCATAGATCAGCTGAATGGCAGCATTGTCGCGCAGGACAAATTCACTGTCGACAATCACAAGTCTCGGCTTCAGCTCGCGCAATAGCTGAAACAAACTAAAGTGGTCCATGATGTGATACAAAATGCCCAACACCCCGATCACATCATAGATTTCGCCCTTGGCGATCTCTGCTCTAATGCCGTCAAACAAATCACCGACACGCAGGTCAACTTTTCCACGAAAAGCAGAATCAGGATAGTTGGCAAAATCCGCAACCAGATTTGGTCGCGCTTCAATGCCAACGACCGACGCGGCACCAGCGCCCGCAAACGCGTAGCACCACCGACCATCATGCGAAGCAAGATCCAACACCTTGGCCCCCGCGATGTCATCCGCGAAATCTTTGATCAGGAAATCATGGCGACGGTTCATCCGTTTGGATGCAGGGCCGCGTTCCACGTAATGCGGCAAATCGTCAATAAAATCGAAAAATCCCATGCGGTTCTCCATAATTTGCGCCTATCGACTGCGGTGACTTTGACCTAGTCTGGCACCAACCGCCACAACAGATACTGTAGTCATGACCCTCACCACCGATCTGCTCCTCAAAGCCTATGCCAGTGGTGTGTTTCCCATGTCAGAAAGCCGTGACGACCCCGAAGTATTCTGGGTCGATCCGCGCTTTCGCGGTGTAATCCCGCTTGATAACTTTCGTATCTCACGCAGCTTGGCCAAAACGCTACGGCGATCCTCATTTCAAATCACGCTGAACACCGCCTTTGAACGCGTCGTCGAAGGCTGCGCGGACCGACCAGAGACGTGGATTAACAACACCATCTTTGATCTCTACCGCGCGCTCCATGCCAGCGGCGACGCCCATGCAATCGAAGTCTGGGACGGGCCCGACCTTGTTGGTGGTGTCTACGGGGTCACAATCGGTGGGGCCTTCTTTGGGGAAAGCATGTTCAGCAGACGGCGAGACGCGTCAAAAATCGCGCTTGCGTATCTTGTGGACCACCTAAACCGGTGTGGGTTTGTGTTGTTTGACACGCAGTTCATCACTGATCATTTGGCCAGCCTTGGCGCAATCGAAATTCCACGCAAAGCATATCATTCAGCCTTGTCACGAGCGCTTCAAGTTGATGCAGATTTTCGAAATATCACCGAGGTGACAAACGCCTACGCGCTATTGCAACGCAACGCCCAAACGTCATAGCGCGGATGATCCATCGCGTTCAACGCAGGGGCGGACGCGATCAACCAACCAAGGAACACCGGTTCTTCCTTGTCGCGGTACAGAATGGTGACCTTGGCATAAGCATCACCATTCGGGTTCGACGCGGGAAACCGGCATTCGTCCAGCGTGATCTTTAGCAGGCCCAACGCGCCCGTTTCACCAACATTCAACGGCAAGTCCGTCACGGCGCCAGACAACCTGTCCAAAACACGCAACACACCAGAATTGGCGCCGCTCGCTTGCTGTGCAAACAAGCCCGACGCCACAAGGCAAAAAGCTGCAGAAAGGGTTAACGTCTTCATGTTCAATTCCCCTCGCCTGTAACGAACTTCAACAACAGCGAAATCAGGCTCACAGCACCCTGCGTGTCCTCGATTTCGGCGCCATCTTCAAAGTTACCAAGCGATCCACCCGGTACAATTTCAACGAAATTGCCGCCAAGCAAGCCCTCAGAAGCGATCACAGCGGCGCTATCGTCAGGGATAATCGTATCCGATTGAATGGCAAAAGTGGTGTCGCCGCGAAATGTTTCCGGGTTCAATATGATTGCCGAAACAGTGCCAATCTTGACACCCGCAAGCCGGATGTCTGTACCCGCTGTGATCCCTTCAACAGACCGGAAACTGGCGGTGAGATCGTAGCTAGCACCGCCATTGCCATAGCCAGTCGTGCGCACGGTGTAGGCCAAGAACCCCACGGCCACGGCCAAAACGATGCCGCCGACGATAACCTCTGTGGTGTTCTCGCGCACCAAAGTTACTCCGGTGTCCATGCCTCGTAGTCGCTGCGCGGGGCTGGGGTTGCGCGACGCAACGATCCTGCTGGCGCATAGGCGGCCACGGTGCCTGTCAGGTTTTCCTGATGTGGCTTTTCCCATGATTTATGGACCAATGGTTTTTCTGTTGGTGGCTCGTTCCAGGTCCGGTGCAACCAACCATGCCAATCGGGATCAATGCGGCTGGCCTCGATGGGACCGTCAAAAATCACCCAGCGACGGCTATCATCTTTGTTATTGTAAAAGATGTTGCCTTGCGCGTCGGTCCCGACTTTGATGCCTTTGCGCCATGTCCAAAGCTGCGTGCCGAATGTTTGACCATCCCACCACGTGAAAACGCGTTTGATTGTATTCAAAAGGCCCATCGTTTGCTCCTAGACGCTGTTGTCGGCACTTTTGCCCGAAACGGCAGCAAAGGTCCAGTGCACTATGCGCTTGGGGCCAATGCGGTCAGCTCAATTTCGATCTTATACTTGGTATCAATCAATGCTGCAGAAACCATTGTGGCCGCCGGCGGACTATCACCAAACGCAGCCGCCAAAACCGGCCAGCAAGGTTCGAAATCGGCAGGATTGGGCAAGATATAGCGCACGCGAACCGCATCCGCGAACGTCGCCCCTGCTTCAGCCAAGGCGCGTTCCATAATCCCCAGCGCCGATGTGCACTGTGCGACGACATCGTCTGGAACGTCTGGCCCCGCGACGGTGCCAGACACATGCACGAAGCCCCCAGCCACAACCGCGCGGCAATATCCTACCTTGGCTTCAAGAGCCCCACCGGATGAAATGCGCGTGATTGTCATTAACTTGCTGTCGCTGGTGCTTTTTTCTTCGACTTGGCTTTATCGTGGATCATCAGCGGGGATGCATCAGGGCCAACCGCTTCTTCGTTTACGACAACCTCGGACACTGTATCCATGCCCGGCAGGTCAAACATCGTATCCAGCAGGATGTCTTCCATGATTGACCGCAGACCACGTGCACCCGTTTTGCGCTCGATCGCACGCTTTGCAATCGCGATAAGCGAATCGTCGGTAAACGTCAGCTGCACATCTTCCAGATCGAACAGGCGTTGGTACTGCTTTACCAACGCGTTCTTTGGCTTGGACAGAATGGTGACAAGCGCGTCTTCGTCCAGATCAGTGAGCGTTGCGATAACAGGCAAGCGGCCAACAAATTCTGGGATCAGACCGAACTTCAGCAAATCTTCTGGCTCCAAATCACCAAAAATCTCGCCGATGCCCCGTTCGTCATTGTCTTTCACATCCGCACCAAAGCCCATACCCGAGCCTTTACCGCGGGACGCAATAATCTTTTCGAGGCCAGCAAACGCACCGCCACAGATGAACAAGATGTTGGTCGTGTCCACTTGCAGGAATTCCTGCTGCGGATGCTTACGGCCACCTTGTGGTGGCACAGAGGCAACGGTGCCTTCCATGATCTTCAGCAATGCCTGCTGCACCCCCTCGCCCGAAACGTCACGGGTGATGGAGGGGTTGTCAGACTTGCGGGTAATTTTATCAACTTCGTCGATATACACGATTCCGCGCTGCGCTTTTTCAACGTTATATTCAGCAGACTGCAGCAACTTGAGAATAATGTTTTCAACATCTTCACCAACATAACCAGCCTCGGTTAAGGTCGTTGCATCGGCCATCGTGAACGGCACATCCAGGATACGCGCCAACGTCTGGGCCAGCAGCGTCTTACCACACCCCGTTGGGCCGATCAGCATGATGTTGGATTTTGCCAATTCGATGTCGGATTTATCGGCATGGTTCAGGCGCTTATAATGGTTGTGCACAGCCACGGACAGCACGCGCTTAGCATGCACCTGACCAATAACATAGTCGTCCAGCACGCTGCAAATCTCGAGCGGCGTCGGCACACCTTCGCCTGTCTTCAGTCCCGCAGTTTTGGTTTCTTCACGAATAATATCCATGCACAGCTCGACACATTCGTCGCAGATGAACACAGTCGGACCCGCGATCAGCTTGCGCACCTCGTGCTGGCTTTTACCACAAAAGCTGCAGTAAAGTGTGTTTTTGCTGTCGTTGCCGGATGTGTTCGCCATGTTTCAAACCTTTTGACCAAACGGTCATTTCTAAATGCGTCGGACTGCCCTTAGCCTTAACCTAGGACAGCCCGCAACTGGCTACAATGTCAAAATGACCCCAATGCGCGGTCACTTTTCCATCGCAATTAACTTAGTCTTCAGACTTATCGCGGTTGGTCACGATTTCGTCGATGAGACCCCAATCTTTGGCTTCTTGCGGTGACATAAAGTTATCACGTTCCAACGCCGCTTCAACGTCCTTCAATTTGTTGCCCGTGTGGGTGACATAAATTTCGTTCAGGCGGGTCTTCAGCTTCTGGGTTTCCTGCGCGTGGATCATGATGTCGGTCGCTTGACCCTGATACCCACCCGATGGTTGGTGCACCATAACCCGAGAGTTAGGTAAGCTGAAGCGCATGCCTTTTTCGCCCGCCGTGAGCAAAAGCGACCCCATGGATGCGGCTTGACCGATCACAAGTGTGGACACCTTCGGGCGGATGTACTGCATGGTGTCGTAAATACTGAGACCAGATGTCACAACGCCCCCTGGGCTGTTGATATACATGCTAATCTCTTTCTTGGGGTTTTCGGCCTCAAGGTGCAGCAACTGCGCGACAATCAACTGTGACATGCCATCATGCACAGGGCCACTCATGAAAATGATCCGCTCTTTCAGCAGACGGCTGAAAATATCATAGGCGCGTTCGCCACGTGCAGTCTGTTCGACCACCATGGGAACAAGGTTCATATAGGTTTCTACTGGATCGTGCATGTGCTTGCCTCGCTGTTGAACAGGTCTGTTCTAATTCAAATATCCTGACAGAGTCTTAGTGCTGGGCGTCAGGGGCTTCAAGGTCGCTTTGGTCATTTGCCGCATACAATCTCTAGGCGTAGGCGGACCGAGTTGCAATTCGATGCGCTCATCAGCCTGTAGAACAGCGATCCTGACGCATTTCCAATTTTGCGCCATTTGCTTTGTCGTCAACGATGGCAAAACGGGCTGGACTGCCTTCCCATTATCGTTCCTCGCACAATCAGGGCAAATCATGCAAGCGGCCGACCTTTTGGCGAACACACCCACCCCATCGGACACAGACATCGGCGTTGCCATGCAGGGTCACCTGTGCCGCTGCGGGACCTACCAGAGAATGCGCGCCGCCATCAAAGACGTCGCAATCAAGTTGCAGCAGGGTTAAGTCATGGCCAGCATCGGTAAAATCGAACGACGTACATTCCTTATTGCTTCGGCGATGATCATGAGCGGGGTCGCCTGTGGCGTCTTTCATCTCCGTAAATACGGGTTCTGGCGGTTGGTCGGCGCATCGTTTGACGGGTTCATTTTTGACACATTTGCCGCCGAAATCGCGCATGCGGCGGGCACTGATCCGCGCATATTTCGGGCCAAGTTGGCGGCGACAAAATACCCCGTTTCGGAAACAGTCAGTCGCAAAGTGGGTGAAATGTCTGGCTGGACGGGACAATCCAAACCCGGCATCGGGCGCGAAATTGCGCGCGGCCACATCTTTGGAACAGCCGCCTCACAGGTCGTTGAGATGGGCGAAGATGATGGGCTTATCCAGCTTAATATGGTCTGGGTTGCCTGCGATGTCGGGACGGCCTTGGACCCTGCCATTATCGAAGCACGGATGATCTCTGGGGCGATCGACGGCATGTCAGCAGCCAGCATGGGTGACGTCACATTTGAAGATGGCCAAGCCCAGCAATATAACGTCCCACACTACAATGCGCTGCGCATGCACACAGTGCCAGAGCTCGAGGTCGCCACCTTGGAAAACGGGTCGCTTCAGGTGCGGTCGGCGAACCGCACCCCCCCTTGGGAACGCCCTATTCGACCTTATTGGCACAGGTGCGCGCCGCCTGCCGTTCATAAAAAACTTTGATTTTACACCTCAAGCGACCCCAAAGGATCAGACACACGCGCTGATTGAAGACTAAGGCGGAACCGCCACATTTGCCCGGGTTGCGCCGTATTTCATTCAAATTGCCTTAAAATTTCCTTCAACTTCTAAATTAAGACATTGGGTTTCCGCATTCGGAACACGCAACTTCTTTATCAAAACATGAGACGAATTGATTCAGCAGCGTGTTGTTGCAGCAGGATCGGTCGAAACGTTAGAATATTGGGGTCAGGCAAATGCCACAGGGTTATCTAGTTACGCTCGGAGATTCATCTCTCGACAATGCCGATACGATTGGCGGCGCGCTTGTCACCTTCACGACCAATACAAATTTGGGTGCCGGGGAGTGGACTTGTTCTGGTACATTCGGTGGCACAACCTACACGAATACAGTCGAACCGGGCGTCTATTACCTTGCAGAAGATGGCAACGTGTATTTTGAGCCCCAGTTCGGCCCTGTTGACACAATTACGTCCGCACAAGCAACTAATCCGCCTCAGTACACCGCTGGCAACGGAACAGTATCGGGCACAGATGGTGACGATATCATCGACGGTGACTTTAAGGACGTTGATGGCGATACGGTCACAAGCTCTGACGACATTATTGAAGCAGGCGCGGGCAACGACACTGTTTTTGGCGGCGGCGGCGACGACACGATTGACGGCGGGACTGGCAACGACTTCATCGTCGGTGATCAAGATCTTGCCAACGACGGCCAAGATATCATTTCTGGTGGCGCTGGCGACGACATCATTTATGGCGACACCGCCGCGGGCACAGCTGAAACAACACAATTCCAGTGGTCGACCCAAGGGCTTGGCGACGAAACATCCGTTGCAGGTGGCCTGACAGGCGTAACTGCGAACGGTGATATTCAAATCCAAATGACCGTTGCGCAAGAGGCCAACTTTACATCAGCAGGTATGGAAACATCCGACCCGCTTTATGATTTTGACGGCAGAAGCGACACGTCCTCGATCGATATTTTTGGTGGCGCTGCGACGACAAGTGGTGACGCCGCAACTGTCACCCTTGATTTTTCAGCAGCGACTGGTGGGTATTCTGACGAAGTGAGCAACGTCAGCTTCGGTATCCACGACATTGACGAACTAGACGGGCAGTTCATCGACCAAGTTATTGTCAGAGCCTACGACGCAAACGGCGTTGAAATTCCGGTCTCGGTTTCGCTTGGCAGCACAACCACGTTGACATCTGCCATAGGCGTCAATGGATCACAGACGGTCTCGGCAATTCTAGATTCTGGAGGCACTGGCACCACGGACGCGGCCACTGGCTTTGCACAGTTTACTATTGCCGGCCCCGTGTCCTACATCGAAATCGAGTATAACAACCTTGATGAAGAGTACGGCAACCACGCAATCCGTATTGGCGATATTGAGCTGACAACAATTCCAGAAGAGCCGCTGACGGGTAACGACGACACCATTAACGGCGATGCAGGTGCTGACCTTATCTATGGCCAAGGTGGCAACGACACAATCGATGGTGGCGCGGACAGCGACAGCATCTACGGCGGCATTGGCAACGACAGCATTTCCGACAGCGGCACAACATCCGACTACATCGAGGGCAACGCGGGCGATGACACCATCTCCGCTGGCGGCGGCGCAGACACCGTCTACGGCGGCATCGGCGCAGATTATCTTGACGGCGAGGGCGGCAACGACACCATCTATGGCGGCGCAGACAACGACGTTGTGATCGGCGGTGCGGGCAACGACAGCCTTGAAGGCGGGACTGGCGACGACGGTATCTATGCATCCTCTGGTGACAACATCGCCAAAGGCGGGATCGGCAACGATTCTATCTTTATGGGCACGGGTAACGATTCAATCTTCGGTGGCGACGGTAACGACGCGCTTTACGGCGGCGCAGGCAACGACACCATCGACGGCAACGCCGGTGATGACCGCCTTGAAGGCGGTGACGGTGCTGACATCCTGACTGGCGGCACTGGCAACGATTCAGTCATCGGCGGCCAAGGCTCTGACCAGATCATATTGGGCGAAGGGTTCGGCACCGATACGATTGACGGCACCGACGACGCAGGCAACACAGACGTCGACGTTCTTGACGCGTCCGCGATGACATCGAACATCACGCTGGACCTATCGGGTGCAGACCCTGAAGCTGGCACGCTGACCGACGGCGCCAACACAGCCACATTCGACAACATCGAAACTGTGGCTTTGGGCGCGGGCGACGATAGCGTCATCGGATCCACTGGTGACGATAGCGTCACTGCGGGCGCAGGTGCAGACACGATCAACATGGGTGCAGGCAACGATACAGTTGACCTTGGCGCAGGCGCGCCTGACGGCGATGCGGACGTGATCGTGCTGCAAGACGGCTTCGGCGACGACACCATCCTGAGTTTTGACGCTCCAACGCCAAACGGCGACGGCACGTTCACTGGGATCGATACGCTCGACACGACAAACTTGTTTGACCTTCCCGCAGGCGACCCCGCCCGCACACCTGTGATGACAAATGACATTGTTGTCACGGACGACGGGTCCGGCAACGCAGTTCTGACGTTCCCGAACGGAGAAACAATCACGCTCAATGGTATTTCGCCCATAGATGCAGCTGATCCGTTCTACCTGAATGCACTGGGCATCCCGATGCCAGACGGCACCGTGTCCGGAACAGCTGGCGATGACATCATTGATGGCAGTTATGTTGGCGACCCTGATGGGGACGTGGTCGATGGCAACGACGCGATCATCTCGGGCCACGCGGGCGACGACGACCTGATCGAAGCAGGCGCTGGCAACGACAGCATCTATGCGGGTGCAGGCAACGACACCATCTATGCGGGCACTGGCGACGATGTTGTGCTCTCTGGCTCTGGCGTCCAGACCATCTTTGGCGAGGCAGGCAACGACGTCATCGATAGCGGGTCTGGCGCAGACTTGATTCAAGGTGGATCTGGCGACGACACAATCGTTCTGAACGACACATTTGGGAACAATGCCATCACTGGTGGCGAAACCGGCGAAACCATCGGCGACAACATCGACGGCTCCGGCCTGACCCAAGACGTGACTGTAACCTTTACAGGATCTGAGGCAGGTACGATAACAAACGGTACTGATACTGCCACGTTCAGCGAAATCGAACAGATCGAAACCGGTGCTGGCAACGATACGATCACTGGTGCGGCGGGCGACCAAGACGTGATTACTGGCGCTGGTGATGACACGGTCACAACCACCGGCACTGGCGCAGATACCATCAGCACTGGTGCGGGCAACGACACCATCACATTCTCGGAGGCCGACAGCATCGACGGCGGCACCGGCGACGATACATTCACATTTGAAGACTTGGGCGAAGCCACAAACGGGACCATCACCATTGTGGGTGGGTCCGGTGGGGAAACACCTGATGACGCAGACCCCAACACGCTTGAAGGGGACACGCTGAACCTTGGGTTCGACGCCGATATGTCGACGCTCAACATTACGTCCACCACCGTTAACGCTGACGGAAATACCAGCTACGATGGGACCGTCCAAATGGATGACGGGACGGTCTTGGAATTTTCCGAGATCGAAAACATCATCTGCTTCACCCCGGGCACTCGCATTGCCACGCCGCGCGGCGCACGCGACATCGCGACCTTGCAGGTTGGTGATCTTGTTGTGACGCGCGACCACGGCTTGCAGCCAATCCGTTGGATTAGGTCGCGCACTGTGCCTGCAATGGACCGCTTTGCCCCGATCCGGATCAAGCCCGGCGTTGTCACTGGTCAGAGCAAAGATCTGCTCGTCTCGCCGCAACACCGGATGATGTTCCAAGGCTACCGCGCTGAGCTTTTGTTCGGCGAACGCGAAGTGTTGGTCGCAGCCAAGCACTTGGTCGACGGCAAACTGGTCACGCAGGAAACCGGCGGTGACGTTACATACATCCACATGATGTTTGACGAACACGAAGTGGTCTATGCAGAAGGTGCCGCCACAGAAAGCTTCCACCCGGGATCGGTCGGCCTGTCAGCCGTGTCCGACCCAGCACGCGACGAACTGTTTTCAGTGTTCCCTGAACTGCGCAGCAACATCGGAAGTTACGGTCAAACGGCGCGCCTTTGCCTGCGTGCCCACGAGGCCCAATTCTTGAACGTATAAAGACAGGCGCCAGTTATAAGTCGGGCCGGACACCTGCCAATGTCCGGCCCGACTTTGTGTGAGGTCGAAAACTTACCCCGAAATCATAGCCATTTTGCGTAGTCACTGACCAACAGATGGGTGGGTTGGACGTCTTCTTCGATATCCGCGAAACGGCCGATTGGTGCGCGAAAAATGTTGTCGGTTTTGTCGTCATTGACCGTGCTGACTTCACCAATCAAAACATCACCGCCCTCGCCCCAAAACGCGTGCCAGTCACCGGGCATCAGCGTCAGGCTTTCACCGGGTGAAAACTTCAACTTTTCACCCGCCTGAAACTCGCGCCGGATGCCGTCACACATAACCATACCGCCGCGATCTTCGGCAAAGTTGCCCTCGGCGTCAGACCCGTAAAGTTCAACAACCATTGTTGCACCGCCGCGATTGATAATATCTTCTGCCTTGATCACATGTGCATGCATAGGAGACAGCTGATCTTGCTTTGAAATCAATAATTTCTCCGCGTAACACATTCCGCCACCACGTTGCAGGTCAGCCAATCGGCCATTGCGCAGCGTGAACAAAAACAGGCCCATTTTATCATAGTCGCCCGCGCCGTAATCTGTAATATCCCACCCACAGGCTGCATCAACCAACGCACTGGCGCGGGCAGCATTTGCTTTGAACTCTGCGGGTGTCCAACGCGCAAATGGTGGCAAGACAAAGCCGTAAGATCGAATCATTTCATCCGCGTCGGCCATGATAGAATTGATTGTCGAACGCTTCATTCGGGGCCTCCGTAAACGATTTCAATCACATCATCCCAAGCCTGCAAAACATTCAAGCTCTAACGCGCACTACGCCAAACCGAACAGGCAGCGCCAAAAGCACCAAACAGCGGTTTCGAAACCGGATCAACAGTCGCATTCCATTCAGGATGCCACTGAACTGACAGGGTAAATCCATTTGCACCTTTGACGTAAATCGCTTCAGGCGTCCCGTCTGGCGCGTAGCCGTCGACGACGATACGCGGACCCGGAACGTTAATTCCCTGCCCGTGCAACGTGTTGGTCATCAGCTCAGTAGATCCCAGCAATTTGCGGAACGGTCCATCGTCAGAAAACGTCACAGCGTGGCGCAGCGCGAACTTCTCTTCCAACGTCCCATCAGGCGGCATCCGGTGATTATCGCGTCCCTCAAGATCACGGATTTCAGGGTAAAGCGTACTGCCCATAGCGACAGCAACCTCTTGAAATCCACGGCAAATTCCGATGATCGGCTGACTGGCCGCGACGCATGCACGGATCAACGGCAACGCCAATCCGTCGCGGTCACGGTCAAAATCACCATGCGATTCGGTTGCTTGTTCGCCGTATTCTTCGGGATGTACGTTGGCACGTGCGCCCGTAAATACAAACCCGTCGCACAGGTCCATAAGTTCGGTCAAACTGCTTAGCACTGGGTCCGTGGGCACAATAATCGGAATTGCGCCACAGGCTTCAGCCACAGCAGACGTGTTCAACTTGCCCGCGCCAAAAATATGATAGTCTTCGTGAATAAGAAAGCTGTTGCCGATTATACCAATCACAGGACGAGACATAAAAACTCCAATTACTTTTGCACTAAGTAGCGTGTCCGCACGGTGACGAAAAGGGGCGATCAGTCACAACAACGCCGCGCTCAAGCGATGAACGCGGCGTTGGCGGATTTTTGGTCAGTTTAGCTTTCGCCAGTCAGGCCCGCAGCGTCAATGCCAGCCATCGCAGCAATCACGTCATTGTCGGATGTATCGCCCGTCACACCGACAGCGCCAATGACAGCGCCGCGTTTGTCACGCAGCAAAATACCACCTGGAACAGGCACAACTTGGCCACCAAAAACGCCGTTCACAGCCGCCATAAAATAGGCCTGCTGTTCGGCGCGCGCCATTTGCGCCGTCCCTGCCATACCCAGCATGACAGACCCGTAAGCCTTGCCATGTGCGATCGCGAACCGCCCGGGGGCTGCGCCGTCGGCACGTTCAAACGCTTTCACGTGGCCGCCTGTGTCCAACACGACAACTGACAGCGGCTTGAACCCCATCTCGTCGCCTTTGGCCATGGTTTTGCGGATGATCATGCGTGCTTTTGCGGCTGATACTTCTGCCATCGGTCTCTCCTTCGTAGGATGGGTTTTAACCCATCACGCGTTAATGATTACGTTGCGCTTTCAGCTCTAGACGGCGGCGGTGCAAGATAGGCTCAGTGTACCCCGACGGCTGAACGCGTCCTAGAAACACCAAATCACATGCGGCCTGAAATGCAATCCCGTCGAACGTCGGCGCCATCGGATGGTACGTCGGATCGCCATCGTTTTGACGGTCAACAACGCCTGCCATTTTTTGCATTGCGTCCATAACGTCGACCTCTGCGACCACACCGTGGTGCAGCCAGTTGGCAAGTGCTTGGCTCGAAATCCGGCATGTTGCGCGGTCTTCCATCAGGCCAACGTCATTCATGTCCGGGACCTTGGAACAGCCCACACCCTGATCAATCCAGCGGACCACATAGCCCAAAATACCTTGGGCATTGTTTTCAACTTCGCGCGTGATTTGTGCTTTGGTCCATTTCTGGTAGGTCGCCAACGGAATTTCCAGCACGGTTTCAACATGCGCACGACGGCCGCCCGCTTTCAGCTTGGCTTGCACCGCAAACACATCAATCTTGTGATAATGCAGCGCGTGCAACGTCGCCGCAGTTGGGCTTGGCACCCACGCACAGTTGGCACCAGATTTCGGATGGCCAATCTTTTGCTCTAACATCGCGGACATCAGGTCAGGCATGGCCCACATGCCCTTACCGATCTGCGCGCGTCCCGAAAGACCACAGGCAAGGCCAATATCCACATTCTGATCTTCGTATGCGCCGATCCAGCTTTTGCCTTTGATAAAGTCTTTGCGCGAAAACGGCCCTGCCTCCATCGATGTGTGAATCTCGTCGCCAGTCCGGTCAAGGAACCCTGTGTTGATAAACGCAACACGGCTTTTAGCCGCGCGAATACACTCTTTCAGATTGACCGATGTGCGGCGTTCTTCATCCATAATTCCGATTTTCACGGTATAGCGCGGCAGGCCCAGAACTTTCTCGACCATCGTGAAGGTCTCATCTGCAAAGCTGACCTCTTCGGGGCCGTGCATCTTTGGCTTTACAACGTAGACCGACCCTTTGACCGAGTTGCCGCCTTCACGCTGCAAGTCGTGCATCGCAATCAACGTGGTCACCACCGCGTCCATCAATCCTTCAAAGATTTCGGCACCGTTTTGGTCCAAAATCGCAGGGTTGGTCATCAGATGCCCCACATTTCGCACCAACATCAGCGCCCGACCTTTTACAGTCATCGCCCCACCGTCGGGGGTCGTAAATTCGCGGTCATCCGCCATAGAGCGGGTCATCTGTGCGCCGTTTTTTGCGAATGTTTCTTCAAGATCGCCACGCATCAGGCCCAGCCAATTGGTGTAGGCGACCACCTTGTCCTCGGCGTCCACGCAGGCCACGGAGTCTTCGCAATCCATGATCGCCGATACTGCGCTTTCCATCACAACATCAGCCAGCCCCGCCTGATCGCGACAGCCAATCAAATGGGTGCGGTCAAAGACCAGTTCCACATGCAACCCGTTGTTGCGCAGCAAAATTGACGACGGCGCTTTGGGATGTCCTTTGTAGCCTACGAATTTCTCGGGGTGATCAAGCGGGCAATCGTCGACCATCAACGCGCCTTGGAGCACACTATAACGCCGTGCATCCGCATGGCTTGTGCCATCAATCGGAAACGCTTCATCAAGGAAAACGCGTGCGCGCGCGACAACCCGTGCGCCCCGTCCCTTGTTATAGCCACCTGCAGGCGGCTTGCTGCCCATCGCATCGGTGCCATAAAATCCGTCGTACAAGCTGCCCCAGCGTGCGTTCGCCGCATTCAGTGCAAACCGTGCGTTGGTAATCGGCACAACCAATTGCGGGCCTGCAATGCTGGCAATTTCCGGGTCGACATTCGCTGTCTCAATCGTAAAATCATCCCCTTCAGGGATCAAATATCCGATCTCGCGCAAGAACGCTTGATATGTCGCGGCATCGGTAGATTGGTTGGCTATGTGCCACGCGTCAATCTGACCTTGGATCGCTTCGCGTTTTTCCAGCAGCGCCAGATTGCGCGGACCAAGTTCATGCACGATCGCAGAAAAGCCTGCCCAAAATGCATCTACATTAACCCCGGTACCAGGCAGCGCCTGCCCCTCAAGGAAATCCACCAACTGCGGATCAACTTGCAATCCATGCTTTTCAATACGATTTGACATTCTTTTTCTCCTTCGCAGACAGGTGTGCGCGGCAGCGTACCCCGTTGTATACAGCCACTGCTAGGCCAAAAGTTTCCGATAGGCAACTGTCATTTGGTAACAATTACTTACCAATATCGGGGGATTTGCGGTTTCTGCGGCATGCGTCCGAGCAATAGCGTACGTCGGCCCAGACTTTCGCCCATTTCTTACGCCATGTAAAAGGACGCCCACATGTGGCGCAGTCCTTTGTTTCTAAGTCACTTTTCTTTGTCATTTTGGCCATGGATCACAGTTAGCGCGCATGATTTTCAATTCTAGTTTTATGCAGATTCTATGGCCGTTTCAATATCAGCCCCAATCCGCCACCTTGGGCTAGGTCACAGTGACCATGGGAACGGTTGAACGCCCTCCCCAATGACATTAACCTTAAATGTGACCCCTCGGTTCACTGATCTCACAGGATAGCGCCATGAACGATGCCAGCCCGCAGACCATCTATTTGGCCGACTACACGCCGCCAGCCTATCTGATCGACACCGTGCACCTGACGTTCGATTTATCCCCGAGCGCCACTTGCGTCACGAGCAAAATCACGTTCCGGCCCAATCCAGACAGCAGCGCGCGGCAGTTTTTTCTGCATGGTGTCGCCCTGAAACTGATCTGGGCCAAAATCGACGGGGTGCTCGTCGCGCCCGAATTGATCCCAGACGGTCTAACCTGCCCTGCCCCCGATGCGCCATTCGTGTGGGAAGCCTGCGTGGAAATAGCGCCCGCCAGCAATACAGCCCTTGAGGGGCTTTATATGTCAAACGGTATGTACTGCACCCAATGCGAGGCCGAAGGGTTCCGCAAAATCACCTATTACCCCGACCGACCCGACGTGATGGCCGTGTTCACCGTGCAGATGAACAGCGATTTGCCTGTGCTGTTGTCCAACGGCAATCCAATTGGTCACGGGCAGTGGCACGATCCTTGGCCCAAGCCCGCGTATTTGTTCGCGCTCGTCGCCGGTGACCTGATCGCCCATGTGGACAGCTTTACCACCATGTCTGGCACCGATGTCGCGCTCAACATCTATGTCCGCCCCGGCGATGAGGACAAATGCGCCTTTGGGATGCAGGCTCTTAAAGCATCAATGACGTGGGACGAAGACGTCTATAACCGCGCATACGACTTGGACATTTTCAACATCGTCGCTGTCGACGACTTCAATATGGGCGCGATGGAAAACAAAGGCTTGAACATTTTCAATTCTAGCTGCGTTTTGGCATCCCCCAAAACCGCAACAGACGCCGATTTTGAGCGCATTGAAGCGATCATCGCCCACGAATATTTTCACAACTGGACAGGCAACCGGATCACCTGCCGCGATTGGTTTCAGCTGTGCTTAAAGGAAGGCCTGACTGTCTTTCGCGACCAACAATTCACTGGTGACCTGCGCGGCCATGCGGTCAAACGGATCGATGACGCCCTTGTGCTGCGCGCCCACCAGTTTCGCGAAGACGGCGGCCCCTTGGCCCACCCTGTCCGCCCCGCCAGCTTTGTCGAGATCAACAATTTCTATACCGCCACCGTTTATGAAAAAGGCGCAGAGATCATTGGCATGCTCAAACGCATTGTTGGCGCCGATGTCTACGCCGACGCCTGCACGCTGTATTTCGACCGCCACGACGGGCAAGCCGCTACAATAGAAGACTGGCTTGCGGCGTTTGAAGACACAACTGGCCACGATTTAACGCAATTCGCCCGTTGGTATGCCCAAGCAGGCACGCCGCATCTGCATGTGACCGACGCATGGGACGGCGACACCTATACCGTCACCTTGCGTCAGGACTTACGCCCGACACCAGATGGCAGCCCAAAAGACCCGCAGGTGATTCCTGTCAATATCGGCTTGATTGGCCCGGATGGAAGCGAGGTTTTGGCAACCCGGACCCTGATCCTGACTGATCTTGCGGAAACCTTCCGCTTTGACAACATGCCTCAGGGCGCGGTTCTATCTGTGCTGCGCGACTTTTCAGCCCCCGTTGTTGTGCACCATGCACAATCCGCCGCTGATCAGGCGCATTTGCTCGCCCATGACACCGATCCGTTTAACCGCTGGGATGCGGGCCGCACGCTTGCACGACACGTGGTATTGGACATGGTCCAGAACAACGCCGCCCCTGATACTGCCTTTGTTGACGGGTTAGCGGCCGTGCTGCGCGACGACACACTTGATCCGGCATTCCGCGCGCTGGCGCTGTCACTGCCATCCCAGACAGACATCGCCCAAGCGATTGCACAAGCTGGCGGCCAGCCTGATCCGCTTGCGATCTATCACGCGCACGAAGCGCTCAAGCTTCAGATCGCGCAGCATTTGCAAGATATCGTGCCACGCATTTATGCGCAGATGACCGTCGACGGGCCCTATGACCCAAATGCGAAAGATGCGGGCAAACGGGCGCTTGGCAATGTTATGCTTGGGTTGCTCAGCCAGATTGACGGCGGTGCACAAGCCACTGCGCAATTCGCCGCAGCCGACAATATGACCCAGCAGGTTGCAGCTTTGGCATGCCTGTTGCGGGTCGGCAAAGGCGCGGATGCAAGTGCAGCCTTTTACGACCATTGGCAGAATGATCGGTTGGTTATGGATAAGTGGTTCGGTTTGCAGGTCCGCTGTGCGCCCCCTGACGCAGCCGTTGGGACTGCGCAGATGTTGACGGATCATCCCAAGTTTGACTGGAAAAACCCGAACCGGTTCCGCGCAGTGATCGGCGGCTTGACTGGCAATTCCGCAGGTTTCCACGCGCCAGACGGATCTGGCTATACATTCTTGGCGGATTGGCTGATTAAACTGGACCCCGTAAACCCACAAACAACCGCACGTATGGCCAAGGCCTTTGACGCATGGGCGCAGTTTGACGCAGGCCGCCAGCGGCAAATGCGCACCGAACTCCGGCGGATTGCAGACACCCCAAACCTCAGCAGCGACACGGCCGAGATCGTCACCCGTATTTTAGGCTAATCAGTAAAGGTCATGCTCGAGATGGTGGCCGCCCACGTCGCGCCGACGGGGCGTGCGACGGGGCGCATGCTGTCCATAGCTGTGCAGTATGTCTGCTCGCGGGTCCACGCTGCCATCTCAGCAATCTTGCTTGGTTTGGTCATCGGGCCCCAATCGGCGGCAACACCGCGCCAACGGCTGTCGCGCAGAGCGACCGCACGGTCACGGGCAACAGTCACGGCCATAATGCGGGCTGCACACGAGAGGTTATCAGCAGGATTTTTCAACGCCTCGCCTGTGCGGGCGCGGCAGCCATAGCGGCGCGCAGTATCGGGATAGATTTGCAGCAAACCATACCACAGACCACCGCCACCCACGGCACGCGGGTTATAAGTGCTTTCGTGTTTGGACAAAGCAGACATCATTCCAACCCAAAACGCACGGCGCAAAGTGGGGGAGTTTTGCGCATATGCCGGACACCACGTGTCAATGTCGCGCGGCACAATCGAATCGAGGCCATTTCCATGCGCACCGACCGCCACCATCGCGGCGCGTGTCCACAGCTCTGATCCGTCTTTAAAACCCCACCTTGTGTTTGGCAGATAGCTGTTGCGAGCCACAGGACGCATCGTCGGTTCGGTCATATTTGCGGCAACTGGATACCGGATCATGTGTGCAGGGCGCACCGTAGGGCTATATGCAGCCAGAGCCACCTGTGCCTGCGCCATGCGGGCTGCGGTTGCATCATCACGGGAAAACGGCCGGATCTCGGGGTTTGCCATAGCAGTCCCCGCGATCATCAATGCCATCATCCCCCCCAGAAGTGTCTTGCAGATCATCATAACAGGCAATCTGCACCAGCGAGGGATGGCATTGCAAGAATTTTGGCGGCTTGTTCCCGCGCCCCTGCTGGCTTAGAACCCCTGAAAAGATGACGTTTACGGAGTACGCCACATGCTTGACCTGACTTATGACGCCCCTGCCCCGAAGGTAATCGCAGGCGCACAACACGACTGGGAGCTTGTGATCGGTCTAGAAGTGCACGCGCAGGTCGCCACGGCGTCCAAACTGTTTTCAGGTGCATCCACTTTGTTCGGTGCCGAGCCCAACAGCAACGTGGCGTTCGTGGACGCAGGCATGCCCGGCATGTTGCCCGTCATTAACGAAGGTTGCATCGAACAAGCAGTGCGCACGGGGCTTGGCCTAAACGCTCAGATCAACCTGAACTCGGCGTTTGACCGTAAGAACTATTTCTACCCTGACCTGCCGCAAGGTTATCAGATCAGCCAACTTTACCACCCGATTGTGGGCGAGGGCGAGGTCCTGGTCGAACTTGGCGACGGGACCGCACGTTTGGTGCGGATTGAGCGTATCCACCTTGAGCAAGACGCCGGCAAATCCATCCACGACATGGACCCGAACATGTCGTTCGTGGACCTGAACCGGACAGGCGTCGCGCTGATGGAAATTGTGTCCAAACCCGACATTCGTGGGCCAGAAGAGGCTGCCGCCTTTGTCGCCAAGCTGCGCCAGATCCTGCGCTATTTGGGAACTTGCGACGGGAACATGCAAAACGGGAACATGCGGGCCGATGTGAACGTGTCGATCTGCCGTGCTGGCCAATACGAAAAATACCAAGAGACACAAGATTTCAGTCACCTTGGCACCCGCTGCGAAATCAAGAACATGAACTCCATGCGGTTTATCCAAGCCGCGATTGATGTCGAGGCGCGCCGCCAGATCGCTTTGATCGAGGACGGCAAAAAGGTTGTGCAGGAAACCCGCCTGTATGATCCCGATAAGAACGAAACACGGTCCATGCGGTCCAAGGAAGAAGCACATGATTACCGCTACTTCCCCGACCCTGATCTGCTGCCGCTGGAAATTGAACAGTCTTGGGTTGATGGCATCGCCGCCACCCTGCCCGAACTGCCGGATGCCAAGAAAGCCCGTTTCATCAAAGATTTCGGCCTGTCTGACTATGACGCATCTGTGCTGACTGCGGAAGTTGCCAATGCGGTTTACTTTGAGGCCGTCGCGAGCGGCGCAGATGGCAAGCTTGCTGCAAACTGGGTTATCAACGAATTATTCGGTCGCCTTAAGAAAGACGAAAAAGATATCGTCGACAGCCCAATCTCGTCGGATCGTTTGGGCCAGATCGTGGCCTTGATCAAATCGGAAAAGATTTCTGGTAAGATCGCAAAAGACGTATTCGAGATCGCCTATAGCCAAGATCGCGATCCGACAGAGATCGTCGCGACCGAAGGCATGGAACAGGTTACCGATACAGGTGCGATTGAGGCAGCAGTGGACGAGATTGTCGCGGCTAACCCCGATCAGGTCGAAAAAGCCAAAGCGAACCCTAAACTCGCGGGTTGGTTTGTCGGTCAGGTGATGAAAGCCACTGGCGGCAAAGCTAATCCTGCCGCCGTGAATAAGTTGGTTGCCGCGAAGTTGAGCCAATAAGGTGCGATGGGTTAAAACCCATCCTACGTGGCGGTGTTTTGACACATCAGGCGTGGCGCAATGACGACACCAAGCCCGCTTTGCGCCTATGACATCAGTTCGGACGGCACTGCCATTGCAGCAGGTGATGTGGGCCTTGTCACCCAAGCAACCTACCGGTGGTTACACTTTGATCTCAATGATCCAGCATTCGAGACTTGGGTGCGCAGCAACCTGCCTAGCCCTGCAGCCGAAGCCCTTGCGCAATCAGAGACCCGGCCCCGATGTGACGGATTGCCCGGGGGACTGATCTTGAACCTGCGCGGCGTAAACCTGAACGCAGGTGCAGACGCTGAGGACATGGTGTCGATCCGCCTATGGGTCACCGACGGTTTAATCATCAGTGCGCGACGGAGCAAAATTTTCGCGGTCGATGCAATCCGTAAAGATATCGACGAGGGTCATGCGCCAAAAAGCGTTTCAGGGTTTTTGGCCGCATTGGCATTTGGCCTAACCATGCGGATCGAAGGTGTATCACTGACCTGTGTGGAATTAGCAGATGAGATCGAAGACCTTGCGTTTGATCCAGCAGCGCCACCGCCTTTCGACCTGCCCAAACTGCGGCAACGCATCATAAAATTGCGACGGTTTTTGCGACCACAATCAGAAGCCCTGCGTGTCGTCGGCGCAGGGGTGATCTGGCCGCTGGATGATGTCAGCCGCGATTACCTGCGCGATACGATCAACAGAAATCAACGCACCGTCGAAGAACTTGATGCAACGACAGACAGGCTTGCAGCGATCCAGGACCATGAGGACGCACAGGCGGCCATCGCATTGGGACGCAACACATATGTACTGTCGATTATCGCCGCTGTTTTCCTACCGCTGGGGTTTTTAACTGGCCTATTTGGAATCAATGTGGGCGGGATGCCGTTGATAGAAAGCGACGCTGGGTTTGCTATTATTGCAGGCGGATGTGTGGCAATCGGGACACTTGTATTGGTCGTATTCCGACACCTGCGCTGGTTATGACCCAACTAGTGGGGGTGCACCTAGTACAGACCACTACCCGTAGAGAAATCAATTTCATCCAGCAAAACCTTGGATTTGCGCGCCGTCATTGATAGTAACATAGGGTGAAATCGAAGGGTGAACCAATGTCGCAGTATGAATACAAAGTCGTGCCAGCTCCAAAAAAGGGGCTAAAGGTCAAAGGCGTCAAATCCTCCGAGGATCGGTTTGCACATGCTTTGGAAACAGTGATGAATACTCTTGGCGCGGAAGGCTGGGAATATCAGCGGTCCGACACGTTGCCATCCGAGGAACGGTCCGGCCTGACAGGGCGCGTGACGACATTCCAAAACATGTTGGTGTTCCGCCGCGCGACCGCAGTCGCGGGGGATGTGACCGAACCCGTTGTCGTCGACACAGCCGAAGACCGCACCACGCAGACAATTGCCGCTGTCGCGGAAGAAACACCGTTGGTTGAGGCAAAGCCGCTTGATGCGGACCCTGCCCGCCCCGAGCCAAAAGTCGCCGCCGAATAATTAGACGATATCAATCGACAGGGCGTGAATGCGTGCGATAATCGCAGGCCCAAGCGCCGTGTGAATGGCACGATGTCGCGCAATGCGTGACATTTGTGCAAATTCGGGCGCCGCAATTTCAATCCGCCAATGGCTTTCGCCAGTGCCGTCATCGCCCGCATGACCAGCGTGCATATGGCTTTCATTGATCACATTTAACGTTGTTGTGGCAAAGGCATGCGCCAAAGCACCATTTATCTCGTTGTCCAGCCCCATTATTTTCACTTAGCCCCCTTCAATCTGACAACCAGAGGCTTAAAGTCTCTTGGTCGAGTCGGAAAGGTTTTACGCACAATGAAAAAAAATGACCCCTTTGGTTTTGATATGTCGGTGACATCGTCAAAGAAGAAAAATCCACGTGGTCGGCGGGGCATCTCAGGTGCATCCGAGACGTCAACGCGGCTTTGCGACCACGAAGGCTGTCAGGAAGCTGGCAAATACCGTGCACCAAAATCGCCGGACGTAATGGATGACTATTTCTGGTTCTGTCAGGAACACGTTCGCGAATATAATCTCAAGTGGAATTTCTTTAACACCACGTCAGAGGCAGAGCTTGCCGCACAGATGGACCAAGACCGCGTCTGGGACCGTCCAACCAAGCCGTTTAACAAGCGGACAGAGGAACAGCGTGCTTGGTCCCGTCTTGGCGTCGATGACCCGCATCAGGTGTTGGGTGAAAACGCCACGATGAACCCAGGCAAAGGCCCCGCCGCTGGTCGCCGCTTGCCTGCGACCGAACGTCGGGCGCTCGAGGTCCTAGAAGCCAAGGACAACTGGACAAAGCCGGAAATTCGTAAGGTCTATAAGTCATTGATCAAGGTGCTGCACCCGGACATGAATGGCGGCGATCGCAGCCAAGAGGACCAGCTTAACGAAGTTGTTTGGGCTTGGGATCAGATCAAAAACAGCAAAAGCTTTCGGGGCTAAAACAGATATGTTTCAGAGGGTTCGGGCAGGACTGCGTTAAAGATCGTTTCCCGCTCGACCCGCCACACCATCAAAAAATAATGCGCAGCCATCAATATGCAGGCCCAGAATATGGCAAGCAATGGCGTGCTGAACAGTGATATGAATACGGTAAACGGGCCGAACATTGTGCCATAAATCGGCAACACCAACGTACCACCGACCATGCCACCAAGAAAACTGATCCAGACAG
>JAGSGF010000028.1 GCA_023955335.1 Yoonia sp.
AGACAAAAGTTCAAGGCGATCTGAAGCAGTGAGGAAATTCGGACGGATCATACAAACACCTGAATCCCATTCGCTCAGTCCGTCAATACAAAAGTCGGGTAATCAAGGACTCCGAGTATAGCTAAACTTTAACATGTATTGGGGTTTTGGGACGAGTATTATGAACGCATTTGAAAAATTGACTGCAATCGCCATTTTAGGGCCCGTTGTGTCGGCCTGCGGAGGCAGTCAGTCTGTGTTGGAAAGCCAGTTGGAGCGAGCTGAAGATTATGAGCGGATGATTGATCGCGTCAGTAGAATCTATCCGACCGGGGCGGGCAACATGGAAAAAGTGACAGGGAGCGCTTCTTTCACAGGAACCTCTGTTGTGGGTGTAAACCCAAGAACCGATTATGCAGGAAACCTTATCGCGTCGGACGCAATTCTTATCGGGGATGCAAACGTTGCAGTGAATTTCGATCGCGGTAGCGTTTCAGGGTCGATGACGAATTTGTTTGGCGCAAATGCTGCGAACCAAATCGACGACTATTCCGGCGAAATTGCACTGTCGGGCGGCAGCATCGGCGGTGCAGTCCACAACGATATCTCTGCAGATTATGCGGGCACTATTCGCGGAAACGGCGATACCATCGTATTGTCGGGCGAAATGGATGGACTCCTGCTTGGCAACCCATCGGGGCTGGCGCATCAACAGCTGTCGGGATCGTCGTAGAAGCCGATTAATTTTCATTGAAATAAACAAAAGGGCCGCCTGCAGGTTTCATGGCGGCCTTTTGTTTGTGCAAAATTAACCTGCCGTTAACTAAACTGGCCAACCCTCGGTGACGTGATCGAAGGGGTTTCAGAAATGCGGAAATGGGTCTGTCTTAGCGCACTCGTGTTTGGTGTGGGCTGTGGTGCCCCGGGACAAGGCACCGATCCAGCATCACGGGCGGACCAAGCAGCTGATCTTGAGGTCGAGCTGCAAAACGAAAACTATAGCGATCCGGCAGGTCTGCCGGTGAGTGGACGGGGCATTTATAAAGGGTTCGCGACGTTGGACTTGCCTATCGGCGGAACGACACAGTCCTATACTGGTGATCTCGATTTGACGGTGGAGTTCGGCGGTTCCAAGGATCAAGTGTCAGGCGCGCTGCAGGGTTTTGATGACTTGGCGGGGGTGCTCAATATCGAAAATGGAAACCTTGATCGCGGTACAGACACGGATGAAGACTATACATTTGGCGCAGATGTTGGCGGCACGTTGACGGGCCGCGACGGCGACTATGTTATCGACGCGAGCCTGTTGGGCGACATGCGTGGCCGCAATCAGGACGGTGTCACTGGGGTCGTTTTCGGGGACATCACTGGGCCAGAAGGTGTTGATATTTTTGACGGAACAGTCGCGGCCACGCGCATTAACTAAATTGAAGACGCCTTGCGCAACAGGCCCACGGCATCCGGCTGAGCGAGCAATTTTTCCTGCACTTCATAGTCCAAATGCGGGCGGTGAGCATGATTGGACCGGCTGCCGTTGGCTGCCCGCACATCATTGGGCATTGCAGCACGGGTGCGCGGATCAATAAGCAGGGATTCGGCAGCGATGCCTTCAGCGTAAATAATCTGGTGATCATCAAACAACAGCTGGAAATAGTCGACAAAACCACCGTCGCGGCGGTACACGGTATCTCCGTTCACCAAATGACGGACTTTGACCAACACTTCGGACCGGCCCGCACCCAGTTTATCTTGGCGTTGGTAGACAAACAGACGGTGATCTGGGCTGACCAGCAAATCATTTTCGTTGTGTAAAGCACCCTTGGTAATCACGATCGGGGCGAACTCGCCAACCGCACGCAATGTGGTCTGTCCAATCCAGCGGACAGATTGCGGGCCATCATCGCGGGTCAGAACCTTGTCACCGACCGATAGCTGCTCGATCGGGCGCTGTTCACCGGATGCCATCGTAATGTGGGTGCCACGGGTGAACGAAACGCAGGCGACCTCTGCAAAGCGGGTGGTCGCCGCATCGCGGTCTACGCCGACAATACGGTAATTGGTTTCGGCGACCAGATTGGCCAACGGCAGCAAATACGTCGCCTCTAACGCGCCATCTTCAACCTCAACGAGTACAAGCATCTCATATGTGGTGCTATTGCTGCCCATCATGGTCAGGCAGCTATCAAGATAGACAATGTTGCCGGGCTTGCCGATGGCAGTGCTTGGGTCAATCTCGAACCCGTCTTCACCATCCCGCAGCGCAAGGCTGAGCGGGATACGGGTGGCGGATGGGGATTGTCGATAAACGTCATCCATCACCAACTCGTCGGCGAATGTGATGCCTTCCCCCTCTGCGACGCCTTCTATGACACGAAAATCTTCGGACCGAAGTACGGCAACGGTCTGCATCGTGGGAAGATGGACATCGGTCGACATGAATATTGCACCTACACTGAACGCTCTCATTCTTATGGGCTGTTTTGCGAATGGTCAACGGATGCGAGCGAAGCCCTTGCCTTTCATACAGGCATAACGCACTTCTGCTGCTAACTAATTAACAAAGGACAATTGTAATGGATCTGGGAATTTCAGGTAAACGGGCGTTGGTTTGTGCATCCTCCAAAGGGTTGGGGCGCGGCTGTGCCGAAGGCTTGGCAGAGGCTGGCGTAAATCTTGTCCTAAATGGACGGACAGCAGCAACGTTGGAAGCAACCGCCCAGCACATCCGCGATACTTATGGCGTGCAAGTGGATGCGGTTCTGGCCGATGTGGCCACGGCTGAGGGGCAGGGCGTGCTGCTGGCAGCTGCAGGCGACATCGACATTTTGGTTACCAACGCTGGCGGCCCGCCTCCGGGTCTGTGGTCCGACTGGGATCGCGATGATTTCATTGCAGCGCTTGATGCAAACATGCTGGCACCGATCGCGCTGATGAAGGCGCTTTTGCCCGGCATGATTGATCGGGGTTGGGGGCGGGTGGTCAACATCACGTCAGGGTCGGTCAAAGCACCCATTCCGCAACTTGGGCTGTCCAATGCGGCACGCGCGGGGCTTACCGGATATGTGGCGGGGACTTCGCGGCAGGTCGCAGGAAACGGTGTGACGATCAACAACATGCTGCCGGGTATCCACGCGACGGACCGTGCCAATAGCCTAGATCAAGGTGTCATGGACGCCACAGGCATCGATATGGACACAGCACGCGCCCAACGTCAGGCGACCATCCCCGCAAAACGGTATGGAACGGCCGCCGAATTTGGGGCGACTTGCGCGTTCTTATGTTCACAACACGCGGGCTTTATCGTGGGGCAAAACATTGTGCTTGATGGTGGCGCGATCAACGCGACCATCTGATATGGCGAAAGGGGACAGTCTGGCTGATCAGCTGTTCAACCGTGACACGGTTGAGCGACTGGCAAGTTATTTTGACGCCGCAAGTGTGTTCAGCGCGGACCCGTTTGTGGCCGACGTCATGGATGGGCTGCACGATCTGGAGCTGAAGGCGCGCATTGGCCATATCGCAGATGTGTTGGCGCGGCACCTGCCTAACGATTTCGGGGATGCCGTTGCCGCGATCTATACGGCATTGCCGCCGCCGTTGGATCCGAGTTTGCAAGACGATAGTTTTGGGCATTTCATTTATGCGCCATTGGGTGTTTTTGTTGAAAATCATGGCCTTGAAGGAGGTATTTCACGCAGCCTTGATCTGCTTGAGGCGCTCACGATGCGGTTCTCGATGGAATTTTCCATTCGGGCTTTTCTGAACAAGCATCCGGTGGAGACGATGCAGCGGGTTCGGTATTGGGCCAGTCATGAAAACTACCATGTGCGTCGGTTGGCATCTGAAGGAACACGGCCACGGCTGCCGTGGGGGCATAACGTCGGACTGACGACAGATGATACGCTACCGATCCTTGATATGCTGTATGCCGACCAAACAAGATTTGTGACAAGATCAGTCGCAAATCATCTGAATGATATCACGAAAACAAACCCAAATGCGGTGATTGAACGGCTGGACCGTTGGCAGGCGGCAGGCAAATAATCCGAAAAAGAGCTGACATGGATGCGTAAACATGCGTTGCGCGGGATGATCAAAGCAGGGCATCCAGCGGCCATGCGACACTTGGGCTACAGGCCGGATATGCCCATCGGTGCGGCACAAATCAGCATCCCTCCGGTGATAAAGCGCGGCGAAAAGGTGAGTATTGCCGTCGGTTTTACACCTCACGATACTGCGCCGATGATCATTGACTATGTCGTTGACTATATGAAAGCTAACGGAAAAACTGTGCCAAAAGTGTTTAAGTTGAAGGTGCTAGAGGGTGACGCTCATCAACCTGTAACGATCGTGAAATCCCATCACTTCAACGATACCGCCAGCACATTCCGGCTATATGCGGGCCCACACGCAGTGCATTTACAAATCAACGGGCGCATCGTCGCGTCTGCCGTCTTTGCGCTGACCTAAGCTTGCCCCTTGGATCAAGGCTTGCTAGGGGTGCAGGCAATACCCAATGGTTTCACTAAGGGATAGCCCGCGCATGACGACCCCACGTTTAGAAATTCGTGATATCATCAAATCTTTTGGTGGGCGCCGCGTCGTGGACAATGTCGCGTTGACCGTGATGCCAGGGCAAGTGACTTGTCTTTTGGGGCCATCCGGTTGCGGCAAATCCACGACCCTGCGCATTATCGCGGGCGTCGATATGCAAGACAGCGGCACCATCCATGTGGACGGAAAACTAGTCTGCGACACCATCACCCGCGTACCGCCAGAAGGGCGGTCTATTGGGCTGATGTTTCAGGACTTCGCGCTTTTTCCGCACTTGTCGGTCGCTGAAAACGTAGGCTTTGGCCTGCGCGGCGGTGTCAAAACCAACGCCCCCCGGATCGGCGAATTGCTTGAACGGGTTGGTATGACGCGGCATCTAAAGGCCTATCCGCACGAATTGTCAGGCGGCGAACAGCAGCGGGTTGCATTGGCCCGTGCGCTGGCCCCACGGCCCAAAATTATGCTGATGGACGAACCTTTCTCTGGCCTTGATGATCGCCTGCGCGACGACATTCGCGATGAGACGCTGGCCGTTCTTAAGGAAGAGGGCGCAGGCGTATTGCTTGTGACCCACGAGCCACATGAAGCCATGCGCATGGCCGACGAAATCGCGCTAATGCGAGACGGTAAAATTGTGCAGCGTGGCGCGCCCTATAACATCTACAACGCGCCCAAGGACAAACAGGCCGCTGGTTTCTTTAGCGATATCAACGTGATCCAAGGGACCGTGTCAGGGGCGTTGACCGATACGCCGTTTGGGCAATTCCTTGCTCCCGGTGTTCCCGATGGTACAAACGTTGATATCGTGATCCGGCCACAGCACCTAAAAATTGACTTTGATCGGGCAGGGCGCGGCCCGAATCCAACGCCCAGCGATGGCACACCAGCGCGCGGCATTGTTCAGCGCGCACGGTTCATGGGCAACGAGAGCCTTGTTGAATTCAAAATGGATTTCGACGGCGGTATCCTGCGCGCAGCAGTCCCGTCGGTGTTCTTGCCCAAGGTCGGCACGCCGCTATGGTTGATGATCCGCCGCGACAAGTGTTTTGTGTTCCCGCGCTAGCGTTTTAACCGCGCCGCACGCCCACCACGGCGTGTTGTGATCAGGTTTGCCCGATCTGGCAGCGCATCCATGACCTCGCGCCGTGCCTGAGGTGACATCGCGGACCACGCCGCAATTTCGTCGATAGATCGCAAACATCCTGTGCACAGCCGGGTCTGGGCATGGACCACACAGATTTTGATGCATGGGCTGTCTGCCTCGTCGCGTTTCCAGACGTCATCTGACATATCAGGTATTCCTTATATGAGCCAGCCGGTCCAGCAACCCTTGAAGGATAAAACTGGCGGCGACATGATCGATCAGTTCAGCACGACGCTTTCGGGACAAATCCGCCTCTAGCATCGCCCGTTCGGCCGCGACTGTCGACAAGCGCTCGTCCCAGAATGAAATCGGCAGCGGTGTCAGCTTTTCCAGATTGCGGGCAAACGCACGGGTGGCCTGCGCGCGCGGGCCTTCTGATCCGTCCATGTTGAGAGGCAGGCCAAGCACGAGCCCCTTCACATCGCGCGATGTGGTCAGTTTGAGCAATGCGGCGGCATCGACGCCAAATTTCTTACGCTTTATCGTTTCCAACGGGGTCGCAACGCCTCGCATCAAGTCCGACAGCGCCACACCAATGGTCGTGGTCCCAAGGTCCAAACCCGCGATAGCGCCAAAGGCGGGTAGGGTGGCTGCAAATTCTTCTGAGGTTTCACAAATCATGGGGTCACGCCTGCGGCGGTTGCCGCATCTTGCAATGTGGCCATCGCTGTCTGCGATCCGGCGAAAACTTCTGATGCTTCCAGCCAAACTTCTGTTGCGGCTAGGGGGTCGCCCAAGACACCATATGCACGGATCAGCCGCGCCCATTCTGCTGCCGGGCCGCCTGTTGTCGCCAAGCGGTCAGACAAACCTGCAACCATATTGCGGATCATGCCGTCGCGCTCTGCTTCGCTAAGGTCCACAGCATTTGCGATATCTTCTGCCGATGGACCACGGGCGGCGGGGAGGGTGTACGTCGTACCGGCTCGGTATGCTGCATCTTCGATTTGGGACCGCGCAGAGGCCACATGAAACTGCGTCACATCGCCATCATCGACAATCGGGCGCCACATGCGCAGGGCGATATCAGGCCGGTCGGTCTGGTTGTAAAGCGCCCCAAGATAATAACGGGCCGTCACATCAGCAGGGTCTTGGTCAAGCAAGACACGCACCAGAGTTTCGGCCTCGGGGGACACAAGCCCATCTGCGGCAGCCACCAGGAGGTCCAGCAAGCGACGCACATCGTCGGGCGTGGCATCCGCCGCCTTTAAGGCAACAACCTTTTCTTGAGCCGCAGCAGCCGCGTTAAAGTTGCGCAATTGACCCTCGTGGGTCGCAAGCAAGGCCCAGCCGTTCAAATCATCGGGGCGCGTCGGGACAATGAGGCGAAGCTGCACAACGCTGGCACGATAGTCGTCGGGCACTTCGACTGGCACAGGTGGCGGGGCAGCAGCGGCCATTGCGGCCTGCGACGGACGGGCTTCGCGCATCTCGTCTGATGCCGCGATGCGGGCCTTAAGGGGCAGGTCTCCATAGCCTGGTGCGCCAAAATATGTGTAAGCAGGCAACCCAACAGCCGCAATAACGGCCACCACGATTGCAGCCGTAACAGGGTAAGGCCGATCAGTCGGTTCGGCCGTCACATCACTGTCAGCAGCGAGCAGGCGGCGCGCAATTTCAACGCGGGCGGTTTTGGCGTCAGACGCTGCAATCACACCACGCGCGACATCGCGGTCCAGTTCATCCAGTTGTGACCGATAAAACGCGACATCAGGGTGGGCTGCGGGCGCACCTGTGGATCGCCACAACGGCGCGGCAACCATGACACCCACGACCGCAGTCAGCAAAATGCAAATGATCCAGAAAAACATGGGTAAACACCTTTAATTTGTTGCCTATCTAGTCCTTGCGGGGTCAAGTGAAAAGAGGCTGCGACACTTGGACATTTTTAACCTGAATTGGCATGTCGTAAACAGACTCCAGAATGACGCGGGCAGTATCCTCATTTCCGCCCAAAGGTTCACAACCAAGCCAACGACTTGCCTGTCATCTCCGAAAGGATTCGCCAATATGAAACGTTATTCCGCATTTGCCGTCGCGCGCGAAGCGCTGCGCAACCACACGGGGTGGAACCGCGCTTGGGCCAAACCGACCCAGCCGAAAAAGAAATATGACGCGATCATCGTAGGGGCTGGTGGGCACGGGTTGGCGACGGCTTATTATCTGGGCAAAAACTTTGGGATCACCAATGTGGCGATCTTGGAAAAAGGCTGGCTTGGCGGCGGCAACACAGGCCGGAACACGACCATCATCCGGTCCAACTATCTGCAAGACCCATCTGCGGCGATTTATGAAAAGTCGCGGTCTTTGTACGAAACAATGTCGCAAGACCTGAACTACAACGTCATGTTCAGCCCGCGTGGCGTGATCATGCTGGCGCAGACACAATCCGAAATTCGCGGCTATAAGCGCACCGCACACGCAAACGCCTTGCAAGGCGTGACCACCGAATGGATCAGCCCGCAGCGCGTCAAAGAGCTTGTGCCAATTATGAATATCGACGGGCCACGCTATCCGGTCCTTGGTGGGCTGTGGCAAGCACGCGGCGGCACGGCGCGCCACGATGCAGTTGCTTGGGGCTATGCGCGGGCCTGTTCCGACATGGGTATGGACGTGATCCAGCAATGCGAAGTCACAGGCGTGCGCACGCATCAAGGCAAAGTTGTCGGGGTCGACACCTCCAAAGGGCCGATTGACTGCGATAAGCTTGGTATGGTCGTGGCCGGTCACGCATCTGTCTTGGCTGAAAAAGCAGGCTTCCGTCTGCCGATGGAATCAGTTGCGCTGCAGGCGCTGGTGTCCGAGCCGATCAAACCCTGCATGGACGTGGTCGTGATGGCGAATACCGTGCACGGCTACATGTCACAATCCGACAAAGGCGAAATGGTCATCGGCGGCGGCACGGACGGCTATAACAACTACACCCAGCGCGGATCGTTCCACCATATTGAAGAAACCGTGCGGGCACTGGTCGAAACCTTCCCAATGATCGCACGCCTGAAAATGCTACGCCAATGGGGCGGGATCGTGGACGTCACAGGCGACCGTTCCCCCATCTTATCCAAAACACCCGTCGACGGTATCTTTGTGAACTGCGGTTGGGGCACTGGCGGATTTAAGGCGATCCCGGGATCGGGCTGGGCGATGGCCGAATTGATGGCAAAGGGGCAGTCGCCGCTCACTGAAGAGTTCAACATGTTCCGTTTCCGCGAAGGCAAATTCATCGACGAGTCAGTCGCAGCAGGAGTGGCGCACTAATGGGTCAGATCCAGATAAGTGCGGGCGGCGATGGCATCTTCGATGCGGGTGGCCTCGGTTTCGGCTTCGTCATCAATCCGCTCAATCGTGAATGGACGCCCACGACGCCATTCGTAAAATGCGATGCCGCTGCCAAGTGCGAGCAGGCCGCTAACGATGATGTAAAGCCAAGTCATACGGCCACCGTAAGGGTGCAAATTGCGCCGCGCAACGGGACATATGCGAAACTTATGCAAAACTTATACACTAATTACACCGTGAAAACGGCGTTTTATGGGGGTGCACCATGCTGACCTTGAACTGTCCTTATTGCGGCGTGAACGCCGATGAAACCGATCTGCACGGCGAGGGTGAAGCCCACCTGAAACGCCACGGTCCCGGGTCGAGCGACGATGAATTCCACGACTATTTGTTCCAGCGCCAGAACCCGAAAGGCGTGCACTTTGAACGCTGGCGGCACATCTACGGGTGCGGCAAATTCTTCCACGCGGCGCGCTGCACCGCGACGTTGCAGGTTTTCGGCACATACTCCGCCCAAACGCTCGAGCCACCACAGGCGATCAAAGACACCATCACAGCTGCGCGACCCGGTTGGTCGTGGGGAGATTTCTCATGAGCACACGTCTTGCAAAAATGGGCCGTTTAATTAACAAAAACAAAGCGGTATCCTTCAGCTTTAATGGTAAAAATCTACAAGGTTTTGAAGGCGATACGCTCGCGTCAGCCCTTCTTGCCAACGATCAAATGTTGATGGGACGCTCGTTTAAATACCACCGTCCGCGCGGCGTTCTGGCATCAGGCGCGGAAGAGCCAAACGGTCTTGTAAACCTTGGTGAAGGCGCGACGTTCGAGCCCAACCAGCGGGTCACAACGACCGAACTGTTCGACGGTTTGACATCGACGTCGCAGAACCACTGGCCATCGCTGGAATTCGATGTTGGTGCAGTGAACAAGCACCTGTCGCGGTTCATGCCGGCTGGTTTTTACTACAAGATGTTCATCCATCCGCGTCCGTTCTGGAAATACGTGTATGAACCGATCATCCGCCATGCCGCAGGTCTGGGCAAAGCCCCCAAAGATCGCGATCTGGACACCTACGAACACTTCAACATCAACGTCGATGTCATGGTCGTTGGTGGCGGCATCGCAGGTCTGTCAGCAGCCCTTGCTGCTGGGCGTTCCGGTGCGCGCGTGTTGCTGGTTGAGCAGACGGCCCATTGGGGTGGTCGCGCGGGAGTGGATCAACCGGTTATTGATGGCCTATCTGCCGAAGTTTGGGTTAAAAACACGCTGCAAGCACTTGAAGATATGGGTAATGTTACTGTAAGAAACAGGACGCAAGGGTCTGGCGTCTACGATCATGGCTACGTTCTGGCCTACGAACGGATCACCGATCATGCGCCTGAAACCGACGCGCCACGCCACCGTTTGTGGCGTATTCGCGCCAAGCAGATCGTGACCGCAACGGGTGCAATTGAACGGCCTCTTTCGTTTGCAGGTAACGACATTCCGGGCGTTGTTCTGGCGGCTGCTGTGCGTGATTACGCTGTGAACTGGGGCGTCTCCATGGGTGATCGCACGGTGGTTGTTACTAACAACGACGATGCGTACCGGACTGCGATTGTGTTGAAGAAAGCGGGCCTTGATGTACCTGCGATCATCGACGCACGCACCGCTGCAACCGGCGAGTTGATTGATGAAGCCCGCGCCATGGGCATTCGTGTCGAGATGGGCAAAGGCATCGCAAAAGTGAAAGGCGGCAAGCGCGTCACTGGCGTTGGTATTTGCACTCAAGCGGGCGAAGGCGCTGAATTAGAAGAGATTTCTTGCGATTGCGTCGCCATGTCCGGCGGCTGGTCACCTGTTGTGCATCTGTGGTCGCATTGCGGCGGCAAACTGGTTTGGGACGACGCCCAAGCCATGTTCCGGCCCGACTCAGATCTGCCGCCACTGGGCGCAGACGGGCAGGGGTTTGTCACCACGGCGGGCATCGCCAACGGCCACTTGTTCACCGCCGAAGGCATCGCTGACGGTTTTGCCGCAGGGCGTGGCGCTGCAAAAGCCGCAGGTGCCGTTGGCAAAGCGGGCACAGCGCCGATGGGTGAGGATGCCAGCGAAGGTCCGATCTCTCCGGTCTGGTTGATGCCGCAGGGCGCCAAGCAGGCGTTGCGGTCCAAAGCATGGCTTGATTTCCAGAACGACGTAAAGGTCAGCGACGTGCAGTTGGCAGCCCAAGAAGGCTTTGAAAGCGTGGAACACGCCAAGCGTTACACCACGCTGGGCATGGCTACGGATCAGGGTAAGCTGAGCAATATCAACGGATTGGCGATCCTTTCTAAAGCGCTTAATGCGGATATACCCAACGTTGGTACAACGACATTCCGGCCACCTTACACGCCGATCTCTATGGCATCGATTGCAGGGCCTGCGCGCGATGAGCTGTTCCAACCGATCCGCATGACGCCCGTGTCTGATTGGTCAAACGCGAACGGTGCAGACAACGAACCTGTGGGGCAGTGGCGTCGCCCTTACGCATATGTGCGGAGCGGCGAAACTGTGCATGATGCGGTGAACCGTGAAGTTAAAAATACGCGTGATAACCTTGGCCTGCTGGATGCGTCCACGCTGGGTAAGCTGATCGTGAAGGGGGCTGACGCGGGCAAGTTCCTTGATATGATGTACACCAATATGATGTCCAATCTGGCCGTCGGCAAATGCCGTTATGGCCTGATGTGCACCGAAAACGGGTTCTTGTCAGATGACGGCGTGGTCGCGCGGATCGATGACGAAACATGGCTGTGCCATACGACGACTGGCGGCGCAGAGCGTATCCATGCGTGGATGGAAGACTGGCTGCAGTGCGAATGGTGGGATCAAAAGGTCTATGTTGCCAACGTGACTGAACAGCTTGCGCAGATCGCCGTAGTTGGCCCGCATGCACGTAAGGTGTTGGAAAAACTGGGCGGCATGGATGTATCCAAAGAGGCGTTGCCGTTTATGCAGTGGCGTGATGGACGCCTCGGTGGCTTTGCTGCGCGCGCGTACCGGATCAGCTTCTCTGGCGAGTTGTCCTATGAAATTGCGGTCCCTGCGAGCCAAGGTCGCGCGTTCTGGGACGCGCTATTGGACGCAGGCGCAGCGTTCGGCGTGATGCCTTACGGCACCGAATGCCTGCACATCTTGCGGGCAGAGAAGGGCTTTATCATGATCGGGGATGAAACCGACGGGACAGTGATTCCGCAGGATTTGAACCTGCAATGGGCCTTGTCCAAAAAGAAAGAAGACTACCTTGGTAAGCGGGCGCATACGCGGTCGCATATGGCGGATCCGAACCGCTGGAAATTGGTGGGCTTGGAAACTGTTGACGGGTCCGTCTTGCCAGATGGCGCATATGCAATTGCCGAAGGCGTCAATGCCAACGGTCAGCGCAACACCCAAGGCCGCGTCACGTCGACCTATTATTCTGCAAACATGGACCGTGGGATCGCTATGGGTCTTGTTCTGCACGGTCCGGACCGGATGGGCGAAGTGATTGAGTTCAACAAAGTAGACGGTGGTACGGTCGCGGCTAAAATCGTTGATCAGGTGTTCTTTGACAAAGACGGGGAGAAGCAAAATGTCTAATGCTGTCAGCGCATTGCAGGGTGCAGTCGCCCCTGGTGAAGTCACGGTTCGTGAAGGTGGCCTGCAAGGAATGATTACCCTGCGCGGTGATCTATCGCACGCAAAACTGAAATCAGCATGTAAGGCCGTGACCGGTGCTGCGTTCCCGGCGGTCGGCCAAGCCACGATGAACGGGGATAACGCGCTGGCGTGGATGTCACCTGACGAAATACTGATCCTTGTGCCCCACACGGACACCGCAGCTGCGATTGCAAAGATCGATAAGGCGCTGAAGGGGCAGCATTACTTGGCAGAAAACCTGTCCGATGCGCGGGCCCTTATCTTTGTTGAAGGCACGTATTCCCGCGAAGTTATGGCCAAGCTGGCACCTGTTGATCTGCACCCGTCAACGTTTCAACCCGGTGACTTTCGTCGGACCCGTTTGGGCCAAGTGGCCGCCGCGTTCTGGATGAAAGACGACGATACATTTGCAGTCATCTGCTTCCGGTCCGTTGCTGATTATACGTTCAAATCACTGGCTGCTGCTGCAAAAGGTGGGGCAGTCGGACACTTCTGACCCTTGACCTTGGTGCCACATATGACATGTAAAGTGGTAAGAAATCCGAAATTTTTTCAAGAGAGAGACACATCATGGCTTTTGAACTTCCCGATCTGCCGTATGCCCACGACGCACTTGCATCCAAAGGCATGTCCGCTGAAACGCTCGAATTCCACCACGATCTGCACCACAACGCTTATGTGACCAATGGTAACAAGGCGATTGAAGGCACAGAATGGGCGGGTAAATCCCTCGAAGAGATCATCAAAGGCACGTATGATGCATCTTCCGTGGCTCAAAACGGTATCTTCAACAACATCAGCCAGCTTTGGAACCACAACCAGTTCTGGGAAATGATGGGCCCTGACGGCAACGCAATGCCGACCGAGCTGGAAGCTGCATTGGTCGAGAGCTTTGGTTCGGTAGCCGAGTTCAAGTCGCAGTTTTCTGCTGCTGGTGCTGGTCAGTTTGGGTCCGGTTGGGCGTGGTTGGTCAAAGACACTGACGGCGGCCTGAAGGTCACCAAGACTGAAAACGGCGTGAACCCTGTTTGTTTTGGTCAGACAACGTTGCTGGGCTGTGATGTTTGGGAACATTCCTACTATATCGACTTCCGCAATAAGCGTCCTGTTTATCTGACCAACTTCCTTGATAACTTGGTTAACTGGGAAAACGTCGCGTCCCGTATGTAATTGTTTGGGAGTGCTTGAAAAAGGGGCCCGTTGCAGCGATGCAGCGGGCCTTTTTGGTTGCGCAGCTGCGCGTTTTGCCCACCTATACCGGACAAAGGGGCAAGCATCATGCGCGACGATCAAAAAGGTGTCTTGGCCATCATAACAGCCTGCACGGTTTGGGGACTGTCGCCGCTTTACTATGCCCAAGTCACCCATGTGCCGCCGCTTGAAGTGCTCAGTTATCGCTGCCTGTGGTCGCTTGCCTTCTTCGTGCTGATCCTTGCCGTACAAGGTCGCCTGTCAGAGGTCCGCAAAGCCATCGCTGAACCACGTCGAATGTTGATTATTCTCGCCGCATCGGTGTTAATCGCGATCAACTGGTTTGGCTTTATCTACGCAATTTCAACGGGCCAAGGGATTGAAGCATCGCTGGGATATTACATTTTCCCATTGGTCGCCGTGGTTATCGGTATGGGTGTATTTGGTGAGGTCCTGCGCCGCGCACAGTGGATCGCCGTCGGTATGGCGGCGGTCGGTGTCGCTGTTTTGACCATCGGTCTGGGCGTTGCCCCATGGATCGCATTGGTCCTTGCAGGTACGTTTGGCATGTATGGCATGATCAAAAAACAGTTGGATCTGGGCCCTGTTGTGTCAGTTACAGCAGAGGTGATTTTGATTGCACCATTTGCCGTGCTTTGGATCGTTTTTCGCGGCACTGGCGCGGGGGGGGGCAATGATCTGACGACCCACGCGATCCTTGCGCTGTCAGGCCCTCTTACAGCCAGCCCGTTGATTTTGTTCAGCTTTGCCGCGCGCCGTGTGCGCATGGCGACGGTCGGATTGGTGCAATACCTGAACCCCACGCTGCAATTTGGTTGTGCGGCATTGATCATGGGCGAGGCGGTCACACGCTGGCACGCAATCGCATTCCCCATCATTTGGGGTGCGTTGATCGTTTATTCGGTGTCGGTGTTGCGTCAGGACAGGGCGGTTGCCAAGCCTGCTTCGAGCGCGGTCACATCATCCATAACCTGAATGAACCCAAGCAATGACGGCTCGGCGAAGCCTTCTGCGATGAGGTGGTCGATCAGTCCAATCAGCGGTGTCCAGAAGTCATCGGTATTTAGCACAAATATCGGCTTGCTGTGCAGGCCAAGCTGGCGCCACGTCAGAGCCTCAAAAAGCTCGTCCAATGATCCGGCCCCACCGGGCAGGACGACCACCGCATTCGCGTTCATGATCATGACCTTTTTACGCTCGTGCATGGTTTCCGTGATGATGAACGTGTCCAGATCTCGCTTGCCGACCTCCCAGTCCAAAAGATGGGTCGGGATCACCCCAAAAGTCTTGCCGCCCGCTGTCTGAGCCGCATTGGCAACGCGCCCCATAAGACCCACATCACCCGCGCCGTAGACAAGCCGCCAACCACGGCGCGCCAGCATTGCACCGGTGTCATCGGCCGCCTGTCCATAAGATGCCCGCCCCCCATCGCGAGAGCCGCAGTAAACGCAGACGGATTTTGGCAAATTTGTCATAGTGGTGGCCTCGATGGATTGATCCCTTTGACCGGTCATAGCGGTGTTGTTATGGTCTCTCAACCCGCGATTGGCGGGGCTGGGGTAGGATGATCACATGGCAGTATCGAATGCGATGCAAATAGGCTTGGGCGCTGTTGCTGCGGGCGCGGTGGTCATTGCGGTCATCGTCGTGGCGCCGATGTTGCGCCCTGCCAAAGTTCCGGTCCCTGCAGCTGTCGATACCGTGCAGATTGTGCCCACTGACTTAGCCGTTGAAGCCCCAACTGAAATAACCCCAGTTGAGATAGCTCCGAAGTTGGACACGTTTCGTGTTGAAGGCGACGGCAGCACCGTATTTGCAGGCCGCGCGGCGCCAAACCAAGTGGTTGATATTCTCCTTGGTGGATCCCTGATTGAACGCGTAACAACGGACGCAAGCGGCAGTTTTGTCGCGTTCCCGCAATTGCCGTTTTCGGATGATAGCCAAGCAATATCGCTGTTGGCTGATCCTGATGTTGCCGCAGTCGCATCAGCAGAGACCTATCTGATTGCGCCAATCAAAGCGCCTGTCGTCGTGGTCGCTGCTGAGGCGGCCCCCTCAGTTCAAGATCAGTCTACCGTCATCGATATTCCGGTGCCACAGCCCGTCGCGGTACCCGTGCCCGCCCCGGCGATATTGATCGTTACAGCCGAAGGCGTCGAGGTCGTGCAACCAGCCTTGAGCGATGTTGCCCCCGATGTTTTCGCAAATGTGGCGCTTGATAGCATCACCTATGACCCGAGCGGAGAAGTCTTGATCGCAGGCCGCGCAGCGGGGACGGGGTTTGTGAAAGTCTACTTAGACAATCAACCGGTCACAACATCGCGGATTGTGGCTGGTGGGACGTGGCGGACAGATTTGCCTGACGTCGATACAGGCATCTACACCCTGCGGATCGACGAAGTTGATACAGCCGGAGAGGTCGTGTCGCGTATCGAGACCCCGTTTAAACGCGAAGAGCCGGAGGTTGTCGCGCAGGCGCTTGCGATTGACGTGGCCAAACCGGAATTTCAGGTGGCGATGACAACGGTGCAGCCTGGAACAACGCTTTGGGCTATCGCGCGAGACCGATTTGGCAGTGGTGTGATGTATGTCGAAGTGTTCGAGGCGAACCGCGACCGCATTCGTGACCCTGACCTGATTTATCCCGGCCAAGTATTTCGCATCCCCGAGGTTAATCAATAGCCAACAAGCTCTGGTAATCCCCATCTGACGTCCTTAGTTTGCGGGGCTGATAAACCGGAGAATTTGATGCGCAGTTTGACCAAAACCGATGCCAATATGTCCGATGCGCGCATCCAGGGGTGGAACGTCATCCGCCGTGTGGTTCCGTATCTTTGGCCTGAAGGAAATACGTCTGTCAAAGTGCGTGTTGTGGCGTCAATGGCCGCTTTGTTCCTGTCACAGATTATTGCAGTTTTGACGCCGCAATTCTTTAGCCAAGCCGTTGATGCATTGGCCCCGGACGAGCCGACCGCCGCCACCTATTTGGGTCTTGGTGCGGTTGGTTTGACGCTGGCCTACGGATTTGCACGCCTGATGTCTGTTGGCCTGCAACAGTTGCGCGACGTGATTTTCACGCGGGTCGGGCAGGGCGCGCTGCGGTCACTTGCACTGGAAACATTCACGCATATTCATCGCCTTTCGATGCGCTATCACATCACCCGAAAAACCGGCGGCCTGTCTCGTGTGATTGAACGTGGCGTAAAGGGTGTTGAATTTTTGCTGCGTTTCTTGCTGTTCTCGGTTGGTCCGCTGATCCTGCAATTGCTGATGATCGCAGGCGTTTTGTTTGTGACGTTTGATGTTTGGTATCTGGTGATCGTTGTGGTCACCATTGGTCTGTATGTTTGGTTCACGTTCGCGGTGACCGAATGGCGCGTCAAAATTCGCAAACAGATGAACGATCAAGATACCGACGCCAACCAAAAGGCGATCGATAGTCTGTTGAACTTTGAGACCGTCAAGTATTTTAGTGCCGAAAAATGGGAAGCTGACCGCTACGACGACGCGATGCGCCAATATCAGGTCGCCGCGATCAAGACCAATTATAGCCTCGCGTTTTTGAATTTTGGCCAAGCGCTTTTGATCACAGCCGGCCTTGTGGGCGTCATGGTTATGGCGGCGATGGGTGTGCAAAATGGCACCCTGAGCGTCGGTGATTTTGTTCTGGTGAACGCTTATATGATCCAAATTACGATGCCGTTGAACTTTCTTGGAACAGTCTACCGCGAAATTCGTCAGGCGCTGATCGATATGGGGGGAATGTTCGATTTATTAGATCAGCCTGCTGAAGTTGTAGATAAAAAGGACGCAAAAGTTCTAAATGTGCAAGCGGGCGAGGTTGTTCTGGACGATGTCCATTTTGGTTATGATCCAAAACGTGCCATTCTGAAGGGTGTCAGCATCACCGCAAAGCCCGGTCAGACGGTTGCTATTGTTGGATCATCGGGATCGGGTAAATCGACCATCGGACGGCTGCTGTTCCGCTTCTACGATGTCAATGCGGGTGCCCTGCGCATCGACGGCCAAGACGTGCGGGATGTGACGCAGACAAGCCTTCACGAACACATCGGTGTCGTGCCGCAGGATACCGTGCTGTTTAACGACACAGTACACTATAACATCGCCTATGGGCGACCGACCGCATCCGAGGAAGAGATTTTCGCAGCTGCTAAGGCAGCTAAAATCCATGATTTCATTGTCAGCTTACCGGATGGTTATGAGACGACAGTGGGTGAGCGTGGCCTCAAGTTATCTGGTGGCGAAAAGCAGCGGGTCGGTATTGCGCGGACCTTGCTAAAAAATCCACCAATTCTGTTGTTGGACGAGGCTACATCCGCATTGGATACTGAAACCGAAATGGAAATTCAGGCCGAACTTAAGGCGATGGCTAAGGGCCGCACCGTCATCACAATTGCGCACCGTCTGTCGACCATCTCAGAGGCAGATCAGATTGTTGTGCTCGAAGAGGGCGTTATTGTTGAACGCGGCACACATGATGCGCTTTTGGCAGCAGATGGCCGTTATGCACACTTGTGGAACCGTCAAACCGAGGACGAAACCATTTCCGTTTAGCGCGCGCAGCCGTCACGGCCCCCGCTTGGGGTCTTGGCAAGCAACCGCAATTGGCGATATGAACCATCAACGGATCAACTTGATCCACGCCAAAAGGGGCAAGCCATGAGCGATACCGACAGCTTTATCAACGAAGTCACCGACGAAGTCCGACGCGATGCGCTGTACGGCTATTTGCGCCGGTATGGCTGGATTGCTGTTTTGGTTGTTGTCGGTGTTGTTGGCGGTGCTGCGTATAACGAGTATAACAAGGCACAGACGCAATCGGCGGCCCAAGCCGTAGGTGATCAGATGCTGGATGCGCTTTCCGCTGATGCGCCCGAAGACCGTGCCACTGCGCTGGTAGCCATTGATGCTGCGGGGCCATCTGCCGCTGTCGCTGCTTTGCTGACGGCTGCAACGCAGCAAGAAGCCGGGCAAATTGAGGCTGCGGCGCAAACCCTTGGCGGTTTGGCCATAAATGCCGATGTCCCAGAAATTTACCGTGACCTTGCTGCGTTGAAGGCTGCGATGTTGCCATCGGAAGATACAGCGGCTCGTTTGAGCTCACTTGAAACGCTTGCCCAACCGGGGGCGTCGTTTGCGCTACTGGCACGTGAACAGATCGGTCTGATGCAGGTCGAAGCGGGTGATACCGATGCTGCCATCGCGACGATGCGCCTGATATCCGAGGATGCCGGAGTGACACGGGGCTTGCGTGAACGCGCTCAAACGCTGATTGTGGCCTTGGGTGGTGACATCACTGCGCCAGCGCTTGCCGAATAAGACTGCAAAGGGACGAAATTCCGTGACAGCCAAGACGATATATACCGCTGGCCTGTTGGCTGCCCTTTTGGTCGGTTGCGGCGAAATGGATGTAATTTTGCCCGGCGAACGTGTCGCGATCCGTCAGGATGTGGCATTTGTGAACCAAGCTGCTGCCGTCAATTTTGCAGCTGCTCGCGTGAACGCCGACTGGACCCACCGCAACGGAGGGACTGATCATCGGATCAGCCACCCTGCGCTTGGTGCATCGCTGAGCCAAATTTTTGCCGTCAACATTGGCGAGGGCGACAGCCGCCGCGCCCGCATCACAGCGGAGCCAATCGTGGCGGGCGGCGTGGTTTACACGCTTGATGCCCGCGCCGGCGTGACAGCGACGTCTACTTCTGGTGCGCCAATCTGGGCCGCAGATGTGACGCCCCGTACCGACAATGCATCTGACGCGTCTGGTGGTGGCCTGTCTGTTGCTGGTGGCACTGTGTTTGTCGCAACAGGATTTGGTGAACTGACGGCCCTTGATGCCGCATCCGGTGCTGAGCTGTGGACCCAAGATTTGGATGCACCCGGTACGTCTGCGCCAACCGTGCGCGATGATCTGGTTTATGTCGTGGCCCGTAACAGCACCGCTTGGGCGCTGGACGTGGCCACTGGCCGGATTCAATGGCAACTGTCGGGGACACCGTCGGTCGCCAACTTTGGTGGCGGGGCAGGGGCTGCGATTAATGACGACATCGCCGTGTTCCCATTTCCGTCCGGCGAGGTCGTTGCGACCTTCCCTCAAGGTGGGACGCGTCTCTGGCAAAGCGTTGTGTCTGGCGAACGGATCGGCAAGGCGGCGACACTGGTGTCTGACATCGCAGGCGATCCCGTGATTGCAGGTGACCGCGTTTACGTTGGTAACTTTGGCGGGCAATTGGCCGCTCTTGATACATTTACCGGCGACCGGGTCTGGACAGCGAACGAGGGTGCGCTTGGCCCTGTTTGGCCCGCAGGCAACGCCGTATTCTTCGTCAATGATTTGAACGAACTTGTGCGCCTTGATGCGGCGACCGGTGATCAGGTGTGGCGCATCACGCTGCCAGCTGCTGAAGTTAAAAGCACACGCAGACAGCCTGCCATCGCGGCCCATTATGGCCCGATATTGGCCGGTGGACGTTTGATTGTGGCATCAACAGATGGGACCATCCGACAGTTTGATCCGGTCTCTGGTGCGCTGATCGGGACCGTTGCGGTGGCCGGTGGTGCTGCTGCCAGCCCCGTCGTTGCGGGTGGTGTTCTTTACGTCATCACGAAGACAGGTCAACTGGTGGCTTTCCGTTAGCATCTTATTGGTGTAGCGAGGCGACTTGAACCCGTCAGGAGCCTGAACCGATGTCCTTTACCCTTGCCGTTGTGGGCCGCCCCAATGTTGGGAAATCCACGCTTTTCAACCGTTTGGTTGGTAAAAAGCTTGCGTTGGTCGATGATCAGCCCGGTGTAACGCGTGATTTGCGCGAAGGTGCGGCGCGTCTGGTTGACCTGCGATTCACCGTCATTGACAGCGCAGGGCTTGAGGACGCGACCGACGAGAGCCTTCAGGGCCGTATGCGCCGCCTGACAGAACGTGCCGTTGAAATGGCGGATGTCTGCCTGTTTATGATCGATGCGCGTGTCGGCGTGACTCCGACCGATATCGTTTTTGCGGACATCCTACGCAAGAAAAACGCCAATGTGATCCTTGCTGCCAACAAGTCCGAAGGACGCGCTGGCGAAGCCGGCTACCTAGAGGCGTTCTCGCTTGGTCTTGGTGAACCGATCCGTCTGTCCGCCGAACACGGCGAAGGCATGGATGAGCTATATGATTTCTTGATGCCGCTGTCTGATGCATTTGACGAACGCGCCAAGGAAGATTCGCCTGATATTGATGTTGATGTAGGCGAAGACGACGAAGACGCGCCGCGCGTTCCCACAGCTGAAAAGCCGCTGCAAATTGCGGTGTGTGGTCGTCCAAACGCGGGCAAATCCACCTTGATCAACAAAATTATTGGTGAAGAACGTCTGCTGACTGGCCCAGAGGCGGGCATCACCCGTGATGCGATTTCCGTCCGCAAGGATTGGGCGGGCACGGACGGTGTGCCTGTGCCAATGCGTATTTTTGATACCGCCGGTATGCGCCGCAAGGCCAAGGTCCAAGAAAAGCTTGAAAAACTGTCTGTGTCAGATGGCTTGCGCGCGGTAAAGTTCGCCGAAGTTGTCGTTATCTTGCTTGATGTGGAAATTCCGTTTGAGCAACAAGATTTGCGTCTTGCCGATCTGGCCGAACGCGAAGGTCGTGCTGTTGTGATTGCCGTCAACAAGTGGGACGTCGAGACCGAAAAGCAAGACAAGCTGAAAGAGCTGAAAGAAGAATTCGCGCGCCTGTTGCCGCAGCTTAAAGGTGCGCCATTGGTCACCGTGTCTGCCAAGACAGGCAAGGGTTTGGACCGCTTGCAAGAGGCGATTATGCGCGCCCATGAAGTGTGGAACCGCCGCATCACGACTGCGCAACTGAACCGCTGGCTGACGGGCATGCTGGAACAGCATCCGCCGCCCGCACCCGGTGGTCGCCGCATTAAAATGCGCTATGCCACGCAGGTCAAAACGCGCCCCCCTGGCTTTGTTGTGATGTCGTCATTCCCGGAACTCGTGCCCGCCAGTTATTCACGGTATCTGGTCAACGGTCTGCGCGAAGATTTTGACATGCCAGGGACGCCGATCCGTCTGACGCTGCGCGATCAGGGCGACAAGAACCCGTTTAAGAACAAGAAAAAGAAGCAGACTGGCCGTCTGTCCAAGCACATCAAAAAGCCAAGTGGCGACTAAGAAACTGTTGCGGGGCGCCACCATTTTACGGTGGCGCCTGCGACGATGACGATCCCGACAGCGGCCAGTGCTGAGACGCTTATCACTGCGGTCGTGTTGGCGGCGATAATCCCAACAAGCGCCCAGATGACGACGAAGCCGTACTCTGGTGCTTGCGGTTTGCGCGACAAGACTGTCAGCGTCACGGCGAGCGCCGAAATAATCCCAACAAACGCCCACCCAAGACTTCCAAAGACAATCCCGTATCCAGCGGCCGTGCTGCCAAGCGATACGAATGATGCAGCCGTCAGCCAGCCCGCGTAAATCCCCACAGGGGCCTGGAGCCACCAACGGTCAAACAGGGGCGCCCGCAGCAATGCCCAGATTGCAAATACCGCCATTGCGACGATGCTGATCGTGGCCCAGATCGCACTTTGGTTCGCGATCCACAGCCAAGGTGTCCCGATTGCCAAGCTCGCGATCAGTGGTGCCCTTGCGTGGTCCCAAGACGGGCTGTCGCCGCGCTTCACGATCCCAAAGACTGCGCTGACGATAAGCCAGCCATAGATGAGCCCCCAGATCGCAAACGCATAGCCAGCTGGTTGGATCGGTGGATCAATTTGTGGAAATGGCAACTGGCTGTCCGTGAACCCCATAAACGGGTCCGTCAAAGCGGGGGAGACGACAAAAGTCGCGGTGAAGAGCAGCGTGATCAATGCATAAATCTGTTTCATAATCTTTTAACGCTCCAGCATCGGGTTTGGTTCACAAAAGGTCTGGAAAAGCTGACTTGACCCTCGGGCAATGGCCTCTCAGTGTTTCAGTATAGCTGTTGGAGACTACGGAATGAAGCGTATTGCCATTTTCATCGATGGAACATGGAACCGTCCCGACGCCGAGCATCCGACAAACGTCGTGCGCTTGTCGCGCTGTGTGCAGCACTATGATCGCGCGACCGACATACCACAGATGGTGATCTATTCCCCGGGTGTGGGGTCGGGCCGTGGGAACACCGCCTTTGGCCGCCAACTAGACCGGATATTTGGTGGCACGCTGGGGTGGGGGTTGTTGGACATTATCGAAGAGACATATCGCAACCTCGTATACGCATATGAACAAGGCGACGAGGTCTATATCTTTGGGTTTTCGCGCGGTGCGTTTGCGGCACGGTCCTTGGCGGGCATGATCCGCTCGTGCGGCATTTGCCCCCGCAGCCATCTGGCACGCATCCCGGAGGCAGTCGCACGCTATGTCAGCCGGGCTCCTGAAACGCATCCTGAACATCCGCAGTCTTATGTGTTCCGCGCTGACTTTGCGCCCGATACCGCGACAAGTCGTGCCGAGTATAACTCGCGCCGCGCGGTCGGTGATACGGATGCGATCCTGTTGACGCTGCCGTATGTTGGTGTGTGGGATACCGTTGGCGCGCTTGGGTTGCCGTGGTTTTTGCCATTTGCCAGCAATTTCAATGCAAAGTACCAATTCCACGACACCAAGCTGTCATCGTCCGTTCTGTCTGCGCGCCACGCCGTTGGGCTGGACGAGCGGCGCAAAACATTCCCACCGCATTTGTGGTCCAATTTGGATGGGTTGAACGCAGTTTACACCCCTGACAGCGGCCCGCAGCCTGCACCTGCCTACACCCAACAATGGTTTCCCGGTGATCACGGGTCCATTGGCGGGGGTGGAAGCCGGATTGGGTTGTCATCAATTGCGATGCACTGGGTTGCGATGGGCGCGCAAGACGCAGGGCTTGCGTTCAATTGGGCCGACTTTGACCGCCAAGCATGGCGGTTGGATACGTCAGAGCCAACGGTGAACAAATTTGGGCCGGTTGGAGTGTCTGCATTGCTGCTTGGCGCCATTACTTTTGATCGGGCGGGGCCTGCAACTGTGGACGAATTGTCGCTTGCGGCGTTGGACCGGTTCCGCGAACAAGATTACCGCCCGAAAAGCTTGGATGCCGTTTATCACGCGCTGTACAAATTGTCGGATAAAGAATGGGGCGACACCCGCGCTATGATGATCGCCCGCGACCGTGGGGCGACACATGATCTGGACACGCAGATGCGGCCCAGATCACGCGATTTTTAAACGAGCGTGCCGTCGGCGTTAATTGTGGTTTTGCCGCGCAGATAAGGGTGCAATGCCTCGGGTAACACAACAGAGCCATCTTCTTGTTGACCGTTCTCAAGCACCGCAATCAGGCAACGCCCGACCGCCAGGCCGGATCCATTGAGCGTATGCACGAATTCCGGCTTGCCGCCCTCGGTTGGCTTAAACCGCGCGTTCATCCGGCGGGCTTGGTAGTCGCCACAGGTCGAGATGCTTGATATTTCGCGGTACGCATTTTGGCCGGGTAACCAGACTTCGATGTCGTGGGTCCGGCGCGCACCAGCGCCCATGTCACCCGTACACAGCACAACCGTGCGGTAGGGCAGGTTGAGGCGCTCCAGGATGCCTTCGGCGCAGGCCGTCATGCGCAGATGTTCGGCGTCTGAATTGTCTGGGTGGCACACGGTGACCATCTCGACCTTTTCGAACTGGTGCTGACGCAACATGCCAGATGTGTCACGCCCGGCCGAACCTGCCTCGGAGCGGAAACACAGTGTGTGTGCCACAAAACGGCGCGGCAAGACATCCGCATCAAGCGTCAGGCCGTTTACAATATTGGTCAGCGTGACCTCGGCTGTCGGAATAAGCCACCAGCCGTCTGTCGTCTGATAGCTGTCTTCGCCGAATTTCGGCAACTGGCCTGTGCCGTACAGCATTTCTTCGCGGACCAGCACGGGCGTATTGGCTTCCACCAGATCGTTGTCTTCGACATGGGTGTCGATCATGAACTGACCAAGGGCGCGGTGCACGCGGGCCACGGCGCCGGACATCAGGACAAAGCGGCTCCCCGATAGTTTGGCAGCAGTTTCAAAGTCCATACCGGGGACCACGCCTGCAATTTCAAAATGCTCGGCTGGCGTAAAGGCAAAGCTTGGCAGGATGCCGTGCTTTTTCATCTCGACATTGTCGGTTTCGTCTTTGCCATCGGGGATGTCGGCATAAGGCAGGTTGGGCAGGGTCAGCATCAAGGTGTTCAGCGTGACGTCAGCCTCTTTGGCCTCTTCGGTCAGCGCGGCGATCTCGGCCTTTTTGGTCGCGACCAATGCACGCAGGCGTTGGAATTCATCCTCGTCACCGCGACCTTTGGCTGCGCCGACTTCTTTGGCGGCCTTGTTGGCATCGGCTTGGGCTGTCTCAGCGGCCAAAATCTTGGTGCGGCGAGCCTCGTCCAAAGCCAATACTTGGGACGATACACCGTTCATTCCACGACGCGACAGCGCCGCATCAAAAGCGGCGGGGTTGTCGCGGATCATGCGAATATCATGCATATGTCTGGTCCTTAGGTTGGCAATTTCTAGGTGTGTCCTCATATGCCGCAAACTCGCACGGCTGTGAACCTCTGAAATGCGTCCAATCTGGTTGCCATTGACGGGGGGCGGGCCTAATGTGCCGCGACTTTGGCCCCCACAATGGACGGGCCAGCTAACAAACGACAAGGGACCACCATGCAGGGTATTGAATCACTTATTCCACTGATCCTCATCTTCGGGATCATGTATTTCCTTTTGATCCGTCCACAGCAGAAAAAGCTGAAAGAACATCAAGCGATGGTTGCAGCCTTGCGCCGTGGCGACCAGGTGATCACCCAAGGCGGGATCATGGGCAAAGTCGTTAAGGTCAAAGACGATGCTGCAGAAGTCGATGTTGAAATTGCATCCGGTGTGACCGTGCGTGTGATCCGGTCCACAATCGCGACCGTTGTGAACAAGACCGAACCTGCGAAAACATAAACACTTTCGCCTTGGGGGCGTGTGACTGATGCTGAATATCTCACCGATCAAGCAGGCGCTGATCTGGCTCACTGTTGCTGTTGGCTTGCTTTTGGCGATGCCAAACGGGTTCTACAATAAGGTCGAGGCGCATAATGATGCGATTGCGGCGGGTGTAGATGACACCAGTTGGCCGTCGTTTCTGCCGTCTGGCCTTGTGAACCTTGGTCTTGATCTGCGCGGCGGTGCGCATTTGCTTGCCGAAGTGCAGGTTGCAGACGTCTACGCCACAGTGATGAATGGCCTTTGGCCGCAAGTGCGTGATGTGCTGGCGGCCGAACGCAACACAATTGGCTTTGTCACCCGCGAAGACGGCCCCGAAGACACGTTGCGCGTGCGGATATCAAACGTCGACGCTGGCGATCAGGCTGTGTCATTGGTGCGCGGATTGGCGCAACCTGTCGCGTCGCTTGCGGGAGCAGGTCAGAACAACATCGAAATATCACGCGACGGCGCAATCCTGACCATATCGCTGTCTGCTGCTGAAAAGCAGGCTGTTGATGACCGCACGATGGCGCAATCGCTGGAAATTATCCGCCGCCGGATTGACGAGGCAGGGACACGCGAGCCGACTATTCAACGCCAAGGCACTGAGCGTATTTTGGTACAGGTCCCCGGTGTTGGGTCCGCCCAAGAGGTCAAAGACCTGATCGGTAAAACAGCGCTTTTGACATTTCAGCCAGTTGTGAGCCGCACAAACGACCCTGACGCATCCCCCGGAGCGGGCAATCAGTTGGTTCCATCCGTCGACGAGCCGGGCACATACTACATTGTTGAACGTAGCCCCGTTGTGACCGGTGAAAACTTGGTCGATTCGCAGCCTGCGTTTGACCAAAACGGGCGGCCTGCGGTTAGCTTTCGATTCAATCCAACGGGTGGCCGAAAATTTGGCGTATATACATCGGAAAATAGCGGCGCGCTTTTTGCGATCGTGCTTGATGATGAAATAATAAGCGCACCTAGGATCAACGAACCGATCCTTGGTGGCTCGGGTATCATTACGGGGCAATTTACCGTCGAGGAAACAACTAAACTCGCAATTTTGCTACGCGCGGGGTCATTGCCAGCAGAGCTGACGTTCCTTGAGGAACGCACAATCGGACCAGAGTTGGGCCAAGACAGCATCGACGCTGGTAAGATCGCCTGCTTGGTCGCCGGTTTTCTTGTTCTGCTATATATGGCGCTGTCATACGGCCTGTTTGGCGTATTTGCGAACATCGCGTTGCTTGTCAACGTGGGCCTGCTTTTTGGACTGCTGTCCATGATCGGGGCCACACTAACGTTGCCCGGTATTGCGGGGATCGTTTTGACAATTGGTATGGCCGTAGATGCCAACGTAATCGTGTTCGAGCGTATTCGAGAAGAATTACGCACCGCCAAAGGGCCCGCACGCGCGATTGAACTGGGCTATGAAAAGGCGCTGTCGTCGATCATCGATGCAAACATTACCACGTTCATGACGGCGACGATCCTCTTTGTGATGGGGTCGGGACCGGTGCGCGGGTTTGCTATTACGCTGGGCCTTGGGATCATCACATCGGTCTTTACGGCCATTTTCGTCACACGCGCCTTGATCGTGATGTGGTTCGCGCGCAAGCGCCCCAAAACAATCGAGGTTTGATATGCGTCTGAAACTGGTTCGCGAAAACACATCTATCGACTTCTTTTCCAAGGCGCGCATCTGGCTCGGTATCTCGTTGGTCATGATGGTCGTCGCTCTTGGGTCGTTTTTGATCCAAGGGCTCAACTACGGTATCGATTTCCAAGGCGGCACAAGCATCCGAACACAGTCCGAAGTGGTTGTGGATGTGGCGGCATACCGCGCAGCACTCGTGCCGTTAGAGCTTGGCGATGTGTCCATCACCGAAGTGTTCGACCCCAACTTTGCCGATGACCAAAACGTGGCCATGGTCCGTATCCAAGCCCAAGCGGGTGAAGAAAGCGTGACAAATGAAACCATCACAGCTGTCCAAGATGCATTGCGCGGTGTGACACCAAACATCACATTCCCATCGGTCGAATCGGTTGGGCCAAAGGTATCTGGCGAGCTGATTAAGACGGCATTTATCGCGGTTGCCTTGGCTGTTGTGGCGATCTTGCTGTATATCTGGATGCGGTTCGAATGGCAGTTTGCGGTTGGCGCTGTTTTGGCGTTGGCCCATGATGTTGCCCTGACAATCGGGATATTCTCGGAACTGCAGATTAAGTTTGACCTCGCGATTATCGCGGCACTTTTGACCATCGTAGGCTATTCGATCAACGATACGGTCATCGTGTTTGACCGCGTACGGGAAAACCTGCGCAAGTATAAGAAATTGCCGCTAAAAGACGTGTTGAACACATCTATCAATGAAACGCTCTCGCGGACGTTGATGACATCCCTAACGACGATGTTGGCACTGCTTGCGTTGTTCATCTTGGGTGGCGACGTGATCCGTGGGTTCGTATTTGCGATGATGTGGGGCGTATTGATCGGGACTTATTCGTCGATCTTTGTGGCCTCAACTGTGCTGTTGGTTCTGGGCGTAAAGCGTGATTGGTCCAAGCCTGACAACACAGCGGGCACCCAATTTTCCAACGTCGACGCTTAGGGTGAAACTGATATGCGCCTGAACGAAATTCGCTTTGATAACAGCTTGCCAATTGACGGCTATGGGCCGGGGTTCTTTCGTGTGGGCGGTACTGTTCACAAGGGTATAATCGTCGTTACCCCGCAAGGCGTTAAGCCTTGGGGCGGGTTCGACGACACGCAGGCATTGCTTGATTTAGCTGAAATTGTGGATGTCATCTTTGTGGGAACGGGGGCTGATGTGGCCCATTTACCCGCTGATTTCCGCAGCATTTTTGACGAAGCAGGTATTGGAATCGAGCCCATGGCGTCACCTGCAGCCTGCCGGACCTACAATGTTTTGTTGTCTGAAGGGCGTCGCGTCGCGGCAGCCCTGTTGCCGGTGTAGGCGGTGCTGTCGGTCCAAAATCTGGCTGTGGCGCGCGGTGGCGCGACTGTGCTGACAGGACTGACGTTTGATGTGCCTTCAGGCGCGGCTCTTATTTTGCGAGGTCCTAATGGCGTCGGGAAAACGACGTTGTTGCGCACGTTGGCTGGACTACAAGACGCCGTTGCTGGCCGCTTTGATTACCCTGCAGATGAGGGCGCTTATGCCAGTCATGCCGACGCGGTGAAATCTGCACTGACCGTTGAAGAAAACTTACAGTTCTGGGCGGATATCTACGGCAATTCGGTGTCTGATGCGATCTGGGATCAATTCGATATTCGCGACTTGCGGACTCGAATCGCAGGCACGTTGTCAGCGGGGCAAAAGCGGCGACTGGGGTTGGCCCGTCTGGGTGTGATCAAGCGCAAGGTGTTGTTTTTGGACGAACCAACCGTATCGCTTGATGGTTTCTCTGTGCGGCTTTTCGCCGATTATCTGCGCGATCAGCATTTGGCACAGGGCGGTATTGCGGTCATTGCGACCCACATCGATCTTGATCTGGCAGCGACAACGCTAGAGCTGGAGCCATTCGCCGCAACAGATCATCAACCAGACAATGGCGACGAGGCATTTTTATGATCGCGCTTTTGCGCCGTGATTTGATGTTGGCCACGCGCGCTGGGGGCGGATTCGGGCTTGGGCTCGTGTTCTTTTTGATCGTTGTCGTGCTAGTGCCATTTGGAGTCGGGCCGGAAACCGCGATTTTGTCGCGGATCGCACCCGGGATATTGTGGGTTGCGGCGCTGCTGGCGGCCTTGCTGTCGCTTGACCGTATCTTTGCGCTTGATCATGAAGACGGCACGCTCACCTTGCTTGCAACCGCGCCAATTCCGCTTGAGGCGGTCGCAGTGGTTAAGGCTGCAGCGCATTGGCTTACGACGGGAGTGCCATTGGCCATCGCCGCACCGGTTCTGGGCGTTTTGTTGCATCTTGACCCGAGCGCATTTGTGCTTGTCATTGTGACGTTACTGTTGGGCACACCGGCCTTATCGGTTATTGGCACCTTTGGGGCGGCTTTGACTGTTGGTGTCAGACGCGGTGGGTTACTTTTGTCGCTTATCGTGTTGCCACTTTATGTGCCGACGTTGATATTCGGGGCTGAGGCGGTAAGGCGTGGCGTAGACGGATTAGATCCCGCAACTCCGCTTTTGATGCTAGGTGGGATCACGGCAGGGGCAGTTGCGCTCCTACCATTTGCAACTGCGGCAGTTTTGCGCATGAACTTGCGTTGAACAGCACAGCACAGAGGGCTATGTGACAATCATGTCGATGTGGGGATATGCAAATCCGAAACGGTTTATGGGCTGGACTGGCCCTGTTTTACCGTGGGCGTTTGGCGGCGCTGCCGTCTGCCTAAGTGTGGGCCTTATCTGGGGCTTTTTCTTTACGCCCGATGAATTGCGGCAAGGGTCGACGGTCAAGATAATTTACTTACATGTCCCCGCGGCGCTTATGGCGATCAATGCGTGGATTATGATGTTGGTCACTTCGCTTATCTGGTTGGTGCGCAGGCATCACGTATCAGCGCTTGCAGCCAAGGCAGCGGCACCTGTGGGGGTAGCAATGACGCTGATTGCGCTTGCTACCGGCGCTATCTGGGGTCAACCGATGTGGGGGACATATTGGGCGTGGGATCCGCGCCTGACGTCATTCCTGATCTTGTTTCTATTCTATCTTGGCTACATGGCGCTTTGGGCGGCGATTGATGATCCCGATACTGCGGCGGATTTGACGTCTGTTTTGTGCATGGTTGGATCTGTGTTTGCGCTGCTGTCGCGCTACGCTGTCAATTTTTGGAACCAAGGGCTGCACCAAGGGGCGTCGCTGTCGTTGGACAAAGAAGAAAACGTGGCTGACGTGTTTTATCAGCCGTTACTGTTTGCGATCGCAGGGTTCGTGTTGCTGTTTTTCGCACTTGTTTTAATGCGGACCCGCACGGAAATCCGCATACGCCGCCTGCGTGCTTTGATCCGCAGAGAAGGACAATGATGCCTGATCTTGGAAAATACGCCGTCGAGGTGCTTTTGGCTTACGGTGTGAGCATCGCGATTTTGGTGACGCTGGTTGTGGTGAGTTGGCAGCAGTCACGACGGATACGTCGTGACCTTGAAGCCGCCGAGGATCGCAAAAATGGCTAGGTTGTCGCCGATGATGCTTGCGCCGCCTGTCCTGTTTGCGGCTCTTGCAGGCCTATTTTTGGCAGGCATGATGCGCGATAATGTCGATGAATTGCCGTCCACATTTGTCGGACAGCAAGCGCCCGAAGTCGCACCAGAGCCGGTACCCGGTACAGTGCTGCTTACGGGTGTCGATCTACGTGACGGCAAAATCACGATCCTGAATTTCTGGGCCAGTTGGTGTCCGCCGTGCCGTGCCGAGCATCCGACATTGCTAGATCTGAAGGCTCAAGGATACCGCGTTGCAGGCCTGAATTTCCGCGATGAGGCTGATAACGCCGCTGAGTATCTGGCAGAGGATGGAAATCCGTTTTTTGCGACGGGGTTTGACCCACGGGGACGCACGGCGATTGACTGGGGGGTGACTGCCCCGCCGGAGACATTCATCGTTGCGGGTGACGGGACCGTTTTGTTCCGCTTTGCTGGGCCTTTGATCGGGTCCGACTATGAACAGCGGTTTTTGCCAGCGTTGCGCGCTGCTGAAGGTCAATGACAGCGGCTTACGCCGCAGATTTCATTATTTTGTAACGTGAACCGCGCTGTTTCAGTCCGCAACAGGCGGTTGTTTTTTACGCGCTGTTGATGCCTTGGGCAGGGATAACCTGAACTACAAAGACAAAGGGCCCGCAGATGGTCTGCGGGCCCTTTGTTGTTTTAGGACGCTTTTGCGAGGTTGCGCAGCACGTAGTGCAGCACACCGCCGTTTTCGACGTATTCAATCTCGACTGCAGTATCGATCCGGCATTTGACTGTGATATCTTTTGTCTCACCGTTTGCAAATGTGATCGAGGCGGTCATGTTTTGCAGTGGTTTGACCGCATCTAGGCCGAGGATCGTAACCGTTTCGTCACCTGTCAGGCCCAAAGACGTTCGGTTGTCGCCACCTGTGAATTCGAACGGAACCACGCCCATCCCAACAAGGTTGGACCGGTGAATACGTTCAAAGTTTTCTGCGATCACAGCTTTGACGCCGAGCAGGGCGGTGCCTTTTGCGGCCCAGTCACGCGATGACCCTGCACCATATTGTTCACCTGCGAAGACGACCAGAGGTGTGCCTGCCTCTTGGTGCGCCATGGCCGCGTCAAAGATAGACGACTGCGTGCCATCGGGACCTTTGGTATAGCCGCCTTCGACGCCGTCGAGCATCTCGTTCTTGATACGAATGTTGGCGAATGTGCCGCGCATCATGACCTCATGGTTGCCCCGACGTGATCCGTAGGAGTTAAACTCGCGCGCAGGCACTTGGCGGTCGATAAGATACTGACCCGCTGGCGTGGTGTCTTTGAACGAGCCCGCTGGAGAAATATGGTCGGTTGTGACCATGTCGCCCAGAACGGCCAGAACCTTGGCGTTTTCGACGTTCTGGATCGTGCCTGCGTCCTTGGACATGCCGCGGAAGTAGGGCGGGTTTTGCACGTAAGTTGACGCCGCTGGCCAGTCGTAGGTTTCACTGTCAGTGGTCTCGACGGCTTGCCACTTTTCGTCGCCTTTGAAGACATCCGCATATTTCTTGAGGAACGCGTCGCGGGTGACTGTTTTCTCGACCAGCGCGTTGATTTCGGTCGATGTGGGCCAGATGTCTTTTAGGTAGACGTCATTGCCATCGCGGTCTTGGCCGATTGGGTCAGAGGCAAGGTTAATGTCCATGGTCCCAGCCAGCGCATATGCGACAACCAGTGGCGGTGAAGCCAAATAGTTGGCGCGCACATCGGGCGAAATGCGCCCTTCGAAGTTACGGTTACCGGACAGGACAGATGTCGCGACCAGATCACCTGTCGCGATGGCGTCAGAGATTTCTTTTTGCAGCGGGCCAGAGTTGCCGATGCAGGTCGTGCAGCCGTAACCAACAAGGTTAAAGCCAATCTTATCAAGGTCTTCTTGCAGGCCTGCAGCCTCGAGGTATTCCGACACAACCTGTGATCCAGGCGCGAGGGATGTCTTGACCCAAGGCTTGCGGTCCATGCCCAATGCGGCGGCTTTACGTGCTACAAGGCCCGCGCCAATCATGACGTATGGGTTGGATGTGTTGGTGCACGACGTGATCGACGCGATCACAACCTTGCCGGATTCCAGCGTGTAGTCTTCGCCAGCGACGGCCACTTCCTTGCCCATTGGGCGTTTGAAAGTGGTTTCCATCTCGTTTGCAAACGCGGACTTTGCGTTGGTCAGTGCCACGTAGTCCTGTGGACGTTTAGGGCCTGAAATCGCAGGCACAATCGTACCCATGTCGAGCGACATTGTCGTGGTGTAGACTGGTGCGTAATCTGCGCCACGCCAGAAACCGTTTTCCTTTGCGTAGGCTTCGACCAGTGCAATCCGGTCTTCGTCACGGCCAGTGTTGCGCAGGTACCGCAGGGTCTCGCCGTCGATTGGGAAGAAGCCGCATGTTGCGCCATACTCCGGGGCCATGTTGGCGATTGTCGCACGGTCGGCCAGCGGCAGAACGTCCAAACCAGCGCCGTAGAATTCGACGAATTTGCCAACAACGCCGAGGCCGCGGAGCATTTCGACGACTTTCAGAACCAAATCGGTGCCTGTGGTGCCTTCGACCATCTGACCTGTCAGCTCAAAGCCGACAACTTCAGGGATCAGCATGGACACGGGTTGGCCCAGCATCGCGGCTTCAGCCTCAATGCCGCCAACGCCCCAACCAAGAACAGCAAGGCCGTTCACCATTGTTGTGTGGCTGTCTGTGCCGACAAGCGTGTCAGGATAGGCGACTTCTTCGCCGTTTTGGTCGGTATCCGTCCAAACGGTCTGAGACAGATACTCAAGGTTCACCTGATGGCAGATGCCTGTGCCCGGTGGCACAACGCGGAAGTTGTTGAAAGCGCCTTGGCCCCATTTCAGGAACTGGTAACGCTCCATGTTACGCTCGTATTCGCGGTCAACGTTCATCTGGAACGCACGTGGCTGGCCGAATTCATCGATCATGACCGAATGGTCGATGACCAGATCAACAGGGTTGAGCGGGTTAATCTGCTGGGCGTCGCCACCCAAGGCCACAATGCCGTCGCGCATCGCGGCAAGGTCAACCACGGCTGGAACGCCTGTGAAATCTTGCATCAGCACGCGGGCAGGGCGGTACGCGATCTCGCGGGGGTTTTTACCACCATTTGCGGCCCATTCGGAAAACGCCTTAATGTCGTCGACGGACACGGAAAAGCCGCCATCCTCAAAGCGCAGCAGATTTTCCAACACAACTTTCAACGCGGCGGGCAGCTTGGAAAAGTCACCAAGGCCAGCATCTTGGGCCGCGGCAATTGAATAATATGAAACGGACTGGGACCCAGCGGTAAGTTTTCTGCGGGTCTTGGCTGTATCGTGGCCGACTGTAATGGTCATTGGCTATTCCCTTTTTAGGCGCTTGTCAGGATGATTAAGTGGCTTTTGCCCCATACGGGCGTTGTTTTCAAGGGCTGGTTGGTATTTTGTATACCGTTGCACACCGAAATCCACCTTACGGTGTATGAATGGGGCCAAAACTGAAACATCACACACGAAACCCTCGCATTTCCTTGATTGGTCATTTCAGGGAATTCTGAATAGACCATGAACACCGGTGGAAAAAAATTGGGATGGACATGCGGCACTTTTTGACAGCACTCGCCTTTTGGGGCGCAATCGGGGTGACGCCAGTTGCGGCGCAAGACAACAAAGTTGTCGTTGAACTGTATACATCTCAGGGCTGTTCATCTTGTCCGCCTGCTGACGCTTTGCTGCATGATCTGGCGGGGCGGTCTGATGTGATCGCGCTTGCGCTACACGTTGATTATTGGGATTATTTGGGCTGGAAAGACAATTTTGGCCGTCCTGCCTTTACTGCGCGCCAGCATGCCTATGCCCGCGCGGCCAATGCGACGACGGTCTATACACCGCAGATGGTCATTGGTGGCAAAGATCACGTCATTGGGTCCAAGGCGATGGAAATCATGGACCGTGTGGCGCAGCATCGTAACGTGGCTGACTTGATCGCGATCACCCTGACGCGAAACGGTGATGCGGTCCTCATCAACGCCCAGTCAAATGCGGGGCTGCTTGGTAACCTTATCGTGCAAGTCGTGCGGTACACGCCTGAAGAAACAGTGGCCATCAAACGCGGCGAAAATGCTGGTAAGACAATCAGTTACAGTAACATCGTGTACAGGTGGGACTCGGTCGGCCGGTGGGACGGATCACATCCACTGGCGATAACCGCATCTGCGGCAGGGGCCGATCCGGTGGTTGTGATCATTCAAGCGGACCAGCACGGCCCAATCCTGGCAGCCGCTGAAATTCGCTAGGGCGCGTTTTTCCACCGACGGTGAACCCAAAACCATTGATCGGGGTGGTCGGTGACCTTGTCGGTCAATCTGTCAGTCATGGTCTGCATCATCTGTGCAGGTGCCGCGTGCGCAATCGGTGATTGGACATCCACATCAAAAGTTAATCCATCAGCACGGCGGGTTCCAAAGTACGGCACGACCAGCGCATCAAGCTTGATCGCAAGATCCGCAGCTGACGTGGCCGTGTTGGCAGGCTTTCCCATAAATGTGATAGGCAGGCCCTTTTTATTTGCCACATCAAACAGCAACGTGCCCATACCGCCGGATTTCAGATGCCGTGCAAATCCCATTGTTCCGCGTCTGCCCTGTTCAAAAACAGGTCCGCCCCATGCCGTCATTGTGGGCGCGTAATGGGCGTTGAAATAGGCGTTTGTCATTGGGCGGTACAAACCGCCAATATTGTATCCCATGCGGGTTAGGATGTGGCGGGGGGCTTCGTGATTTCCGAAATGTCCGGTGACAAAGATGACGGGGCGGCCATCTGCTTTTGCCTGTGCCACTGCACCCAGACCGTCACCCGTCGGTGTGGTCGCGGCAAGGCGATGACCAAATTCAGCCCAACTGTAGTTCTCAATCAAGGTGCGGCCAAAGTTGTCGCAAACGCCATCCGCCGTCTGTCTGCGCACGTCTACCGGCATATCGGGATAGATCATCGCGAGGTTAGCCTCGGCGCGCCGTCTATATCCGGCAATCGGGCCAATAGCGCGCCGTAACGCAGCCCCCATAAATGGAACACGCCGGGCATAGGGCAACCGCAGCGCCGTTCCGATCAACCCACGCAAAGCGCGGTCAACAAGCCAATCAGCGGCAGAGCCTTTGGGGGACGGGGGCGTAGTCATACAAGCCAGATACGCAAGCTGGTGCCGTCAAACAAGGGCGTCGGGCGATTTGGGTAAACCGGTGCCAACCATGCTGTCACGGGTCACCAGATCGGCCAAATCTTTCTTGCTCCAGCCATCGGTTCCTTTCGGGCGGGCCGGGATCACGATGTAACGCATGTCAGCAGTGCTGTCGTGCACACGAATGTGGGTCGCCTCGGGCAAGGTAACCCCGAATTCCGCCAATACGCGGCGTGGCTCGCGGACCGTGCGTGACCGATATGCGCGTGACTTGTACCAATCAGGCGGCAGACCAAGCAGGTTGCGCGGATAGCAAGAACACAGCGTACAAACGACAATATTGTGCAGCTCAGCGGTGTTTTCCACAGCGATCAGCTTCATCGGGCCAATATCAAAGCCCATTTCGGCGGTGGCCATGCTCGCATCATGCTGCAAAGCTGCGCGAAAATCAGGGTCCGTCCATGCCAGAGCCACGACAGCGGCGCCATTGGCAGGGGTGCGGTTGTCCATTGCGTCAATCTGGCCTGCAATCTCGGCCGCAGTGGTCACGCCTTTTTCAATCAGCAACTCGCGAACAGCGATTTCCAAGGCTTGCCAATAACTTAGCGGGTGATCGTTATCTGCACGGAACGGGTGGCCCGATGGCGACAGATGGTCGTGGTGATCATGCGGCATCTGCGGGTTCCAACCAATGTGCGTAGATTTCAGCCTCAACGGTATCTGTTGGCGTCTCGGCTGCATCGCCCCAAATCTCTGCCATCGTAAAGCGAACACGGTGCAGTGCCAAAGGCCTACCTTTGTGTCGGTATGCCAGCTGTTCCGGGTTCGGAAATGGGCCAAGTGTGCGTTCAATCACGCCGCATTTGCCGCGCAAATAGGCTGGCGTGCGGATGTGGCCGGGGGGCATGTCATTGCGGACGCGCACGCGCCTATCCATCCGAGGCGTCGCCGTATGTCAGGCCGCGTTCCTGAATGGCCGACATGCGTTCGCCAATCTCAAATGTTGTCAACACGCCTGCTTCGACAAGGTTTTGCGAGATCGACGCAATCCAACGTTCATAATAGCTTAGCTCTTCAAAGCTGCTGGGAGGCATATCTTCCAGGACGCGGCGCAGGCCATCCACGGTAAAATGGCCTTTCGCAGAACACAGGATCATAAGCGCATCGACGCGCTTTTCCCAAAGGGCAAAGTCGTGGTCTGCAAGCGGGACTGCACCAGCGGCACCGCCACCCATGTCGTGCCAGCGATGGCCTTCGGTTTGAGGGATTGTTTCAGTCATGCCCCAATCCTAGGACGCGTGTCAGGGGCTGTCTACCTCGTCTTCGTTCTCGGTGATCAGAGTAATTGTACCCGCATCGGCAAGGGCGCGCACAGCGGACGACAAGTCACGCATCGCTTCTTCAGCGACTTTTGCTTTGATGGGGCCTTGTTCGTCAGCTTCTTCGCGAATTTGACCCGCCATGCGTTGGGAAATATTCTCGAGAATAAATTCGGCTGTGGCAACCAGTTCTGCGTCACCTGCCAAAGCACCTGCGACCGCTGTCGCCAACACCTCTGGTGGGATGCCGCGAATACAGGCGGGCACGTCTGTTGGGATCAGGCGTAGCGGTATGTCTTTGAACGTAAATATCGACTTGCGGACACTGTCGGCAAAGACGGGATCGTCTACGCCTAAGCCCTCAAGCACGCTATCGCGGGTCTGGGCTGGGCTGGAGTTTAGGATTGCACCGATCCGCGCATCGGGTGCCTTGTCAAACGCGACAGGAACCGAGTGACAATGATCTTTGACCAGTGCTACGCCGATGCGCTGCACCGATTCGGGCGCGATTTTTTCTGTTTGGGATACAGCGTATGTGATGCGACGTGCCAGATCGCCGGGCAATTTTTCCAACACGGCAGCCGCGCGTGCAACGGGCAGTTTTGATAGTGAAACAGCACCCACCTCGACGCTTTGTGTGGTCATGATGCCGACCAGTCCTTCATCGGGGAGTGCAAGCAGAACACTCCACGGATCGGTTCCTTCTGCGTTTGCCATCTCTGCGCGTAATTTTCCTGCAAGATTGGGGCTAAGGTGATCCGACAGCGCCTCGATCGCGCCGTTAACACCACCCGGCGATGATAAGCCCACGGAAACAAGGTCACGTGTAAATTCAGCGGCAACTTCATGCACCGTGTCACGATCAATCAACCGAATGGCCCCCAATTCGCGGGCCAAGAGCATTTGCATTTCTTCGGGAAGTTTTGACAGCTCTAACTTACCGCCATCCCCGATTAAAAGTTGCACAATCATGGCCGCTTTGCGCTTGCGCGTGAGCGGTGGAGTACGGGCGGATAATGGAGCGAGCGTTGATTGGGTCATGGCACCTGCGTGCCACAACATACTGAACGAAGTGTTAGCGTCTATCGGGAATGTGTGAATTGCACAGACATTGTACGCAAAGCGGCGTTTGTTTCAGGAGAAATTGTTTTAATGTTTGCCGTCAACATGTGCAGTTTGGTCATCATATCAACAAGCATTTTGGTTTCGTCCGCGTCAAATTCACGATCAGCGCGTGCAAAACTACCAAGGCTGCGGCTTTCACCAGCTTCGACACCGCAGGCCGTGCCGTATTTCAAGCCAAATTCAGCGGCCTTGGTCAGCACATTCATTGTATCCTGTTCGGCTAACTCTGACCATTTTATCGCACCGGTGTTTTCAAACCCCCACGCCACAGTCGGATCAGACATGACAAACCCGTTTTGGGAATAGTGATCCAACCAATCCGATGCATAAGTCTGGAACAGGAACGTGGGCGTCGTAAAGCGGACATGGAACGCAAGGGCGAAGCCTGCAGTCGCAATTTTCTGCACTTCCTCCAGCAGCCTGTGTATCTCTAGTTGATCTGCCATGCCCGTACTTTCTTTCTGGTTGCTAAGCTTAACACTATAGAATTACTAATAAATGAGCCTTAGAGCTGGTTACCAAGATGCAAGATGCGCTTTATTTTAGCAAGACGTGTATACGGACTTTATGATGCAAAAAATCGGCCCCGCAGAAATTCAAGGTTTAGCCCCGGCTGGGCACTACATCGCGTTGCGAATCGGTTTTGCGTTTCCTGTGGAAGAAATTAACGCTCTACCACCCGAATGGGTCGATCATTATACCAAAAACAGGTTCATGTTGTTTGATCCAATCATTCGCTGGGCCTATTCAAGTGTTGGCGCATTACGCTGGTCGGACATACCGATTGACGACCCGCGAAAAATTATTTCACAAGCGCAAACATTTGGATTGCGCTACGGCGCCGCGATTTCCGTTTTCGATGGGAATGCAGCAGGTCAGCGATCTTTTGGATCTTTCGCGCGGTCTGATCGTGATTATTCTGAGTTAGAAATCAACCTGTTACACGCTTATGTTAAACGACGTCATGCGGAGATGGCGCCGCCGACGAACCTGACAATGGCCGAATTGGAAGCGCTAGGTATGGTGAGAGACGGCAAGCGCTTGAAGGAAATTGCCTTTGATTTGGGCGTGACTGAAGGCGCTGTAAAGCAGCGTTTGAAAAATGCAAAAGTGAAACTTGGTGCGAAAACAGGTACACAAGCCGCGGCCCTCGCGAGCCAGTACGGCCTGATCTAAAGACCGCCATCATGAACAAAAGGTTAACAACGTATTAACCATTTTCCTGTGGGTAAGTCGGGTTTGAGGCCTTTAAGGCCCTTCGTAATCGGGGACAATCATGGGGTGAGATGGTATTCTGAACTCTCCAAAAGGGAGAGCACAATGGAACATATACACCTCTCACTCTAAAACCCGAACGTTGTGATGTGAGATGATACGGAAGTTATCCGTTACTTGATCTCGAAAGCTGCGCCACTGTTTTGGAAGC
>JAGSGF010000040.1 GCA_023955335.1 Yoonia sp.
CGTTGAAGCCGCCGTTGTGGAACTGGTCAAAGACTTGGGTAAAAAATACGGCACCAGCATGCTTTTCATCAGTCATAACCTTGGGTTAATCCTCGAGACCTGTGACCGTGTTTGCGTGATGTACTCCGGTGAAGCGGTTGAAAGGGGCTCTATCGAAGACGTCTTTGACGAGATGCAGCACCCTTATACGCAAGCGTTGTTTCGGTCGATTCCGCTCCCCGGTGCTGACAAAAATGCGCGGCCCTTGGTTGCGATCCCCGGTAACTTCCCGTTGCCGCACGAACGCCCGAATGGCTGCAACTTTGGCCCGCGCTGCGATTACTTTGAAGCAGGCCGCTGTGACAACCAGGTCATCGATATGACGCAGGTCCAAGGCAATGACCGGCACCAAACCCGTTGTTTGCGGCATGAAGAAATCGACTGGAGTGCGCCGATCGTTCTTGGCGAGCAAAAGGAAAAGAATCCGCCCGGTGACGTGGTTCTTAAGATTGATAACCTCAAGAAATACTATGAAGTCGCGGCAAATGCGCTGTTTGGTGGCGGCGACAAAAAGGTCGTGAAGGCCAATGAGACACTATCATTCGAGGCCCGCGAATCTGAAACCCTCGCTATCGTTGGCGAATCTGGTTGCGGTAAATCCACCTTCGCCAAGGTACTGATGGGGCTGGAAACGGCCACTGAAGGGGCGATCACGCTCGACGGACGCGACATCGGCAGCATCGCCATCGAGGACCGCGACACCAAAACCGTGGCGGACATTCAAATGGTGTTTCAAAACCCGTTTGATACGCTCAACCCATCGATGACCGTGGGGCGGCAGATCATGCGGGCGCTCGAGATTTTCAAAATCGGCAACAACGATGCAGAGCGCCGCGAGCGCATGCTTACCCTGCTTGATCTGGTGAAATTGCCGCGAGCCTTTGCCGACAGAATGCCGCGTCAGCTATCTGGTGGACAAAAGCAACGCGTTGGTATTGCACGCGCTTTTGCGGGTGATGCAAGGATCGTTGTGGCCGATGAACCGGTCTCTGCGCTCGATGTATCAGTCCAAGCGGCCGTGACGGATTTGCTCATGGAAATCCAGCGCGAACATAAAACCACGCTGCTGTTCATTAGCCACGACCTTTCAATCGTGCGCTATTTGGCTGACCGTGTGATGGTTATGTACTTGGGCCATGTGGTCGAACTTGGCTCGACCGATCAGGTGTTCTCACCGCCCTACCACCCCTACACAGAGGCGCTACTGTCGGCCGTTCCAATCGCGGACACGAGCGTTCAAAAGAAGCACATCGTGCTTGAAGGGGACATCCCATCAGCGATGAACCCACCATCCGGCTGTCCGTTCCAAACGCGCTGCGGTTGGAAATCAAAGGTCGCTGGCGGGTTGTGTGAAAAAGAGGTTCCACCCCTGCGGATTTTGGCAGAGGGCCATCAGGTCAAATGTCACCTGTCCGACGCCGACTTGGCTGGCATGGAACCGGTCATCAAAATCGCCGCCGAATAACAAAACGCGCGCCCCGTCACCGGGGCGCGCATATCTTTTGGCTGGCGTCTCATATCTTGAACAAAGCGAAACTCAATTGCCCCAGATAATCCGTACATAATTCTGGGTTTCTTTATATGGCGGAACACCATTGTACCGTTCAACAGCACCGGGGCCCGCATTATATGCCGCAAGAGCCAGCCGCCATGTGCCAAACGTCTCATACTGGCGGCGCAAATACCGCGCACCACCTTCAAGGTTTTGCGACGGGTCCGACGCGTTCACGCCCAATGCGCGCGCAGTCTGAGGCATCAACTGCGCCAATCCCATCGCCCCTTTGACTGATCTGGCTTGAGCGTTCCAACCGCTTTCCTGCTGGACAAGCCGCAGAAACAAATCCTCAGGAATACTATGTCTACGGGCGGCAGCGCGCGCTACTCCAAGGTAAGGCCCTGTATATCGCCCTCGATAACTTGGCGATTTGCTTGCAATTGTTGGGACGACCGCGCGGGGAGGTTGGAGCCTGACAGAGTTGTTATATTGCAGGGCAGACCGGTTATCCAAAACCGATAACTGGTTTCGGAACAATGATGCCCGTGATCCTTCGGCAATCACAACTGCCGGAGACCCAATAGCTGCGATGGCAACCATAACGCGAAAAAACTGCATCAAAACACTCCCCGGCGCTTGCATGATACATTTTATAGAAGATTACGCCAAAACCACCAGCCCCTAGCGCATCATAACAACCTGTTTACCTTGCGCGCTCAAAAAGGGCATAAGGCTAAATACGCAGAATCGACGAGGGGAATATCAATGGCTGGCAGCGTGAACAAAGTGATCTTGATCGGCAATCTGGGGCGCGACCCGGAAGTGCGGACATTTGGCAACGGCGGCAAGGTTTGTAACCTCCGCATCGCCACCTCTGAGAACTGGAAAGACAAAAACACCGGTGAACGTCGCGAGAAAACAGAATGGCATTCTGTTGCGATCTTTAACGACGGTCTTGTCCGCATTGCGGAGCAATATCTGAAAAAGGGCTCCAAGGTATATATTGAGGGCGCATTGCAAACCCGCAAATACCAAGCCCAAGACGGCTCTGACCGTTACAGCACAGAAGTCGTGCTGCAAGGCTTTGGCGGCACGCTCACCATGCTCGATGGACGCAGCGAAGGCGGCCAAGGTGGCGGCGGTTACGGCGGCGGCCAAGGTGGCGGTGGTGGTAGCTACGGCAACGACACACAAGGCGGCGGTAATTCTGGCGGCGGCTACGATGGTGGCGGGGGGTCGTCCGGCGGCGGTCGCTCTGACATGGACGACGAAATTCCGTTCTAAACCTTTGGCTAACTTAATAGCGTAGGATGGGTTTTAACCCATCTTACCTTTGTGCAAGTGCATCATCCAAGACAGATAGCACCGCATCCTCAGGCACATCGCTTGTGATAAACGCATCACCAATGTCGCGCGCCAGAATGAACCTTAACTGGCCCGCGACGACCTTTTTGTCTTGTCCCATCAGACCAAGCAAAGCGGCCGCATCAGGCAAATCCCCTTCAATGTCCGACAAATCCGTTTTCATGCCCATGGCGCGCAAATGCGCACGTACGCGGCTTGGATTTTCTTGACTACACAGGCCCAATCGGGACGACAGCTCAAAGGCCATGCCACAACCAATGGCCACCCCTTCGCCATGCAGCAATCGGTCCGAATACCCTGTCGCGGCCTCAAGCGCGTGACAGAACGTATGACCAAGGTTCAGCAACGCGCGCTCCCCCTGCTCTGTCTCGTCACGCTGGACAATGCCGGCTTTCATTTCACATGACCGTGTCACCGCGCGAACGCGGGCCGCCATGTCGCCCGCAGCCATCGCGGGTCCCATATCTTCGAGCCACTCAAAGAACGCCGCATCGCCCAGTAACCCGTATTTTACGACCTCACCGTACCCCGCCAAGAAATCGCGCGGCGCAAGCGTGCCCAATAATCCGGTATCGGCCAAAACAAGCGACGGTTGGTGAAATGCTCCAATCAGGTTCTTGCCATGCGGCGCGTTGATCCCTGTTTTCCCACCCACAGAACTGTCGACTTGCGCCAGCAACGTTGTTGGGATCTGCACAAACCGGACACCACGACGCAAAATTGCAGCCGCAAATCCTACCAAATCACCAATGACGCCGCCACCAAAGGCGATCACAACATCGCCGCGTTCGACTTTCTGATCCAGCAGCCATTCCACAGTGCGCTGCAGCTGCGGCCAGCTTTTGGTTGCTTCACCTGCGGGCAAAGACAATGCGGCACTGGTAAACCCTGCTTCGGTCAATCCAGCCTGTAATTCTGCAAGATGCAGACCTGCAACCGTTTCATCAGTCACAATTGCCAGATGCTTGCGTCCACCGAACGGGGTAATCGCCGCACCTGCACCCGACAACAAATCTGGCCCAATTTGAATGTCATATGCGCGTCCGGGCAGATCAACATGCACTGTTGCGGCGGGGGTGGTCATGACGTGGGCTCCAATATGCTGGGGTCTTGGGCCAATGCGTCGATGACGCCTTGGGTCGTGGTCTCGATGCTGGCGGTTGGCGCAATCGCAATGCGCTTTGCAGCCTGTGCATAGATCGGGGTGCGTGTTTCCATCAATGCAGTCAACGTGGCTAGCGGATCGGCGGTGCGTAGCAACGGACGTGTATCTTTGTGACGCACCCGCTCCCACAGGGTTTTAAGATCAGCATCAAGCCACACGGCAACACCTTTTTCGGCGATCAAATTGCGGGTCCGGTCTGCCAGAAACGCACCGCCGCCAGTCGACAAAACCGCAGGCGGGCCAGACAGCAGCCGATCGATCACTTCAACTTCGCGGTCACGGAAAAATGCTTCGCCGTCACGGGCAAAAATCTCGGCAATGGATACGGTCGCGGCTTCTTCAATGGCGGCGTCACTATCAAGGAAAGGCACATCCAAACGGGTGGCAAGCGCGCGCCCAATTGCTGACTTGCCAGACCCCATCATGCCAACCAGAACAACCGTCCGGCGTAAAATCAGGCCATTTGCGTCATTTGTCATCGTGCACGGCCCCTTTTTGCGCTTTTCCTATCGGCTATCTGCCGCTTAATTGAAAATTGTGCAACTCAATGGCGTGATCTTGCACAAAATCCCGTGTATAAACAATGCAACAAGCGGCATTTGAACCGCGTTTCGGGCACCAATAAGGGCACAGCACATATGCTTTGGCGATTGATCAAACTTCTTTTGCTTCTCGTCATCTTGGGCGGATTGGCGCTTGTGGCTTATGCTTATATCGGCCCGATATTGTTCCCGGCTGATTTTGCGGCCCCCGCAGTTATTGTCTCGGAACCTATCACGCTAGAAGTGAACTAACTGATGCGGCAGTTTTTGCCTTTTGTGATCAGTTTTGGTCTGTTGGAGCCCGCATTCGCGCAAGAAGCAAACCCGCTTTCCGCGATTGATTGGCTATCGCAAAGCGTGGAACAACCGCGCATTCAAGCTGTGGCGTCCCCCCAACCGACTTGGCCATCAGAGCCCGCCACCAGCACAAACGCAGACGCACGGTCTGTCACAGTGACAGCACTTGGTGCGGTCTCGCCCGACCTTATTGGGTTATTGCCGCCTGATGTCACAGGGCTTCCGCGCGATTTATGGGCAGCAAGTGACAGTGAAACCCTTATTAATCTTATACAAAGCGCGCGGCTTGATACCCTGCCCGTCATTCATGATCTAATGATGACACTTTTATTAGCAGAAGCTGACCCGCCCTTGGGCGCTGGCGCTGACGGAGGGCTTTTTCTGGCCCGTGTCGACAAACTGCTTGATATCGGAGCACTTGACCCTGCGCTGGCACTTCTGGAACAGGTTGATGCTGAAACGCCCGACTTATTTCGACGGTTCTTTGATGTGGCCTTGCTGACAGGCGCCGAAGATGATGCCTGCGATGTGATGCGCGCCACACCCAGCGTGGCCCCCACATTTCCAGCCCGCATTTTCTGTCTTGCCCGTGGCGGCGATTGGGCTGCCGCAGCGCTGACCCTCAATACACACCGTGTTTTGGGGGATATAACGCCAGACGAAGAGGCGCTGATCTCGCGCTTCCTTGACCCTGATCTTTACGAAGACGAAGCCCCCTTGCCCCTCCCTGACCGGATCAGCCCGCTTGTGTTCCGCATGCACGAAGCGATTGGCGAGCCGCTGACGACCACGCGCCTGCCCAACGCATTTGCCCACGCAGACCTGCGCAACACGACCGGCTGGAAAAGCCAGCTTGATGCGGCTGAACGGCTTGGGCGCAGCGGCGCTGTTTCAGAAAACGTTCTGCACGGGGCATATCTTGCCCATAAGGCCGCCGCGTCGGGTGGTGTCTGGGATCGGGTCGCGGTCATCAAACGGCTTGATGTCGCGGTTCTTGGCGCAGACGCCGAAGCAATCGCCAGACATTTGCCAGATGCATGGGATGCGATGGCTGCTGTGAAGCTCGAGGTGCCGTTTGCGCGCCTCTATGCACCCACATTGGCCAATATGTCGTTGACAGGTGACGCCGCTGATATCGCGCTGACACTTGGCCTTTTGTCGCCCGACTATGAACAAGCCGCATTAGACGCCGCCCCCAGCTTCCTGACGACCCTTGCCACAGGTGCACCTATCGGCCCCAAAACGCCGGTTGAAACTGCAATTTTCGCCGGCTTCACCGATGCCGAACCCGCGCCTGAACTCGAAGCATTGGCGCGCAACGGCAATCTGGGCGAGGCCCTGCTGAACGCCATCACGACCTTTAACGCGGGCGTGGCCGGTGACACTGCGGCACTAACCGCTACGCTTGCGTTCTGGCGGTTTGTCGGGCTCGAAGATGTCGCCCGCAAGGCAGCCTTGCAAATCCTGATCCTGGACCGCACGTGATGACGCCAGCAGATCAGCCCATGGCCCACTGGGTTCAAGCATTCCTTGAGGCCCAAGCCGCGGAGCTTGACGCCGCTACGAATACGCAGCTGGCCTATGCCCGCGATCTGGCCGATTTTTCAGGCTGGCTTGCCCCCAAGAAGCTGCATTTGTCCACCGCGACCCAAGACGACGTCGAAGGATATCTGGTTGATTGCGATGCCCAAGGACTGGCTGCATCGACTCGCGCGCGGCGGCTGTCTGCGATCAAGCAAATCTACCGGTTTGCATTTGAAGAGGGCTGGCGCGATGACAATCCAGCCATCCGCATCAAAGGGCCGGGCAAGTCCAAGGCTTTGCCCAAAACCCTGTCCCTCGCAGAAGTCGAACGCCTGATTGAAGCGGCCTGCAACAGCCGCGACGGATTGCGCAACGGCTGTATGATGGAATTGCTTTACGCCACAGGCATGCGTGTGACCGAACTTGTCACCCTGCCCGCAAGTGCTGCTCGGGGTAATCCTGCCATGCTTTTGGTGCGTGGCAAAGGCGGCAAAGAACGCATGGTTCCGCTATCCCCGTCAGCCAAAACAGCAATGGCAAACTGGCTTGTTGAACGCGATACGGTCGAAGAAACTGGACGGCTGGCAGGAAAACCACTGTCAAAATTCCTGTTCCCATCGCGCGGCAAAGACGGGCATCTGACACGGCACCGTTTTTTTGGGCTGATCAAAGAATTTGCCGTCGCGGGCGGTGTGTCACCTGCCAAAGTCACGCCCCACACATTGCGGCATGCGTTTGCCACGCATCTGTTGGCTGGTGGGGCTGATTTGCGGTCGATTCAAACCATGCTCGGCCATGCAGACGTGGCCACAACCGAGATTTATACGCATGTTTTGGACGAACGGCTGACCGAACTGGTGATGCAGCATCACCCATTGGCGCGTAAATCCGACGACTGATCTTGATCGCCCCCTGACAAGCCCCCATAACAAGGACAGTTTTAATGAAAGTGAATGATGGATTCCTCCCTATTTGACGGTGTGTTTTGGGTCACCGCTGGCGCGATAATGGTGCTGCTTGTGCTTTCTGGGTTTTTCTCAGGTTCTGAAACCGCTCTCACTGCTGCATCGCGGGGCAAGTTGCGTTCCGCGGCAGACAAAGGATCGCGCGGGGCCAAACGGGCCTTAGAGGTCACAGAAGACAATGAACGGCTGATCGGGTCGGTCCTTTTGGGCAATAACGTCGTCAATATTTTGGCAACGTCGCTTGCTACTGCATTGCTTACAAAGGTTTTTGGTCAAAATGGCGTCGCAGCGGCGACGCTTATCATGACGCTGTTGGTGCTTGTCTTTGCTGAAGTTCTGCCAAAGACCTACGCTATTACAAACCCCGAAAAAGTGGCCTCACAGGTCGCAGCACCTATCGGGATCATTGTGTACGTATTCGCCCCCATCGTATCTGCGGTGCGGTTTTTCGTGCGCGGCGTCTTGTTTTTGTTTGGCGTGCGCACCGATCCTGATAGCCACATTCTGGCCGTGCGTGAAGAAATCGCAGGAGCGCTACAGCTTGGCCATTCCGAGGGAATCGTCGAAAAGGAAGACCGCGACCGGATTTTAGGCGCGCTTGACCTGAACGAACGCGCTGTTGAGGAAATCATGCTTCACCGTTCGGGGATCGAAGTCATCGACGCCGATCTGCCTGCGCAAGAAATTCTTGCGAGGTGCCTGCAAAGCCAGCACAGCCGCCTGCCGCTTTACAAAGACGACCACGAAAATATCGTTGGTGTGATCCATGCAAAAGACCTGCTGCGGGCGATGTACAAGCTGTTATTGGGCGGAACCGTTGACACAAAGGCGCTCGCGGATTTTGACATCCTATCTGTCGCGATGGATGCCTATTTTGTGCCGGAAACGACAACGCTTGGCGACCAAATGCGCGAATTCTTGCGGCGTAAAACCCACTTTGCTCTTGTCGTTGATGAATACGGCGGGCTTCAAGGGTTGATCACGCTCGAAGATATCCTCGAGGAAATCGTAGGCGAGATCGCCGATGAATTTGACGAAGATGAAACCGATCAAATCGAGGCCACATCAGACGGTGCCTTTATCGTCGAAGGCGGCATGACACTGCGCGATCTCAACCGCGCCCACGACTGGTCTTTGCCTGATGAAGAGGCCAATACCGTCGCAGGTCTGGTCATTCACGAAGCCCAGATGATCCCCGTCGTAGGCCAAGTATTTTCGTTCCACGGGTTCCGGTTTGAAGTCTTGGAAAAGGAAGAAAACCGGATCGCCGCGTTGAAGATCCGGCCACTTTGATCAACGCCCTTTGAACAAACTACCCAGAATGCCGCGCACAATGCGGCGTCCTGTTGTGCCCTTCAGTTCTTTCATCACGACCTTGGCCAGTGATCCGCCAAAACCGTCGCTTTGAGGCGATCTACGCGACGTGCTGCGTGACATGGTGCCACCACCGTCGTAACGGCGGGCTTTCTTGAACGCGCGTTCTTGTTCGTCAGCAGCTTTCTCGGCTGCCTCTGCCGCTTCGGCCTCAGCGGCCGCTGCGTTAGCGCGTGTTGCCAACATCTCAGACGCGCTTTCGCGGTCCAATGTGATGTCGTATTTACCAGCCATGTCAGACCCTGCCATGATGACCGCACGGGTCTGCTTATCAATCGGGCCAAGCTGCGACGACGGAGGACGGATCAATGTGCGCTGCACCACCTCCGGAATACCTTTGCGGTCTAGGAACGATGTCACCGCCTCGCCGGTCCCAACCTGCTGAATGGCCTCTGCTGTGTCGAAATCGGGGTTGTCGCGATACGTCTCTGACGCTGTTTTCAGCTCTTTACGGTCCTTGGCAGTGAACGCGCGCAGCGCATGCTGCACACGGTTGCCAAGTTGGCCCAGCACATCATCGGGAATATCGGCGGGGTTCTGGGTGACAAAGTAGACGCCAACGCCCTTGGACCGGATCAAACGTGCCACTTGTTCGACCTTATCGACCAGCGCCTTTGGGGCCCCATCAAACAAGAGGTGAGCTTCATCAAAGAAGAATACCAGTTTAGGCCTATCAGGGTTGCCGACCTCTGGCAGTTCTTCAAACAGTTCTGACAGCAACCACAGCAAAAACGTCGCATACAAACGCGGGCTGCCCATAAGCTGATCGGCTGCCAATATGTTAATCTCGCCACGGCCATCTGCAGACACACGCATCAGATCGGACAAATCAAGGGCTGGTTCGCCAAACAGGGCCGCACCGCCTTGGTTTTCCAGCACCAACAACTGCCGCTGAATAGCCCCAACGGATGACGACGCGACATTGCCGTACCGCAAGGACAAATCCTTGGCATGTTGCCCGACCCACAGCATCAGCGCCTGCAAGTCTTTGAGGTCGAGTAATGGCAAACCTTCCTCGTCTGCAACACGGAAGGCGACGTTTAAAACGCCTTCTTGCACGTCCGTCAGTTCCATCAGACGTGACAAAAGCAACGGCCCCATTTCGGCAACTGTGGCGCGGATCGGGTGACCTTGCTTGCCGAACAAATCCCAGAACGTAACTGGAAAACTGTCGTATTGCAGGTCAAGCCCGATGGTTTCAGCGCGCGTCATGAACGGCCCGTGCAGTTTATGATCCGGCGTTCCGGCCACAGCCAAGCCCGACAAGTCGCCTTTGACGTCCGACAAGAACACCGGCACGCCCGCAGCTGAAAACCCTTCAGCCATTATCTGCAACGTCACCGTTTTACCGGTGCCTGTTGCGCCAGCAACCAAACCGTGGCGGTTGGATTTGTCCAAAAGCATGACTTGCGGTTCGCCATATGCAGGCCCTCCGCCGCCAATAAAGATGTCGTTTGCCATGTGCTTGGCCCCTTTGGACATAATTCTGTTGGCCCAAAATACATTCTTAAGACTTATCTACCAGTATAAACGCACGGGCCGCAGTTCCATCATGTCCCCCGGGGCTGCGCCCGCTCCTCCTTGTTAGACTTGCCGTGCCTTCGGGCACGGTTTTTTTTAATGGCCGTCTACAAAGTTGTGGTCGCTGCCCGCCTAATTCCGGTTGACCGTCTCAAAGCCATTCCGTAAAATTCCCGAATTAAGTTGGCAAAGTCCGACAGGGAGAAGTCGAATGAGGGCCCTGCGGGGCCCTTTTTCTATGGAAAGCTTTTGCGCGAAACCCCGCCCAACAAAGCGTTTTTGCCACTGACATCGTATTTGTCCCGTGATACATTATTTCGCATACGAATTTCTAGGAATGACAGAATGTTGCACTTGTTAAAACCACTCGCCATCGGCGCATTGATCCTCATTGGCGCGCCCGCCATCGCGCAAGAGACGACCACGGACGTGGAAACTGCAGCCCCGGCAACCGACGCAGATCCGGCGACTGACCTTAGCATGGGCACTGAAGTGACCGATGTGGCCGCCGTTGGCACCCCCTACATTCGCGAAACGTTTGGTGATTGGGCGCTGCGGTGTCTTGTTGCCGAAGACGGCAAGCCTGATCCTTGTCAGCTTTATCAACTTTTGAATGACCAAGACGGTAACTCGGTTGCGGAAATTAGCATGTTCCCGCTGCCAAGCGGTAACCCAGCGGCAGCTGGTGCAACGATCGTTGTCCCGCTTGAAACGCTGCTGACAGAGCAGCTGCAAATCTCTGTCGATGGGTCGGCCACACGCCGGTATCCGTTTACGTTTTGTAATCGCGCAGGCTGCGTCGCGCGGGTTGGCTTTACCGCTGAAGATATCAACCAGTTCAAACGCGGCAACGCCGCAACCATGCGTATGATCCCCGCTGCAGCGCCGGAAAATCAGGTTATCCTGAATATCTCACTTTCTGGTTTCACAGCGGGTTACGACGCATCTGGTCAATAAACCAAGCCCTTGGGTACAACAAAAAAGCCGCCCCTGCACATGCAGCGGGCGGCTTTTTTCAATCTTTGGCTCGTCGTGGGTCACATTTTACGTAAGGCAATCACGGCATTCAGCCCACCAAAGGCAAAGGCGTTGGACAACACCACATCCACCGACGCATCGCGGGCCTCGTTTGGCACAACATCAAGCGCGCATTCGGGGTCCGGTTCCTCATAGCCAATCGTCGGGGCGATCACGCCATCGCAAAGTGCCATCAAGCATGCCAGCAATTCCACCGCGCCCGTGCCTCCAATCAAATGACCGTGCATCGACTTGGTGGATGAGATCATGAGCTTGTCGGCATGTGCCCCAAAAACGTCCGCCACAGCGGCACATTCTGTTTTGTCATTGGCCGCAGTGCCCGTGCCGTGGGCATTGATATAGCCGATTTGATCCGGATTGACTTTGGCATCTTTCAACGCACCCGCAATCGCCCGCGCCGCCCCTTGTTTGGATGGCATGACGATATCAGATGCATCGGACGACATGGCAAAGCCCGCGACTTCACATAAGATATTCGCGCCACGGGCCTTTGCATGATCAAAGTCCTCGAACACAAAAATGCCCGCACCTTCGCCTTGCACCATTCCGTTGCGGGTGGCTGAAAACGGACGGCAGGCATCACGAGACATCACGCGCAAACCTTCCCACGCTTTGATCCCGCCAAAGCAAAGCATGCTTTCCGACCCACCTGTTACCATGACTTTCGCCATGCCAGACCGGACCATGTTGAACGCTTGTCCCATCGCATGGTTGGACGATGCACAGGCGGTGGCCACGGTAAACGACGGCCCGCGCAAATTGAATTCCATTGAGACTTGCGACACGGCGGCATTGTTCATCAGCTTGGGCACGATGAACGGATGCACGCGATTTTTGCCTTCTTCGTAAACGACGCGGTAATTCTCGTCTTGAGTGGTCAGTCCACCGCCAGACGTCCCGAGTATTACGCCGGATTGATCCGCCAAATCACCCGCAAATATCAACCCTGCTTGGGCAATCGCTTGTCGGGCCGCCAGCAGCGTAAACTGCGTGAACCGGTCATAAAGAGCGATCTGTTGTCGGTTGAAATGCGTAGTTTCATCATAGTCGCGGACCTGACCGCCAATCTGGATCGACAGACGGTCCACATCTCGGATGTTCAACGGGCCAATGCCACAGCGGCCATTCTTCATGGCGTCAAACGTCGTGGCTACATCGTGCCCTAACGGATTGATCGTTCCGGCCCCTGTGATGACGACGCGGCGGGCCATGCTAGGCTTGCTCCGCTTTCAACTTTTCCACGGCCGCAATGATCGACGCGACGGTCGAGATATCAAACGCACTGTCGCTTGGGTCGTTGGCGTTGAACGGGACCGTAATATCAAACGCCTCTTCAATCGCGAAAATGCTTTCCACAAGAGACATGCTATCGATCCCAAGATCGTCAAGAGAGTTATCCAATGCGACATCGGACGTCTCGAGCATGGCCTGTTGGGCCAGTATTGCGATCACTTGGTCTTGGGTGGTCATATTTTAAATCCTGCAAGCTATTGATGCTGATTTAGTATCTCTAATCGCGTTTTGAAACCGCCTTGTGACGAATATTCGCCTGCCGTAAATGCCGTTCTCGTGCGCGGTAGATTAACATCTGTTGCGCAGGATAGCCCATCATAAAGCTACCCGCAGGCACATCAGACAACACTATGGCAGCCCCACCAATGACGCAATCAGCGCCCACAGTCAGATTATCACCAACGCCCGACTTCCCGCCTAGGACAGTCCGGTCGCCAATACGCGCGGACCCAGCAACAGCCGCCTGCGCGCAGAGTAGGCAGTGCTCCCCAACTTGTACGTTATGGCCGACTTGCACGAGATTATCGATCTTTGTGCCATTCCCCACCGACGTGGCACGGATTGTGCCCGCGTCCACAGTGCTGTTTGCGCCGATCTCGACATTGTCACCAATCACCACACCACCCAACGAATGAATACGGTGCTGGGTCGGATCATCGGGCGCAGTGAACGGCGTTTTGCCCAGTGTCTTGCGGCCAATTTCAACATTTGACGGGGCCGCAGTGACAAAAGAAAATCCATCTGCACCAAGCACGACATTGGGCTGCAAGACAACACGCGCACCCATACGCACGCGGCGCAAGATACGCACGCCCGCGTGGATTTGCGCGTTATCACCGATGGCGACGCCTTCGCCAATGCTGACATGCTCCGCGATCTGACAGCCAGCGCCAATCACAGCGCCTGCACCGATTACCGAGAAATGGCCAATCGACACGCCCTGCCCGATCGTGGCACTTGGGTCGATCACAGCATGCGGACTGACGCCCACGGCAACGGGTGCACTCTCCATCATCTGGGTCAGCCCAGCCATGGCCAGACGAGCGCGCGGGGCTTCAATCGCGGCCGCGAGACCCAATGCCTGCCAATCCGCACCCGCCCAAACAACGGCCGCGCGGGCTTGGCCCTGCGCCAAGGCATCACCATATGCAGGCGACATCGCAAGCGCCAGATCGTCAGGCCCCGCAGTTGCAGGTTCCGACAAGCCAGAGACGCACAGATCAACGGCGCCGTAAGCCTTTGCCCCCAGCGCCGCTGCAATATCTTTGACAGTCTGTGTCATCTAATAACCCCGTATTCGGGATCAGACTTAGCCTTGAACGGCGCGGACTGCTACCCCTTCGCGGGCCAGCGCGTTCCAGATCAGTGCATCGCGGTTATAGATGTCGCGACGGAACTGAAGGCTACCTGTCACATTTGTAAACGCCGTGCGGTACACAATGTGAACCGGAACTGGTTCGTTCAAGTCTACCCGTTCTTCACGGCCCGGAGACAAGCGCGCCTGAAAGAACCCCTGTGGGTCGCTTTCTTGCTTGGCCAGCAACGCATAGGCGAAATCAAACGGATCGTTCAAACGAATGCAGCCATGGCTAAACGCGCGGACTTCACGGCCAAACAAGGACTTGGACGGGGTGTCATGCAGGTAGATGTTGTATTTATTTGGAAAGATGAACTTGACCAGACCCAGCGCGTTTCCCTCGGATGGGCCCTGACGCATGGAATACGGGAACGTCTTTGCAGTGTATTGGTTAAAGTCAATCGCACCGCGCGATACGATACGGCCCCTGCTGTCGGTGACATCCAATTGACGGACAGCGTTCGCGTTACGCTTTAACATCGGCAAGTATTCTTTTGTCACGATAGACCGCGGGACATACCAGCTTGGGTTGATAATCATGAATTCCATAACATCGGAAAACTCAGGTGTTTCACGATCTTTTGGAATGGCCCCAATAACGGAGCGGGTCGAAAATGTGACGCGGTCATTGTCTACGATGGCGGCTGTGAAATCAGTCAGGTTCACCCAGATGTGGCGCTGGCCACGCGGGCGGTTGTTCCAACGCTCACGCTCCATCGCGACGATGACAGACTGCAAACGGTTGCCCATAGGGATATTCAGCTGACGCATGGTGTCGGCACCGACATTGCCGTCCACGTCCAACCCGTGGGCTTGCTGAAACCGCTGTACGGCCGCTTGGATCGCAGAATCATAGGTCTGCGTCGCTGTCCGCTCTAAGAAACCCATTGCAATCAGGCGATTACGTAAATTGACGACATCGTTGCCCGCAGCACCAGGAGCGAGTGAGCTTGCACGGACGAGCGGCCCCCAACCACCATTGCCAAGCAATCGCTCAAGCCGCAGCTTTTCACGCATCAGGCGGGTGTATTCGGGCGAACTTGGTGGCAAAGATCGTAAAAAACCTGCAGGGTTCGACTGCGAAAAGGCCTGCAACGTGCCAAGGCGAGACCGGTAAGGAACTTCGCGTTTGATAGCGCTGACAACAGAGGACGGGCGCAGCATGCCGGTCTGGATGTCGCGGGCATAGGACATGAACAAGCGGCTTAGCGCGACTTCCATGCGACCTTGATCTGCTGGAGTTGATGCGGCGCGCAACTGGGCCATCAGCGCATTTGCATCATACTTTGCAGCAGGCAGGCCGTGGTTTGATGCTTCCGCGAACGCAGCCATCAAGGCGTTGCGGCGGGACCGATCAGCATTGCCGCTCCAAATGCCCTGAAATTCACGGGCACGGTAGAAGGCAGCAAGATCTTCGTCGCGGGCAGCTGCTTCCGCGACTGCTTGGCGAAATGCAGTGACTTGGGCCGCAGCGGGTGCGGCAAAAACGGATAAAATAAGGCTGGTAGCCAAAAACAGTCGCATACTACGCGACGACATTGATACGAACATAAGTCCCCCACAGAACAAAATTGGGTATTGCCACGTCAATGCGGCAGAACCGATATTGGAGTATCGGAAGTCTCGCCCATAAAAGTCCATTCACAAAGCCGACAGGCGCGAATGGTTTCTAAGAGCTGTTGCGTCAGCGCACATGAGAACAGGCGACACCACAAAAATTGCTTAAGAAATGCGCAAAGTTTCGCCTATTTTCCTTTTGTTTACCACGATCGACCAAAACAGGGGTTGGTCAGCGAATCATCCTATGCAATAAAATGCATGCATCTGGGGACAAGATGACAACGCCGCGGTAACGCGGGACAGTATTGAGCGACAGGACAGGCGCTATGAATATGAAAAAACTCAGCTCTACGGGCATGACTCGGCGCGGAATTTTGGGTGCATTTGCGGCGACCGCCGTTGGTGCTGCCCCCACATACTCAAATGCAGCAGGTTTCTTGCGCGGTGGCGGTGACGTGCGCCGCATCCGGATGTTCTCTGGTCGTACAGGCGAACGGATCGACACGATCTATTGGATTGAAGGCAAATATGTTGGCGAGGCAATCCGCGAAGTGAACGCATTCATGCGTGATTGGCGGACAGGTCAGACGATTGATATCGACACGCGCACCATCGATATTATGGCGGCGTCCTACAATCTATTGGACGTAAATGAACCTTATATGCTGTTATCGGGCTATCGGTCGCCACAGACCAATGCCATGCTACGCAGCCGATCCAGTGGCGTCGCAAAAAGATCGTTGCACATGGTCGGACAAGCGGCTGATCTGCGTTTGAATGGACGATCTACGGCGCAAATATCACGTGCTGCACAATCCTGCCGCGCTGGTGGTGTTGGTCGATATAGCGGTTCAAACTTCGTTCACATGGATTGCGGTCCAGTGCGCAGCTGGCGCGGTTAAACCCCTGAACATGACGCATAAAATAGACGCCCTTCGGGGCGTTTTTTTATGTGCGACGGTAAAGTGGAATGGTGCACCCTGCAGGATTCGAACCTGCGGCCTCTGCCTTCGGAGGGCAGCGCTCTATCCAGCTGAGCTAAGGGTGCGTTGGGCAATCTATAACTTGGGCTTACAGATGCCGCAACGCCCTAATGCAACGCAGATGGGTTAAAACCCATCCTACGCAAACAGATCATGGCACAGCTCTAAGGCGTCGATAAGCACATCAACCTCGTCGGTGGTGTTGTACATCGCAAATGACGCGCGGCAAGTTGCCCCCACACCCATGTGCTCCATCAACGGCATCGCGCAATGGGTCCCAGCCCGTACAGCGACGCCCTTTTTATCAAGCACCGTTGAAATATCGTGGGCATGTGCTGCACCTTCGATAGTGAAGCTGAATATGGCCCCTTTGGTCAGCGACTGACCTTGGATGTTCAGCCAGTTCAACCCATCAAGCTTTCCACGCGCATAGGCAGAAAGATCGGCCTCATGGGCCGCAATCGCATCCATACCAACGTCCATCATGTAATCAAGTGCTACGCCAAGCCCGATCGTTTGCACGATCCCGGGTGTTCCCGCCTCAAACTTCATCGGTGGATCATTGTAGGTGACCGTATCGCGGGTCACATCGCGAATCATATCGCCGCCCCCCATGAATGGGCGCATTTCGGCCATACGATCAGGCGCCACATAGATCGCACCTGACCCTGATGGCCCATAAAGTTTGTGCCCTGTAATCGCATAAAAATCAGCGCCAATGTCGGTGACATCAACAGGCATATGCACGGCAGACTGAGACCCGTCGACCAACACAGGCACGCCCTTGGCATGCGCACCGGCACAGATCGCTTTAACATCAACTACAGTACCCAACACGTTGGACATATGGGTAACGGCCACCAATTTGGTCTTTGGGCCAATGGCCGCGATCACGGCCTCTGGATCAAGATCACCATTACTGTCCACGTCGACCCATTTGATCACAACACCCAGACGTTCACGCAAGAAATGCCACGGCACAATATTGGCGTGATGTTCCATGATCGACAGGACAATCTCGTCACCTGCCTGCATGCGTGGTGCGGCCCAACCATAGGACACCATATTGATGCCCTCGGTCGTGCCCGAATTCAAAATAATGTTGTCTTCAGATCCTGAATTCAGGAAATGCGCGATCTTGGCGCGCACACCTTCGTATTTTTCGGTCGCGATAGTGGACAGCGTGTGCAGACCGCGATGCACGTTTGCGTATTCTTCCGCATAAGCCGTGTAGATTGCATCAATGACAACCTGAGGCTTTTGGGCGGATGCACCATTATCGAGGTAAACCAATGGCTTACCGTTTACCTGACGACCAAGTATAGGGAAATCATCGCGAACTTTCTGGATATCAAACATGTCTATATCTCCAACTGGGCGCTCACGCCGATCACTGTTAGGAAAAACCCAAAGCCAAAACTAATGCCTACAATGGCGATGACAATGGTCGCCAAGGCACGCGACTGGCTTTCGAAGCGCTGAGTTTCATTCACGAATGTCACCAACACGCGAAGCAATGCGACAAGGCCGACAATAGACAAAAGTCCTGCGGCGCTTGGGCTGACAATGGATACAACTGCCTGCACGCTTCGGACACAAAGCGCTGTCATTTCCAACCAGATTACCGCAGCAAATGCATGTGGAAACGTCGCCTTCCCGCCAAGCATGAGGCCCGTAAGGTACAGCGCCATGGCCAAGATAATCAGCACGCAGGCCATGATCAGGCCATACGCCATCGGGTTGACCCCCAACGGCAAAACCACCGGCGATACAAATCCGGCGAGCAGCACAAGTAGAACGCTCAGGATACTGACCAGAGCGACACCCATCCAAAGAGTGCCGCGGTCATAGCTGCGCAACATGATCCGGCGCGCCATCAGTTCGGGATTGATCAAAGTCAGCCAAATCAATGCAAAGAAATCGCGCACATCTGACATCAGGCGCGTCCGGCTTCGCGTTGGCAACTGATCCAGATCACGACAAACGACAGCAACCACAACCCACCAACCAAATCGGAGCCCGCAACAGGGCCCAAAAACCCGGCCATCAAACCGTAAAGCAAGGCCATCGGCGTGGTCGCCAAAAGCGCCCAGAACAACGCCAAACGAGCGCTATACCAATCGCCCTGCCCGCCAAATACTTTGGCCACAATATGCGCCACCGCCGCAATAGCGTAAAACATGAGCGGCCAAACGATCAGCCAGCCCAAAAATTCATACGCGACCAATTGCGACAATTCCGGCGCCTGGGAACCAGTTCCCTCAAATCCGGCAGCAAGCCGTGACAGCCGCGGCCATTGGGCGATAAAGATCACAATGCATGCGGCCATCAAATAGGCCAACGCACGATCTTCGCGTTGGCCCTGATCTAACAGGTCCCGCATCACCGCACGCGGCTCGCGCCACGTGCGCATGATATCAGTGGTAACAGCCATCAGCTACGACGCGCCAACCAGCTATCAAGCCGGTCATACAAATCGTCAGCCAACGCAGGGTTGTCGATTTCTTCCAGCGCCTCAGCTAAGAAAGCCAACGTCAAAAGATCAGTCGCCGCTTTGCGTGGCACGCCCCGCGATTGCATGTAGAACAGTGCATCTTCGTCGATGGCCCCCGTTGTGGAGCCATGCGAACAGATGACGTCATCGGCGTAAATCTCAAGCTCCGGCTTGGCCAAAAACTGGCTGTCATCGTCCAACAAAAGCGATTGACTGATCTGATAACCATCCGTTTTTTGCGCACCGGCCTTGACCAAAATCTTGCCTTGGAACACACCAACTGCACCGTTGCGCAGCACCTTTTTGAACACCTGACGGCTTTCGCCACGCAGACCGTCATGGGTGATAAAAATGGTGTCATCATGGTGGAAGTCATCGCCGTCGCCGACGCAAGCCCCGGCCACATGAGCCACCACATCGTCGCCAAGAATCTCGATGATGCATTCATTGCGGGTCATCGTGCCGTTTGCAGTCAACGTGAAAGACTTAAATCGACCTTCAGATGCAATCCTTGCAAAACAATGTGTTACAGCACGACGTTCATGGTCGCGACCTTGGGTGCGTACATGGTGGAACGCGCCGCCTTCGGCCACATCAACCTCGAGGACTGAATTAAAGCGCGCGGCAGCAGGACCTGTTTCAAGCAAGGTGATATCGGCACCCGCATCAACACGCACCACACAATGTAACATCACATCAGATGTGTCATCGCCATGCAGATAGACCAAGCTGATCGGCTTGGCCGCTTTACCGGTCGCACGGATCACAACGCCATCGGTTGCAAACGCTGTGTTTAGCGCAGCCAAAGGACGCGCGACGGGCACCTGCCCGCGTGTTTCCAATGTCCCATAAAGCTCGGTCGCCCAATGAATATCCTTGCCCGCGACATCAACCAAACGGTCAATCTCAACGCCGGCACAAGACAGATCATCAGATGCGTCCGCATCATAAACGCCATCAACAAACACGATCTTAACACTGTCGACGCCAGCAAAAAGCGGGCTCTCGTCGCTTTCAAACACAGCCGCCGGAACCGGATCAGCCTGCGTCAGGCTCATCGGGTCTGTGTATTTCCAATACTCGTCACGCTTATGCGACAAACCCATGGCTGCAACGCGGCCCAATGCATCCTTACGCGCAGCAGTCAGTCCGTCGGGCATCGTGAGCCGCGCAAGCCGCGCCTGTGTCGCATCAGATTTCAGCTTGGCTAATGCCATTACGCCACCTCTGCCAGAATATCGGCATAACCGTTGTTTTCAACTTCCAACGCCAGCTCGGGTCCGCCCGATTTCACGATACGACCATTGGCCATGATGTGCACCACGTCGGGCTTAATATGGTCAAGCAAACGCTGGTAGTGCGTGATCACGAGGAACGACCGCCCCTCTGACCGCAAGGCATTCACACCTTCGGCAACAAGTTTCATCGCATCGACGTCCAGACCAGAATCTGTCTCGTCCAAGATGCACATCTTGGGCTCCAGCATGGCCATCTGCAAAATCTCGTTGCGCTTTTTTTCGCCGCCGGAAAAACCAACGTTGACCGGACGCTTGAGCATATCGGCATCGATTTTCAACGCTTTGGCTTTTTCGCGTACGACCTTCAGGAATTCGCCTGCAGACATTTCGTCTTCGCCGCGCGCTTTGCGTTGGGCATTCACAGCTGTGCGCAAGAACGTCATATTCCCAACGCCAGGGATTTCGACAGGGTATTGGAATGCAAGAAAAAGACCCGCAGCAGCACGTTCTTCCGGTTCCATTTCCAACACGTCGACACCGTCAAGCGTGACAGACCCACCCGTGACTTCATATCCGTCTTTGCCCGACAATACATACGATGTTGTCGACTTACCTGACCCGTTTGGCCCCATGATCGCATGGACCTCGCCCGCGCCAATCGACAGATTGACACCTTTCAGGATTTGCTTGTCTTCTTCTTGAAGTTTGACCTCTAGGCCTTTGATTTCCAGCATATTTTAAGTCTCCTGCGGGGCAGCGGCATGTGTTGAAACGGCAAAATCCCCACATGCGAAAACGCATGCAGAGCTTTGAATTACGGTGCGCGGTTGCGCGTTGATTAAAGTGTAAGTGTATATGTCGCGCCCAGCAACTTGATGCTGTTGGGCGTTGTTGTGGCTTGCACTTGGGTCACGTAAGCGGTCGATGTGACCTGCGATACGGCGTCGGGGAACATCCAAACGGCGTTGTGTGCGCTTGTCATCATCACGGCAACGCCCATCAACTGTGCGCCCATGTGTAGAAGCGTTTTGTGGCGCATTATTGCGCCCAAAACGATCGCTAGAATGGCCGCCGCGCCGAACAACATCAGCTCCGATGATGGAAGCAGCCCAAACCGCCCCGACACCACCTGCACGGCAACATAGGCCAGACCGCCCATCGCGCCCGACACGCCCACCGTGGTCAGCCCGAGACGCTTGACGCGCTTGCGATTGACAAATCCTTTGGACACCCGCTTTGGCACATTCATCTTCATCTCGGCGTCGTAATACGACACATTGCACGGATCTTTGATCCGTTTGATGCGTGCCTGAAACCCGTCCAACTGTTGTGTCGTCGCCATTTGCGTCATCTTCCAAGTTTACTTCTGAGACAACATTTGGTTGAACACTACGGCTGGAATGTGACCAGGTCGAGGCGATGCCGCGACAGATATGATGGATCGCTTGCTGCACTTAGCCCACGGACCCTTCGAGGCTAATCGCGACCAAAGCCTGGGCTTCCATCGCGAATTCCATCGGCAAGGCTTGCAAGACTTCTTTGCAGAACCCGTTGACCACCAAGGCAACTGCCTCTTCTTCGTCCATACCGCGCGAGCGGCAATAGAACAGCTGATCGTCGTCTACCTTGGACGTGGTCGCCTCGTGTTCGACGCGCGACGAGTTATTCTTCACCTCGATATACGGCACGGTATGCGCACCACATTTATCGCCGATCAGCAAACTATCACACTGGGTATAATTGCGGCTTTCCTTGGCTTTCGGGTGCATGGACACCAGACCACGGTATGTGTTCTGGGCTTTGCCCGCCGAAATCCCTTTGGACACGATGCGCGACTTGGTGCGCTTGCCCAAATGGACCATCTTGGTACCCGTGTCGGCCTGCTGCATGTTGTTGGCGATGGCGATCGAATAGAACTCGCCCTGACTGTCATCACCGCGCAAAATGCACGACGGGTATTTCCACGTCACCGCAGACCCGGTCTCGACTTGGGTCCACATGATCTTCGCGCGATCACCACGGCAATCAGCCCGCTTGGTCACGAAGTTATAGATACCGCCAACGCCGTTCTCATCACCAGGGTACCAGTTCTGCACTGTGGAATACTTCACCTCTGCATCTTCTTCGATGATGATCTCGACCACAGCCGCATGCAACTGGGCCACATCACGCTTGGGCGCAGTGCAGCCTTCAAGGTAGGACACATACGACCCTTTGTCGGCAATGATCAAAGTGCGTTCAAACTGGCCTGTATTCTCGGCATTGATCCGGAAATACGTCGACAGCTCCATCGGGCAACGCACACCCGGTGGGATGTAAACGAACGAGCCATCCGAGAATACGGCACTGTTCAGCGTCGCATAATAATTGTCCGATGGCGGCACAACCGTGCCCATGTATTTCTTGACCAGCTCAGGGTGATTTTCAATTGCCTCACTGATCGAACAGAAAATCACGCCAGCTGCGGCCAGCTCTTTCTGGAACGTGGTACCAACAGACACACTGTCAAACACAGCATCCACCGCGACCTTACGGCCCTCGGCAGGCATGTCTTCCGCGCCTTCAACACCAGCCAGAATGGCCTGCTCTTTCAACGGGATTCCCAGCTTTTTGTAGGTCTCAAGCAGCTTAGGGTCCACATCATCCAATGACTTTGGCTTCTCTTGCATGCTCTTTGGACGGGCATAATAATAGATGTCCTGAAAATCGATCTCAGGGTAGCTGACCATCGCCCAAGTCGGTTCTGTCATGTTTTCCCAACGGGCAAACGCCTCAAGACGCCAATCAAGCAACCATTGCGGTTCTTTGTTCTTGCTGGAAATTAGCGTCACGATATCGGTGTTTACTCCCTTGGGGGCGTAATCCATCTCGATCTCAGTGTTCCAGCCGTATTTATAGGTGCCAGACAGGGCTGCCACTGCATCTACAGTGTCCTGATCCACGCCATCCTTGACGTCAACTTCATCCAAAGCGGTCATGAGTGTCACCCTTCTATCTGGCCTCGCGCAACAGCGCGGGCGTATGTCTTTGTCCATGTCTGCGCAAACCGCAAAACATCGTCTTCGCTTGTATCCACCCCCAGCGATACGCGTACAGCGCAGCGGGCTTGGTCGTCATCGTATCCAAGGGCGGCCAGCACGGGGCTGGCCTTTACCTTGCCGCTGGAACACGCTGATCCCGCCGAGATCGCAAATCCCGCTAAATCAAGCGCCATCACTTGGGTCTCACCCTTCCATCCAGATGCTATAAAACAACTGGTATTGGGCAGGCGGTCCAGGCCCCTTGCTACAAAAATAGTGTCCGGCGCCTCGGTCTCAATGGCCTTTTCTAGAATATTTCTAAGTTGCGCAACCCGATCCCATCGCCCTTGTGACAAATCATGCTGTGCAGCCGCACAAGCGGCCCCGAATCCGGCTATTGCAATCACGTTTTCTGTGCCCGACCGGCGGCCCATTTCTTGGCCCCCACCCTTAATTTGCGCGGCAACATCCGTGCCCGCAGGAAAGATCAGTGCGCCGATGCCTTTGGGACCACCAAACTTATGCGCCGACAGGAAAACCATTTGTACGCCAGCCCAAGAAAATGCGAACGGGACCTTACCAAACCCTTGGGTCAAATCAGAAACGGCCAGCCCTTGCGGCAAATCCTGCACCAATCCGGTCTCGGAATTGGCCAATTGCACGACTGACCGCAGCGGATCGTCCACCACGACACGGCCATCCGCGACCGTCAACGCAGACTCGCACCACGCAGCCACTGCCGCGTGCTCCAAACCCGAACACAACAATCCTCGGCCGGCCAATGCCAAGGCAGCAGCCTCCGTCGCACCCGACACAAACACAACGTCGGCACCTGATGCGCCAACAGCATCCGCAACCTGCGCCCGCGCGGTTTCGACCAAACCCTTCGCGCTGCGCCCCTCTGCATGCACAGAACTGGGGTTGCCCACGACATCCATCGCCGCAATCATCGCGTCGCGTGCCTCACCCCTTAACGCGGTTGTCGCGTTATGATCCAAATACACGCGGCTCACGACTTTTTCCGAGCCCAAATATGTCGGGGGTATGGGGGCTGGCCCCCAGAAACGCTACGCATCATCCACCACCTCAAACAAAGCAGGAACCGCCGGACACGGGACCATCTCGTTGCCGACGACATCTGACAGGCGGGTTTGATGCAAGAACACATACACATTCGCGCTCAACCCTTCCCACAGACGATTGGTTAACGACTGTGCACGGCTGCCAGACGCGCCCCCAGACGCACCTGCGCCTTTGTGCATGGCCGACACGGTCTCATCCACAGCGCCCAAAATTTCTGACACACGAATATCGGACGCAGGACGAGACAGGCGGTACCCACCACCCGGGCCACGCACTGATACCACCAATTCGGCACGACGTAACTTCACAAACAACTGCTCCAAATAGGCCAGCGACACGTCCTGACGCTTGGAAATCTCGGTTAGGTTCACCAGCGTACCTGCGGGCTGCAGAGCCAAATCGGCAAGTGCGACCATCGCATAACGTCCTTTGGTGCTTAACTTCATAACTGTCCCCATGCGTAAAAGCGCAATTTTATTCCCCTTGCACAAAAGCGCAATTTTATTGACGTTAGCGCCCGTGCACACTAGGTGCTCCTGACACGATGAGCGGGGCAAACCCACTTGTTTAGAATCTTTCTAAAGTGCCTGAGCGTTTTCGTCAAGAATAGCCATCAGCCACAAGCATAAGAAGGCGCAGATATGCCCGAAGTGATTTTCCCTGGCCCAGAAGGCCGACTTGAAGGGCGCTACCACCCGCAAAAAGACCGCGATGCACCGATTGCGATCGTCTTGCACCCGCACCCACAGTTTGGCGGGACGATGAACAACCGCGTTGTCTATAACTTGCATTACGCATTTTATAACATGGGTTTCACCGTTCTACGGTTTAACTTCCGCGGCGTTGGCCGGTCCCAAGGCGAATACGATCAAGGTGTGGGCGAGTTGTCTGATGCAGCCTCTGCGCTCGACTACTTACAGTCGATGAACAACAACGCGAAACATTGCTGGGTCGCAGGGTTCAGCTTTGGCGCTTGGATCGGCATGCAATTGCTCATGCGTCGCCCTGAAATCACAGGCTTCATCTCTGTATCGCCGCCTGCGAACATGTATGACTTCAGCTTCTTGGCACCCTGCCCTGCATCCGGCCTGATCATCAACGGATCAGCAGACCGCGTGGCACCGCCCGCAGACACCGTCACACTGGTGAACAAACTGCACGAGCAAAAAGGTATCACCGTTACTCACGACGAAATGGATGGCGCGGGTCACTTCTTTGAAGATCCGTACATGGATCCAATGATCAACACGGTCAAAAGCTACGTTCGGCGCCGCCTGACAGAGACGACCCGCTAGATGTCCGATTACACCGACAAAACAGCAAACGAGCTTGCAGACATGGCCTTGGCCGAGGCTTTGGTCTCGGGCGAGGACAAAATCGTTGAGCAAATCAACGAAATACTTGGTGCATCGTCTCAATCGCTCGCAGAGGCTTATTCCACAGCCATCCGCGTACGCCGCGCTGAAAAACGTGCCCGTGCACTGCTGGCTGCATCGGCGGCTGCTCGCGAGGTGTAATGTCAGACCGGATTGATCAGCAACTCAGCTTTCTGATCGAAGCGGACAAGCTCAAGTCCGTGATCCGAGGCACGACCCTGAACGATGGGTCGCGCCATGAAAATTCTGGCGAACATAGCTGGCACGTCGGGCTTTATGCATTGATCATGGCGGAACACGCGACAAAGCCGGTCAATGTGGACCGCGTGATCAAGATGCTTTTGCTGCACGATCTGGTCGAAATTGACGCTGGCGATGTGCCAATTCATTCAGACGCGGCGCGTGATACAGCGGTGCAAGACGCCGCCGAACAGGCCGCAGCGGACCGGATCTTTGGCCTCCTCCCAGATGATCAAGGCGGTGCTTTCCGCGCGCTCTGGGACGAATTTGAAGCCGCTTCAACCGATGATGCTATCTTCGCCAAATCTATCGACCGCGTGCATCCCGTGGTGGCAAATCTCGAGTCAGGCGGCGCAAGCTGGATCACATACAACGTGACGCGGCAACAGGTCCAAACCCGTGTCGGCGACAAAGTCATGCGCGGCGCACCCGCCATCTGGGGCGCCCTCAAAACCCGCATAGACGCATGGTTCGACAATTGAGCAAACCAACATCCCAGTTAAACAAACACATCCATGCCACCCTGCTTGATATGCTTGGGTCAGAGCCGACAAGCGACCAACTGAACCAAGCCCTGCGGCTGCTTGCAAAATGGCGGGCGCGACTGATCGAGAATACGGTCATTCAAAAATCTGGCCACACCATCAAACACGGGCCGTTCACAGGCATGAACTACGGCGTGCAAGCGTCTGAAGGGGGCGGTGTGCCGCGGCTGCTGGGTGGCTACGAGCCATCTTTGGCCCCGATCATCGACGACATTGTTGCCAGCGGTCCAGCGCTCATCATCGACGTCGGCAGCGCTGAAGGATACTATGCAGTGGGCCTTGCCCGCCGCCTGCCCAATGCCACAATCTGGGCGCGTGACGCGGATGAAAAAGCCCAAGCCAAATGCACCAAACTGGCCGCGCTGAACGGCGTGTCCGACCGCGTTGAAATTGGCGGCATCATGACCCACGCGGACTTTGACATCTGCGCGCGGCACCGGACGGTCGTGATCTGCGACATTGAAGGGGCCGAAGCTGATCTGCTTAATCCGTCCAAAGCCACGGGTCTTTTTGCAGCCGATATCTTGGTCGAATGTCATCCTGCCGCAGACAAGTCTATTGTCAGCACGCTGCAAGAACGGTTCGCGGCGACCCACCAGATCACCCGACTTGACCGCGACCTTGATACGCGAGCCCTGCCAAAGTGGATGGATGGATCAAGCGACCTCGACCGTCTGTTGGCACTTTGGGAATGGCGATCTGCGCCAACACCGTGGTTGTGGATGACCAAACGACCCGCAAACCAATAAACCACGATGAGCGAGTTTCCGCGGCTACCTGTTGACAGCCAGCCCCGCTATGTTACTGCGCCCCCACGGGCCAGATACTTGACGATGGATAGCAAGTTAGCGCCTGTTTTTTATGGAACCCAACTGCCGGATGCACTTGGGGCGCAAACTTATCCGTCCGAAAGCTGACTATGACCAATATTATTCAAACCCTTGCCGATGCACTGGCAAAACAGGGTTATGATACCCTTACTCCCGTGCAAGAAGCCTGTATTGACCCGAACCTCGAAGGCAAAGACCTGTTGGTTTCCGCCCAAACAGGGTCCGGTAAAACCGTAGGATTCGGTCTGGCGATTGGGCCGACAATCCTTGCGGAAGACGGCCACTTTGGCCCCGCTGGCCGTCCATTGGCCCTGTGCATTGCACCCACACGCGAACTTGCCTTGCAAGTGAAACGCGAACTTCAGTGGCTCTACGCAGGTGCTGGCGTGACAATGGCGTCTTGTGTCGGCGGCATGGACATGCGCGACGAGCGTCGTGCCCTTGATCGTGGTGCGCATATCGTTGTCGCAACGCCGGGCCGCCTGAAAGACCACGTTATGCGTGGATCAATGGATATGTCTGAAATCCGTGCGATTGTTTTGGACGAAGCCGACGAAATGCTCGACCTTGGTTTCCGAGAAGACCTTGAGTTCATCCTGGGCGAAGCCCCGGCAACACGCCGTACATTGATGTTCTCGGCGACCGTGCCTGCCGCGATTGCAAAGCTGGCAAAGTCTTACCAAAAGAACGCTGAACGTGTCGCGACGGTGTCCAAAGAAACCCAGCACTCTGACATCGAATATCGTGCGCTGTCCGTGGCTAACCACGACATTGACGCAGCTATCATCAACACATTGCGGTATTACGATGCCCCAAACGCGATCGTGTTTTGTAACACACGTGCAAGCGTAACGCGCCTGACGACCCGCCTGTCCAACCGCGGTTTCGCAACCGTCGCCCTCTCTGGTGAGCTGTCGCAACAAGAACGGTCCCACGCGCTGCAAGCGATGCGCGATGGCCGCGCAAAGGTCTGCGTCGCGACTGACGTTGCAGCGCGTGGCATCGATTTGCCCAACCTCGAATTGGTTATCCACGCTGAGCTGCCAACAAACGCCGAAACACTACTGCACCGCTCTGGCCGAACTGGCCGCGCAGGCCGCAAAGGTGTGTCAGCCCTGATCGCGCCTGCGAAAATGAAGCGTCGGGCGATGAACCTGCTGTCATGGGGCAAGCTGGAAGCCACATGGGCAAACCCGCCAACAGCCGACGAGGTCACAGCACGCGACCAAGAACGTCTGTTAGAGGATCCAGTTTGGACAGAAGACGTCCCGGCAGATATCGCAGAGTTCGCCGCAAAATTGGTGGCCCTGCATCCACCAGAAAAAATCGCAGCCGCATATTTGCGTCTGTTCGCAGGCAACAACTCTGCACCAGAGCATTTGTCAGATTACAAAGACAGCCCACAGCGCCCTGATCGTCCAGATCGCCCTGATCGTGCGCCAAAAGAACGCAAAGAATTTGGCCCGTCCAAATGGTTCTCTGTGGATGTTGGCCGCGAAGGCAAAGCAGAAGCACGTTGGTTGTTGCCAATGATCTGTACTGCTGGGGGCATCACCAAAAACGAAATTGGTGCGATCCGCATCCAGCCAAACGAAACCTTTGTGGAAATCTCTGAACCAGCGGTTGCTGGCTTCTTAAAATCCGTTGGATCGGCCATGTCATTGGAAAATCAGGCTAAATTGACAGCACTTGATGGCCCACCTGCCCTTGGCGAACGTGGCGGCCCACGCAAGTCCAAGCGTGACTATGACGATAAGCCGCGTGACAGCAAACCTGCTTACAACCGCGATGACCGTCCGCGCAAACCACGCGACACATCACCACCGCCGCCGTCTGCCCAAGATAACGTCGCCGCTATCCAGCCGGTACACGGCAGCGCAGATGACGCGCGTCCTGCTAAGCCGCGCCACAAAAAGTCAAACTTTGCCAAGCCAGAGCGCCGCGATCACGGCGATGCTGTTGTTTCAACCAAAAAGCCGTACAAGGCTGAAGGTTACAAAGGTAAATCCGACGGACCAAAGCCTGCATATAAAGGTAAGTCTGACGGTCCAAAGCCTGCGTACAAAGGCAAGTCCGAAGGCTTCAAGGGGAAATCTGAAGGCTATAAGGGCAAATCCGACGGACCAAAGTCGGCCTATAAAGGCAAATCTGATGGCGCATCTGGCAAGCCAAAGGCAAAGGCTTCGGATACATCCAAGCGTTTCGTCCCTCCGGGTGGCAAGCCTAAGCCACGCAAACCACGGGCATAACGCCACAAGCGAACGCCACAATTTGGCCACAATCACGCCTTGCGCAGGACCTATTCTTGCGCAAGGGTTTTAACATGGCCCACTTAAGAGGCCTGCGGAAGCACCGCACCCTGAGGCAAACAAGGATACACGCAATGGCTACGTCAAAGCCCATCGGCTCTACACAACCGGCGACACCGCGCCCGACTCCGGCGCAGGCAAACGGTGGTTCTCCCCCGCCTAAACCGGTCTACACCGATTACGCGAGCATCTGACCAACGATCACGACGATAACGATCACGACGGCCAGCGGACAGCTTACTATCATCGCCCTCCCTGATGATGCAAAGCCGCCCACTGGCCCTTTTTTCGCGCACCGCCTAAAGTGACCGCATGTCTGACCTGACCACCATCCGCAACATTGGCCCCGCGCAGGAAAAAGCGTTGATGGGTGTTGGCATCATCACCGCCGCGCAACTGCGCGATTTAGGGGCAGATTCAGCCTACACACGTCTGCTGCAATCAGGCAGCCGCCCGCATTTCATCATGTACTACGTC
>JAGSGF010000032.1 GCA_023955335.1 Yoonia sp.
AGTGAACGGATACAATGCCAAAGAAAATGTTAATCGATGCCACACACGCGGAAGAAACCCGCGTTGTTGTGGTCGACGGGAACAAAGTCGAAGAATTTGATTTTGAAAGCCAGTTCAAGCGTCAGCTTGCTGGGAATATCTATCTCGCCAAAGTGACACGGGTCGAACCGTCGCTACAGGCTGCGTTTGTTGACTATGGTGGAAATCGCCATGGTTTCCTTGCATTCTCAGAAATTCACCCGGATTATTATCAAATCCCTGTCGCTGATCGCGAAGCGCTGATTGCCGAGGAAAAAGCCTATGCCGAAAGCCTGAAGGCTGAGGACGACGAGGACGAAAAGCCAAAGAAGCGTCGCCGTTCGCGGAGCCGGTCCAAGGCGGCCGATGCAACGTCGGGTGATGCAGTCGCCACGGCTGATGTTGCCGACGACACTGCTGAAATCGCTGGTATGGAAACTATTGATCTTGATTATGGTGAAGAAGGTAGCTCTCCGATGGAGTTGGTTGCCGAGACACCTGTTGAGACACCCGCGGCGGATGAAACACCCGAGGTGCTAGACGCTGCGTCAACCGATGATGACGCCGAGGCCGTGTCTGATGATCAGGTCGCTGCGGAATCGGAAGATGATGATGACGTCGTTGCCAAGGCAGATGCCAAAGACAAAGACGATAGCATCGAAAGCGTCGCGACCGAAGATGATAGCGAAGACGTACGTCCCGTGCGCAAGCCGCGCCCGAAGCGGTACAAAATCCAAGAGGTCGTTAAGGTTCGTCAGATCCTGCTGATCCAAGTTGTGAAAGAAGAACGCGGCAACAAGGGCGCTGCCCTGACCACATACCTGTCGCTTGCTGGCCGGTATTGCGTCCTGATGCCAAACACGGCCCGTGGTGGCGGTATTAGCCGCAAAATCACCAACGCGCCGGACCGCAAGAAGCTGAAAGAAATCGCAAACGGGATGGAGGTACCTGACGGCGCTGGCCTGATCATTCGTACCGCTGGATCGCAACGCACCAAGTCCGAGATCAAGCGCGACTATGAATACCTGCAGCGTTTGTGGGAACAGATTCGCGAACTGACCTTGAAATCTATCGCACCTGCGAAGATTTATGAGGAAGGCGATTTGATCAAACGGTCCATCCGCGATCTTTATAACAAAGACATAGATGAAGTGATCGTCGCAGGCGAGGGCGGTTACCGCACCGCCAAAGACTTCATGAAAATGATCATGCCGTCACATTCCAAGAACGTGAAGCGGTACAACGAACAACTGCCGCTTTTCGCCCGCTATCAGGTTGAGGGGTACTTGAACGGTATGTTCAACCCAACGGTTCAATTGCCGTCCGGTGGTTATATTGTGATTGGCATCACCGAAGCGCTTGTTGCGATTGACGTCAACTCTGGTCGTGCGACCAAAGAGGCGTCGATTGAACAGACCGCGACCAAGACTAACCTTGAGGCCGCCGATGAGGTGGCCCGTCAAGCGCGTCTGCGTGACTTGGCTGGTCTGATCGTGATCGATTTCATCGACATGGATGAACGTCGCAACAACATCGCCGTTGAAAAGCGGATGAAAGATGCGTTGAAAACAGATCGTGCCCGCATTCAGGTTGGCCGTATCTCTGGCTTTGGCCTGATGGAAATGTCCCGTCAGCGTCTGCGTCCGGGGATGCTGGAGGCAACAACTCAGATGTGTGGCCATTGCCACGGCACCGGTTTGCTGCGCTCTGACGATAACGTGTCGCTGTCGATACTGCGGTCTTTGGAAGAAGAAGGCGTGCGCGGTCGGTCCAAAGAAGTCTTGGTTAGAACGCCGATTTCGATCGCCAACTTCTTGATGAACGGCAAACGCGAACATATTGCCGATATCGAGGCCCGTCACGGTATGTCCGTGCGGATCGAGTGTGATCCAACGCTTGTGTCGCCTGATTTTGTGATTGAAAAGTTCAAGACAGCCACGCGTGTTGTGCCTGATGCGTCCCCTGTTGTTGTTGCGACTGCGGCTATGATGGATGACGACGATACTGACGTGCTGTTGGACAGCGCTGATGAGGATGAAGACGAGACTGACGTGCCCGTGACTGCCGAAACCACAAAGACGGTTGAGACAGTTGAAGGCGCTGAGGCAGAGGATCGTCCACGCAAAAAACGTCGGCGTCGTCGGCGTCGTCGGGGTGGTAACGGTGAGCAAAGCCAAGAGACTGTTGAAGGACTCAGCGATGGCGAGGCTGCACCTGTGACCGCTGATGCGGGCGAGCAGGCGGCGTCGGCTGACGGTTCTGAAGAGCCAACATCTGAAAAGCCAAAGCGTACACGCAGCCGTAGCCGCAAGAAGGTAGAAGAGGCGCCTGTAGATGCGTCTCCAGAGGGTGTCGCCGAGGCTGCAACCACTGAAGGTGTTGCTGAGCCTGTCGCTGAGAAGCCAAAGCGCGCACCGCGGACCCGCAAAAAGGCACCGGCAAAGGATGAGGCACCTGTAGAGGTCGCAGATGCAGAACCCGCAGAAGCTGCGCCTGAAGTTGTTGAAAAGCCAAAACCAAAGCGCAAGAGCCGCGCAAAGCCAAAGCCAGAAGTTATGGCTGAGGCCCCGGTCGAGGTTGCGCCAGAGCCGGTTCAGGCCGAACCCGTTGCCCAGCCTGCACCCGTTGCAGCACCTGCGCCTGAAGTGAAGGCAGCGGAGCCTGCGCCGGTTGCAGCACCCTCACCAGAGGTGAAAGCCGCGGAGCCAACGCCGGCACCCGCAAAGCCCGATACGCCAAAACGCAAAGGTTGGTGGTCGTTGGGGCGCTAAATTATCAAAGGCCGCGTCGTACCCCGACGCGGCCTTTTTTTATTGAACAAGATATTGCGCGATTTTTGCAGGCACACCCGGTGCATCAGATCAACAATTCAGCCTTTACGGATCACGTAAAGCTGGGCGGCACCCTGATCAGACATATCCACAAGCGTATGGCCTGCCTCTGCGCAGAAATGCGGGATGTCGACGACGGCGGCTGGATCATCGGCCATAACACGTAATTCGTCACCGCTGGACAAGCCCTGCAATCGCTTGCGGGCTTTCAAAACGGGCAGGGGGCACAGCAGCCCAGTGGCATCAAGATCATGTGACATGCCCCATCGCTATCCCAGATATTACAGTGCGTAAACACAGCTGTGACAATCTGTGGCGTGACGCGGCGCCTTTGCTGGCCTAGGAAGATCAGTAAAGGAGCCATCATGCTAGAAGCCACTCAGATTTTGGATGCATCCCTGTTGCCTGCGATGGTCATCGCTGCGGTGGCTGGATTGCTGTCGTTCCTGTCGCCCTGTGTGCTGCCGATTGTGCCGCCGTATCTGGCTTATATGGGCGGGGTTTCGGTGTCGGACATGGAAGATGAAGCAGCGTCTCGTAGGCGTGTGTTGCTAGCGGCTGCGTTCTTTGTGTTGGGCCTGTCAACGGTATTCCTGCTGCTTGGCTTCGCGTTTTCAGCGCTTGGGCGCATGTTCTTACAGGTCCAAGACTGGTTCATCATTGTCGCAGGCATCGTGGTGATGATCTTTGGCGCGCATTTCCTCGGCATCTTCCGGATCGGTTTTCTGGACCGCGAGGCGCGCATGGAAACAGGTGATCGGGGTGGGTCGGCGTTTGGGGCTTACGTCCTTGGGCTGGCGTTCGCCTTTGGCTGGACGCCGTGCCTGGGGCCGATCCTTGGCGCGATCCTGGGCCTTGCGGCATCAGAGGCGTCCCTAACACGCGGAACTGTTCTGTTGGCCGCCTATGCCTTAGGTTTGGGCCTGCCGTTTCTATTGGTCGCGGCATTCTTTCCACGCCTCAAAGGGCCGATGGCATGGATGAAACGCCATATGGACCGGATTGAACGGATCTCTGGTCTGCTATTGTGGACTGTGGGCCTGATGATGTTGACTGGTCAATTCACCGCATTTAGCTGGTGGTTGCTCGAACGGTTCCCTGTGCTTTCGACATTAGGCTAGGGCTTATTTCCGCCGAACTTATCAGCTAGACTGAATTTCAAAGCAGATGCAGGTCTATCATGTCCAATTCCGATTCAATTCACGTGCGCAAGCGCCGGGTGTTTTACATTCCGGGGTATGACCCTATTCATCCACGCCGTTACCGAGAGCTGTACCGGACGGAAAGTAGCAAGCAAGCTGACATCAGCGGATACAGCATCGGGCAGACACAAAAGACGGCAAGCGGGCCTTATGGGTGGCATGTAGCTGCGACTATTGATGGGGCAGAGGTGGCTGCGGACGTCGATGTTCTGCTGTGGTCCGATATCGTGCGCGACAGTATGGATACATCCGTGACAGCCACCTATTGGCAGCTGGGGCGGACGGCATGGACATATATCACGACGGGCACGCTGCGGCGGCTAATGTGGATGCGCAAAGGGCCTGTGATCGCGGCGCTTTACCCTGTTGGGATGCTTTTGCTGCAATTGTTGCTGGCGATTTCTTTTGGTGTAATGCTCACTGGTTTGGGTAAATCATTGTTGGTTCCGTATCTGGGCATCTTTGGACATTTGATTGCTTTGGCTGCGGGGATGGTGCTTTTTGGTGCGGTGCTGGATTGGTTTCGGAAGAAGGATAACAAGTTCTTCGCCTATTACCTGATGCATGATTACGCGTTTTCGGCGCGGTGGGGTGGTGCGAACCCGCCCGCGTTAGAAGACCGAATGGCCGCGTTTGCGACGACAATCGCAGATGCCATGACCAGTGATGTTGATGAGGTTTTGATCGTTGGCCATTCATCGGGCGCACATTTGGCGGTATCGATTTTGGCTGATCTGTTTCGTGCGGGGCGTGTCCCAAAGGGCGGACCAGCAGTTGGGTTCTTGTCGCTTGGCCAAGTTGTTCCAATGATGTCGTTCTTGCCCAAAGCATACCGGTTGCGCGCCGATCTGGCGTATCTGAGCGTCCAGGACGGCGTTACTTGGGTTGATGTAACGGCCCCCGGCGATGGTTGTGCCTTTGCGCTATGCGATCCGGTCGCTGTGTCGGGCGTGGCTGTAGACCATAAGAAATGGCCACTGGTGATATCTGCCGCATTTACCCAGTCATTGCAGCCCGAGACATGGAACGCCCTGCGTTGGCGGTTCTTTCGGCTTCATTTCCAGTATCTTTGTGCGTTTGATCGGCCCAAAGACTATGATTATTTCCAGATCACGGCGGGCCCTTTGACATTGGCTGACAGGTACCGCGACCGGGTCCCGTCACGATCGCGCATTGATGTGGCCGCATCCAAATACACGAGCACCGCACCATGATGCCACCCAAGCCGCCGTCGCGCCCCGAAAAGGTGTCACTATGGCGGTACATGAGGCTGTTCCGCGATGATATTTTGTCGGCACAGCCGGCAAAGCTTTATCGCGCATGGATGGCTGAATTCAAAACGCCGTTTTTCCGGAGCTACATGATTAACGATCCAAGCTTGATCAAAAGGGTCTTGCATGAACGGCCCGATGATTTCCCGAAATCCGACCGGATTGGTGCAGGCTTGCGGCCTCTGTTGGGGAATAGCGTGTTTTTGACCAATGGGGAAACATGGAAAAAACAGCGCCGGATTATTGATCCCGCGTTTGAAGGCGGCCGCCTGCGCGACACGTTTCCAGCGATGTGGGCTGCGGGCGAGGCGTCTGTCGCGCGAATGACCACGCTGGCGGACGGCAACCCGCAAGAGATCGAGACCGAGACAAGCCACGCCGCCGCTGACGTCATTTTTCGCACTCTGTTTTCGATCCCGATTGAAGATCAGGTTGCGACACAGGTGTTTGATGAATTTCGCAGCTATCAGCGCACCCAACCGATCTTGAACCTTGCTGCCTTTATTCCGGGTCCAAAATGGATGCCGCGTTTCTTTCGGTCCGAGACGAAAAAGACCGCTGCGGCGATCAGGACGTTGATTACGGGTCTCACGGCGCAGCGGCTGGATCAGATCAAGAACGGCACCGCACCTGACGATCTGGCCACGAAAATCATGACGACCACTGACCCAAAAACCGGTGAGACGTTTAGCGTTGACGAAATGGTTGATCAGGTTGCGATCTTTTTCCTTGCGGGGCACGAGACAAGCGCATCAGCCTTGGCGTGGACGCTTTATCTGCTCGCGATGCACCCCGACTGGCAGGACAAACTGGCGGTTGAGGCAGGAAACCTGACACCTGACTTTGGGTCGGTGCCAAAGCTACGGCAAACCCGCGATGTGTTTCGTGAAGCGTTGCGGCTTTATCCGCCAGTGCCGATGATGGTGCGGGAAACGACCTGCCCGGAGGTGTTTCGTGACCGTCCCGTCAAACGCGGCGCGCAAGTCGTTTTGTCGCCTTGGCATTTGCACCGTCAAGAACGGCTTTGGGATAACCCCGATGGGTTTGATCCGACGCGTTGGGGAACCGAGAATGGTAAAACCTGTGCGCGCGACGCTTATATGCCATTTTCCAGCGGGCCGCGCGTCTGCACAGGTGCCGGCTTTGCAATGATCGAAGGCGTACTTTTGGTGTCCATGCTTGTGCGTGCTTTCAAATTTGAAGTGGTCGAGGGGCGTGTGCCTGAACCGGTCGCTCATCTCACGGTGCGGGCCAAGGACGGGATTTGGCTGCGATTCGTCCCACGCAAAGTATAACTGTTCAGAAATCCGCAACAAATTTGGTTTTTCGACCGATCCAACTGGCGGACGGAAACAATCCAAATCACCTGCCACAAATGCGCCGCATTTATTTTCACCAAGTTTTATCAATATTAATAGTATGTTAAGGCTATTTTGTGCCGTGATTACGAGGCAATTGCGACACATTTAGGCTGCGCTATGGCGAAATTGTGTTACGCATAGTCATGGGCGGGGGCCTAGTTAGACGGAACGAAGTGATGCTAGTACTTGGTTTATCAAAGGCAAAGAATGCGATTGCGGCTGTTTGGCGCGCGATTAATGGCGATACCCGCATTGATCGTTGCGATAATTCGCACGAGCGTGCACCTCTGCAGCGCAGCGAGTTGTCCGATATTTTTGCGATTAAATTTAAGCAATCTGGTGCCGCTGAATTTACAAAACGCGAACAGCGCGAACATGACACAATGTTCACACTCCGCGAAATTCTTCACGATTGATCGCGGGCTTGTGCCTGAACATGTTCAAGCACAAACAAGCGGATAGCGGAAGCGAGCCCAATATCGCCGCGTGCCGCGTCAATTTCGGCAGCACACCCATTGATGGTTTTGCCCTGAGACGCGGCAATATCACAAAATGCCCGCCAGAACGGGTTTTCCAATGAAACACTTGTGCGGTGTCCGCGCAATGTAAGCGACCGTTTGATCGGTCGCTCGGTCATTCGTCTTCAAACTTCAACTGATCAAGGCGGGCTTTGGCCTGTGATACTGATGTCGCGTCCAAAACCCGTGCTGCCTTTGTCTGACCAAAGCGGGCGGCATTTTCATCCGCCATCGCTTTATTGTCGGCCTTAGACTTGGCTTTGCGAGCCTTATTAAGGTTCACGACGCTCATTTAGGGCCGATCATGTCTTCTGGGCGTACAACATTGTCAAATGTTTCTGCATCTACGAAGCCCAATTTTATGGCCTCTTCTTTCAGCGTTGTCCCGTTTTTATGGGCCGTTTTAGCCACGGTTGTCGCGTTGTCATAGCCAATCGTCGGGGCCAAAGCGGTGACCAACATCAGGCTTTCGCGCATCAATTTCTCGATCCGCACCGTGTCAGCCTTAATACCTACAACGCAATTGTCAGTGAATGCGCCACAGGCGTCACCGATCAACTGCATAGATTGCAGCACGTTATAGGCCATCATCGGCTTCATCACATTGAGTTCAAAATGGCCTTGGCTTCCGGCAAAGCCAACGGCGGCATCGTTGCCCATGACATGGGCGCAGACTTGCGTAATTGCCTCCACCTGCGTTGGGTTCACTTTGCCGGGCATAATAGATGAGCCCGGTTCGTTTTCTGGCAAGATCAGTTCGCCCAAACCGCAACGCGGACCCGAGCCGAGGAACCGGATATCACACGATATTTTATACAGGCTCGCTGCAACTGTTTTGAGCGCGCCAGACATTTCAACCAGCGCATCATGGGCAGCCAATGCTTCGAATTTGTTGGGTGCAGTCACAAACGGCAGGCCAGTGATGTCGGCCATATGGGCAGCAACAGTCTCGCCCCACCCTTTGGGTGTGTTCAGGCCAGTGCCCACAGCGGTGCCGCCTTGGGCCAGCTCGTAAATTGCGGGCAGGGCGGCTTTAACGCGGCGGATGCCCATTGCGACTTGATGCACGTAGCCAGAGAATTCCTGACCCAATGTCAGTGGCGTTGCATCCATTGTGTGGGTACGGCCGATCTTAATGATGTCTTTGAATTCATCTTGTTTGGTCGCAAGGGCCGCATGCAGCTTTTCGAGACCGGGGATCAGCACATCATGGGCGGTTGTCGCCACCGCGATGTGCATTGCAGTCGGGAACGTGTCGTTGGACGACTGGCCCATGTTGCAATGATCGTTTGGGTGAACCGGATCTTTTGATCCAATTGTACCGCCGAGCATTTCAATCGCACGGTTCGAGATGACCTCGTTGGCGTTCATGTTGGACTGGGTGCCAGATCCCGTCTGCCAGACGACCAGCGGAAAATGATCATCAAGCTTACCTGTGACGACTTCATTTGCGGCGGCGATGATCGCATCTGCCAGCGTCGCGTCAAGCTTACCGCGCTCTTTGTTTGCAATTGCACAGGCTTGTTTGATGACGCCCAGACCACGCACGATCGCGACTGGCTGCTTTTCCCAACCGATGGGGAAATTGATTAGGCTACGCTGCGTTTGGGCCCCCCAATAGCGATCGGAAGGGACCTCGAGCGGGCCAAAGCTGTCGGATTCTGTGCGTGTGTTTGTCATGAGATTACCCTTCGTATGCAATTGTATGCCGTTTAATAGGGTCCACGCCAAAGGGCAATGGCCCAGCGTTTACTTGCGAAACTGATCAAGGCTGACGACGTCGGCATCTTGCCGTTTTTCCGTAGGCTCATCTTCGGCCATGACGTCCATCGGAGCTTCATCCACGGCATCTGTTTCTGGCGTCGCTTCCGGGGCCTCAAAGCGCAGGCCAAATTCAACGGACGGATCAACGAACGTCTGGATCGCGTCATATGGAATATAAAGCGTCTCTGGACTGTCGCCAAAGTTAAGAGTGATGGTGAACCCTTCGTCGGTCACATTCAGGTTGTCGAACCAATGTTGAATAACAACCGTCATTTCGCCGGGATACCGGTCAGACAGCCAATCCGCGATTTCCACGTCGGCATGCATTGTATCAAAGGTGATAAAGAAATGGTGGTCGCCGGGCAGCCCATCTTTTGCGATGCTGATCAGCACCTCTTGGATCAAGCCACGCATCGCGCGATGCATCAGGTTTCCATAGTCGATCGTACCAGCCACAGTATTATTCTCCGCTATCCACTCCTCTACCTTATAAGATTCGAAGCGGGATTAAAGGGGCAGTCCGAACCCCGCGCTGAAAAGTCCAACAATCGCGCAAATCAATAAGACCAAAGGCAGCCCCCAATGCCGCCCCAAGAGTAAGAAAGCAGCAAGCGCTGCGATTGCGACAGGGATAACTTGCAGTGTTGTAATTTCCGGCAGGATCAGCTGAAGCGGGCCGATTGAGATGGGTGTGACGGTGCCGAAAAACACGTGGAGCGCAAACCAAAGCGACAGGTTGGCGATGACCCCAACCACCGCTGCAGTGATGCCAGATAATGCACTGGTAAGCCGTGGCCGCCCATCAAGCCAGTCAATCAGCGGCGCACCCGCGAAAATCCATATAAAACAGGGTACAAAGGTCACCCAAAGTGTCAGCAAACCCGCCAGAATTGCAGTCCAGACCCCGCCGTTAAGGTATCCAGCCATCATGCCCACAAATTGTGTCACAAGGATCAACGGGCCCGGAGTGGTTTCCGCCAAGCCGAGCGCATCCATCATTTGAGGCGTGGTCAGCCAGCCGAACCCAGTGACGACCTCTTGGGTCATATAGGCCAACACTGCGTATGCGCCGCCGAACGTGACCACCGCGAGGGTCGAGAAAAATAATCCGATGTCGCGTAACAGCGGCAGATCCAGTGCTGCGACAATACCAATTGGACTTGCCCAGAGTGTGGCACCAACGACGACAACAACCATGCTTTGTCGCCAAGGCAGCGGGATCGACGGCGCGGCATCGGTTGCGTGACGGCCCCACGCGCCCACAAATGCAGCGACGGCAATGACGATCGGGAATGGCACCGCAAACGCAAACAGCGCCACAAACGTCAGTACCGCAATAACGAGGTATTTGAATGAGGTCAGTGCCCGCTTTGACACTTTGATCAAAGCTTCAACGACGATAATCACGACGGTTGCTTTGACCCCAAGGAAAACGGCCTGCATCCACGGCAGTGATCCGTATGCGCCGTAGGCTAGCGCCAAAATAGCGATTAAAATCGCACCCGGGATGACGAATAGGCCGCCACCGATTAATCCCCCCATGATCCCGCGTTGTTTCCAGCCGGCATAGGTCGCAAGCTGCATTGCCTCTGGCCCAGGCAACAACATGCAGAACGATAGGGCGCGCAAAAACTGCGCCTCGGTCAACCATGTGCGTTCTTCGACAAGCTCTCGGTGCATCAGCGCGATCTGGGCTGCGGGGCCGCCAAATGATAACAGGCCGATCCGTCCAAAGACGCGGATCATTTCAGACGTAGATACGATCATTCCGCGTGCCCTTCATCAAACCCGCCGCGCGCCCGGTGATAAAGCGAAAGACCTGCATCAAGCAGGGCGTTATCGTCACGATGGAGTTCTGAAAACCCAAGAGAAAATGCAACTAAACCAGAGGGTTGTTGGGCGTTCTTGCGGTGTTTCTTGTCCGCAGTCCAAATAACATCCGCCATGCGGTTCAGGGCTTTGGTGTGTAAACCGACGGTCTCCAAAACCGCATGAAATTGATCTGCGACAGCGACCACACCGGCGCGTGGCCCCCACATGAATTCCGCTTCTTGGTCCGTGATGCGTTTGATCTGCCAAGGACAGGCTATCCGGTCTATCTTGGGTCTTTGGCAGGTCACCCAACGACCGCTTTCGTGACTAAGCCCGATCGGCAAAGTTGGCGGGGGAGCGTCCTGCCCGCCAACAAATCCACATGTTAGTCGGCCATCAGCGGCGATGTCGTTTGCAATGCGCATGTCCACGATTTCGGGGTGATCAGGTAAGCCAATTTGGCGCATCAACTTTGAAGGTGAAATTATGTTCAGGCCGGTCACGTGGCATCCTTTCTGATAATTTCAGCGGATGCGATCCTTTGGCCGTGGCCTCATGGGGTGGTCGCGGGACCCCTTGATCATGTGATAGGTGGCAGTTTGGCGGGGGTCAACCCAGCACTATGCTGAGTTCGCGCAGAATTTTGCGTCTAATCGCGTCGGGGTATTCGCGGTGCGTGCGCGCAGTGATAACAAAGCCGTTGCGCGTAATCACAGCGCCTCTGTAAAAATTGCTGATCGCCAGACCCATGCTCTCGATCGCGATCCCATTGATGGTGACGCCCATTTGTTCTGCCATGTTGCGCGCGTCGCGCGTGCTTGATCCTGCATTGGGCGTTCCGTCACCTGAAATGTCGATGACTTTGTTCTTACAATCAGGGACTTGTGTGAATAATGGCAGGGCGAACCGAATGGCTTCTGCTGGGGCCGTGTCTGACAAAACAAAGGCCCTTGGCATCAGTTGAGATGTGTCTGCCAGAAGGGCCGCATCAAGGCTGGTGCGGATGCGTGTCCACGGCACCGTCAGTTCTTGACGATCTTGACCCGACCATTGGACCACGGCGATGGCCGCGTTTTGACCGACCATGGAATCAACAATTTCGGGGTCACGCAAGGCCGCGGCCAATCCATCAACTTGGAGCCTGTATTCACTTGGATCGACCGAGTTCGACACATCAATCGTCAGGATGAGCGCCGTCTCGCAAGCCATTGATAGGTTTGGAATAATGGCGATTACAGCAGCTTTGATCAGCGTTTTGAGCATAGGGTATGGTGGCGCATATTGCGCAATCCAAGCAAGACAATTCTGAAACGGCAGAAAGTGCGGGTTTCTGTTGCCCAATGTTCGCTCGCGAACACTGTCCTAGGACAGAGTGGTTTTGCAAAAAACTGCGGAGTCCGACATCCAGTCTTGTCCGATTGTTGCCGATTATCAGGAGGGGAGAAAGTGCAGGTTTCTGTTGCCAGGTACCTGCGAACCCCGCCTTAAGCTGCTAGGCCTAAGGGCTTAAGTTTCGGCAACGAAGACTGCTTACGCAGCCACCGCCATAGCCGGAGCACGGTTGTCATTTGCAACTATACAATTTGTACCGATAACGGTGGTAACTCACCGAAACAAAGCTAACCTCTTTAGACGTTCGTCGATCCTATTTCGACCCCACAGCTGCCAAATGAGCAGATAGTTGGTGGAGTCGCCGGGTACCGCCCCCGGGTCCGATCCGCTTATTACAAGCGCGTTTATGTTCATAGTCCCGAAGGACACTCCATAGATAGGCCGTAGGGGCCACAGGTGCAAGGGGTAGGTCGAAAAGCGGGCAATTTTCCCGTCTGAAAGATTTTCACAGATTGTAGGCAATCGCGCTAAGTCCCACGGCAGCTTCTACCGCAAAGAACCCCCATTTCTTTGGTGTTGCCCCGTCGCGGAAAACGGAGGTTAGCCGACCCATCGCGGCCCCCATCCAGCAAAATCCGATCATTGCGAACGCGGCAGGGGTGCCAAGGATCAGTGCGCCCATGCCCATGCCCACAAATAACGCCCCCGCAGAGGCGCTGATTTCGGACATGCCCATTGTGTCGGTGTGTCCGGTCAGGTTCAGTGTTTCCATCGTGTATTTGGGCGCAAGCCAGCCAAAGGCCCCAAGCCCGATTGAAAGAAGCGCAAAGATGATATTGAGTGTATCCATAAATCTCGTCCTGACCTGCGTAGGATGGGTTTTAACCCATCATCAATAAAAAAGGGCGGAACCCTTTTGGATTCCGCCCCTTATAACCTAGATCGCAAATTGGGTTTAGAAACCCGCTTTGATCAATTCAAACGTTTCAACCTGACGCTCGCGTGCGTCGTTGGACATTGGCTGCTGCGCCAGCAGTGGCACGTCGATTGGCTCCAGACCCGCAATAATCAGATCTTCTGGACCAACAAGCTCGTTCAGCGCTGTTTTGTTTGCAGACCCGTAACCGGAATTCAGCAGGGGAATCACGTTGTCAGGGGACAGGAACGAATTGAGGTAATCATAGGCTTTGTCCTCAACGCCGGGGCCGTCTTTCAGGTTCACGTAGCCGCAAAGCCAGAGCGATGATCCTTCGGTTGCTTTGCGTTGGAAACCGATTGGGCGTCCTTCTTCCAGCATCGTTGGATAGGTTTCGTTCCATGCCCAGCTGACCAAAATCTCGCCGGTAGCCATCAGCTGCGCCAGTTCGGCCGCGTCAGTCCAATAGGTCCGCAGGTTGCTATGTACTTGACGCAACCAATCGGATGCCGCATCGAACTGTGCGTCTGTCGCAGTAGACCAATCGTCGACACCAGTCGCCAGATAGGCCAGCGCGTAAGCGTCGTCCACGTTGTCAGGCAATGTCATCCGGCCCGCAAATTTCGGGTTCAGAAATACGTCAAGCGATGCAACTTCGTCTGCGGTCACTTCTTCAGGGTTATAGGCCACAGCCGTGGACCCGAAATCGGTCGGGATGAAATAGGCCTCGCCACGGGCGATATCGTTGCCTTTCAGGTTTCCGTCCAGATCATCAAAATAGCTGATCTTGGATGTGTCCCAAGGCTCGATAATTCCACTGTCTGTCCATTTGGTCACGGAACCCGCGCAGATATGCGCGACGTCAGCCTGAAATCCAGCGCGGATTTTCTGGAACGCTTCGTCTTCGTCGCCAAAGAACGCAAAGGCAGGCGCTTGGCCATGCTGTGCGATGTATGCCGTGTGGTGCTGCTCTTCTTCAAAGCCGGAATAGTCAAATACCAACAGGTCAGTGTCTTGGGCCGAAACTGCTGTGCTAAGTGCGACGACAGATGCGGCACTCAGAAAGGTCGTGAATTTCATGCTAAGTTCTCCCGATTAGCGTGCTGATAATCAGGTTAGGCGGCGTCATTGACACCCGCAAGGGTCAATTGTTGGCTTTTGCAGCCTGCCGCGCATCAATAATGCTTTGCGCAAGCGTGTTGGTATAGTCGGCGAGCGCTGAAAGGTGCATGTCCACAGCCGCACCGTCACGTTGCTCAAGCGCATCGGCAATCTGGCTGTGAAGCCCGACGATTGTTTCGCGGGACCGTGCGCTGAACGTGATCATGTTCATGAGCGGCTGCATTGCCTCGACGGCACCTGCTAACTGGTACGAGATTACTGGATTGCCCGCTGCATCAACAAGCGCCCGGTGGAACGCCACGTCAGATGCGCAGAACGCCTCGTCGGTTAGCCCCGGTTGTGATTGGCGGTGCGTTTCTGCGCGCATGGTTGCCAAATGGTCCGCTGTCCGTCGCTCGGACGCCAGCGTCGCACATGACCGTTCAAGCGCGTAGCGCGCCTCACAGGCCGTGCCAAAGCTTACGTCATTCATCGACAGGAGCAGCGTGGATGTCGTAATCTGCTGGCCGTAGGCATCCTCGAACCGCAATCGGTTCACGAATGCCCCACCCGTGGCGCCCCGTTGCGTGCGGATCAAGGATTGCGCACCCAGCCGTTTGAGCGCTTCGCGCACTGTTGGACGGGACACGTCAAATTGTTCAGACAATTCTGCCTCGGACGGAAGCCGTTCATCCACCAATAAATCACCGGACATAATCGCGTCACGGATCGCTTTTGCTATTTGCGCGGACAGGTCGGCGGGGCTGTTGGGATCAATTTTCATTTGTCAGACAATTAATCGTCTGACATATGATTAGCAAGAGCCTGAGTCGCAAACGCTGGGAGGTCGTGCGCAATGATGACGATCAAATCTACTTTTTCTATCCGTACGGTTGCTTGGCTAGCCTTCTTTGCCGCGATCCTTCTGGCTTGGATCATGCTGTTTATGGCGGCACGGATGTCTGGGGTTGATCTGATCGGCCGCCCGGTCGGCATGAACATGATGCCAATGGTGACGTTTGGTGCGTTGTTCCCGATGTGGGCTATTATGATGGCTGCGATGATGTTGCCGACAATGGTGCCGACCTTAACCAGTTACGAGGACCTGATGCGCAGTGCGGATGGGACGCGGGCAGGGTGGTTTGGTGTTTTATTGGGCTATTTCATCGTTTGGGCAGGATTTGGTGCGTTAATCACAGTGGCGCAGGTCGCGTTGTTGGCGGCAGGACTTATTGACGGATTGGGCATTGCTGCAAGCGGTTGGTTTGCCGCCGCGTTGTTGATCATTGTGGGGCTGTTCCAGTTTTCTCGCGTGAAGGACGTCTGCCACGGCGTTTGCCACAGCCCGATGATGTATTTTGTGGGGCATTGGAAGACAGGGTTCACTGGCGGACTGCGCATGGGGCTTGGGCTTGGTGCGTTTTGCGTTGGTTGCTGCTGGGGCTTTATGGCCTTGGGGTTTGTTGGCGGCGTGATGAGCCTCGCGTGGATGGGCCTTGCCACATTGTTTATGATTTTGGAAAAACTGCCTCAGATTGGGCATAAAGTGACGAAACCGATGGGTGTGCTGCTGATTGCAGCGGGCCTGATCGTGGCTGTCGCATCACTGTAAAGGAAAGGGACCACCATGGCCGATAAAGAGACACGCGCACCCGCCGATCAACTGCCAGTTTCGCAGCGAATTGACGCGCGCATGGAAAGTCACCCGCTGCGCCGCAAGATGAACCCAACCGATTGGGCGATCAAAGGGGAGCTGTTTTTGAACTGTTCATGTGACCTGTTCTGCCCTTGTGTTGTGTCGCTTGGCGCGCACCCTCCAACAGAAGGCCACTGCCATGCATGGATGGCGATTGCCATTGATGAGGGCCATTTTGAGGGCGAAGACCTGTCGGGTCTGAACATCGGTCTGCTGGTCGATATTCCAGGCCGTATGGGCGAAGGCAACTGGCGCGTTGCGGCTTATGTTGATGAGCGGTCAACGCAAAAGGCGTATAACGGCATCCTGAAGATTTTCAGCGGTGCTGCTGGCGGAACCACAGGGCTGTTTACGTTCCTTGTGTCCGAGATCATCGGTGCCGAGCGTGAAAAAGTTGATATCGTGCGCGATGGTAACAAGCGGAGCATCATGATCGGCCGGAAAATCCAAGGCGAAATCGAGATGATCGAAGGCAAGTCCAAGGATCATCCGGTCATGATCACCAATTCCAAGTATTGGATGGGTCCTGACATTATTGCGGCCAAAGGTTTGCGGTCCAAGGTGCGCGATTACGGGCGCGTTTGGGACTTTGGTGGAAAATCTGCCGAAGTCTGCCCAATTGATTGGCATGGCCCTAAGTAATGATATCGCCCGCGTATATCACTGAAATGACTGCGTATAATACATGGCAGAACAATGGCTTACGCCGTGTTGTTCAGGCGATGGATGACGCAGATGTGCGGGCGGATCGTGGTGCGTTTTTCGGGTCAATCTTTGGCACGTTGAACCACCTGCTCTGGGGGGATCTTTTGTGGATGTCCCGCTTTGACGGTGGCCCGGCGCAAAGTCCGGTCATTGCTGACAGCGCGGAATTTACCGCCACTGTGACGCAGTGGGCGGAGCAACGCGTCCGCGCCGATACCCGTATTTCAAGTTGGGCGTCGGGCGTTACAAAGGCTGATCTCTCTGGGGATATTACTTGGTTTTCGGGATCGCTGAATGCCGAGGTTGCTCGGCCAAAGGTCACCTGCATCACCCACTTTTTTAACCACCAAACCCATCATCGTGGTCAGTTGCACGCGATGTTGACGGCGGCGGGCCAAACGCCTGACGCCACTGATCTTGTCTTCATGCTTAAGGATTAAGTCATGGCTATCATTTCGCAATCGCGCCGCTTGCGTCGCACCCCGTTTTCCGATGGCAATGAGGCCGCAGGTGTAAAAGGGTATACGGTTTATAATCGGATGCTGTTGCCGACTGTTTTCCGGTCTGTGGTGGAAGATTACCACCACTTGAAAAACGCCGTGCAGATTTGGGATGTTGCCGCCGAGCGTCAGATTGAGCTTCGCGGCCCTGATGCGGCTCGTTTGATGCAGATGCTGACGCCGCGCGATTTGCGCGGAATGCAGTTAGGCCAGTGCTTTTACATCCCGATCGTGGATGAAACCGGCGGCATGATTAACGATCCCGTTGCGTTGAAGCTGGCCGAGGATCGCTGGTGGATTTCCATTGCAGACAGCGATATGTTGTTATGGGTCAAAGGGTTAGCCTATGGCTACCGCCTTGATGTGTTGGTTGACGAGCCTGACGTGTCCCCCTTGGCGATCCAAGGCCCTAAGGCCGACGATCTGATGGCCCGTGTGTTCGGTGACGCCGTGCGCAATATCAAATTCTTCCGGTTTGGCTGGTTTGATTTTCAGGGCACCAGCATGGCCGTGGCGCGGTCAGGCTATTCCAAGCAGGGTGGGTTTGAGATTTACGTCGATGGCACTGACAACGGGATGCCGCTATGGAATGCCCTGATGGAAGCAGGCAAGGACTTGGATGTTCATGCCGGTTGTCCCAACGGGATTGAGCGGATCGAGGCTGGTCTGTTGTCTTATGGCAATGACATGACCCGCGCGAATACGCCCCACGAGGCAGGGCTTGGTCGGTTCTGTTCGACACAGACTGCGATTGGGTGTGTGGGGCGTGATGCGCTGTTGCGTGTCGCCAAAGAAGGTCCTACCCAGCAAATCCGTCCAATTTCGATTGCGGGTGACATTCCGTTTTGTGACCGTGCGTGGCCATTAATGGCTGGCAGTAAAGCGGTAGGGCAGGTGACATCGGCTGCGGCGTCGCCTGATTATGACACAGGCGTCGCGATTGGCATGGTCAAGATGACCCATTGGGATGAAGGCACTGAACTACGCGTTGAAACCCCTGATGGGCCACGAAACGCGACTGTGCTGGGAAATTTCTGGATTTAGGTCCTAAAGACCGCGTCGGAACCTCCGGTGCGGCTATTTGAAATCAAAGAGGAGATAAGTGCATGTTCAAAGCGCTGGTTGTTGAGAAAAATGACGAAGGTAAAACAAGTGCGGCGGTGCAGGACTTGTCTTTGGATCAGTTGCCCGCCGGGGATGTGACCGTTGCCGTGGATTATTCCACAGTGAACTACAAAGACGGTCTGTGTGTGGGGCCAGGTGGCGGATTGGTCCGAAACTATCCGCATATTCCCGGCATTGATTTTGCAGGGACCGTCGAGGCCTCCGATGATGACCGTTATAAGGTGGGCGACAAGGTTGTGTTGACTGGTTGGCGTGTCGGCGAGGCTTATTGGGGCGGCTATTCCCAAAAGGCGCGCGTGAAGGCCGATTGGTTGGTCCCGCTGCCCGCAGGTATTGATACCCGTCAGGCAATGGCTGTTGGCACCGCTGGTTTTACCGCGATGTTGGCCGTGATGGCATTGGAAGATCATGGTCTGACGCCTGGCAATGGCCCTGTGCTTGTCACGGGTGCTGCTGGCGGCGTTGGGTCGGTTGCAACTGCGATTTTGGCCAACCTTGGCTATGAGGTTGCTGCGGTCACGGGCCGTCCCGAAACGGCTGAGTATTTGACCAGCCTTGGTGCGACACAGATTGTGGCCCGCGAAGAGATCAACGAGACTGTCAAGCGTCCACTGGAGGCTGAAATGTGGGCTGGTTGTGTCGACGCTGTTGGTGGCGATATGCTGGCGCGGGTTCTGGGCCAGATGAAGTATGGCGCAAGCGTTTCTGCTGTTGGCTTGGCTGGCGGGGCTGGTCTGCCTGCGACGGTCATCCCGTTCCTTTTGCGCGGTGTGAACCTGCTGGGCATCGACAGCGTGATGCAGCCTTATGCCAACCGTGTGCGCGCTTGGGACCGGATTGCAAAGGACCTGCCGATGGATAAGCTGGAGGCGATGGTGCATGCGGCCACTTTGGCTGATCTGCCGCAGCTTGGTCGCGACATCCTTAAGGGGCAGGTCAAAGGCCGTGTTGTTGTCGACGTTAACGCATAATCCCACATTTTGTGGCCATATTGAGGGGCGCTAGTACATTTAGCGCCCCTTTTTTGTGCTCTCTTAACAAATGGTTGCCGTGAAAGTGTCGGTTTTGTGTCCGGAAAGACGTGTAACGGGTTTGTTAACTTTAAGTTGTGGCGTAGTGTCGCGGGTATAAAAGACAACAAAGGGGACAAGAAAATGGCCATGAAGCCACCACTAACAGACCTGGATATTACGACCGCGAGTAGCGGGTTTTATGAAGGGTTTTCAAAGTTTGTATCAATTGGATCAAAGGTATCAATTGGTGCGTTGATCGTTTGGGCGATCGCATTTCCTGAAGGCGCTGGCGCTGTACTAAAATCCATTCGGGATACAATTGATGCAAATACCGGGCCTTGGTATATGTATGTCGTGTCATTCTACATCGTCGTCTGCCTTGTACTTGCGCTGATCCCGTCAACGGGTAACATTCGTTTGGGTGGGGCAGATAGCCGGCCAGAGTTTTCCAGCTTTTCTTGGTTTTCGATGATGTTTGGTGCCGGTATCGGTATCGGCATGCTGACCTTCGCCACCGCCGAGCCACTGTATCATTTCGGTACAAACCCTGACGTTATTGTTGGTGACGCAACCGGATCAAGCGCAGACAACGTACGCTCTGCGATGAAGTGGTCGTTCCTGCACTGGGGCTTCTCTGCTTGGGGCAGCTATGCGATCGTCGGTCTATCCTTGGCGTTCTTTAGTTATAGCCGCGGTTTGCCGCTGACGATCCGGTCCGGGTTGACGCCATTGTTCGGACGCGCACTGGAAGGTCCATTGGGCCACGTCATTGATATCGTATCCGTGATTGCCACAATCTTGGGTGTATCGGTGACGTTGGGTTACGGCGTGTCGCAGTTCGCTGCTGGCTTGTTTAACATCACAGGTATGGGATGGTTGATGAACCTCGAAGGATCGCCAACTGCGATTGCGATGATTGTTTGTCTTGTGATCGTGATGGCCTTTTCCACACTGTCAGCGCTGTCTGGCGTTGGTAAAGGCATTAAGTGGCTGTCCAACATCAACATGGGGCTGTCGTTCTTCATCCTTGCGTTCTTCTTGGTGTTTGGCTCGACGTTGTTTGCATTCAACGCATTGTTCTTGGGCATGTGGGATTACATCATCGCATTGCCAATGATGTCGTTGACCGTGTTTAGCGGTGACGGTGTTGAGGATAGTGTGGCCTCACAGCTTGCTGGTTGGCAGGGTGGCTGGACTACGTTCTATTGGGCTTGGTGGATTGCGTTTGCACCGTTTGTCGGTTTGTTCTTAGCGCGTATTTCCAAAGGCCGTACGGTCCGTGAATATGTGTTGGGTGCGATGATCGTCCCGTCCATCATGTGTTTCGTTTGGTTTGCGTTTGCCGGTGGTACTGCGGTTGATTTGTCGCTCAACGGTGGTGCAGGTGATGCGATTACAGGTGCTGGGCAAGAAAGCCAGTTGTTCGCGATGATCAACTTTATGCTTTCGCCTACCTTGGCCACGTTGATGTCTATTGTCATTGTTGTGCTGCTGCTGACGTATCTTGTGACCTCTGCTGACTCTGCTGTGTTGATTATCAACACAATTGCGGCGGCTGGTGACGAGAGCCCGAAGGGCCGCGTCCACATCATCACTTGGGGCGTTATTCTGACGTTGGTGATTGGTGGTCTGCTGCTTGCAGGGGGGCTGGGTGCAATTAACACCGCCATGATTATTGGCGCGCTGCCATTCTCTGTCGTTATGGCATTGATGGGGATCGCCTTGATCAAGGCCCTTTGGAATGATGCTCGTCGCGCCAAAGAGTAAACGTCTAAATTGACAAAAAAGAAGGGGCCTGATGCTTGCGCATCGGGCCCTTTTTGTTTCTGCTGTGCTTATGATGGATATTGCATGGGTGCGGTCCCAATTTCCCGCGTTTGAGGTGCCGTCGTTAGACGGTCAGGCTTTCTTTGAAAATGCAGGGGGGTCATATACTTGCCGTCAGGTCGTGGACCGATTGCACCGGTTTTATACCGAACGAAAGGTGCAGCCCTATGCCCCTTATGATGCGTCCCGTTTAGGCGGCGAGGAAATGGACGAGGCCCGTGTGCGTCTGGCCGCCATGTTAGGTGTTGCCACGCACGAGCTGTCGTTTGGTCCATCCACCTCGCAAAACGTTTACGTCTTGGCCAATGCAGTCCGTCGTTGGCTGAAACCCGGCGAGGCGATTATTGTCAGCAATCAGGACCACGAGGCAAACTCTGGTCCTTGGCGCCGTCTGGCAGAAGAAGGCATCGAGGTTCGTGAGTGGCAGATAGATCCTGACACTGGCCTGCTGAACCCCGCTGACTTAGCCAATATGCTTGACGATAAAGTCCGCCTTGTTTGTTTCCCGCATTGCTCGAACGTTGTTGGTGCGATCAATGATGTGGTCGAGATTACCGCGATTGCGCAGGCGGCCGGCGCGCGCGTTGTTGTTGACGGTGTTAGCTATGCTCCGCACGGGTTTCCTGATGTCGGCGCACTTGGCTGTGATGTGTATATGTTCAGTTCATATAAGACATACGGCCCCCATCAGGGTGTCATGGTGATCCGCGAGGATTTCGGATTTGATCTGCCCAATCAAGGGCATCATTTTAACGGCGATACGCTGTATTATCGGTTTACCCCTGCAGGACCGGATCATGCGCAGGTGGCTGCTTGTGCGGGTATGGCCGATTACATGGACGACTTTTCAACCCATCACGGTGGCGGAACTGGCGCGGATGCGGCGCGCTTGGCCCATGACCTGATGCGCGCCCATGAGGTCACGTTGTTGCAGCCATTGCTGGACTATGTGAGCGCCAAAAATTCAGTTCGTTTGATTGGCCCATCTGACGCCGCAGGTCGCGCCCCAACGGTTGCGATGGCGCTGAATACATCGGCCGAGGATGCTGCAGTCGCGCTTGCGCCGCTTGGCATCATGGCTGGCGGTGGCGATTTCTATGCTGGTCGTCCATTGGGGGCGATGGGTGTTGATATGGATAAGGGCGTTTTGCGCGTCAGCTTTGTGCATTATACGCAGAAGGCAGAGGTCGACCGACTAATTGCGGCCCTTGACCAAGTAATTTAGCGGTTAGTTGAGTATTTATAAAAAAGCGAGGCAGGGGCGTATTGCCCTTGTTTTTCGCCGTTCAGCATTAGGTTCAGATCATGACTGATACATCTCCTATTATCCTCTGGTTTCGCCGCGATTTGCGGTTGGTTGATCATGCGGCGTTGACTGCGGCTTGTGCCACGGGTCGCCCTGTTATCCCGCTGTTTATCCACGACGAAGTTGTGGCTGGGCAGGGGGCAGCACCACGGTTCCGGTTGGGGATGTCAGTGGGTACGTTAGCGGATGATCTGGCAGATCTTGGGTCAGCTTTGATCTTGCGCAAAGGGACAGCGCTGGATGTTCTGCGTGATGTGATAGCACAAACAGGTGCGGGGGCTGTGTATTGGTCTCGACTGTATGATCCGGTGTCAAAGGACCGCGATGTCGCGATAAAGACTGGGTTAAAGAATGATGGCATTGATGCGCAATCGTTTGCTGGTCATTTGCTGTTTGAGCCTTGGACGGTCGAGACCAAAACTGGTGGGTACTACAAAGTATTCACGCCAATGTGGAAAATGGTCCGTGGGCGCGAATTGCCAGCGACCTTGCCACGCCCGGCGCGCATTTTAGCGCCTGACAAATGGCCTGCGTCGGATGACTTGGCAGCGTGGCAGATGGGCCGCGATATGCGCCGTGGGGCCGACGTGCTGCGCCCGTATTGCACGGTTGGCGAAGCGGCGGCGCGCGCGCGTCTCGACGTCTTCATTGCCGAGCGTGTGGCCAATTACCAGTTAAACCGTGATCTTCCGAGCGTGGATGGCACGTCGCGCTTGTCCGAGAATTTGACCTATGGAGAGATTTCGCCGCTGACGTGTTGGCATGCCGGATGGGCTGCGCTGCACAGTGGCAAGGCCGATGCTGAGATATTCTTGAAAGAGCTGGTGTGGCGCGAATTTGCCTATCATTTGGCACATCACACGCCACGCATTATCGACCAGAACTGGAAACCCGATTGGGATAATTTTCCGTGGAATACGGACGCGAACCATCCCGAGGTGATTGCGTGGAAACAAGGCCGCACAGGCATTCCATTTGTCGATGCCGCCATGCGCGAAATGTATGTCACAGGGACGATGCACAACCGTGGCCGCATGATCGTCGCGTCCTATTTGACCAAGCATTTGATGACGGATTGGAAGATCGGCAAGGCATGGTTTGATGATTGCCTGATTGATTGGGACCCTGCAAGCAATGCGATGGGCTGGCAATGGTCGGCGGGATCTGGCCCAGATGCGACACCTTATTTTCGGGTGTTTAATCCGGTGACCCAATTGGTAAAGTTTGACAAAATGGGCGGCTATGCGACCCGCTGGATCGCCGAAGGTCAGGCAAGTCCTTCAGGCGAAGCGCTGTCGTATTTTGAAGCGATTCCAAAGGCTTGGGAGTTGTCAGCAGATATGGCGTATCCTGACCCGATCGTCGATCTGGCTGAGGGGCGTAATCGCGCATTAAACGCCTATCAAAACCGAGATTTTTAAAACGCGACCTGAAACTTTCCGTAGCGCAATGCGTGACTTAGCCACACCGCGCATTAAGATAGGTTAACGCTTTGCCACACCAACCAATAAACTACCACGACAGGACAGTCCTATGATGTTGACGACCACCAAAGGCCAAGACAATCTACCCCGCTATTTTGCGGCAGTCTTTGATGTGATAAAATCAATGAAGCGTGGCCAGATCGATGTGGTTTTACCCGATGGGCGGACGTTTCGCGCGCAGGGGCCGGATGACGGCTATATCGCCACGTTACAGGTTCATAATGCGGACTTGTTTGCCCGTATCATCCGCGAAGGTGATCTGGGTTTTTGCGAAGCGTATATGGACGGGTGGTGGTCCACGCCAGACCTGATGGCCTTTATGGATTTGGTCCATGATGACGCCGAAGAAATGTATGACGGATTCCCCGGTCAATTTCTTGTCCAGTTTTACGAGCGGGTGCGGTTTTGGATGCAGGGCAATTCCAAAAAGCAGGCCCGCAAGAATATTTCCTACCATTATGATCTGGGCAATGAATTCTACGGTCTTTGGCTCGATGACACGATGACCTATTCATCGGCCAAGTTTGACGATGGCGCACAATCGCTTGAGGCCGCGCAGATTGCCAAATACAAATCCATGATCGATCAGATGGGCGTTGTCGCGGGCGATCACGTGCTTGAGATTGGCTGCGGTTGGGGCGGGTTTGCCGAATATGCCGCCAAAGAGCGCGGCATCAAAGTGACTGGCCTGACGATTTCTCAACAGCAGCATGACTTTGCCGTTGCCCGGATGGACCGTTTGGGTCTGTCCGATATGGTCACGATCAAGATGCAAGATTACCGCGATGAGACGGGGCAATACGACGGTATCGCCAGTATTGAGATGTTCGAAGCTGTGGGTGAAAAGTACTGGCCAGTCTATTTTGAAACCGTCCGTGACCGATTGAAGCCGGGTAAAAACGCGACTTTGCAGATCATCACCGTCGATCACCGCCGGTGGAAAATTTACAAACGAAGTGTTGATTTCATTCAGAAATACATTTTTCCGGGTGGGATGTTGCCAAGCCCGGTGGTATTGCGCGCCGAGGTTGAAAAGGCTGGGCTCACAGTTGCCCATTCGATTGAATTTGGCGAAAGCTATTCCCAAACACTGCGCCAATGGCACGCGGTATTTAATGACAAGTGGGATGACGTGGCTGCATTGGGGTTTGATGATCGCTTCCGGCGGATGTGGAACTTTTACCTGACCTCTTGCGCTGGCACGTTTCATAGCGGAAACTGCGACGTAACGCAGATAACTATCACGCGCGCGCCCTGAGACGTGCGAGGTCTGCACCAATTTTAAGGGAGCAGCCCAATGCCCAGAGCCGCCAAACTTGTTGCAGCACTTGTCTTTGCCGCAATAGGATACGCCATTTTCGTGTCGATGGTCACTGTTTACAGTGAAGATACCGTTCCGGGCTATTTGCTGCCGCTGTGTGTTGTGGCCGGATTGATTGTTGGATGGCAGATTTGTGGTAAAAACGCGCTTGGCCTGAAGTCCGGGATCGGGAATGGCTATACTGCGATTGTCACCCAAGGCTTTATCATCATATTTGTTATGTCGTTTATAACGATGTTGGGACGGTCCGTGCGCAGTCGGTATGACGGCCCGATGAATGCCATAATCGATAGCTTTACGCTTCTGTCTGAATACGCATTTAAGTTCGCCACACCCGAGATCGGGATGATCATGTTGGTTGGTGGTTTTGTTGGGGGCGCTTTGGCCGGTATCGCAGCCCGTTGGTTCCCCCACTGATGCAAATTTTCGTCTACGGGACGTTGCAGTCGCCAGCGTTATGCCACGCTGTCGCCGGTGGCGCGCATATTTTGCAAGTTCCCGCAACGCTGGACGGCTATGCTGTTTTCCCTGTTGCGCGGAATGTTGTTCCCCTGATCCGCGCCAAGGCGGGGGCGTTGACTGCGGGCGCGATTTTATCGGATGTGACCCCAGAGCAGCTACACCGTTTGGATACATATGAGGGCGCGTTTGGCTATGCATTGATTGATGTGACGGTTCAGTCTGCTGCGGGACCTGTACCGGTGAAGATGTATCTGCCACCGGATGATATTGCCGTTGGTGACGGCGATTGGTCACTGTCTCATTGGGTGACCGAATATGAACCGATGGCCGTACTGGCCGCGACAGAGCTGTTTGCGCATGTTCCACCGTTGACCCGTGATCAGATTGCCCGCAATTGGCCGATGATTGAAAAACGGGCTTGGGCCAAGCAGTCTGCACACGGGCAGGGCGCGCCTGCGACCGTGCGCCATGCCGCCGCTGCCGCCGACGTTGCCTTGATCCGAGAAGCCCCACCGCAGGGCGATTTCTTTCGTATGCAACAGATGACGGTCCAGTACCGCCAGTTTGACGGCGCCCGCAGTGCCGTTGTGCCCCGAGAAGTTTTTGTCGGCATCGATGCGGTGCTTGTGCTGCCCTATGATCCCAAGCAGGACCGTATCTTGCTGGTCGAGCAGGTCCGCATGGGGCCTGTTGTGCGCCAAGATCCAAACCCGTGGGTGTTAGAGCCGATTGCGGGCATGATTGATGCGACCGAAAGCCCAGAACAATCGGCCTTGCGCGAAAGCGTTGAAGAGGCAGGTTTAACGCATTTGGACCTGCGCCATTTATCATCGTTCTATCCGTCGCCCGGATCATCAACCGATTATTTCCATGCCTATCTGGGCTTGTGCGATTTGCCGGATGATCACGCCAAGTTTGGCGGTTTAGACACCGAGGCCGAAGATTTACGTCTGCACATCTTGCCGTATGATCGTGCCATGTCGTTGGTGACCAGTGGCGAGATCAATGCAGGCCCCTTGGTGATGATGCTTTGCATGCTGGGTATGCAGCGCGATGCATTGCGTCGCGGCGGCTGACGACTTACATATCATTCACACGCTACCAAAGGGCTTATGATGCATATCAAATCCGATCTCGCTGCCGCTGTGGGCAATACCCCGTTGATCAAACTGCGCGCTGCGTCCGAGGCGACGGGCTGCACCATTTTGGGCAAGGCCGAGTTTATGAACCCTGGTCAATCGGTCAAAGACCGCGCCGCGTTGTATATCATTAACGATGCCATTGCCAAAGGCACGCTCAAGCCCGGAGGGACGATTGTCGAAGGCACCGCTGGCAACACAGGCATTGGTCTGGCGTTGGTCGGTGCGTCGATGGGATTCAAGACCGTTATTGTCATCCCCGAGACCCAGTCACGCGAAAAGAAGGACATGCTCCGCCTTGCGGGCGCCACGCTGATCGAAGTCCCTGCGGCCCCTTACCGCAATCCCAATAACTTTGTCCGCTATTCTGGTCGCTTGGCAGAAGCGATGGCGCGTGACACCAACGAAGGCGTTATCTGGGCCAACCAGTTTGACAACATCGCCAACCGTCAGGCCCACATCGAGGGCACAGGCCCCGAGATTTGGGAACAGACTGATGGCAAGGTTGATGGTTTTATCTGTGCTGTCGGGTCAGGTGGTACTTTGGCAGGCGTTGGTATGGCGTTGCAGCCCAAGGGCGTGAAAATGGGTCTTGCTGACCCTGACGGTGCGGGTCTGCATAGTTTCTACACCACAGGTGAGATTGCGATGTCAGGCGGGTCGATTGCCGAAGGCATCGGTCAGGTCCGCATCACGGCCAACCTTGAAGGGTTCACACCCGATTTCAGCTATAACATCCCCGACACAGAGGCGCTGCCGATCGTGTTTGACCTGCTTGAAAACGAAGGTCTTTGCATGGGCGGGTCGTCTGGTATTAACGTCGCTGGGGCCATACGCATGGCCCGCGATATGGGGCCGGGGCACACGATTGTCACCATCCTTTGCGACTATGGCACGCGGTATCAGTCCAAGCTTTATAACCCTGTTTTCCTGCGCGAAAAGGGGCTGCCCGTGCCCGCGTGGATGGACGATAGAAAAAGCTCGGTTCCCGATGTCATGATCGCAGAATAATGTCGTTTTGGGCAAAGATTTGTCTGATCGCCTGTGTGCTTTGCGCCGGGTCTGTGCAGGCCCAATCACTTGCTGAGAACGGGATCTTACCGGTTGTTGAAGCTCCGGATATCGCCAAACCAACCTGGATCGGAGGTATTCAGCTGTCCGGGTGGGATACTTTGGCCTCGCGCGCTGAGGGCATCGTAGAGACCGGGTCCGGATCGCGATTTGCCTTAAGCCGTATCCGCGCAGAGCTCGTAGGATGGCGCGATCAGTTTTCGAAGGCGATTGGGACCAATGCCAATCGGTTGACCACAGTACAAAGCCAAATAGCCGCCTTGGGGCTGACGGGGCATAGCGAAGACGTTGACCCTGTTATTGCAGCCCGCTTGGCAGAACTTACGGCATTGCAAGATCGGTTACTGCAACCACAATTATTGGCCCAAGAGGCCTATGCCCGTGCCAATGGTCTGATCAGCGAAGTTGATCGCCAACAGCGCGCGATTGAAACACAGCGTTTGGCGACGCGCAGCGCGTCACCCGCCAACCCGACCTACTGGCCTGCCGCATTGAGCAATGTTCAAACAGGATTGTTTAATTTGGGGCGCGAATTTTGGAGCATCACAGTGGCGCGCCACAACTCCGGTGGTCTTGGCGGCCGGTTATCGTTGGTGGTGGTCGCGTTGGTCGGCTCAGCCATTGTTTTGACCCACGCACGCGCATGGATCGCGTCGCTTGCTGCCCGCCCGCTGCCGACATCGGCCCGTTCCGCCTCGGCATTGCGATTTGTGATTTCATTGGCAAGCGTTGTGATCCCCGTCATGGGATTGGTGTTGGTAACATTGATCCTCGACTTATCGGGCCTGTTTGGCCCAGTGGGCGAAAGTGTCATTGCCGCTTTACCCTTTGCGGGTGCGATGGTGTTTGTGGCCAAATGGTTATCTGATTTTTATTTTCCGACCTTGCAGACGGATGATGGTGTTCTTGGCTACCCTGCGGATGTCCGTGGGCCTGCGCGGCGTGTGACTGTCGGTCTTGGGTGGGTGCTTGCGGTTGCGGTTGTGATTGATGCGTTATTGAGCACGACTGAGGCGGACACTGTGTCGATTGATGTCGTCAATTTACCGTTGCAGTTGATTGTTGGCGTCCTGCTGTGGCGCTTGGGGCAATTCATCATGCATCAGGCCAGTCCCGACACGACTGAAATGTTTACCCGCAGCCGATTACGGGTGCTTATCGGACGCGCGGCCTGTGCGTTTGCTGTTGCGGGTCCACTGGCGTCATTGTTGGGCTATGGCGCTGCTGCGGCGGCGATCACCATTCCTGCGGTTGTGTCGCTAGCCACGATCGCTGTCATTGTTGTGCTTCAAAGGCTGAGCTACGCCGTGACTGCCCCTGATGGATTTGCTGCCAAAGAAGATACTTCCCCCCCTGATCCACGCGGACTATTGCCAGTGTTGATCAACTTTGTACTTGCGTTGATTGCGGTGCCTGTTTTGGCGTTAATCTGGGGCGTCAGTTGGGCCGAATTGGTTGAGATATGGACCCGTTTCCTGACCGGATTTACGGTTGGTGAAACCCGTATTTCGCCGTCAAATTTCCTCACGTTTATTCTGGTATTCATGATCGGTGCGGTCCTGACGCGCTTTGTCAAAGCCACGCTGAGGACCACAGTAATGCCACGCACCCGGTTTGATCTGGGTGGGCAACATGCGGTTGTTGCAGGCTTTGGCTATGTCGGCATATTCCTGTCTGCACTGGTTGCATTTGGTGTCGCGGGTATTGATTTATCATCTCTGGCGATTGTCGCGGGTGCCTTATCTGTGGGGATCGGTTTTGGGTTGCAAAACATCGTATCGAACTTTGTATCCGGTATTATTTTGCTGATCGAGCGGCCTGTAAGCGAGGGTGACATGATCGAGGTTGGCGGTCAGATGGGCTATGTCCGCGACATATCTGTGCGCTCGACCCGTATCGAGACTTTCGACCGGACGGACGTGATCATTCCCAACGCCGACCTTGTCAGCAATCAGGTCACAAACTGGACGCGTGGCAATCTGGTGGGCCGCGCAATTGTGCCTGTTGGCGTCGCCTATGGCACTGACACTGCCCAAGTTACAAAGATACTCCATGAGGTTGCCGAGGCGCATCCTTTGGTCCTGATGAACCCGCCGCCCAGTGTCTTACTAATTGGATTTGGGGCAGATAGCATCGATTTTGAAATTCGGGCCATTATCCGTGATGTGAACTTTGTTTTGGTTGCCAAGTCCGAGATGTTCCATGCCATCATCGCCCGCTTTGATGCAGCAGGAATCGAAATTCCATTCGCGCAGCGCGATCTGTGGCTACGCAATCCTGAAGCTTTGCACCCAAAGGGAGATATTTGATGACAACCCCGCTTTTCCGACAAGATGCCTACCTGCGCGAAGCGGCGGGTCAAGTGACCCAAATTACGTCAGAGGGCGGAATCATATTGGATCAATCTGTTTTTTATCCGACGTCTGGTGGTCAACCGGGCGATAGTGGCGTGTTGGCCTGGGATGGAGGCCGCATTGAGATTGCAACGGCGATCAAGGGACCTGGGGACGCCATTGTGCTTGTTCCCTCCGAGCCGCTTGCTTTGCCAGCGGTTGGCACGACCGTCACCCAGTCGATTACATGGGACCGTCGCCACCGTTTGATGCGTGTACACACCGCGTTGCACTTGCTGTCTGTGGTTATCCCATTGCCTGTATCGGGTGGGGCGATTTCCGTTCAAAAGGGCCGGTTGGATTTTGACATGCCTGACGCACCTGAGGACAAAGATGCCTTGGATGCGACCCTGAATAATCTAATCGCATGTAACTTTGCCGTGACAGATGAATGGATATCAGAAGCAGAATTGGATGCAAATCCGGGGTTGGTGAAAACCATGTCCGTGCAGCCACCACGTGGATTGGGCCAGATAAGGCTGGTTCGCATCGGGGCGGGCGATGACACTGCCGACTTGCAACCTTGCGGCGGAACCCATGTCGCGAATACATCCCAGATCGGGCGTGTCCGTATCGGCAAGATCGAGAAGAAGGGCAAGCAAAACCGCCGCGTTTACTTGCACCTCGAGGATTAGCAGATGTTTCGCATCATCTCTATTTTGACAGCTCTTATCTGCGTTGTGCTGTTCGCGTTGTTGCTGCTGTCACCTGTGAGCTATCCGGGCACCTACGGTGTGAACGCGGACGCAGGTGCCCTGTTTATGGGACGTCGGGCATCGCCAATGTTCTTGGGCTTTGCTGTGATGCTGTGGCTGGCCCGCGATACGGGGCCGTCGGTGCTACGCGATGCACTTTGCTGGGGGATCGCTGCGGCGTTTGCCGGTGTGGCTTTAACAGGGACGTTTGAATATCTGCGCGGTCTGGCCAACGCCGTTATTTTGGCCGCGGCTGCGGGCGAGTTGCTGATTGCGGCGCTGTTCGTGCGTGCAGCCAAGGTCTAGCTCATGAGGTCTTTTTGCGCATGATGATTGAGCATTTGTTCGCTTTCCGGCAGCCCTTCGCGCGACAATAGAATTGCAAACGGCCGTAGGGCTGGCACGTGGCTGCACACGACCAAAAGCATCACCATGATTGGCACCGATAAGAACATGCCTGGGATACCCCAGACAGCCCCCCAGAACGCGAGCGACAAGATGATCCCGAAGGCCGAAAGGCGCAGGGCACGTCCCATCAACAGCGGGTCAATGATGTTGCCGTTGAGAAATTGGATAGCCCCTGCAATCACAAAAATGACGGCGGTCATTGTGGCGTCGCCAGCCTGCACATGGGCCACCAACGCGATCAATGCTGTCGCTGTGATCGACCCTACGTTTGGGATGAAGTTTAGCACGAAAGTAATGACGCCCAGCGCTGTCGCAAGCTCGAGTGCGAACAACTTGGCCAACACATAGACCATTGCCCCCGTAATCGCTGAAATCACAGTTTTGACCAGCAGGTAATAGTTCACACGGTGAATGATTGACGTGATGATCCGACTGATCCGGTCTGCTTGGACAGGATCGCCGACAAAGTTGTTCAGTTTTGTTCCAAACCAGATGCGTTCCCCAAAAAGGAACCCAACGAACAGGATCACAAGGACCGTGCCTTGTGTGATGTTGCCCGCTTGGCCTGCCGCGCTGCGCAGGTAACTGGAGGCATCGACGGACTGCAATGAATTGAAAATCGCTTCCTGCGTCCCGGGGCCCATGAAGCTGAACAGGGACGCGACAGCGGATGGTGCGCGCTCTGCATAGCTAAGCGTCGTCACGAGGACGGTGTTCACCTGAGCAAGCAAGATCGACGTGAGCGTAAGTAATGCCGTTGCGATCAAGATCATGGCCGCGACAGTCGCCACAAAGATCGGGATGCGGGCGGGACCAATCCGTAGGCGTGCAATGAAGCTAATCACATCGGACGTCAGGCTGAACAAGATGATTGCTGTTGCCAAAGAGATAAGCATGAATCGCGCTTGCACCAACAAGAACAGAACGACAGCAAAGGCGATAATCACCAATGCACCGGTTTGAACGCGCTGAAGATCAGCTGGACGAGCAGGGGTGATGGCAGTGCGATCTGGCTTGTTCATATGGCTTTGCTTTGCTGGTTTTGTTGCCCTGTTATGTCTGTTTTACATGCCAGTGACAACGTGTGCAGAAAACATCAACTGGGGTCTTGCAAATCACCCGAAACCCGCGTTAAACCGCGCTCAATGGATCGGTGGCCGAGTGGTCGAAGGCGCACGCCTGGAAAGTGTGTAGGCGGGAGACCGTCTCCAGGGTTCGAATCCCTGTCGATCCGCCACAAACCTTTAATTGTTAGTTATCAGATACTTAATGCATAACTTCATTGGTGATTTACACTACTTGTTACACTACAATTCACGGCATATTTGAGACTTTTTAAAAGGGTCCCATGAAGCTCAATGGAATCCCCCAGGTATCAAGCGTTATAATGGGCTTCAAAAAGACCGCTAAAGGTCAATGTTGATGTTGTTGTTGTCAGCGTCTCGTCTTGTGGGATTCCTGTGAGGCCCCTAGAGGGCTTCTGGCATTATTCCGCACCCCATGCTCACTAAATTGCTTAGTGACTCTGTGTGAGTCTGGTCTTGTCACGGTTTAGTTCCGGTCTCTTTCGAGCAATGTTTGCTATGAAGGAGATAGAGAATGGCAAAGAGATACACAGACGAGTTTAGGCGTGATGCGGTGCGGATGGCTGCGACCAGTGGCCTAACGCGGCCTC
>JAGSGF010000019.1 GCA_023955335.1 Yoonia sp.
ACCTCAGGTCCGTCATCTCGACGGCCAGAAAACACGGGCTCAACATCCTGGAAACCCTCACACTGTCACCATCTCAGATCATCGCACGGCTCTGACGGTAGACCCCTCAACATCGTTATCGGAGGGGTGCTTGGGAGTTACTGTCTTTCAAGAAAATCGAGGATCGGTTTGGTGTATACGTCGGGGTCTTCCATCAGTCCCAAATGCTGGAGCTTCGGGATGATGATGGTTTCCGCACTGGCGATTTCCGCCGCGATATCGTGGGACATCGCAGCTGTGCTCCCGCTGTCGTTTTCGCAGGTGATCACGAGGGTTGGCACATTGATCTCTTTATACCGACCCGTCAATTCGACCACGCCATTGGCAAGCACCCACGCGGCTTGGGCATAGCTTTCGGCATCAACATTGTTGCGCCACGCGCGGACCTTTTCAACGCCTGTGCCTGATGCCAAATAACCCGCTGTAAACCAGCGTTCCAGTGCCGCTTCAAAAGTCGAATACACGCCTTGGTTGCGCGCGGATTTCGCGCGTGCTTCGACCATGGCTTGCGCCTCGGACCCGCGATCATGCGGAGAGTTCAGAATAACAAGCGATGCTGTTTTGTCAGAGTGATTCAACGCAAAACGGCGATTGATCATGCCTCCAATTGAGAAGCCAACGATATGACCTTGGGCAATACCAAGATGGTCCATCAACGCTGCGAGCTGATCCGCATAGACGGTCAGCGATGCCGTTGACGGATGCGGTTCGGATGCACCGTGACCGTAAAGATCATACGACAGCACCCGGAACCGCGCAAATGCAGGCAGCATATCGGCGAACACATCGCGGCACAGCCCAAGCCCGTGGATAAACACCACAACGGGCGCATCCACGGGTCCGGTCAGACGAAAAGCGGTGCCATTAAACGCCTGCGGGGTTTTCGACATCGTGGCCCATTTCCTTAAGGTCTTCGTAGCGGTTGCCAATACGGTGGTTTGGATGCCCGCCGATAGATGCGCCAAGTGCAACGACGACTTCGTCCTCGGCTGGTGCGTCGGGGATTGATGTGTGGATCGTTTGATAATGGCTGCGCAACCCACCATCATCTTTGTGCATCAAGGGGATTATCAGGGACGTGCCCGCAGCCCCGCGCATGTTGGCAAACACCAGATAGGATTTCGCATCGACCGCGTTGCGGTATTCATTCCCGAACCACAGCGTGTGCGTAAGAGCTTGGGCATGCTCAGTCTCACCGCCCATTCCAACGATGGACGCCTTGCCGTACCCTTCAACGGTGCCACCCGTTTCTTTAAGTACCAAGTCGGTCAACATCTTGCCCAAAACCGGACCGTGGCTGCGAATTTCGGGGCGTAGGTCTTCGACGTAGCCACGCCCAAACCACGGGTTTTTGATAATCGCCATGGCGGCCACCAAAAGTGTCGGGGTCTTAACGGTCTTGCCGCCTTCGATAAACGTGTGTTGCACGGTCGTGAGCGTGCGGCGAATTTCAACGGTCATAGTGGTCTTTCCTTCAGGCAAATTCTGGCATCACGCGATCAATGAACAACTGAAGGGATCGCTTTTGCACGTCCATGTCCAGCCCCATCGAAGCGTAGTAAATATAGGCATCAACGCCAAGACTTTCGTAGGCGCGCAGTTTGGCGATGACCGTATCAGGGTCGCCAAACGTCAAGTTTTCTTCCAGCATGGTCGGATCAACGCGGACGTTTCCTTCAAGGTCTTCTAGCGGGACGCTTTCGGGAAAGCCGTTCACGACATCGCCCTTTTTCATCATCAGATTACCGAACTTACCCAGCGCATTGCGCACTGCGCCCAATGCGACGGCGCGGTCATTTTGGGTTTCGTAAACGCATGTGTGGCGCATAAGCGCAAACGTCCCGTTCCAGCCGCCCGCGCTATTGATGCTGTCATCAAGTAGGGCTTTATATTTTTCAGCCTCGGAAAACGGCATCGTCAGGGGCCAGCACATCACATTGCAGTCATTGACCACAGCATAGTCAAACGTGGCAGGAGACCGTGCAGCGACCCACATTGGCACCTTGTCTTGCACAGGTTTCGGGCAGGATGTGGCCTTGGGGAACTGCCAGTTTTCACCGTTATGTTCGACGTCGCCTTTCCAAAGGTCGCGCACCAAGGGCAGCATTTCTTGCATATACCGATGGCTGTCTTTTTGATCGAGCCCGGGGTGCATGCGGTCAAATTCACGCTGATATGCACCTGATCCAAGACCCAATTCCAACCGTCCACCGGATAAAAGATCCACCATTGCAGCCTCGCCAGCCAGATTGATCGGGTGCCAATATGATGCGTTTGCGACCCCGCAGCCAAGCCGGATGTTATCTGTATGCGCCGCCCACCATGTCATAATCTGGAACGGGTTCGGCGCGATGGTCATTTCCAATGCGTGATGTTCAGCCGCCCACGCGACCTGAAACCCCGCCCTATCGGCCATCTGGATCATCTCGATCGTATGGTCCCGCACTGCACGCATATCAGTGGTGTCATCCATACGCTCAAGGTTAATTGCGATGTGAAATTTCATAGCACGGTCTCCTGTTCAGCGCGGTTTAAAGGGGTTGGCGATGGGATCGTCGGACATGTTCATCCAGACAGTTTTGGGGCGGGTATAAGCGTACAGCGCCTGGAATCCGCTTTCGCGCCCATAGCCACTGTTCTTCATCCCACCAAATGCGGCGATAGGACTGATCGCGCGGTAGGTGTTCACCCAAACGATGCCCGCCTTGACCTTTTTTGACATGCGCAAAGATCGTGCGCCATCGCGGGTAAAAATTCCGGCGGCCAACCCGTGTTTGGTGTCATTGGCAAGCGCAAGCGCCTCGTCTTCAGTCTTGAACCGCTGCACGGACAACACAGGGCCAAACAGTTCGGTATCGACAATGGTCATATCTTGCGTGGGGCAATCGATAATCGTCGGCTCATAATACAGCCCACCTAGGCAGGGTTGCTTACCACCACACCGAATTTTGCCACCTTCAGCCGCGGCCAATGCGACTTGGGATTTGATATGATCCAACTGCTCTTGGGTACACAACGGGCCCATTTGCGTGTCTGCGACTTGCGGATCGCCAATGCGAATGTGCTTTGCAATTTCGATCATGCGATCCAGAAATTCGTCTGCGATGTTTTCATGCAGATAAAGCCGTGATCCAGCGACACAACTTTGACCGGTTGCGCCGAAAATACCTGCAATCGACCCGTTGACCGCACTTTCGATATTGGCGTCATCGAACACGATGAAGGGCGATTTGCCCCCAAGTTCTAGCGATACTTCGGCGAAATTTTCGGCTGTGTTACGCAGAATATGACGCGCGGCGTTAGGGCCACCGGTGAACGCCACCTTGGCGACCAGTGGATGCGACGTCAGGACTTGGCCACACGGTGTCGCGTGTCCGGTGACGATATTCACAACACCGTCAGGGATACCGGCCCGGGCGACAAGCTTGCCAAATTCAAGCAACGGCGCGGAGGCATGTTCGGATGCTTTGAGCACAATCGTATTGCCCGCAGCCAAGGCAGGCCCGATTTTAACCGCGCTGAGAAACATCTGACTGTTCCAAGGCACCACTGCCGCGACAACACCGATTGGTTCGCGATCCGTGAACACAAACATATCGGGTTTATCGATGGGCAGGGTTTCACCATGCAACTTGTCAGCCGCCCCGGCATAGAAATGCAGAAACTCTGCAATGTAGGTTGCCTGCCATGCTGTCTCGGTGAACATCTTGCCGGTATCTGTTGTCTCAATCCGGCCAATCGTCTCAGAATTCTCTGCCAGTAAATCGGCAAGCCGACCAAGCGCTTTGCCCCGCGCCGTTGCCGTCATGTCGCCCCAAGCGCCATCAAGCGCCGTATGCGCGGCCTTTACGGCGGCATCAACGTCTGTCGCGGTCGCTTCGGGAACTGTCGACCAGACCGTCCCTGTCGCAGGGTTAACGCTGTCGAAACGCCCACCATCAGATGCATCAACCCACGCACCACCGATCAGCATTTGATAATTTACGATATCCGTCATGTTCGCTCCCGTATTGCAAAACAAAGCTAACCAGAAAAATAGATTTGGAAAAACGAAAGTTTTCGCATATTATATTCGGAAAGGGTGAATTATGAATCTCACTGAATTGCGAACCTTTCTGGCTATCATCGAAACGGGCAGCCTTGTGCGGGCGTCAGAGGCGCTGAATGTGACCCAGTCCACCGTCACTGCACGACTAAAGGCGTTAGAAGACGAGCTAGGCCAACGCCTGATCAATCGCCAGAAATCGGGGGCGCGCCTGACAGCGGCTGGTGTCCGGCTGCAGCGGTATGCGGCAACGATCAGCGACCTTTGGCAACAAGCGCGTCAGGAAACGGCGCTGCCAGATGGGATGCAGTCGGTTTGCAATATGGCCTGCCATCCTGACCTATGGCCAGATCTTGGTGCGCGCTTGTTCGATCATATCCAAACGACACAGCCACATATCGCGCTGTCGATTTGGACGGGTGGTCAGCACGATTTGGCGCATTGGTTGGACAACGGATTGGTTGATCTTGCGCTTACCTATTGGCCAAGCACACGCGCAGCCAAGCTGACGGATGAATTACCGCCTGATCGTTTGATCCTTGTTTCAAATCAAGCTGATGACCCTGTGCGGCTTGACAAAGGCTATGTGTACGTCGAGGGCGGAGACGATTTTGGCCGTGCGCATGCAACAGAATTCGCAGATGCCGGCACTGCGCGCCTAAGCTTTGGAACGGCCAGTTTGGGTTTGGACCACCTGCTTAAGAATGGCGGATCAGCCTATTTGCCCGACAGGCTTGTTCATCCATATTTGGGCAAAGAATTGCATAGGTTGATGGATGCACCGGTGTTCACGCGCCCGTCCTATGTTGTCTCTCGGAGCACTGTGCGGGCGGGATGGCCTTGGTTTGATGGTGCCATTGCTGCGGTGGTGTAAATTATTTTCATCACCAGATTTCTTGCAGAAACTCAGATGGTCTTTTGCATCTTTTACGCCTAAAACTTCATAAGCACTAAGGGGACTTGGATGACTGATCTCACGTTAACTGCGCGGACAGAGCTGCCTGACGCTTTGCGCGTTCTGCTTGCAGAATATCCTCGCATTTCATGGGAACACGATCCTGAGTTTAACGACTTGATCCGGTTCTGGCTTGATCGTCACCTGATGTTTCGGCGGGTTGTGTCCGAGATGAGGACCGACGCCCAGCAGATGCTGGATGCAAAGCTAGCACCACCAAAGTTTACGTCACGCCTGTCGCGCTTTGGCGGGATGTTCGTTCAAGGACTGCACGAACATCATACGATCGAGGACACGTATTACTTTCCCAAACTGGCGCAACACGACCAACGGATCGAAGCCGGTTTTGATATTCTGGACAAAGATCACCATGAGATCGACGCACAGCTCAATACATTTGTGGAAAACGCCAACGCGGTTCTGAATGCGCGCGATAACCCGACGCATATGCATGAAAATACCGGAAAATTTGAAGCTGATCTAACGCAGCTTGAAAAGCTTCTTGATCGGCATCTGAATGACGAAGAAGAGCTGATCGTGCCTGTCATCTTGAAATTCGGCGCGCCCAATATGGAATAGGCCCGTCTGACAAGGCGATTACCCACGACGGCCAACACTGCTTTGACCGTCGCGGTTCATTATTTAAGCGCGGTTCATCCGGTTTTCGATCAGATCAGCCACAACCGACGGATCGGCCAAGGTTGATGTGTCGCCGAGTGTATCAAAATCATTCTCAGCGATCTTGCGCAAAATACGGCGCATGATTTTGCCAGACCGTGTTTTCGGCAAACCCGGCGCCCACTGAATAAGATCAGGTTTGGCAATGGGGCCAATCTCAGAGCGAACCCATGTTTCCAACTCTTTGCGCAGTGCATCGGTGTATTCTTCACCACCCATCAGCGTGACATAAGCATAGATGCCCTGCCCTTTGATCGCATGTGGGTAACCAACAACGGCGGCCTCGGCGACCTTCGGGTGCGCGACCAATGCGCTTTCGACTTCCGCTGTGCCCATCCGGTGACCAGACACGTTGATCACGTCATCGACGCGGCCAGTGATCCAGTAATATCCGTCGGCATCGCGGCGACAGCCGTCACCTGTGAAGTAATAGCCTTTGTAGTCGCTAAAATAAGTCTTCTCGAACCGATCATGGTCGCCCCAAATGCTGCGCATTTGGCCCGGCCAGCTGTCTTTGATGCACAGCACACCTTCGGCCACAGTGTCTGTGAGTTCCTCGCCTGTTGTCGGCTCAAGGATCACAGGCTCAATCCCGAAGAACGGCAAAGTCGCCGAACCGGGTTTGGTTGCCGTGGCACCAGGCAGTGGCGTCAACAAATGACCACCTGTTTCGGTCTGCCACCATGTATCAACGATAGGGCAATTTCCTTTGCCAATGACTTCGTTGTACCAATTCCAAGCCTCCGGGTTAATCGGCTCGCCGACAGTGCCCAACACTTTGAGGCTACTCAGATCGTGACCTTCAACAAAGCTGTCGCCCTTCGCCATCAACGCACGAATGGCCGTTGGTGCAGTATAGAACTGGTTCACTTTGTGCTTTGCGCAGACGTCCCAGAACCGACCCGCATCGGGGTATGTCGGGATGCCTTCGAACATCACTGTGGTCGCACCATTCGCAAGTGGCCCATAGACGATATAGCTGTGGCCGGTGACCCAGCCCACATCAGCGGTGCACCAAAAGACGTCGCCGTCATGATAATCAAACGTATATTCATGGGTCATTGCCGCATAAACCAGATAGCCACCCGACGAATGCACTACGCCCTTTGGCATGCCGGTAGAGCCGGATGTGTATAGAATGAATAGTGGATCTTCGGCGTTCATTTCCTCGGGCGGGCAATCGGCGGACACGTTTGCTTCCATTTCGTGCAGCCAATAATCGCGGCCTTCGGTCATTGAGACGTCACCACCGGTGCGCTGAACGACCAGCATTTTCGTATCAACTGTGATCTTATCAAACGCCGTATCGGCATTGATTTTCAACGGTGTGTTCTTGCCGCCGCGCGGTGCTTCATCTGCTGTGATAACGACCTTCGCCTCTGACCCGTTGACGCGTGACGCCAAAGCATCCGGCGAGAAGCCCGCGAATACAATCGAATGGATCGCACCGATGCGCGCACAGGCAAGCATCGCATAAGCGGCCTGTGGGATCATCGGCATGTAGACCACAACGCGGTCGCCTTTGCCTACGCCCATGTCTTTTAGAACATTGGCAAACTTGCAGACGTTTTCGTGCAGCTGTTTGTAAGTAATGTGCAGGGCGTCGTCGGTTGGGCTGTCGGGTTCCCAGATAATCGCTGTCTGATCGCCGCGCGTGGCCAAGTGACGGTCGATACAGTTGGCGGCAACGTTAAGCGTGCCATCCTCGAACCACTTGATGTCAACCTGACCCAATGTAAAGTCAGCGGACTTAACCTTTGTGAACGGCTTAATCCAGTCGACGCGCTTACCGTGCTCGCCCCAAAATTTCGCCGGATCCGCGATAGAGGTCGCATACATTGCCTCATACGTGGCCTTATCGGCATGCGCGCCTGCAGCCATTGCGGCCGATGGCGGATAGGTTTTGTTTGCGTCAGACATGGTTGGTCCCTCCGTTTGGATTGTCTTTATTGTGGGGCAGCGCCCCTTCCTCCCGACGTATCGTGCATAGGTCACGATCCGCCTTTTGACACATCATGTGATGAATCGCTGCGCATTCCAAGCCAAGCGATGAGCGCGGCAACTGGTTTTTGTAAATTAATTTGCATCGACAGCACCGATCGCACGCGCGTTAACACCGATTAATGGCCCGTTAACCTTCACGCATCATGCTCGGCGTCTCGTGGCAACAGTGGATCATATGCGACTAATTCTTATCTTTCTTGGGCTGATCAGTATTGCGAACCTTGCCTGTGCAGGCGCATGGCCACGTGACAAAGGGCAATTGTTCATCGCTGCTGGGGGGAATTTTTTGCTTTCCGATGGGGCGCAATTACCCGTTTACTATGACCCCACTGTGTATGCTGAATACGGGCTGAGCGAACGGCTCACTGTTGGAATGTACCTCTACACCGCCGATGCAGGCCGGGTCGGGTCCATCTTCTTTTTTGCCAGCTTCCCAATTGGGGACCTTCAATCTCAACAAAAATTTGCCGCGATCCTATCACTTGGTGCGCGGGCGAATACAATTACGGAGAGTGCGCGGTGGTCTTTCTTGGGGCACGGGCCTCGAAAATGGTTGGTTGTCCGTCGATGCATCCGCAACATATGGCACGGACGACAACACATTCCGCCCGAAAATCGATGCAACCTATGGCCATCGGTGGACAGACAAGTGGACGACGTCACTGCAACTGCAAACCGGACAGGGGATTACGAACGACTACTACGCCAAAATCGCGCCGTCGGTGACCTATAATCTGCGAGAAAATATCAAGCTGCACCTCGGCGCAGTCCATGCGCTGACCGGTGACCGTGGCTCGGCTTTAAAATTTGAGACATGGCTGACCTTCTAGGTCGCGGCGACAACCAAAATCCCAACACCCAACATGAGACAAAGCGGACCATAAACCCGCCGATCCAATGTGGCGAATGGCTCAACCGGCGTCATCCGACGCCAAAACGGGATCCACGCCAAGCTCCCCCGCAGGCTCAATACCACCCCTGCCGCGATCAAGATTACGGTGCGCACCACAGACGGACCAGCGATAATCGACAAGATCACGACCACCAAGCCAGACGCAACCAAAGCGCATGGAATGGGGCCAGGCATACGCGTCGCACCCTGCGCACCAACCACGGCATGGACAAGGCGGGCTTCATCGCGGATTGGCACCCATAAGCCAATCGCCCACGCTGTGTGTAAAATTGCAATTGCGGCAAGCACAATGCAGAGAATCAATTCAAGCCATGTCATAACGCTATCTTACGACACATTGGGCAAACGAAAAGGGGAGCAAAATGCCCCCCTCCCTTGTTAACACCCAAATCTGCGAAAATCTAAAGCGGATTATCCATCCGCACGATATATCGCACCTCACCTTTCACGGCCGTTCCCCAGCCTAGATTGATCTCACGCAAGTTCGATCCTTGTCCGGTATCGACAGACGGAGCGAGGTAAACAGCGGTATTTCCACTGTTGCGTAACGTCCCCGATGCAACAACAGAATCGACAAACCGGGCACGTCCCCTGAAAGGCAAATAGGGTTCTGTATCCAATGTCCAAGTCGACGAAGCTGTCGATTGTGTGTGGGTCAGATATGCCGGATTGAACACTTCATCCGTGACCCCGTGGAATACGTTCCCCGAAAAGTCGATGGTCCGCATTCTGTTGAACTCCAGATCAGCAAACGTCGTGTCGACCTTTTCAATGCGGTCGATATAGCCGTTGATCGTCCGGAATGTATTCCCAGTAACTGCGAAACCGTGGATGAAATGCCCCGGCCCATAAGGCTTTATCACAATAAATTTGAACGATGCGGCGACATTGGACGCAAAGAATATGTTGCTTGTGACCGTCATCCCGCCAAACGAAAACTGGTTGCCCAGCGCAGGTTCCGCAGAATGTTCGTTCGTCCATTCCAGAATTGCATTGTCGATATAGTTGTTGTTAATCGACGTCGACGGGTTCGGAGTAGTAATCACAACACCGGCCATACGCACGCCGTTCTGTTGACCGTCCCCTTGGAACCAATGGTTCCCCGTCAGCAGCGTTGTGGCGCCACCAAGTACCGCAAAATGCCGGAACATCATGATCCGATTGTCACGAATTTTTACGTCATTGGCATTGGTATTCAGTGCAATCGACACGCGATCTTGCACGTCCAAAGATGTCTCATTGGAATTAAACTGACACCGATCAATCATCATCCCCTGACATCCTGTGCCAATTGATGTGATCCCACGGTCCCGCGGCTTGGTAATAAAGCAATCGCGGACATGAAACGTCAGGCCGCCTGGGGCCAACATAATCCCGCTGGCTTTCCCATTGCCCTGAAACTCGATGTCATCCAACACAAATTGGCTCAAACTATCGTAACCTGAAAAGTCCAACAGGTACTTAAAACGCTTGAAAGTATAGGTCTGGGTGCCCGCCGCATCATAAAGCGGCTGGCTAATATACACGATCTGAGCGCCGATATTCGTGCCAGTGACATACACCTCGCGGCCAACACCAACCCCCAGAACAAGCGATCCGACCTGAACGTTTGCAACATTGGTCACATTGGTCAAGCGCGTCGGATTACTGGTGTTGTAGGTACCAGCAGACGTGACAGTTTGCGTGTCCCAACCGGTTGTACCTATGGCTTCAAACTGGCCGTTCCGAATGACCCGCCGTGTCGCGAAGACAGTTCTCGTAGGGTCCGCGGCCTGCATGTCCATTGGCTCGCTTAGTGAAATTCGACGACCGCACAAATCAAGCGATTCGTGATCCGCAAAATTTAAAAGCGCTTGGTAGGCCTTCTTAAATGCCAACTCCTCGTCACCGAATGCGTTGAGGTAGGACTCAAAATCATACTCTTTCTTCAAGATAAAGCGCTTGTCGTCCGGCTGTGTGATCGTTCCCTCAAATCTCACTTTACTATCAAGCGTCACGTCTTGGTTCAGCTTGAAAACCCCTTCCGACACCAAAACCGTCCGACCAGAGGCAGCAGCATCCGCGGCCTCAAACGCAACTGTGTCGTCAGTTGATCCATCACCCTTTGCGCCATAGTCACGCACATCAACAACAGACATAATATCGCGGGTGAAATAGCTGGTGACATCTTCGACAACGATGTCGTCCACGCGGACCAAACCACCGCTTGCACCCGTCAGGTCGATCCCAAGATGGCCATACAACGCGCCGTCCCACACCATATCAACGCCGGTCTTGTCCGCGATTGCGATTATGGCGGTGATTTCGACGACGTCACCATAAGTTGTCAACTGGGTGCTTGGACCAGTCGTGGTAAGTCCCGTCGCCTCGATCCCGCCAGCTTTACCAGCCCAACCGGAAATCCGAACAGCAGGCAAAGGGCCTGCAATAGCTTTGACCGACGCACGGACCTGTAGATAGCAGCCCGGTAAAACTGGCGTCTCGCCCATATACCGCACGCGGGCCGTCGCGGTATCTTTCAGCACTTCAAGGCAACCGCCAAAATCCTGATCAGCGGATACAAATACCCCGTTTCCACTGACAGAATAAGTATCGGACCCGGGTGTTCCGTCGCCGCTTGACCACACGCCAAGACCTGCTGCAAACGGCAGCGGCATCAGCACGACCCCATCAGTAATCGCTTTATTCATGAAAAACCCTTTCCGGAAAATCTTTGCAAAAGAGGCACCGGAAACCTGCCGGAGCGTCGCACAAAGGATTAACCTTCAAGGGTAAATGAGGGCTTGGACCACCGTGACGGTGGTGTCAGGCCCCGACTTCAGGGGCGGGCAACAGTTGCACTCCGTCAATCTGCCAGCCGTCTTGCACAGGGATCATTTTATATTCCAGCACATGCAGCCCGCCATTTGCGTCTTTGACCAACACCTTTTGAAACTGCGACCCGCCCATTTCACGCGCGCCCAGAAACCGGACCTCGCTGTTATCCCAAACCATCGGATAGCCCCGAGACACCATCGACCCAAAGTTGCCTGCGTTTCCAAAAAGCCGCTTGATCATCGGGCTGGCAAAATCGAACGCTTTTGGCATATCGCGTTCGTTGAATGCATTCAGTTGTTGGCCAATGACGTCTTCAATCGTCTCTGCCAAAGCAGCGCTTGCGCTTAACCCAAGGGCTAAAACGCCTGCAATAAGATGTCTCATTCGTGCCTCCAATCAGTTTAACCTTAGGGTAGGTACGATCAAAGGCACGGTTTAGTTTCAAATGAATTATCTGGCGGCCAACTGCGCTTCGATCATCGCGATTGTTTCGTTCACACCGTAAAGCGCGATAAACCCGCCAAAACGCGGACCCTGCGACGCACCAAGCAACACCTCATAAAGCGCCGTAAACCAGTTACGCAGCGGGTCAAATTCATGCGCCTTGCCAACGGCAAACACCATCGACTGCAATTCTTCCGCGTCCAACCCGCCGTCCCATGCTTTCAGGCGCACCACCAGGTCTTCAATCGCGGCACGTTCCTGATCTGATGGCGCACGGAATACCTTGGCCGGCTTAACAAAGTCATTGTAATACCGCACGGCAAACCCTGCGGCCTCATCCATCTGCGGGTGTGTCGCCGCTGACACCTCTGGCGCATAGCGTTGGATGAAGCCCCAAAGCGTATCCTTATCCTCGGCCCCGGACACAGACGCGAGGTTCAACAGCATCGCGAATGGAACAACCATATCGGACGCAGGCACGTCATGTCCGTGAATGTGGAACACAGGATTGTTCAGCTTGCCCGCATCGTCTTGGGTCGCATAGGCGCGCAGCTGCTGATGATACTCGTCCACAGCCTTGGGAATGACGTCAAAATGCATCCGCTTGGCGGTTTTGGGCTTGAGGTACATGAAATACGACAGAGATTCCGTCGATGCATATGTCAACCATTCGTCAATCGTCAGACCATTGCCGGAGGTCTTTGAAATCTTGTGGCCTTCTGCATCCAAGAACAGCTCATACGTGAAATGCTCTGGCGCTTTGCCACCCAGCACACGACAGATGCCGTCATAAATTGCTGTATTGGTGGCGTGGTCCTTGCCGTACATCTCAAAATCAACGCCAAGGGCGGCCCAGCGCGCACCAAAATCTGGCTTCCACTGCAATTTGCAATTGCCGCCGGTCACAGGGATGGTCACTTCGGTGCCATCGACATCATCAAATGTAATCATGCCATCGCGGGTGACGTTCTTCATCGGCACATAAAGCACCTGACCCGTTGTCGGGCTCAGCGGCAAAAAGATCGAATAAGTCGCAGCACGTTCATCACGCAATGATTTCAGCATAATCGCCATAACATCATCGTATTTTTCAGCAGCCTTAAGCAGGATCGCGTCCATCTTGCCCGACTTATAATAATCTGTCGCGCTGATGAACTCATATTCAAAGCCAAACGTATCCAAAAAGCTGTTCAGCTTGGCATTCATATGCGCGCCAAAGCTGTCATGCGTGCCAAACGGATCAGGCACAGCGGTCAGCGGCTGCTGCATGTAAGCTTCCAGCGCTTTAGGGTCCGGTACATTGCCCGGAATTTTGCGCATCCCGTCCATGTCATCGGAAAAGCACACCAGTTTGGTGGGAATATCCGAAATAATTTCAAACGCGCGGCGCACCATCGTGGTACGGCTGACCTCGCCAAAGGTACCGATATGGGGCAGACCAGACGGGCCATACCCTGTCTCGAACAACACATATCCCTTCTCGGGGGGCTTGTTTTCATACCGTTTAAGCAGACGACGCGCTTCTTCAAAGGGCCAAGCCTTGGAATTCATCGCTGTGTCACGCAAATTGGTCATGATATCTCTCAAAGTGGTAGAATGGACGCCCCAATGACGACCTATCGCGCACTCCCTATTGCGCACAGGGCAAGGCGTCAATAAATCGGAACGGGTAACACATGAAAAGGACGCGGATATGACACCCGATGCACCAATTACAGCCCAAGACGCGCTGGCCGCACTTATGGTCGCCGTTTCCGCCAGTGACGAAACCATTCGCACCGCTGAATTGGTGAAAATGTCCAACGCGATCAATAACCTGCCCGTTTTTGCAGATTACGACGCCGAACGCCTGCCGCGCGTTTCCAAAACGGTTTTTGAACTATTAGAGCAAGAAGACGGGCTCGAGGCGCTTTTTGGCCTGATCCGCGATGCGCTGCCAGAAAAATTGTTCGAGACTGCCTATGCACTGTCGTGTGACGTGGCCGCTGCTGACGGTGAAATCGACAGCGCAGAGGCCCGCATGCTCGAAGAGATTCGCTATGAGCTCGAAATTGACCGCCTGCACGCCGCCGCAATTGAGCGCGGATCACGCGCTCGGCATATGACGCTTTAATCGTTCAACGCGGCCCAGCGTCGCAGCAATTTATTCTGTAGCTTTTTGGCGTTTGTATTGAACGTGATCGACCCCGTTGGTTGCTCAGCGTTCGACGCTTTGCCAATTTCACGGGCATCCAGATCAGCCGCAAAAATTGCAAACGTCAATTTGCGACCGCTGCCCGTACGGATATAGCCAGCAAGCGCAGAGACGAAATTCAGCGTCCCCGTCTTGGCCACAACTTGTGCCGGATGGTCTTTGATCACGCGTTTTTTGTCGTCGCGCAACGGGATCGTCTTCAGGATCGGATTTAGAACCGCATCGACACCGTCTGCATTCAGCAATGTCACCATATCCGCCGCAGACAAACGGGTCGTATCGCCAAGGCCAGAATGGTCAGCAAATGACGGCGTAATACCTGCCCGGTCTTTTGCCCATAGGGTCATGCCCAATGCCGAGGTCCGCAAGCCGCGCTTTTGACCTGTCCGGCTTTCAGTCGCAGCCATGCCCGCCGCTTCTGCTGTGATATTCGTGGAAAACCGCAACATATCTTGCATCATACGACTTAGCGGCACACTTTTATGGGTCGCGATCGGCTCACCTTGTCGGGCCAACGCAATCTCGGATGGGGGTGTCAAAACAATGCCATGCCCACGTGCAAAACTAGCGAACACCTCACCAGCATAAAGCGCAGGATATCTGACAGGCAACCAACGCGACCCGCCGCTGCCCAGCGCACCGCGTGCAACAGTCCATTCGTCCAGCCCCCCGCCATCATGGTAGGTATAAACCGGCACCGAACGGTCGACGATCCGCATTTTTGCGACAGTCACTGCGGGCCGAAAATGCGCGCTTCGAGCGTCCATCGTGACGGTATATGCCCCACCTGTCCGCTTCCACTCAAAATACACACGGTTGAAATTCAGATTCAGTCCAGTGATCGCAGGATTATACCCCAAATGATCCAATTGGCTTTCGTCGATCTCATCAAGATTGGGAAGTGCGCCGTCATAGACGTAAAATTTGCCACGCACCTCGGTCAGGCCGCTGTCCTTGAGACGTTCGGCCAGTTCAGCTAAATCATCCGTGACTAAATTTGGGTTCCCGCCGCCTGAAAGGATCAAGTTACCGTCTAAAACGCCATCTAAAACCGGACTATCAGCAAAAATTCGCGTCTCGAACTGGAAATCAGGCCCAAGAGATTCTAACGCATAAAGCGCAGTTACCACTTTTGTGACGCTCGCAGGCGGCAGCTGTTCATTGGCGTCGTTACTGTCAATAATCTCTCCGGTCGTCGCATCGGCCAACACAACACCGACACGCCCTGTCACGCCAGACGTTCGGATTACATCAGCCAACGGAATCCGCATTTCCGACGTGATCGTCCCCGCCTTTGGGGGACGGCCCGTGGGGCGCAACGACGTCAGAGGCGCATCCGAAAACGCTCCGGTCGCAGCAGACCCAAGCAGTGCGGCAATAACAGCCCGTCTGGAATAATTATGCATCATTGAAATATCTTATCTATGCCGTCTGTGCGTGCAACGCTTAACCCCACCCGCCCTGTTCACGAATTGCCGTGGATGATTGATCCGACATCGGCAAATTGATAAAACACCAGCGCGGTGCGGCACCATTCGCGACAGCCACAGATGCGCGCGCAGACAACATTGCGCCCCGATATATCGTCGCGGCCTTGGACAGTCGGGCTGAAACCCCATCTCCCGGGCGGGCAATAACGCCGACGGGTACGTTTTCCATGATCCATTGCCAGTCTTGCCAGCGGTGAAACTGAGCCAGATTATCAGCCCCCATCAGCCATACGAACCGGACCCCGGGGTAACGCCTTTGCAAACCAGCAATCGTTTGGGCCGTGAATTTGGTCCCCAATCTGCATTCGATATCAGTGATTTCCACCTTAGGATGATCCATCACACGGGCGGCTTGGGCCATTCGGTCCGCCATGGGTGCAGGTCCTTGGGATTTGAGCGGGTTGCCGGGGCTGACCAGCCACCAAACACGGTCCAGACCAAATCGCTTGAGCGCCGTTTTGGTGATATGCACATGTCCATCATGGGCTGGGTTAAACGACCCTCCCAAAAGACCTACAACCTGTCCCGCTTTTGCGATCGGATCGCCCTGCATCGCCACCCCCTCATGCTAAACCTGCCTTTGGTTACGCAAACTAGCGCACAAACGCAAAGCGCTTTGCGTCGGGGCACCAACACATCACCGTTTCTGTCAGCGCTTTAAGGTCCATTGGATAAAGCCCGATCACCCTGCGCTCCAACTTGGAACATCGGGTATTATCCGCATAGGCGTCGCACACAGGGCAGGCATAGCGTAGATACAAGGTTCCACCGTCCTGGATTGATCTGAAATGACGAGCATCGCCCCATCAGTGAAAATCATGATCGTTTTGCATGCGGTGGCAAAGCCTGTGTCGGTAGGCTCAAAGACGGGATATTCCAACGGCACGCGGACCACCCGTTCGGATGCCAATTCGGGGCCCCAATATGGACTGCGCGGCGCATCACAACCGACACGCCGCCCAAAGCCGCAAAGCCACTGCTCAGATATCAACAGCGGCCCTGTCAGGGATATCAAACACCATCACACCGTCAAACGCGCAGTCAATGACGCATGTTCGCCCTCGCCGCCTTCGTCCAAAATGACCGACGCATACAAAACAGCACCAGCCTTTCGCCAAATATCGTCCTGCATAGATCAAAACTGCTGTTCAGCCGTGTCGACAGCCACACGCACAGTCACCGGACCATCCACCAGCTGTTGCACCACCCCGTCTGGCCTGTGGCCCGGACATGACAGACTTGTTCGCACTCGCCCCAGATTGGCATCATGCGTCTTGTTCGGACGATGCGGCCCAAAGGTTGATCTGCTCTTCATCTGCATATTGATCAATCAGCGCCAATTCGTCGGCTGTAAATTCAAGATTGTTCACAGCGCCAACGCAATCGATAACCTGCGACGCTTTTGACGCCCCGATCAACGCCGTCGTAATACCGCCATCGCGCAACACCCAGGCAATCGCCATCTGCGCCAACGTCTGATCACGGCCAATTGCGATCTCGTTTAGCTTTTTGATATTCTCAACCGCTTTGTCGGTCAGCATAGATGGAAACAACGACTTTGCCTGTGACGCGCGGCTTCCTTTGGGAATGCCACCCAAGTATTTCGTGGTCAGCATGCCCTGTGCCAATGGGGTAAACGCAATCGACCCAACGCCAAGGTCTTGCAACGTGTCCTTGAGCCCGTCGCGTTCCACCCAGCGGTTCAGCATATTATAGCTAGGTTGATGGATCAGGCAGGGCGTCCCGAGGTCTTTCAGAATAGCGACAGCCTCACGGGTCCGTTCCGTATTATAAGACGAAATTCCAGCATAAAGCGCACGCCCCGACCGGACGATATAATCAAGCGCGCCCATCGTTTCCTCGAGCGGCGTATCGGGGTCAAACCTGTGGGAATAAAAGATATCAACGTAATCAAGCCCCATTCGCTTGAGCGATTGATCACAAGACGAGATTAGATATTTGCGACTACCCCATTCACCGTAGGGACCATCCCACATCTCGTAGCCTGCCTTGGAACTGATAATCATCTCGTCGCGGTGCGCCTTAAAATCATCTGCCAGAATTGACCCAAACGCATGTTCAGCGGCCCCTGCTGGTGGTCCATAGTTATTGGCCAAATCAAAATGCGTGATACCATGATCAAACGCCGTCCGGCAAATATCCACCTTTGTTTCGTGCGGCGTATCATGGCCAAAGTTGTGCCAAAGCCCAAGCGACACCGCGGGCAATTTCACACCGGACTTGCCGCACCTGCGGTACTTCATGTGGTCATATCGGTTTGCAGCAGGTTGATACATTGCACTCTCCTAAAACGTTTATGGAAAAGAACCATTCTGCGCGAACAGTGTCAAACCATCAAATGTGAACGCAAAGCACCACACATTGACGACAGCAAAAAATGCAGGTTCAACCTTTCTCGCGCGCGAGAACCGATAGGCATGAAAACGCTTGCGTTCGGCGATTGCCCCCATCAACAACGAACGCTATCTAGATGACCAACTCGAAATCCCCAGCGGAGCGTCCTCAAAATGGCCAGCAATAAATTCGTCTACTTCATGGACGGCGTATCTAAGACTTACCCCGGCGGCAAAAAGGTATTCGAAAATATCCGATTGAACTTCTTGCCCGGCGTTAAGATTGGCGTCGTTGGCGTCAACGGGACAGGTAAATCCACTCTGATGCGGATTATGGCCGGACAGGACAAAGACTTTGTCGGCGAAGCATGGGCCGCTGAAGGCGCGCGCGTCGGGTACCTTCCGCAAGAACCAAAGCTGGACCCAAGTCTGACGGTCCGCGAAAACGTGATGCTCGGCGTTGCTGATAAAAAGGCCGTATTAGATCGCTATAACGAACTTGCGATGAACTACTCCGACGAAACCGCTGATGAGATGGCCCACCTGCAAGACGAAATCGATGCGGCCAACCTTTGGGACTTGGACAGCCAGATCGACGTCAGCATGGAGGCCCTGCGCTGCCCCCCTGACGACGCAAATGTTGAAACGCTTTCGGGCGGTGAACAACGTCGTGTGGCATTGTGCAAACTCTTGCTCGAAGCCCCTGACATGCTGCTCCTTGACGAGCCGACCAACCACCTTGACGCTGAAACAATCGCTTGGCTGCAGCAACACCTTGTCGATTACAAAGGGACAATCTTGATCGTCACACACGATCGCTATTTCCTGGATGCGATCACGGGTTGGATTCTGGAATTGGACCGCGGCGCAGGCATCCCGCACGAGGGAAACTATTCAAGCTGGCTTGAAGCGAAGGCGAAACGCCTTGAGCGCGAATCAAAAGACGACAAATCCAAGCAACGAACGTTGGAACGTGAACTTGAATGGATGCGCCAAGGTGCAAAAGCACGCCAAGCCAAATCAAAAGCGCGGATTAGCGCCTACAACGATTTGGCCAACCAATCTGAACGTGAAAAAATGGGCCGCGCCCAGATTATCATTCCCAATGGGCCACGCTTGGGTTCCAAGGTGATCGAGGTCACTGACCTGAAAAAAGTCATGGGCGACAAATTGCTGATCGAAGGCCTGTCATTTGACCTGCCACCGGGCGGTATTGTTGGCGTCATCGGCCCGAACGGCGCCGGTAAATCAACGCTGTTCTCCATGCTGACCGGTCAAATCCAACCCGATGAAGGAACCGTTGAATTCGGCGACACAGTTCAGCTGTCTTATGTTGACCAAAGCCGTGACGCCTTGAACCCGGACACAACCGTTTGGGAAGAAATCACTGGCGGTGCCGAGATCATTCAGCTTGGTGATGCGTCAATGAATTCCCGTGCCTATTGTTCTGCGTTTAACTTTAAAGGCGGCGATCAGCAGAAAAAGGTCGGCCTGCTTTCGGGTGGTGAACGTAACCGCGTCCACATGGCGAAACTGCTGAAATCAGGTGGAAACGTTCTGCTGCTTGACGAACCAACAAACGATTTGGACGTTGAAACGCTGCGTGCGCTTGAAGATGCGCTTATGTCATTTGCCGGGTGCGCGGTGGTCATCAGTCACGACCGCTTTTTCCTAGACCGGATTTGCACGCACATGCTCGCGTTTGAAGGCGACGCGCATGTTGAATGGTTCGAAGGCAACTTTGAAGACTATGAACAAGACAAGAAAAAGCGTCTTGGTGCCGACGCGCTTGAACCCAAGCGGATGAAGCACAAAAAGTTTACGCGTTAATAAAAGGGGCGGCTCATTGGGCCGCCCTTTTTTCTCAACTGCGTCTTTTTCGATCCCGTCGGGGGCCGGTGCACGCAAAGCCAATGCCTATTTTTTCTTCACAAATTCAGTCAAAATGACAATGCGTTGGCTCTCTACGCGCCCTTCAATGTGGCCTGCGTTATCAGCAACCAATGAAATTGACCGCACCGCAGTTCCCCGTTTAGCTGTGAATCCAGCGCCCTTGACGGGCAAATCTTTGATCAAAACAACCGTATCGCCTGCCGACAGAACCGCGCCATGTGCATCGCGGTGAACAATAGGGACCGCAGCGGCACGGGCAGCTACATCAGGTTCCATCATCATATTGGACTGCGCATCTGTTGCCCAAGCCTCTGATAACCCATCTAATTTCCGCCAAACAGCAATCTGAACTGCAGGTTCAACGGACCAAGCGGCCCCTTCCAATGCGCGCCAGTGCCCCGCCGGAGCAGGCGTAATTTCCGTGCAAATGCTACACAAAAAGGCCGTGTCTTCTGTCGTGATTTCCACACGATCCAAATCTTGCGTTCCGCCGCAAATCTCGCAGACATTTCCTGCGCGGGCGCGCAGTTCATCAATATTTGACACAATGGCCTCCACAATCAAGTCAACACGGTAGTGCGACCGTTGTTGGCGAACGTCAACTGTGACCAAAGCGACTCGCTCCATCAAAAAGGAAAATAACCTTCACAGTTTTGCCCGGTTTGTGTGCGTAAATAAAACCGAGCAAGCAACAACGGAAAAGAATTATGGGTACTTCAGTCATTTTCTTCGGTATTTTGTCTGGCATCATCGCCGCAGCATGTGCAGTACTGTTGTTAAATATCTCACTTATGAGCGCGATATTGGTCTATTCTATGGTTGGTTCAGCAATTACTCTGACATGGGTTTTGGCGCTTGTTTCACAAGATGCCGATTTGTCGGACAAAGGCATCAACTAAACTCCGAGATGCAAAACACTTGCAATTTCTGCGCAAAGGCCCCACATGGAGGTTGCAGACGTTATTCTTTCTCGACCACTGTTTTCCTTTTCGGCTACAGTCCTTCGATTTTGCACTGACTAAGCCGCGCTGTCGCATTTCGTGGGCAGCCTTAAAATAAAGGAAATTACCATGGCTACTGGTACAGTAAAATGGTTCAACGCAACTAAAGGCTTCGGCTTTATCGCTCCTGATGGCGGCTCCAAGGACGTGTTCGTACACATCTCTGCTGTTGAGCGTTCCGGCCTGACTGGCCTGAAAGACGACCAGAAGGTTACTTTCGACATCGAAGCTGGCCGTGACGGCCGCGAATCTGCGATCAACTTGGCTCTGGCTTAAGTTTCGCACCGAGGTGTCCGCACATGCGGGCACCTCATTCCGCCCAAACGGGCAACATCCCCAAAAATTGTTGATTTTGTGAAAACCTACGCCCATGCTGCGAAGGCGACGTCGCATATTATCGACCACTGTCTCCATTTCGGCCCAGTTCTTCGATCATGATCTGACGAGCCGTTCCGCTGCAATTTCGCGAGCGGTTAATATGGAGGAAGCATGTATGGCTTCAGGTACAGTTAAGTGGTTCAACACCACCAAAGGTTTTGGATTTATCGCCCCGGATGGCGGCTCAAAGGACGTATTCGTCCACATCTCTGCTGTTGAGCGGTCCGGTCTGACGGGTCTGAAAGACGATCAAAAGATCAACTTTGATATCGAAGCAGGCCGTGACGGCCGCGAAAGCGCGATAAACCTGACGTTGGCTGACTAAATCGGCACAACCTGACTTAGAAAGGGGCACCTCATCCGGTGCCCCTTTTGCTTTTGTCTTCTCAAAACAATCTGGATTTCCAAACGGCTTGGGTCAGGGATAATAACTTCCGTAGCCTATGCGGTCGACATGCAGCCAAGGGAAAACCGCGTCGCTATTCACGCCTGCGTGACTGAGCGACAAGGTCTAAAACGGCGGGACCCATTGCAGCCACGATCACTGCGACCCCGTCTTTGTTCGGGTGGATGCCATCTGCCTGCATGAATTCCATCAGACCGTCTTGCATACCTGCAGCGGCCAACACCCCGGCAAAGAACGTTGGGAACAATGGCACATCATAATTCGCGGCCAAATCGGTATACATGCCGTCAAACGCTTGTTTGTAATCCACCCCATAGTTGGCCCCAGCGGTCAGGCCGACCAAAAGCGTATCGACGCCTGCATCTTGGGCCTTTGTCAAAATCCCATCAAGGTTGGCCCGGCTGACCGCCGGATCAAGCCCGCGCAGGTAATCATTCCCTCCAAGGGTCACCAACATTGCATCAACGTCCGGTGTCAGCGTCCAATCGGTACGGGCCAACCCGCCTGCCGTGGTGTCCCCTGACACGCCCGCATTGATCAGCGTCACATCAGCCCCTTGCCCGTCAAGCCAAGCCTGCATCTGCGGTACGAATCCATCGCCATTCGGCAACCCGTACCCCGCCGTAAGGCTATCGCCGAGCGCGGCAATAGTCAGCGTGTCTGCATGTGCCGCCCCACCAGTTAACGCAATCATCAAAGACAGCTTGTACAACAGCCCTCGCGCCCCATATCCAAAGTGACCCAGAACACCAGAAAGCCATTTCATGCCTGATCCGATCTTGTCTTTATCCAACGTAGAATTATCGCTTGATGGCAACGCAGGCAAAGTCGACATCTTGCATGATATCTCGCTGGATGTGACGGCAGGGGAAACCTTGGGGCTGGTCGGGCCAAGCGGGTCGGGCAAATCATCTCTCCTGATGTTGATGGGCGGGCTGGAACAGGCCACTGCGGGAACAATCACCGCGCTTGATGAAAACCTGACCGCGATGACCGAAGACGGCCTCGCCCGCTTTCGTAGACATAATATGGGGGTGGTGTTTCAATCTTTCCACCTCATTCCCACAATGACTGCGTTGGAAAATGTCGCAACCCCACTTGAACTCGCGGGAGTTCACGATGCGTTTGACAGGGCAGCCGCCGAACTGGATGCGGTGGGCCTTGGTAATCGGACTGACCATTACCCCGGACAAATGTCGGGCGGCGAACAGCAACGCGTGGCGCTTGCCCGTGCCTCTGCGCCCCGCCCGCGTATTCTGCTTGCTGATGAACCCACAGGCAATCTGGACGCCACAAATGGTGCAATCATCATGGACCTGCTGTTTGATTTGCGCGACCGCCATGGCGCAACCCTCATAATGGTCACGCATTCCGCCGATCTGGCCGCCCGCTGTGACCGTGTCATCACGCTTAACGATGGACGCATCGCATGAGCCTCAAAATCGCCGCTCGCTTTGCTGCGCGTGAATTGCGCGGGGGCTTGGCCGGATTTCGCGTGTTTCTTGCTTGTCTCGCCTTGGGCGTGGCCGCAATCGCCGCAGTTGGTACCGTTCGCGCAGGCATTGAAGCTGGCTTGGAAAAAGAGGGCGCAGCCCTGCTTGGTGGCGACGCGGAAGTTGAATTTACCTACCGGTTTGCCCGTGCTGACGAGCTGGAATTCCTAGGCGACATTGCGACAACCGTGTCCGAGACCGTTGATTTCCGCTCGATGATCGTCGTTGACCGGACCGATGGCGTGGAACGGGGACTGACCCAGGTCCGCGCGGTCGACACTGCGTATCCTTTGGTCGGTCAGGTGACGCTAGACCCCGCAATCGGGCTTGATACCGCGCTCGCCGACCAAGGCGCTGTCATGGAACGCGTGTTGGTCGACAGGCTTGCACTGACCGTAGGCGATACATTTCGCTTGGGATCCCAAGCCTTTACCCTGCGCGCCATACTTGACCGTTACCCCGACAACGCATCAGGTGGCTTTGGGCTGGGGCCGCGAACTATCGTGCTGACAGACGACCTTGCGCAGTCAGGATTGCTGTCCGAGGGGACATTGTTTTCAACGCAGTACCGCCTGACCCTGCCGCAAGGTGCGGACCTTGAGGCGCTTGCGACCCGTGCCGAAGACCAGTTCCGCGACACCGGTCTACGTTGGCGTGATAGCCGCGAAGGGGCGGGTGGCACCGCACGGTTTGTCGAACGGATCGGCGCATTCCTGATCCTGATGGGACTCTCGGGTCTGGCAGTTGGCGGCGTTGGTGTATCCGCAGCGGTCCGCGCTTATCTGGCGGGCAAAACCAGCGTAATCGCCACGCTCAAAACACTTGGCGCGACACGGCGCACAATTTTCATGACGTATCTTTTGCAGATCGGGGCACTCACACTCCTGGGCGTCGCCATCGGCCTTATCCTTGGTGGCGGTATTCCAATCCTGTTGGCCCCGTTAATCGAGGCCCGGTTGCCGATCCCTGCCGAACTGTCGCTCCGTGCAGCACCCCTCGCAGAGGCCGCAATTTACGGCGTGCTTGCTGCTCTTATCTTTACGCTCTGGCCACTTGCACGCGCCGAACAAATCCGACCTGCAACGTTGTTCCGAGATGCCTTTGGAACGGGGAACCCGTTTCCTGCGTGGCGGTATTTGGTAACCATTGCAGTCCTTATCGCCATGCTCCTTGGAACCGCAGTTTGGTTTTCTGGCACGGTTTTCCTAACGCTCTGGACAGCTGGCGGTATTGCAGGGGCATTGCTGATCCTCGTCGTGGCGGCGTGGATTGCACGCGCCATATCTCGCGCCTTGTCATCACGCGCACGTGGGCGACCCGCCCTGCGCCTTGCCCTTGGGGCAATCGGGGCCCGCAATGGGGAAACGGCATCTGTCGTTCTGTCCTTGGGCCTTGGGCTGGCGGTGTTGTCATCGGTCGGCCAAATCGACGGCAACCTGCGCGCCGCGTTCTCGGATGAATTGCCAGAGGTCGCGCCCAGCTATTTCTTCGTCGACATTCAGCCCGATCAAATCGACGGATTTCGCAAACGGCTCACCACCGATCCAGCCGTGCGCAAGGTCGACACTGCCCCCATGTTGCGCGGTATCATCACGCGCATAAACGACCAGCCGGCGGATGAATTCGCCGACGGCCACTGGGTTGTGCGCGGTGATCGAGGGGTGACTTACAACGGCCCCTTGCCAGATGGCACACAGATTACCGAGGGCGCATGGTGGCCCGAAGACTACACAGGCCCGCCGCTCATGAGCTTTGCCGCAGAGGAAGCCGCCGAAATTGGCCTGTCCATCGGGGATACAGTCACCATCAACATCCTTGGCCGCGACATCACCGCAACCATCGCTAGTTTTCGCAATGTCAGCTGGGAAGACGCGGGCATCGGCTTTGTCATGACGCTGAACCCCGGCGCCTTGGCTGGCGCGCCCCATAGCTGGATTTCGACTGTTTATGCCACGCCAGAAGCCGAGGCGGCGATTCTGCGCGATCTGGCGGGACAATATCCCAACATCACGGCGATCCGAATACGGGACGCAATCGATCAGGTCATCGACCTTGTGGGCGGCATTGCTGCTGCGACCCGCTATGCGGCGCTGGCAACTCTCGTGACTGGTTTCCTTGTGCTGATTGGTGCGGCCGCCGCAGGCGAACGGACCCGCACCTTTGAGGCCGCAGTTCTCAAAACCCTTGGGGCCACGCGCGGGCGCATCATGCTAAGCTTTGCACTACGTGCAGCGTTGTTGGGGCTGGCCGCCGGTATCGTGGCCTTGGCCGCCGGCATTTTGGGCGGTTGGGCTGTAACGGTTTACATTATGGAGGGCGACTACAAAGTGATCTGGACCAATGCATTGCTGATCATCGGTGGCGGTGCGCTTGCGTCATTGGTCGCAGGACTGGCCTTTGCAATCCGCCCGTTGGCCGCAAAACCTGCGCAAGTGCTCCGCGCCCGCGAATAGTCAGCGGCGCATATGCAGCAGTTGAAGCAATCGGCTTTGACGGCTGAACAGGGAGCCTTCCAGCGCGATCTTTGGCGCGGCCATCACCCGCTTTGCCAAAACCCATGCGAAAATAGCAAAGGCCGCGCCACCCAAATACTGCCCGACCAACACACCGGGCGCACCAAACCAAGCAGCCCCAACCAACACGAATGGGATCGTCCCCAGCGTATTGCGGTCCCAATTCACAAGCGTCGAATAATACGGATGCCCAAGATTGTTAAACGCAGCATTCGCCACAAAGATCACACCGTTGAAAAAGAACAGCAGCGATAGCGGACCAGCAAACAAGAAAACGATTGTCTGACTGATCCCGTCAAGCACAAATAACTGCGCAATGTAGGGGCGCAGCAGGTAAAGTAACGCAGACACAACGACCACAACGGCCGCCGTAAAGATAAGCCCATCGCGAAACGCACCGCGCACCCGGTCATGTTGTCCCGCGCCAAAGTTCTGGCCCATGATCGGTCCAATCGCACCTGACAGTGCAAACACGATACCAAACCCAACAGGCGTGATCCGTGAAACTATCGCCATTCCGGCGACAGCAGCTTCACCAAATTCCGCCATGCTGCGGGTCACATAGGCTTGGCCAATCGGGGTGGCCAATTGTGTCAGGATCGCAGGGATCGCAATGGCTGCGATGGGCCGCAAATCAAGATGCAATGTGGCGACTGTCGGGCGGGTGAAACCATTGTAATACCGCACGATAGGCACAAGCGCTGTGATCCCGATAACCACCCGGGCCGCGACGCTGGCCAATGCGGCACCGGTCAGTTCAAGATCAAGCCCAAAGATCAAAATCGGGTCAAGAACGGCATTCACAACCCCGCCCCAAATCGTGGCCATCATGGCCCGCTTCGCATCACCGTGCGCACGCAAAATTGCGCCGCCAACCATACCCACCAACAAGAATGGCAAGGATGGCACGATGATCTTGAGGTAATGAACCGACAGCGTAAGCGTTTCGCCACTCGCCCCCATAAGCGCCGCCAAAGGCGTCAAGTTCAGCCAGATGATCGCCGCAAAAATTGATCCAAAGACAATGCCATAGATCAAGGCGTTGGTGGCTTGCCTGCGCGCGCCATCTTCGTCGCCTACGCCCAATGCGCGCGCAACAAGTGCGCCCGCTGCAATCGCCATGCCGATCCCAAACGAGGTCGTAAAGAATAAGATCGCACCAGCATATCCGACGGCTGCCGCCAGTTCGGATTTGCCCAACATCGAGATAAATATGATGTCGACAAAATCGACGATAAACACAGCCATCAGCCCAACCGAGGCGGTCAGCGACATCACCGTGATATGGCGAAGCAAGCTGCCTTTCAGAAAAACCGCTTGCTCTGCCATAATGCTAGACCTTTGGTTTTGTCTGCAAAAGCGGCATCACTTCGGCCATTTCCGGCCCGCGCATCCGCCCTGTAACAGCCTTGCGAAGCGGCATAAAAAGCGCCTTGCCCTTGCGGCCTGTCGCGTCTTTCACGGCTGCGGTCCATGTGGCCCATGTGTCGTCTGCGTAGGGCGGATCACCCAGCATATCAAACGCTTGGGTGATGAATTCGCGGTCCTCGTCTTCGACCAATGCAACCTCTGCACCGTTCGCGAAATACGCCCACCAACCTGCAACATCATCCAATGACGCGATGTTGCCTTTGATGGCATTCCAAAAAGCTTCGCGCTTATCTTCGGGGACGTCTGATAGCGTGTCAGCCACATCTGAGACAGTCAATGTCGCAAGGTAGCGCGCAGTAAGCGGGCCAAGGTCCTCGGCGTCGAATTTGGTCGGCGCGGAGCCGAACTTTGAAAGATCAAAGCCATCAACGATCTCTTGCACAGTCGCGCGCAGTTCAACAGGGTCAGACGATCCAAGACGCGCCATCAATGACAAGATCGCTTGGGGTGCAATGCCTTGCGCACGCAGATCACGCAAGGCGAGCGTGCCAAGACGTTTGGACAATGCTTCGCCTTGCGGACCGGTCAGCAACGAATGGTGCGCAAAGCTTGGCACGGTGCCGCCTAGCGCTTGCATAATCTGAATTTGGGTCGCTGTGTTGGTGATGTGATCAGACCCTCGGACAATATTGGTCATGCCCATTTCGATGTCATCGACAACAGACGCCAGCGTATAAAGGATCTGACCGTCGTTCTTAAACAAAACCGGATCAGACACAGACGCTGCGTCGATGGAAATTGTGCCAACAATTCCGTCGTCCCATTCGATCCGTTCCAGATCAAGCTTAAACCGCCAATGCGACCCACGCTCTGCACGCAGGGCGTTTTTCTCGTCTTCAGACAGCGCAAGGGCGGCACGATCATAGACTGGTGGCTTGCCCATATTCAGCTGTTTTTTACGCTTGAGATCCAGCTCGACGGGTGTCTCAAAACACTCATATAGTCGCCCCATGTCGATCAGTTTTTGCTTTGCATCCAGATATTTATCCATGCGTTTGGACTGATGCTCCACGCGGTCCCATGTCAGACCCAACCATGTCAGGTCGTCCTTGATGGCTTGCACATACTCGTCCTTGGACCGCTCAGGATCGGTGTCGTCGATCCGCAGCACGAATGTGCCGCCGTTCTGACGCGCGATGGCATAGTTGAACAAGGCAGCCCGCAGGTTGCCGATGTGAATATAGCCAGTGGGCGATGGGGCAAAACGAGTAGTGGTCATGGGCTTATCCTTTGAGTTAATTCCATGTCTCATGTGCGTCCTGATTTGTCTAGTTTAGGCGATGACAGACCGACAAAGCAGGTTACTACCGAAATGCTGGCCCATGTGCCCAAACGGTCAAAGAGGCGCGACTGCCTTTGGTCACCGGGGTCACACGGTGCAACAGGTAGCTGGGAAAGATGGTTACGGTCCCACGCGCCTTTTGCGCAGTCACCGCATGGCTGGACGGCATCACTTCAAGCGCGCCACCAATATAGCTGTCAGGTGCAGATAATTGCGCCACAAGCGTCAGTTTGCGTTTACCCGCAAGCCGCCCATCGCCGATATCGCTGTGCCAGTCAAAGTGCCCTTCGCGCGCTCCGTCATAGTGGGCGACCTGCACGCTTTCGCAAAAGTCCGTCAGGTCAAACCCAAACGTATCGCGATTGGCCACGCGGACCATGTCGATGATTTGATCCATGACCCAGCCTGTGTCTGGCACTCGATCCAGCCAAACCAGATCAGCACGCCGGATGTTGTGGTCTTTGTTTCTGCCAACCAGCTTTGCATCCTCAACGGGCGCAGCAGCGGTCTGCCCCAATATGCGGTCGCAATCGGCCAACGAGAACGCCGCAGGGATCGTGTGAACGGCTATCATTTTTTGGGGACTTTCAAGAAGACGCCTCATCGGTACGCCCACCCGCCCGATTGAGCAAGCGGTTTAGCTGTTGTCGCGCCACCGGTTCACAATTGGATAGCGCCGGTCGAGCCAGAATGCACGAAGCGACAACCGTGTGCCTGGTGCCGATTGGAACCGCTTATATTCGGAAATATAGAGCAGATGTTCCACCCGTTTGACCGTGTCGCGCTCATACCCTTTGGCCACGCAATCCGCTACGGACGCCTCATCATCGACAAGCATTTCCAAGATACCGTCAAGAATATCGTAAGGCGGCAGACTGTCGCTGTCTTTCTGATCGGGTCGCAGTTCCGCTGATGGCGGCTTATCAATAATCGCCGCAGGGATCATCTCGCCTGCGGGTGCCATCATCCACGGGGCGTGGTTTTCGTTGCGCCAGCGGCAGGCCGCAAAGACCCGCGTTTTATACATGTCCTTGATCGGATTATAGCCGCCCGACATATCCCCGTAGATGGTCGCATAACCCACGGCAACTTCGGATTTGTTACCAGTCGTCAGCAGCATTTCCCCAAACTTGTTGGACTGCGCCATCAACAACAGCCCACGAATACGCGATTGGATGTTTTCTTCGGTCAGCCCCTCGTCAAGCCCTGCAAACAGTGGCGCGAGGGCCTCGGATACGGCGGCGCGTGGCCCCGCAATATTCACCGTGTCGTATTTGCAGCCCAGCGCATCAACAACCGCCTGCGCGTCATCAAGCGACGCTTGGCTGGTATATTCGGACGGCAGCATCACACAGCGCACATTGTCCGGACCAAGCGCATCTGCGGCGATGGTCGCCACGATGGCGCTGTCGATCCCGCCGGACAAGCCAAGCAGGCATTTCTTGAAACCGGTTTTGCCAAAGTAGTCGCGCAAGGTGTCAACCATGGCGCGGTAATCTTGGGCAATCTCTGGCGGTAACGGGGCTTTATCGCCGCTGGCAGCAACCCAGCCGTCCGGTCCACGGGTGAAATCAACCTGCGCGATAGCTGTGTCGAACAACGGCAATTGCAGCGCCAATTCGCCCCCACGGTTCAGCACAAATGACCCCCCGTCAAAGGCTTGGTCGTCTTGGCCGCCAACCATATTCAGATAGACGAGCGGCACATCGTTTTCGACAACTCGCGCGACCATCGCGTTCATCCGGTAGTCAAACTTGCCACGAAAGTAGGGCGATCCGTTAGGGACCAAGAACATTTCTGCGCCGGACTCAACCATGGCCTCGGCCACGTCTTCATACCAAGCATCCTCGCAGATTGGACTGCCGATGCGCGGACCGTTTGGAATGGCATATGGCCCTTGGATGTCACCACGATTGAATTGGCGAACCTCGTCAAAGACGGTGTAGTTGGGTAAAAAGTGCTTGAACTGGCGCGACACGATCTTGCCGCCACGACAGATGTGATAGGCGTTATAAAGGCGCCCGTTTTCTGCGTATGGTCCGCCGATTGCCAATGTTGGGCCGTCAGCACATGCGACGGCCAAAGCCTCAACAGCCGCCATGGCCGCAAGGTGAAACGCGGGCTTGTTCACAAGATCTTGGGTCGAATACCCGGTGATGAACATCTCTGGCAAGGCGACCATATCGGCGCCTGCGGCTTTGCCCTGCTCCCATGCATCGCGCGCAAGCGCTGCGTTGCCTGCAAGGTCCCCCACGGTTGGGTTCAATTGCGCAATTGTTAACCGGAAATGATCGCTCATCATACTATCCTTCGTCGTTGTCCCTGATGTAGCATATTGGTCGGCAAGGGAAAGCCGATTGCAGCTCAAACCCCCGTTGTCACCCCTGCCCCCTTGGACTAGGCTGCGGGCTATCGATCAGGCTGGGGAATAAAGTATGGCACATTGGGCATGGCAAGGCGCGGCATTGGCTGGCGCACTGACACTGGCGGGCATGGCGGATGCGCAGACTGTCCAAACCAAGCAATACGACGATGGCGGCGTCTATGAAGGCGCGTTCCTGAACGGAAAACAACATGGGCAAGGTACCTACCGCCTGCCCAATGGATACGAGTACATTGGCGAGTGGGTGAACGGCGAAATTCGCGGCACCGGCACTGCGCGTTTCCCCAATGGGTCCATCTATGAGGGCACATTTGTTGCAGGCAAACCGTCCGGTACGGGCAAGATCACATTCGCTGATGGCGGCACATTTGAAGGCGACTGGTTGGGTGGCAACATCACAGGGCGCGGGATCGCAGCCTATGCCAATGGCGTCATCTACGAAGGCGAGTTCCGCAACGCGATGCACCACGGGACAGGCACAATGAAATCCCCAAGCGGCTACGTTTACGAAGGCCCTTGGATCAATGGCGTCAAAGAAGGCGATGGCCAAATCACCTATCCAGATGGCGCTGTCTATGCAGGAAGCCTGAAGGCGGGCGAACGCGATGGCACAGGCACGCTGACAATGGCCGATGGTCTGGTTTACGTCGGCACATGGGTGAATGGCCAAATCGAAGGTCAAGGCCGTTTGGAACAACCCAACGGTGACGTCTATGATGGTGACTTGGTTGCAGGCCGCCGTCAGGGCACCGGTACTGTCACCTACGCCAATGGTGACACGTATATCGGCGGCTTTGTTGATGACAAACGCCACGGCCAAGGCACATTTATCGGAACCGACGGTTACAAATATAGCGGCGACTGGAAAGCAGGCCAGATTGAGGGCACAGGTGAGGTTACTTACCCAGATGGCTCAGTTTATACCGGCACGTTCAGTGCGGACCTCGCAGACGGCATGGGTAAGATTATCTATCCTGACGGGTCCAGCTATGAAGGGGCGTGGGACAATGGCGTGATCAACGGCACCGGTATTGCGACCTATGCCAATGGTTTGGTCTACGAAGGCGAGTTTTTGAACGCGAAGAACCACGGCCAGGGTAAAATGACCTATGCCGATGGTTATACCTATGATGGTGCGTGGGCTGACGGTCAGCGCAGCGGCATGGGCCGTGCGATTTATGCCGATGGCACGATCTATGACGGGACGTTCAAAGACGGCCAACGCGATGGCACCGGAAAAATCACCCTGCCCGACGGTTTCATCTATGAAGGCGCATGGACAAACGGTGAAATTAGCGGCCAAGGCACCGCTACATATGCAAACGGCGATATCTACGAAGGCACGTTCGTGCGTGGCCGCCGACAAGGTGCGGGCACAATGCGCTATGCAACAGGCGAAGAAGCCACAGGCGATTGGGTTGATGGTGCGTTGCCAGCAGCCCAGGTCGCACCTGCGGTCGAAGACCCCGCCGCAGACAACTAAACCACGTCGCCTGCGTCCAGTTTCTTTAGCCACGCTGTTGCCTCGGACAACACGGTGTCCCGTTTGGCATCATCCATCTTATCCCAGATACGGTACATGTTTCCCATGCGCGGATTTTTGACGAACCTGTCGCGGTGCCGGTCAAGGAAATGCCAATACAGCAGGTTAAACGGGCAAGCATCTTTTCCGGTTTTGTCCTGCACACGGTAGGCGCAGGATTTGCAATAGTTCGACATCTTGTGGATGTAATTCCCGCTGGAAATATAGGGCTTGGATGCGATGATACCCCCGTCGGCAAACTGGCTCATCCCAATGACATTGGGTGCCTCGACCCATTCATAAGCATCCGCGTAAACCGCCAGATACCACGCGTGCACTTGGGCCGGATCAACCCCTGCCAGCAGCGCAAAGTTTCCCGTCACCATCAGCCGTTGAATATGATGCGCATAAGCGTGCTTTTGAGTCTGTCCGATCGCCTGATCCATGCAATGCATTTTGGTGGGCTTGCCCCAAAACATCTCGGGCAGGTCGCGGGTATGATCCAACCCGTTGCGCTGAGTGTAGTCCCGCCCCTCAAGGAAATAGATCCCTCGCACGTATTCGCGCCAGCCGATGATCTGCCGGATAAACCCTTCAACCGCATTCAACGGTGCGTGGCCCGTGGTGTAGGCCGCCTCAACCTGCTTACAAACCGCGAACGGATCAAGCAGCCCTGCGTTCAAGTACAGCCCAATGATCGCATGATACATAAACGGCTGGCCCGTGACCATCGCATCTTGGAAGTCGCCAAACTGCGGCAAAGCAAAGGTGATCCAATGATCGAGAGAGGCCTGTGCGTCCTGCGCCGTTGTGGCGAACCAAAACGGGGTCAGGTCGCCGAAATTGTCGCCATAGCGGCGAGCCACCAGATCCAGCACCTCTTGGTCAGGTTCAAATTCTAACGGACCACTATGCTTGATCTCATCGGGCGCGGGTTTGCGGTTGTCGTGGTCATAATTCCACTTACCGCCCTCCGGCTTATCCCCATCCATCAACAGGTTCGTTTTGCGGCGCATATCGCGATAGAAATACTCCATGCGCAACTGTTTGCGGCCCTCGGCCCACCCTTCAAAATCCGCATGGCTTGCGATGAACCGATCATCAGGCAGCGTGTGCACCCGCAGCGGCAGATCGTCCAGCGCATCGATCAATCGCCATTCACCGGGCGCGGTGATGACAACGCCGCGAGTGTCTTGTTCGCTCGCGCGGCGGATCAATTCACCACCGATAGATTGGGTATTGTCAGGATCGTCCAGCTTGGAATACCGGACAGTCCAGCCACCCGCGCGCAGGGCATCCGCAAACCGGCGCATCGCCATGAACGTGAACGCAATTTTCTTGGGGTGATGGGGGGTATATGTCGCCTCTGCGTCAACCTCGGCCATGACCACAATATCGCGGGCTTTGTCGGCTTTGCGCAAACCGTGCAGGCCAATCGACAACTGGTTACCCAGTACAAGAATAAGCCTCACCACGGGATACCTGCCCCCGAATAGTCGAAAAATCCGCCCGTTTGGGCAGGCGTCAGCCCCTCAATCACACCCCACAAATTCACAGCGGCTTGATTCGGTGCGACAGTCGCATGGCGGCCTGCATAGTTCGCGGTGAATGGCGTCGCGACAGTGCCCGGATGCAGCGCCACACAAACCGATCCTTTATGCGTGCGGGCCAACTCGATGGCGGCGCCGTGCACGATCTGGTTCAACGCAGCCTTCGATGCACGGTAACTATGCCAGCCACCAATCGCGTTATCGCCAATGGACCCAACGCGCGCGGACAATACAGCCACACGCCCGTCCGATGCCAAAAGACGCGGCACGTGCCGCAAAATAAGCGCAGGACCAACCGCGTTCACGGCCATCACATGCAACATCGTGGTGGCATCAATCGCAGACAAGGACTTCTCTGGGACACCCAGCACGCCAACCGCCACGATGATGCGATCAAATGGCCCTAAAAGACTGTCCAGAATGCGGTCAACGCTGGCAGGATCGGTGACATCAAATCCATCTGCGGCACGTGATACCGTCGTGATATCGCCCTGCCCTGCCTTGGCCAAAGCTGCCCCAATTCCGCCCGAGGCGCCGATTATCAAAATTTTATCCATCACCGATATTTAGAGCATCGCCAACGCCTGACCACCCTTCAATTTTTCCGAGCCCAAATATGTCGGGGGTACGGGGGCTGGCCCCCGAAAAACGGGGGTTTTCATTCACTTTCATCTGCGTATAGTTAGATCCATGAACGCAAACGCACATATCACATTTGCCGCCCCTATTGGGCTTGGCCTATTTGCGCTGCTTCTCCTCCTTAGCTGCCTCTGAGCGTGCCATATCGGTGCGACCGCTCAGAGGGGACCAGCACCAAGACAGCTTAAGGACAACAAGGAATACCTAAAATGACGACGAATGAAGTGTTGATTTTCGACACCACCCTGCGCGATGGCGAGCAATCCCCTGGTGCGACCATGACCCACGCTGAAAAGCTGGAGATCGCCGAGTTGCTCGATGAAATGGGCGTCGATATTATCGAGGCTGGCTTCCCGATCGCATCCGAAGGCGACTTTAAGGCCGTGACCGAGATATCGCAGCGTTCCAAGCGTGCCACAATCTGCGGACTGGCCCGCGCCAATTACAAGGATATCGACCGCTGCTGGGAGGCCGTAAAACACGCCAAATCCCCGCGCATCCACACGTTTATCGGCACGTCCGAATTGCATCGCGCAATCCCGAACCTGACGATGGACGAGATGGCTGTCCGTATCCACGACACCGTCACCCACGCCCGCAACCTGTGCGACAACGTGCAATGGTCCCCGATGGATGCGACCCGCACCGAATGGGATTACCTGTGCCGCGTGGTCGAGATCGCAATCAAGGCTGGCGCAACCACGATCAACATTCCCGACACCGTGGGCTATACTGCCCCCGTGGAATCCGCCAACCTGATCCGCCGTTTGATCAGCACTGTTCCGGGTGCCAATGACGTCATCTTTGCCACCCACTGCCACAATGATCTGGGCTTGGCGACGGCAAACTCACTGGCTGCCGTCGAAGGTGGTGCACGTCAGATCGAGTGCACAATCAACGGCTTGGGCGAACGTGCTGGCAATACCGCACTGGAAGAGGTCGTCATGGCGCTGAAGGTCCGCGCTGACATCATGCCGTATACCACCCACATCGACACAACTAAAATCATGAATATCAGCCGCCGTGTCGCGGCAGTGTCCGGGTTTGCCGTTCAGTTCAACAAGGCGATTGTTGGCAAAAATGCGTTTGCGCATGAATCGGGCATTCACCAAGACGGCATGCTCAAGAACAAAGATACGTTCGAAATCATGCGCCCTGAATCCGTGGGCTTGGCAGGCACCTCATTGCCGCTGGGCAAGCATTCCGGCCGCGCTGCGCTGCGCGCCAAGCTGGCCGAACTGGGCTTTGACATGGCCGACAACCAACTCAAGGACGTGTTCGTCCGGTTTAAGGAATTGGCTGACCGAAAAAAGGAAGTCTATGATGACGACCTGATCGCATTGGTTCACCAGCACGATGGGCAAGAAGACCGCGTGCGTCTGAAATCATTGCGCGTTGTGTGCGGTACCGAAGGCCCACAGTCAGCTGATATGGCTTTGGAAGTTGATGGCGTTGTTGTTGAAACGACAGCCACGGGTGACGGTCCCGTTGATGCGACGTTCAATGCCGTCAAAGCGTTGGTCGATCACAGCGCCCGTTTGCAGTTGTACCAAGTCAGTGCCGTGACCGAGGGCACGGATGCGCAGGCCACCGTGTCTGTCCGCATGGAAGAAGACGGGCGCATCGCTACGGGCCAATCTGCGGATACCGATACGGTCGTGGCCAGCGCCAAGGCCTACATCAATGCGCTCAACCGCTTGATGGTGCGCCGCGAGCAATCGCAGCCGGGGTATGACACCAAGGGCGTCAGCTACAAAGACACATGATCACGATGGGCGGCCCTTTGGTCGCCCTGACCCGCTTTGGTGGCAAGATCACGCCAAGCGACTGCGTGATTGCCCCTTTCGCAAAGCGTCCCCCTTTCCTATAAGGGCCACGCAGGGAGCGGAGAGTCGCGCCCTCATTTGAATTGGCAAGGACAATCTGCAACATGGCGATTTTCGGAAGTTTGTTTTCGTCAGATATGGCGATTGATCTTGGGACTGCGAACACGTTGATCTACGTCAAAGGCAAGGGCATCATTTTGTCCGAACCCTCGGTGGTCGCATATCACATCAAGGATGGTGTTAAAAAGGTGTTGGCCGTTGGTGAGGACGCCAAATTGATGCTGGGCCGCACCCCAGGGTCCATTCAGGCCATTCGCCCGATGCGTGACGGTGTAATCGCCGATTTTGACACTGCCGAAGAGATGATCAAACACTTCATCCGTAAGGCTGCCAAACGGTCCACGTTCTCTAAGCCAAAGATTATTGTCTGTGTCCCGCATGGGGCCACACCCGTTGAAAAACGCGCTATTCGCCAGTCAGTCTTGTCCGCCGGTGCCCGCCGCGCCGGCCTGATCGCTGAGCCAATCGCAGCGGCGATCGGCGCGGGTATGCCGATCACTGATCCAACCGGTAACATGGTTGTCGATATCGGCGGCGGCACAACCGAGGTCGCAGTTTTGTCGCTCGGCGATATTGTTTACGCCCGCTCTGTCCGCGTCGGTGGTGACCGTATGGACGAAGCGATCATCAACTATCTGCGCCGTCAGCATAACCTTCTGGTTGGCGAGGCGACTGCCGAACGTATCAAGACAACAATTGGCACAGCCCGCATGCCCGACGACGGTCGTGGGCAATCCATGATGATCCGTGGTCGTGACCTGCTGAACGGTGTCCCAAAAGAAACCGAAATTTCGCAGGCGCAAGTCGCAGAAGCATTGGCTGAACCAGTGCAGCAAATTTGTGAAGCGGTTATGACCGCACTTGAAGCGACCCCGCCAGATTTGGCCGCTGATATCGTAGACCGTGGTGTGATGCTCACTGGTGGTGGTGCTTTGCTTGGCCAGCTTGATTTGGCCCTGCGCGAGCAGACTGGTCTGGCCATTTCTGTTGCTGACGAAAGCCTGAACTGTGTGGCTTTGGGTACTGGCAAAGCGCTTGAGTATGAAAAGCAACTGCGCCACGTGATTGATTACGACAGCTAAACCAAGGCGGGTCCGATAGTGGCAAATGACCGCAATACCGAGGACTATTTCGGCCCGATCCGCAGATTGCTAGTCGGGCTCCTTGTCCTTGCGCTATTGGGTATTTTTCTAGTTTGGCGCATTGATAGCCCGCGTGTCGAACGGTTTCGTTTAGCCGTGATCGACCGCGTAGTTCCGTCTTTTGATTGGGCCATGGCCCCTGTCACCAGCATCGCCAATCTGGTGAGCGATTTTCAGTCTTATCAACAACTTGCCGCCCAAAACGGCGATCTTCGCCGCGAACTCCAGCAGATGAAAGCGTGGAAAGAAGCCGCACTTCAGCTCGAGCAGGAGAACGCTAAACTTCTGGGTCTCAACAATGTCCGTCTTGATCCGAAACTGACCTATGTAACTGGCGTTGTCATGACCGACAGCGGGTCCCCGTTTCGGCAGTCTGTGCTGCTGAATGTTGGTGCACGTGACGGCATTATTGACGGCTGGCCCACGATGGATGGTATCGGCCTTGTCGGTCGCATTAGCGGTGTCGGTGATAAAACCGCCCGTGTCATTTTGCTGACCGACACCTCAAGCCGCATTCCGATCACCATTCAACCGTCCGGCCAACGTGCCATTTTGGGTGGCGACAACACGTTGAACCCGCCTGTCGATTTTCTAGAGAACGCCGATCTGGTTCGCCCGGGCGACCGCGTGGTCACGTCTGGCGATGGCGGCGTATTCCCTGCTGATCTGCTGGTTGGTCAGGTTGCATTGGGCACTGACCGCCGTCTGCGCGTACGTTTGTCAGCCGACTATGAGCGGCTCGAATTCCTCCGCGTATTACGGTCACGGGCGCATGAGGATATTTATGATCCCGGCGGCCTGCTCGCTCCCGAAGACTTGCCCGCTCTCGCGGTGGATGCCGCAGAGGTCGCATCTGATGGCTGAAGCCCCTGCGACCCAAGTCTGGATTGGCCGATTGGTATTCATCGCGTTTGCGATGATCCTGATCTTTGGCCAATTATTGCCGCTTGATACCCGTCCGGCTGAGTGGGCCGCCCCCAACTGGCTGTTGGCTATCACCTTAGCATGGATCGCCCGCCGTCCTGACTATGTGCCCGTTGTTGTTGTTGCTGGCATCTTTTTGCTCGCCGATCTGTTGTTTCAGCGACCACCGGGTCTGTGGACTGCATTGGTCGTTATCCTGACAGAAATGTTGCGCGCCCGCACCGCACGCATCCGTGATTTGCCACTGCTTTTGGAATGGGGCACGTTCGCCGTCGGTATCGTTGCTATCACATTGATAAATCGTGCCGTTCTCATGGTAATGATGTCACCCCAACAGCCGCTTGCGTTAACGTTGATCGAAATGGTTATGACGATTGTGTTTTTTCCGGTTGTTATCGCCATCGCCCAGTTTGTGTTTGGCGTCGCCCGCCCGGCGCTGGGCGAGGTCAATAGCCGAGGACACCGCCTATGAAACGCAACACCAAAGACGTTGATGAAAGCGCCCGCCGCATCTCGCGCCGTGCGCTGGTCGTTGGGGCAGTTCAATTGGGCATCGTCGGTGGGTTGGGCTTGCGGATGCAATCATTGCAGATCAAGCAGGCTGATCAGTTTCGCCTGCTCGCCGAAGAAAACCGCATCAACATTCGCCTCATCCCGCCTGCCCGTGGCTTAATCTTTGACCTCAATGGCCGACCGATAGCCGCCAACGAACAAAACTACCGCATTGTTATGGTCCGCGAGGACGCAGGCGACGTCGGCGAAGTTTTAGAGCGATTGACCAAACTGGTCCCACTTGACCCCGAAGATTTGGCCCGCGCGATGGAAGAAATGCGCCGCCGGTCACCATTCGTGCCTGTCACCATCGCTGATCGTTTGACGTGGGAGGATGTGGCCCGTGTAAATGTGAACACCCCTGCATTGCCCGGGATCACGGCCGAGGTTGGCCTGTCTCGTGTTTATCCCTGGGGTGCCGATTTGGGCCATGTCGTTGGCTATGTTGGTCCCGTGTCAGACTACGATTTGTCTCGTATTGATGACCAAGATCCGTTGCTGCAAATTCCAAAATTCCAAATCGGTAAAACCGGCGCCGAGAATAAATTGGAACGTCGCTTGCGTGGCACTGCTGGCACCAAGCGGATTGAAGTCAATGCGGTGGGCCGCGTGATGCGCGAATTGGACCGCAAAGAGGGCAATTCTGGCGCAGACGTCCAGCTGACGATCGATGCCCGCTTGCAGTCTTATGTGCAAGCTCGTTTGGATAATGAAAGCGCAGGCGCCGTTGTTCTTGATCTCGAGAACGGCGATTTGCGTGCCGTTGCCTCAGCCCCGACGTTTGACCCCAACATGTTTGTGCGCGGAATTTCCGTGGCCAACTGGCGTGATCTGAACGAGAATAAATACCGCCCGCTTGCGGCCAAAGCCGTGCAAGGCACCTATCCGCCCGGGTCGACATTTAAGATGGTCACAGTGCTTGCCGCATTAGAAGATGGCAAAGTCACGCCCGAGGAAACCGTTCGCTGCAAGGGGTGGGTCGACGTCTATGGCACCCGCTTCCATTGCTGGAAACGTGCGGGCCACGGCAATATGAACCTGCACGACAGCCTCAAGCAGTCCTGCGACAGCTATTATTACGAGATCAGCCAGCGCGTTGGCATCGACAAAATCGCTGCAATGGCCCGCAAGCTGGGTCTGGGCATCAAGCATGACCTGCCATTGTCTGCCGTGGCCGCTGGACTGGCCCCCGACAAAGCGTGGAAGAAGAAAGTCCGCAACGAGGATTGGCGCATCGGCGATACGGTCAACGCGTCTATCGGTCAGGGGTATGTCCTGTCGTCCCCGTTGCAGTTGGCCATTATGGCAGGCCGTTTGGCGACGGGACGCACGATTACCCCCCGTTTGATCCGCGCTATTGACGGGGTCGAGGAACCTAGCGGCCTTGGCGAAGACCTTGGCCTGAACGAGAATTACCTGCGCCGCGTCCGTGCCGCGATGACCGATGTGTCGAACAATGCACGTGGCACTGCATACCGGTCGCGCATCAACGTGCCAGACATGAAGATGGCCGGGAAAACCGGTACATCCCAAGTGCGTCGCATCACCGCAGAGGAACGCGCACGTGGTGTCACCCGCAACGCCGATTTGCCGTGGGAACGCCGCGACCATGCGCTGTTCGTCAGTTTCGCCCCTGTTGAAAACCCGCGCTTTGCTGTAGCGGTTATCGTTGAACATGGCGGTGGCGGGTCGACCATTGCCGCCCCGATTGCCCGCGATATCATGCTGCAAGCCCTGTATGATGGTGAACCACCCTTAGATGCCTATCCGTCGGCGGACCGTGGCCGCATTGCCGAACAACAGCGGAAAATCCGCGAACGTGTTCCTCCCGGATCAAAGGGACAGGATCGCGCATGAGTTATCTTGCGTATAACGCCAAATATGTCCCCACCGGTTTTCGCAAACTGATGTTCATGAACTGGGCCATTATTGTTTTGCTGACGGCAGTGGCAGGCTACGGGTTTATCATGCTGTATTCCGTCGCAGGTGGGTCAGCCGACCCTTGGATGTCTGCCCAAATCAAGCGCTTTGGCGTCGGCATGGCGATGCTTGTCGGTGTTGCGATGGTCCCGATCTGGTTCTGGCGCAATGTTTCAGCTGTTGCATTTGGTGTATCGGTTTTGCTGCTGATTGCGGTCGAACTTTTTGGCGCGGTTGGCATGGGGGCCCAGCGTTGGATCGATCTGGGCTTCATGCGGTTGCAGCCCTCCGAGTTGACGAAAATCACGCTCGTGATGATATTAGCTGCGTATTATGACTGGCTGCCGACCGATAAGACGTCGCGTCCTTTGTGGGTGCTTGTTCCTGTGATGATTATCCTGTTTCCCACCTTTCTTGTATTACGCCAACCTGATCTTGGCACGGCATTGCTGCTGCTGATGGGCGGTGCCACCATCATGTTTTTGGCGGGTGTGCATTGGGCATATTTCGCGACCGTGTTTGCCGCCGGCATTGCAGCCCTCGTCGCCGTATTTCAGGGCCGTGGTACAAGCTGGCAACTGCTCAAGGACTATCAGTATCGCCGCATTGATACGTTTTTGGACCCATCAAACGACCCGTTGGGCGCAGGGTACCACATTACGCAGGCCAAGATTGCACTTGGGTCTGGTGGCTGGACGGGGCGCGGATTTATGCAAGGCACTCAAAGCCGCCTGAACTTTTTACCCGAAAAGCATACCGACTTTATTTTCACCACACTGGCCGAGGAATTTGGCTTTGTTGGCGCGTTTGCCCTGCTGATACTTTACGTTCTTATCATCTTGTTTTGTGTTGCATCTGCAATGGGCAATAAGGACCGCTTTGCGTCCCTTTTGACCCTTGGCGTCGCGATGACCTTCTTTTTGTTCTTTGCCGTCAATATGGCGATGGTCACGGGGCTTGCGCCTGTGGTCGGCGTCCCGCTTCCGCTTGTCAGTTATGGTGGATCGGCCATGCTGGTGCTTCTTATCGCGTTTGGCTTAGTCCAAAGCGCACATGTTCATAGGCCCCGCTAATGATAAATGTTTTGTTTTCCGCCAAGCCCGCAGCGTGGGCAGAATACCGTGTTTCATTGGAAACTGCTTTTGCCGATGCGGGCATGGATGTGGCACTTGCCACCGACCATGCCCCTGATGCTGTCGACTACATCGTGTTTGCACCCAACGGCCCCGTCACCGACTTCACGCCTTATGTGAATACCAAGGGCATACTCAGCCTTTGGGCTGGCGTCGAAACCGTTGTTGGTAACGCCACCCTGACCCAACCCCTGATACGCATGGTGGACGACAGTTTGACTGCTGGCATGGTCGAATGGGTGGTGGGCCATGCGTTGCGACATCATTTGGGCATGGACGTCCACATCACCGGCCAAGATGGCGTGTGGCGCGATACGGTTTATCCGCCTTTGGCACGCGCGCGACCTGTGACAATCCTTGGGCTGGGCGCACTTGGCACGGCCTGCGGTCAAGCCTTAACGACGTTAGGCTTCCCGGTGACAGGCTGGAGCCGCAGTCCGAAAACCGTCGACGGCATGCGCTGTTTGCACGGTGCAGACGGATTGCGAGATGCGCTAACGGATGCCCAGATAGTCGTGCTGCTGTTGCCCGATACTCCTGCGACTGAAAATACGCTGAATGCCGATACGCTCGCTTTGCTCGCCCATGGTGCGTTTGTGATTAATCCGGGCCGTGGTCCGTTGATTGACGATGACGCAGTGTTGGCGGCGTTAGAGAGCGGCCAGATTGCCCACGCCACGCTCGATGTATTTCGCATTGAGCCGTTGCCCAGCGATCACCCGTATTGGGCGCATCCGTCGGTTACGGTCACCCCCCACATTGCGTCAACCACGCGTCCAGATACGGCCAGCCGGATTATTGCCGCAAATATTCAGCGACATCAGACTGGTGATCAGTTCGAAAACCAAGTGGACCGCGTTGCCGGATACTAGCGCAAACGCGGCGGTTTATCGGGATCCATGCCCGGCGCAGATGGCGCTTGCGGGTCGTGTAACGCTGGCAGATCAAACCGCAAACCGACCTTTTCAAGGTGCGTCGTCAGTTGGTCGTCGCTGCGTGCAAACAGCACATCCATTATGCCAGCTTCAATTCCCGAGAATGTCAGCGCTTCGCCAGCTGCTTTGGCCAGCGCATCTTGTGCGCCGGGAACCGCATCAATAAAGGCCAATACGTGGCCCTTTGCCCCATCCTCATAAGTCGCCGCTGCCAGATAGGCGGTTTGCGCAAGCCCTGCCGCAATGGCGAGCTTCCGGTCTAGGCCTGTGACCACAGCCTCCGGAAGACCGCGGGGGGCGGATACTTCGGTCAGGCGCGCGTGGGATTCTTCGGGCGTGTTATCAAGGGTGGCGTGCAACCAATCGACGGCCTCTGCGGGGATCAACATCGCAGAGGGTGCCACGTCGAGGTTCAGCGCAAAGCCGATGTTTTGTCGCACAAGCATATCGCACAGAACGCGACCTGACAGCCCTGCATAGGGGGCTTGGCGGCCGACGAATTGGGCCAGGCGGTCTTCACGGTCAAAAATCAGAGCGAATTGCTGGTTTTCAATGTCGAACAGCTCGGGCGTGATTTTGTCGCCATCCGCCTCTGCACCCAGCAACATAAACAGTTCTGTATCAGCCAGCCGTTCATAAAACTGCAGGCGCTTCGCGTCATCATCGGGGGCCGCTTGCATGGCGGCGTGGGCTTGGTCTAGATCAGTCATGGTGCCTGACTATTCGGTGGCGGGCGGCTCAGCAAGTGCGCTTTGGACGCAGGTCCGTAATGCCGGTAAAAGATCAGCTTCAAACCACGGATTTTTCTTGATCCAGCCTGTGTTGCGCCACGATGGATGCGGCAATGAGAACACGTGCGGCGCATGTATTTCCCAGCTTGCCACGCGGTCGGTGACCGACACTTTACCGCCCAGATGCCATTTCTGCGCATATCCCCCGATCAGCAGTGTCAGGGGCGGGGAGCCGATAAGGTCCATCGCAGGTTGCCGCCATGTGTTCGCGCAGATTGGCGGCGGCGGCAGGTCACTGCCCGCCGCATTGTAACCCGGAAAGCAGAATGCCATCGGCAAGATCGCCACGCGGGTCCGGTCGTAGAATACGTCGTCTGCGATCCCCATCCAATCGCGCAACCGGTCGCCTGATGGGTCGGTAAACGGGCGTCCGCTGATCTGCACGCGTGCACCTGGGGCTTGGCCCGCAATCAAGATGCGCGCGCCGCTCTTAAACCACACCACAGGACGTGGCGTGTGCGCCGTCACTGTGGCGGCAAAGCGATCCGCGCACAGCGTACAGGCATTAATGTCTGAAAACAGTGTCATCTGCCAATCTTAGGACAATGCAGAGACGACACAAGGGTCGGCGAAATTAGGCCCCAATTTCGAATTCACCTATATTTGGTCACAAAATTCCGGCATAGTCGCAACAAAGGGAACACCCCGCAAAAGAGGTGTTAACCTATTGCCGTCATCAATGGCGGTGCCCACGTATGGGTAAAGAGCAGGTAAGCCGTGTTAGAGTTTGTAAATGTCAGCAAGTCTTTTTGGACCGGAACGCAGCGCAAGGTTATCCTTGATCGCGCGTCATTTCGCGTGGAATTGGGCAATTCATTAGGGATTTTAGCCCCAAACGGCACGGGCAAGACAACGCTGATCAATATGATGGCCGGTCTGGAAAAGCCTGACGAAGGACAAATTCACCGCGGCTGCCGCATTTCATTCCCACTTGGGTTTATGGGCGGGGTCGTCCACAAGCACACCGCCAAGGAAAATAGCCGCTATATCGCGCGGCTTTATGGCCTTGATCCTGACTACATCGAGGCGTTTTGCCGATGGTTGTGCGGGATAAACGAATACTTTGACATGCCAATCGGGACCTATTCCAGCGGCATGCGCTCTCGTTTCACGTTTTCGCTATTGTTGGCGCTGGATTTTGACATCTACTTGATCGACGAGGGTATGCCCTCGACCACGGACGCCGAGTTCAATAGAAAGGCGGGGGAAATCCTGCGAGAGCGGCTTGAAAATACAACGGTAATTATCGTGTCACATCAACCTGCGACCCTGGAACGGTTTGCCAAATCGGCAGCGGTTCTGAAAGACGGACGCATTCATATGTTTGACACGTTGGAAGAAGCGAAAGTTCTGTATGACTACGAAACCCAAGGCTAAAAAATTCCGCATCCGCCGTGACAGCCCGATGGGCCAAGCAGGTGAGACCAGCGCGCCCGACGCCGCAGCATCAGCTGCCGCGTCGCCCGCGCCTGCGCCCGCCGCAATGGGACCGACTGATTTGGACGCGATCCGCCGCGAGGGCCTCACGGGCCGTCAATTGCGCATGGCCCGCCGTGTCGCGCAAAAACAGGGCCTTGCGGTCACATCTGATTTTGATGCTGTGCGCCAATTGCGCGCCGCTGGTATTGATCCGTTTCAGCGCAATACGATCCTAGAACTTGTCGCCCCCGAAGGTGGCATCCCCGGACAGGGTGGTCCCGCAGGCCAAGAGGGTGCAGGCACCCAAGAGATTGGCCGCATCCAGTTGCCGCAAACGGTCGCCACAACAGGATCCAAATTGCCATCGACGATAAGTGCCGCGGCCCCTGCTGATGCGCGCGCCAGCGATATTTTCAACATTCAGCGCGACATTGCCAAGCGCCGCCGCCGCAAGCTGGCGTTGTTGATGACGCGGCTGTCGTTCTTTGTTTTTCTGCCCACTATCTTGGTCGGTTATTACTTTTCGGTCTTGGCCACCCCGATGTTTGCAACGAATTCCGAGTTTGTCATCCAGCAAGCTGAACCTGCATCAGGTGCAGGCGGTTTGGGCGGCATGTTCGCCGGTACCTCGATGGCGACCCAACAAGACAGCATTACGGTCCAGTCCTATCTCGCATCCCGTGCGGCACTTTTGCGTCTTATCGAAGATCACGGGTTTCGGGCTCATTTCAGCGACGAAAACATCGATCAAATCCAACGCCTTTCCCCTGACGCCAGCAATGAAGACGTTTTTGCCGTGTATAAGAAGCGCGTAAAAATCAGCTATGACCCGACCGAGGGTATCTTGCGGATGGAAACGATCGCCGCGACCCCGGAGGCAAGTCAGCAGTTCAGTGAGGCCCTAATTGGCTATGCAGAAGAACAGGTCGACCAACTGACCAGACGTCTGCGCGAAGATCAGATGGCAGGCGCCCGTTCATCGTATGAAGGTGCCGAGATCCGGCGGTCAGAGGCCTTGGCCGAATGGCTTAAAATCCAGCAGGAAACCGCCATTCTTGACCCCATCAGTCAAGGCAATGCCATTATTCAACAGGTGTCCGCGTTGGAAACCCAGCGACTGCAGCTTGTACTTGATCTTGCGGCCAAGACCTCCGTGCGTCGACCAAACGAGGCCCAAGTCGCCAGTCTTAATGCCCAGATTGCAAGTCTTGAAAGTTTGATTTTAGAATTGCGCAATCAAATGACGGCAGTTTCGGCAGACGGGTCGATTGCATCACGCAACACAGAATTGCGTATCGCCGAGGAAAATTATAATTTTCAACTTGTCATCGTGCAGCAAGCCCTTGCCCAAATGGAAGCCGCACAGATCGAAGCCAGCAGGCAGGTCCGTTATCTGTCACTGGGCGTCGAACCGGTCGCCCCCGATGAGGCCACGTATCCCCGTGCGTTTGAAAACACGATCCTTGCCTTTCTTATCTTTGCGGGCATCTATCTGATGATCTCGCTGACATCTTCCATCCTTCGCGAACAGGTCACTGCCTAATGTATAACGTATCTATCGGTGGCCTGACGGTCAGCAATGACGCCCCGTTGTTGGTTATCTCTGGCCCTTGCCAGTTAGAAAGCCTTGATCACGCCCAGATGATTGCGGGCCAGATGGCCGAAAATTGCAAGGCAGCGGGTGCGAAGTTTGTGTTTAAAGGCAGCTTTGATAAAGCCAACCGCACCTCCCTATCGGGCAAGCGCGGCTTGGGGATCGACGCAGGTCTAAAGGTAATGCAAGCCGTTAAAGACGCGATAGGGTGTCCGGTCCTGACCGATATTCACACCGCAGATCAATGCGCCGATGTCGCCGCGGTTTGTGACATCCTGCAAATCCCTGCATTCCTGTGCCGCCAAACTGATCTGCTGATTGCAGCGGGTGAAACGGGTGCTGTGATCAACGTGAAAAAGGGCCAATTCCTTGCCCCTTGGGACATGCCCAATGTCGTGTCCAAAATCGAAAGTACTGGCAACACACGCATCATGCTGACAGAGCGCGGCACATCGTTTGGATATAACACGCTGGTCGCTGATATGCGCAGCCTGCCCACAATGGCCAAGACCGGCTATCCGGTCGTCATGGACGCAACCCATTCGGTACAGCAACCCGGCGGCCAAGGCGGATCAAGCGGCGGACAGCGCGAGTTTGCCCCCGTCATGGCCCGCGCCGCCGTATCGCTTGGTATCGCCGCCGTATTCATTGAAACGCACGAGGCACCAGATACGGCCCCCTCAGATGGCCCGAACATGATCCCACTAGACCGGATGGGCGCGCTGGTTAAATCCTTGATGGCGTTTGACGCATTGGCCAAGGCTGACCCACTGCGCGTTTGATTGACACACCCTACGGGGCGGCTAGTGTCGACCTATGCGTATCATTATCATTTGCCTGTCCTTACTCGCCGCCCTGCCCGCTTTTGCACAAGACGAAGCTGGCACAATTTCGGCCATATCCAGCACAGAGCAAGATGCCACGATCGCGACCCGCATCCGCGACATCCTAGACGCCCTCGGACACTCCGATGACATCACAGTCATTGTCGACGACGGGGTGGTTACATTGCGGGGCACCGCCAACTCTTCCCCCGAAGTCACCCAAACCGCCGCGGTCGCAGGCCGTGTCGAAGGTGTTGTGGCTGTGCGTAACGAAGTCACTGAGACAACCGAGATTGGCCGCAGGTTGGACCCTGCCGTTGACCGGTTCCGCGTGCGACTGGATCAACTGATTGCTTTCCTTCCGCTGGCCCTGATTGGTTCAGTAATTTTCGCAGGCATCGTCATCGTCGGCGTTGCGATTGCCCGCATGCGGCAACCTTGGGATCGCATAGCGCCCAATGCGTTCATTGCTGAACTTTTTCGCCAATTGGTCCGCCTGATTTTTGTCGTCGGTGCGCTCGTCATCGCATTGGATGTCATGAATGCAACCGCATTGCTGTCTACAATACTTGGCGCGGCCGGAATCATCGGCTTGGCCCTCGGTTTTGCCGTACGCGATACGGTCGAGAACTTCATTGCGTCGATTATGCTCTCGATCCGCCAGCCGTTTCGCCCTAATGACACCGTTGAGATTAACGGCGACCAAGGCCGCGTCATCCGGCTCACCAGCCGTGCGACGATCTTGTTGTCGTTTGATGGCAACCACATCCGCATTCCTAACGCGACTGTGTTCAAAAGCCGGATCGTGAACTTTAGCCAAAATGCCGAGCGCCGGTTCAAATTTGTTCTGCTGATCGACCGCGACACTGATTTGCAAGCCGCGCGTGCCTTGATGGAACGCACCGTGCAGAGCTTGCCATTTGTGTTGGACACTCCCGCCGCTTCGGTCTGGATTGAGACGCTCGGCGCCGCTGGTGCCGAAATGGTTCTGACAGGCTGGATCAACCAAAACGATACATCCATAGTTTTGGCAAAAGGAGAAGCAATCCGGCAGGTCAAACGCGCCCTTTTGGTCGCAGATGTGGCCTTGCCCGATTCATCGCAAACGGTTGTTGTAAAAAGCGCCGATACCACCCTGCCAACCCCGCCAGAGTCCACAAAGGTCACAAACGTAACGACCGAAGCTGACACCGCCCTCACGCGTATTGTCGAAGCAGAGCGCAATGAAACCGGCACCCAAGACCTGCTGCACGAAGATGCTGTAAAGGAATAGCGATTTTTACGATTTCAGGGCTTGAACAGCTGCTCGCTTCATCGTAATCACTGCATCGCTGATGGGGTGTAGCCAAGTGGTAAGGCAATGCTTTTTGGTAGCATGTACCGTAGGTTCGAATCCTACCACCCCAGCCAGTTCTCGTCTGACATAGTTGTAAGCACTTCCCCACCGTCTTGGGCCAGAAAGTGCCCTAATTTCTGAGGCTTAGATCCGGGTGCTGTAACCGGTCCTCGGGTGGGCATAGGGACAAGTAATGATGGGAAGGGGTAATGCTGGAGATGCGTCCCCTCCGCT
>JAGSGF010000075.1 GCA_023955335.1 Yoonia sp.
CACGTTGGCGCTTCACGCAAGACAAAAGTTCAAGGCGATCTGAAGCAGTGAGGAAATTCGGACGGATCATACAAACACCTGAATCCCATTCGCTCAGTCCGTCAATACAAAAGTCGGGTAATCAAGGACTCCGAGTATATCTGTTTTATTTGGTGAAATATTTTCTCGACTGCCCGAACGGCCATCTTCCGCGTGATATTTTCCCACCAAAGTACGTTCATGACAAACAAGGCCACCCTGAGATCGGCCTTCAGCGAGCGACACCAAAACGTTGTTTGCGCGCCAAAACATTTGCGAACCAAGGGATATTCCATTTCGAGTTGATGATGATTTGGTGCATTCGGGGAATCATGGAGAACCAGTAATCGTCGAATATGTAGATCTCACATCTTTGATTTTCGTCCCAATCGCTCTTTACAGCCGCGGGAACGGTTCAGTGGTGTCAGTCCAAGCCAAGCTGAATTGCTGACCTGCCGTTCGCATGCGACATGCGCCAAATGTCTGCTCTGCGGTGTGAGTTCAACGCGCCTTTGTGCCATCGGATATCGCCGGTTGGATTAAACGCGCACGTGATAATAAAGCGGCGAGGCGATTTCCAAAACACCCAATGTCTCTGGCCGCTCAATTAAGCCTTTGCACAAAACGATCAGTGGATATTCCAAACATCTGCGCAGGCATCCTTCATGGCATATCACCGCGCCATTCGACTTCTCGGGCAAAGACCCCGCGTTCGCGATGCTTGATAACCTTGTTGGCGCATGGTCCACACCACGCAGATGTTCAACGACATGAACTACGGCGGCGGCAACGCGCTGTTGAACCCATATGGGCTGCAGTTTCTGGCGCATCGGTGACGGGTGTTGAGGCGTTCTTGTCCACCGTGCCAGTCTCTGGTGTGAATGACCTGAAGGCGATCCTTGACGTATCTGTGCGTGACTTCGCTCAGGACATGGGTGTCCGCCTTTATGCTGAAAACGCAATTGCGATTGCCGATGCTGCCTACATGATGGTGAAAATCGTGGTGGACGCCGCAAGGGGATTTCCGGCTTGAGCGGTCTGGGTCCGCGTGGAACCCGAGTACGCCTGCGCTGATCAAGATGGGGCTATTCATGACCGCATTGGTTTTGGCCGTACAGTCGCGGGGGCATTTACGGGGGCACTGAATTGCACCGGTTACCGTCAAGCGGAGGAAGAGCCAGCAAGCAAAGCTGTTATCATCGGCATTGCGGTTGCGTGCGGCGTGTTGGCAATGGGCGTCTACCTCTTGTTCACCGAAGAGCGCGATCTTGGCATGCCGCTGGCTTTTGTGACAGGCCTGAGAGCGATCTTGTTTGCAACGGCTTGGTTCGGCACATCGGGTGTGCCTCTTGCGTCCAGCCGCATCTAGTCAAGCGTGAACGAATAGCTATTGGTATATCGTGGGATAGACCCCGTCTGGTGCGCCATCTTGTTTGCGATGAACATACAAGTCAGCTATCTGTCACCACAATTCGGCCCTGCGGCGTTCTATCTGAAATCTGTAGCGCTAAGTGACATGAGCTTGTCTGAGACTTTTCGGGCTTTGCTGCCCTTTATTGCGATCCAATTGGTTGCCCTTGCGCTTGTTCTGTTTTCCCGGAAATCGCATTTTGGCTGCCAGATTGGGTGAAAGGAAACTAAGATGACTACGTTGACAACAGTAAGCCAGAACATCGCGGCAATCGGCCTTGGGTCGATGGGATACGGCATTGCAGTCTCGGCTGTGCGTGGCGGACATAATGTCTGGGGCGTGGATATTAATCCCGATCAGATGGCGCGTTTTGTCAGTGAGGGCGGTCAAGCTGGCCTCCTTGATGATGCAATAGACACTTTGGATGTTGTTATTGTCGCCGTCCTAAATGCCACCCAAACCGAAACAGTCTTGTTCGGTGAACAAGGCATTGTGGGTAAGCTGAAAAAGGGGGTTGCTGTCTTATCTTGCGCCACCGTGCCACCCGCATTTGCAAAAGACATGGCCGCGCGTTGTGCGGCCTTGGGCGTCCTTTACCTTGACGCGCCAATCTCTGGCGGATCGGCTAAGGCGGCGGCGGGCAAGTTGTCTATTATGGCATCTGGAACGCCCAACGCCTTTGCCAAGCTGCAACCAACGCTGAACAGCATCTCCGAGACAGTGTTCGCATTGGGCGATGAGGCGGGCGCAGGTAGTGCGATGAAAGCGGTCAACCAACTGCTTGCGGGCGTGCATATTGCGGCGATGGCCGAGGCGCTGACATTCGGGATGACCCAAGGTGTAACCCCTGACAAATTCGTCGAAGTCATCAGCAAATGTGCTGGCACAAGCTGGATGCTTGAAAACCGTGCGCCGCATATTGCAGCGGGTGACTATACCCCGCATAGCTCGGTCAATATTTGGCCCAAAGACCTTGGGATTGTATTGGATATCGCTGAGGAGGCGCAGTTCGCCGCGCCCATAACGACAGCGGCGCTGGGGCAATTTGCAGCCGCCGCAGCGATGGGGTTAGGCGCGGAAGATGACGCGGCCGTAGCCAAGGTTTATGCGCGCAATGTCGGGCTAACACTGCCCGGCGAAGCGAAGGAGTAGACCGTATGACCACCGTTTTGGGCTGCATCGCTGACGACTTTACCGGAGCCACCGATTTGGCGGGTCTTTTGGCCCGTAGCGGTGTGCGGGTTTCACTGCGCATCGGCGTGCCGATTGAACCGCCTTCCGGCACAAGTCCATTTGAAGTTATTGCCCTGAAATCACGCACGGCTCCTGTGGCCGAGGCAGTGGCCCAGACCCGCGCAGCACTTGCGTGGTTGCAGCATGCGGGGGCACAGCGATTTTTCTGGAAGTATTGCTCGACTTTTGACTGCACCGATGAGGGTAACATCGGCCCTGTTGCCGAGGCGTTGATGGCTGACCTTGGCACGGATCAGACCATTTATTGCCCTGCATTCCCTGAAAACGGACGATCCATCTTTATGGGTAACCTGTTTGTTGGGCAGCAACCTTTGGCGGAAAGTCCGATGAAAGATCACCCGCTGACACCAATGCGCGATAGCAACTTGATGCGATTGCTCACCCCTCAAGTGACGCGTCCAGTGGGGTTGGCCAATCGATTGGTCGTTGCCCAAGGGGCGCTTGCCTTGCGGGCTAGGTTGGAGGAGCTCAAGGCTGACGGTGTCGCGCATGTGGTCGTGGATGCAGTGGCCGATGAAGATTTGTACATCATTGCTGAGGCCTGTCGCGATATGCCGCTTATGACCGGCGGCTCTGCTGTGGCGATGCCGCTGCCTGCATTATATCTTGCGGATGGGACGCTATCGGCGGATGCGCCCAAGGGACCGTCGCCTGACGTTGGCAAAAGCACAATTGTCCTCTCGGGGAGTTGCTCTGCCATGACGAACACACAAGTTGCGACCTACATTGCAACAGGTGCGCCCGCCTATCAACTTGACCCAATGGATATTGCAAAGGCGGGTACAAGTGGCGTGCTGGCATGGCTTGCGGCGCAGGATTTGACCAAAGCACCGCTCATCTATGCGACAGCGGACCCGAGTAGTGTGAAAGCAGCCCAAAAGGTTTTGGGGACTGCCGCAGTCGGTGAAATGATCGAACACACGCTTGCTGCTTGCGCTGTTGCGGCACGCGACGCTGGTGCGCGACGTATCATTGTGGCAGGTGGCGAGACCTCTGGGGCTGTGACCAAGGCGCTTGGCGTCACGCAGTTGGACATTGGCGCAGAGATCGCACCGGGCGTGCCTTGGACCTTCTGCATATCTGATGGGAAACAGATCGCGTTGACGCTAAAATCGGGTAACTTCGGGGCAGAGACATTCTTTACCGATGCCCAAGAGAAATTGGAAACGCTATGACCCCCGAAGCCCACCTGCGCGAACAAATTTGCATGCTTGCAAAGTCAATGTTCGACAGAGGGCTTACGGGCGGTAGCACTGGTAATATTTCAGCACGGACCCAGGACGGCGGGCTTCTGGTTAGCCCAACGGGAACCAGCTTTGGTCGTCTTGATCCGGCAAAGCTCAGTCGGTTCGATATCAACGGGCGCTTGGTTGATGGAGACCGCCCGACCAAAGAAATGCCACTGCATGCCGCGTTCTATGACACGCGGTCCACGGCTGGCGCAGTGGTGCATTTGCATTCCTGCCACGCGGTTGCCTTGTCGATGCTGCCTGATGTTGACCCCGATGACTTCCTGCCGCCGCTGACGCCTTACGGTATTATGAAGCTGGGTCGCGTGAAGTTGCTCCCGTTCTTCATGCCCGGTGATCCCGCGATGGGTGAAGCGGTGCGCGGTTTGGCAGGCAAGCGATCCGCTGTGATGCTGGCCAATCATGGTCCGGTTGTGGCAGGCAAAGATATTGAGGCTGCATGCAACGCAATCGAAGAGCTGGAAGATACAGCAAAGCTGGCGATGATGACGCGCGGCATGTCGCCCCGCGCGTTGTCCCCTGATGATGTGCAGGCTTTAATTACCAAATTTGAAGTGGAGTGGGACGCGTGAAGTTTTCAGCAAATCTTGGATTCCTTTGGACTGATCGCCGGCTTACTGACGCAATTCATGCTGCTAAAGCGGCGGGGTTTGATGCTGTAGAGTGCCATTGGCCCTACGATGTTCCAGCGTCTGAAGTGTCAGGCGCATTGGTTGAAACGGACCTTAATATGCTGGGGCTCAACACGCGCCGCGGTGATGTTGCGGCAGGCGACAACGGGTTATCGGCGATTGCAGGGCGCGAAGCCGAAGCACGCAGCGCGATTGATGAGGCGATCACCTATGCGGTTGCTATTGGTGCCGCCAATATCCACGTCATGGCTGGTTTTGCCGCTGGCGATCAGGCGCATGCGACCTTTGTCGACAACCTAACCTACGCTTGCAAAAATGCGGCACCGCACGGCATCACCATCCTGATCGAGCCGCTGAATAAATACGATGCACCGGGTTATTTCCTGAGAACCACAGATCAAGCGATTGGCATTATCAGTGAGGTAGGCGTCAAAAATCTTAAGCTTATGTTTGATTGCTATCATGTCCAGTTGATGGAAGGTGATTTAACCCATCGGATTGAGAAATTGCTCCCGTATATTGGCCATATCCAATTTGCATCCGTGCCAGATCGTGGCGCACCAGATCACGGAGAAATCAATTATTCACACGTATTCCAAGTTATTGTGGGCCTTGGTTACGCGGCTCCGACTGGTGCAGAATACAAACCCAAGGGCCCAACAGATCAGAGCCTTGAATGGATGAAAGACTTGCGGGCAACGAAATAGCGCGGTGTTCGACCCGGTATTTCGCGGTGAACTTGGGGTAAATGTCAGTGCAGAAGCGCGCTGACTGCAATGTAAGGCATGCTAATTTCAACATGTCGACTTTTGCCATAATTTTCTCAACGCACGCGGACGGATGAATTTCGCAAAGCCGCGGTGCGCTGACCAGCGCGCTTACACGCAAGCAAGTGGCGGATGATCTCGGCGCTGAACACATGGATCACGGCACACCGAGGCACTGACTTGGTGTTAAAAAGGGTTTGGGCCTCGCTCAAGAGAATGATCGGCTTCGGCGCGATGACCGCATTCTCAAGGAGAAAAGGAAAATCTTAAAAATGGCCACGTTAGCGCATATCAAGGAACATCTGCACGTGCGCCGTGTCATCGGTTGGGCCCTCTCATTGGTTGCAAGCAACCAACTTCCGGTCGACGGACGACATCAACTGATTCGACAATCCGCGCCGTCGTCTCGCAACATTAGGCGGGTATAGCTCCGTCGCTTTTGCGCGGATGGTGGCTTAGACGAGCACGTGGGGCGGCACGAAAGCGGGACAGGTCCACTATCAGAACACTCCATCAGCCGTCAGAGCGGGCACAACGGACGCTTACACTTACTCCGCCTGCTTGATACGTTCACAAAGAAGCACCCGCACCTGAAGCCACATCTTTGTTCAGATAAGGGTGTCGAACTCATGCGGTTGGACAGTGATGTTGCCTCCCGCGTCATCAACACCTTCACCTCAGAAGGCATTCTGGTGCTGTGCATCCATGACAGCTTCGTTGTGGATTATCGCTTTGGGCAGATGCTGAGGCAGGTCATGGCAGAGGCTTCTGAGGCAGTGGTTGGGCGACCGATCAACGTCACAAGTGACTTCCTAGGGCTGGATGAGGTCGAGAGGAACACACCTGAGCAGGTTGATGGCTATCTTGCCCTCAGACACCTGGAACCCTGCCCAGAATACATCGGAAGGCTGCATTTTCACGGGTAACGGACGATGTATCTGCAGTCGCTGGAACAACGGTGAGAGGGTTCGGTCCGAAGCGGATAACTTTATCCGTCTCTTAGGTATTGTTTCCTTAAGGGGGGTGGATGAGCGGAGGGGACGCATCTCCAGCATTACCCCTTCCCATCATTACTTGTCCCTATGCCCACCCGAGGACCGGTTACAGCACCCGGATCTAAGCCTCAGAAATTAGGGCACTTTCTGGCCCAAGA
>JAGSGF010000031.1 GCA_023955335.1 Yoonia sp.
GGATTCAGTGCGCATGACACCATCATCAAAAATAGTCACACGCTCGGAAATCGCGCCTGTTGCATCAAAACTGGTGGCATTACTCAGCCAGTTCTTTGCATCCAGCGTATCTTGGGTTTCGATAGACACACGTTGTCCATCCGCCCAGCGTTCACTCCTAACGATCCCGGTGTCATAAGTAGTGGTTTTCGCGTCGCGCTGACCAGCCGCATCGTAGGTTGTAACAATCTCGGACCACGCTTTGACGTCAAGCGTGTCTTCAAAAACAGATTGGGTCCGTGTACCATTTCCCCAAAGTTCAGACCGCACTATTCCGTTGTCATAAGCTGTTGTTTTAGAAGAGATACTTCCATCAACAGCAAAATCCGTTATAAGATAAAGCCAATTTTTGATGTCAAGATCATCTTGTTGGTGAATTCTTGTCCGGACCGTATTTTCATAATATGTGAAGTGGATAATTCCATCGTCAAACCGATACGAGAGAGTGTCTCGCTGACCGCTCTGATCAAAGCTCTCGGCCTTGGTCTCCCAACTCTCTATGTCCGCATTATCGGTATAAAGTTTGGATGTGATGGCACCGTCTGTGTATCGTGCGAGGACTGAAGTTTCGTTATCATAGGCTGTAAAATGGTAGATCATATTACCGTTGTCTTCATATTCGATCGAAATGAATGACCAGCTTTGAGTGTCTTGATCGTCGTTTAACATGACCTGACTGGTTATGCCGTTTGGATAGAAAAATTCAATCGAGTCAACTCCGTTATCATAGAGCGTTCCGCGGCCAATCATAACCCCGTTTTCATCGTAGCTCATGCCGCGGCTTGTCCAACTGAAAACACCGCCGACAGTGGCTGCAGACCCGTCGGCACCCACATCCTGTATCTGTATCGACGAGAGCGTTCCAAATTCATAAAAATTGATTGTCGATACGCCATTATCAAGGACGTAATATACAGATTCAATAACGCCGTAATAATCATAGCTGGTCGATTTTTGATCCCAGCTAAACTGGTTTTCAGTGTCGTAAATGGTTGTAGTTGGCATCTTGTAATCGCCCTCGTTAAATCAACTTATGGGTGTGATAGGTGTAGACTGTGGCGGCAAGTCGTCAAAATTATGTTTCGATTGCGCTAAGTTGACGGCAAAAAAAAGGCCCGCCTGATTTCTCAGACGGGCCAAAATATTATTTGGGTTAACAGGTTTAGCTGTTCATCTTTGCCACTTCTGCAGCAAAATCTTCTTTTTCAACTTCGATGCCTTCACCGACTTCGAGACGTACGAAACCAGTGATTTCGACACCTGCATCAGCTGCAGCCTGCGCAACTGTCACGTCAGGGTTCACAACGAACTGCTGGTTGAGCAATGTGACTTCAGCCATGAATTTCTTCATACGGCCAACGATCATTTTCTCGATCACAGCTTCTGGCTTGCCAGACTCGCGTGCGATGTCCATCTGAACAGTCTTTTCTTTCTCGACCACGGATGCGTCAAGATCGGCTTCGGACAAGGACACCGGGTTTGCAGCCGCAATGTGCATTGCAACCTGACGGCCAAATGCTTCGTTGTCGCCGGACAATGCAACCAGAACGCCGATGTTGCCCATGCCAGGAGCAGCAGCGTTGTGCACATAGTTCACAACAGATGCGCCTTCGATGGTGTTCATACGACGTACGGACATGTTTTCACCGATGATCGCAACTGCGTCTGTCACAGTCTGTTCGACAGTTTTGCCGCCCATGTCCGAAGCCTTCAGGGCGTCAATGTCGGATGTGCCGAGTGCAACTTCGGCGATACCAGCAACCATTTTCTGGAAGTCAGCGTTTTTACTCACAAAATCGGTCTCGGAGTTCACTTCAACAGCAACACCTTTGCCGTCTTTGACAGCAACAGCCACAAGACCTTCAGCAGCCGTACGGCCGGATTTCTTAGCAGCTTTTGCCAAACCTTTGGTCCGCAGCCAATCGACGGATGCTTCCATGTCGCCAGCATTTTCTGTCAGCGCCTTTTTGGCATCCATCATGCCTGCGCCTGTGCTGTCGCGCAGTTCTTTTACCATTGCAGCAGTAATAGCCATGTCTCTACTCCATTTCGGAAATTCAAATTGGGATCGAGGCGAGGTTACCCCCGCCTCGTATAGGTCGTGACGTAGCGCGGCTTAGGACGCTGCGGCTTCGTCTGCGACAACTTCTTCGGCGAACTCTTCCATTGCGCCCATGTCAACGCCAGCTGCACCCAGCTGAGCGGACATACCGTCAAGAGCTGCGCGTGCAGCCAAGTCAGTGTAAAGTGCGATAGCACGTGCCGCATCGTCGTTGCCCGGAATGACGTAATCAATGCCATCCGGGGAACAGTTGGTGTCAACAATAGCCACAACTGGGATGCCCAGCTTTTTCGCTTCTGCGATGGCCAAAGTTTCTTTGTTTACGTCGATGACGAAAAGCAGGTCAGGAACACCGCCCATTTCGCGGATGCCGCCCAAAGACGCCTGCAGTTTGCCCTGCTCACGTTCCATGCCAAGACGCTCTTTCTTGGTCAGGCCAGCGAATCCGTTGTCGGATGCCTCGTCAATTGCCTTAAGACGGTTGATGGACTTGGACACGGTCTGCCAGTTGGTCAGTGTGCCGCCGAGCCAACGGTGGTTCATGTAATATTGTGCGCAACGCTCTGCTGCATCTGCAACTGGCTTAGCTGCCTGACGCTTTGTGCCGACGAACAGCACACGGCCACCCTTGGCGACTGTGTCGCGGATCACGTTCAACGCTTGGTCCAGCATTGGAACTGTCTGTGTCAGGTCCATGATGTGGATGCCGTTACGGCTGCCATAGATGAAGTGTTGCATCTTTGGGTTCCAGCGCGCGGTCTGGTGACCAAAGTGAACGCCGGCTTCAAGCAGCTGACGCATGGAGAACTCGGGAAGAGCCATGTTAGTATTCCTTTTCCGGTTTAACCTTGGGCGGGGGTATCGACGCGAATGCGCCAACCGGTGGACACATCGGGATTTCTCCCCGACCTGCCCGCCCCCGCTTGGGGATTTAGTGAGGCCCCATTAACCGAAGCCTGTCGTGGTTGCAAGAGGTGGAGCCTCCGGCGGGAGTATTTTCAAAAAAGCGAGGCGGAATTTATAAGAAAACCCGTTCAATGAACCAATATGTGCCTACAAATGCAATCGCAACCGATGCCGGAATGGCCACGATCTTGCGGTACGCATCAACGTGGTCGCGCAATTGTATTGATCCAAAGCAGAGCAAGAAGATGACAAGCAGCGGCGCCGCAAATAGCCATGTCGGGTTTTCAATCGCTGTGCTGATGACGCTTGGGTTTAGCCAGATCAGCGCAGCTGCAGCGGCAGTAAGGACGAGGTAAAGCACCTTGCCCTGAGAAACCTCGTTGCCTCCGCGATCGACGCGCACAGCTTGCCAGACGCAAAGGAACATCACTGCGATCACAGAAAGCTGGCCGATTTCAACGCCGATATTGAACCCGATCAACGCTGGTACAAACGCGCTTTCTGGTAGTCCGAATTCCGCAAGCACAGAGGCAAAGCCAAGGCCGTGCAGCAGGCCAAAGCCAAAGACAATGAACGGTCGCCATGGGCTGAGGTTTTTCATAAAGATGTTTTCGACGGCAACGTAAACGATCGATGCCGCGATCAAGGGTTCCACGATGCTACCGGGAATGACCACATAGCCAAGGGCGGCCAATGCCAACGTGATCGTGTGCGCCAACGTAAACAGGGACACTTGGGTCAGCAGAGGGCGGATGCGGGCTGAAAGGAAAAACAGACCAAGCACAAACAGGATATGGTCCAAACCCTTTGGCACAATATGGTCAAATCCGATCGGGAGATAGCGCACAAAAGTTTGCCACCCGCTGGCTTGGTCGCCCCCTGCAAGGGCAATCGGATCTGACAAAGCACCTGCTTCGAGGTAACCATCATATGGCGCATCAACGCCCATTTGACGTAAGACCAAAACGCCGAACTCTGGTGCCCAGCCGACTTGGACGGATTGCGTACCTGCGGGGATGGCCGCAGTGAATGATAGAGTAGACGCACGCACAACGTCTGTGTTGCCAATCGGGTCGACGCTGAGGGTCGGGTTTTCAGCGATAACCGCGACGCCGTCGGCCTGAACTATTATTTTGCCGGCCATCTGTGGCCAGTAATCAGCGAAACGCGCCTCAAGATCATCAGGGGAAAGCGCGCGGAGTGCGTCATAGGTTTCTGCCTGCGGGGCGGCATTGGTATCAACAACCTCTGTCTGGTCGATCCCTGCGATAAAGCTTTCTAAATTGAGCCGCACATCAAATGTCAGGCTGTCCCCCTCTTGGGTCATATCCGCAATCGATGGTAGAACTTCATGCGCCCATACAGGTGACAAGGTCGTGATCCAAACAAGGACTGCGCTTGACAACAGGCGGACAAAGGACAGTTTGGGTGTAACAGAAAAGGACGGCATCATGCGGAAACTTGCTTTCATTCTTGGTCTTTTGGCGGCCCCTGCGGCAGCACACGAGTTTTGGCTCGAACCATTGGCGTATCAGGTTGAGGCAGACGGTAATCTGACTGCTCATATTGTCAACGGGCAAGACTTTAAAGGTGTCAAACTTCCTTTTGTACCGCGCAGGTTCGCCCATTTCATCGCCTTTGAGGGTGACGATAGCATGCAGGTGTCCAGCCGGATGGGCGACAGCCCTGCCCTTGATCAGGCCCCTGTGTCCGAAGGCCTGAATGTTGTGGCCTATCAGGCCCGCAATTCAGACGTGTCTTATGAGACATGGGAGAAGTTTCAGACGTTTCTGGATCACAAAGACCTTGGCGAACAGTTGGTAAACCATCAGGCGCGCGGATTCCCGATTGAGAACTTTAAAGAGGTGTATTCGCGCTATTCCAAAACCCTGATCGGGGTTGGGAATGCAGCAGGTGCGGATAAACGCGTCGGTTTGGAAACCGAGATCGTTGCACTGACAAACCCGTATACCGATGACATGTCCGCAGGCATGCGCGCCCAGCTTTTCTATCGCACAAATGTCCGCGCCAACGCGCAAATCGAGGTGTTTGAAAAAGCCCCGAACGGTGCGGTTGCCGTCTTTATGGTACGCACAGATAACCACGGTATTGCAACGGTTCCGGTCAAATCAGGGTATTCATATATGCTTGACGCTGTTGTTTTACGCGAACCGGCCGCACAGTTGGCCGCCGATACAGGCGCCGCTTGGGAAACACTTTGGGCGAACCTGACTTTCATGGCGCCCTGACTTGCGCCTGCCCGTGTGTTTCGCCAAAAGCAGTACATGACACATAACACTGATATTATTTGCATCGGGTCCGTCCTTTGGGACGTGATTGGTCGGGCCGCCAGCCATATGCGCGTCGGCTCTGACGTGCCGGGCCGGATCACGCGCCTGCCGGGCGGGGTCGCGATGAATATCGCGATGACCCTGCGCCGGTTTGACATGCACCCTGCCCTGTTATCCGCCATTGGTCGCGACGCTGAAGGCAACGAACTGGTGGCCGAGGCACAGCGCATGGGGCTGATCTGTGACTACCTTTATCGGTCCGATGACCTGCCCACGGATGTCTATATGGCCATCGAAGGCGCCAACGGATTGGTCGCTGCCATCGCGGACGCCCATTCGCTTGAGGCGTCTGGCGATAAGATTTTGCGCGCTATGGGTGATGGTCGGTTGGGCACGACGCAGGCACCCTTCATTGGGCCCGTCGCATTGGACGGAAATCTGACCGAAGAGTTGCTGCAAACTATCGCCAAATCGCCGCTTTTTGCCCGCTCTGATCTGCGAGTGGCACCCGCGTCTCCTGGCAAAGCCGCGCGCCTGCTGGCCTTAATGGATCATCCTACCGCGACGCTTTATGTCAACTTGGAAGAGGCCGGCTTGCTGTGCCAGACCGAATTCACAACATCACACGACGGGGCTGCGGGTTTGCTCAAACGTGGGGCGCACCGGGTGCTGGTCACCGACGGGGGCAACGCGGCCTCTGAAGGGACCGCGGGCGATATCATCAGCCACACACCGCCCGCCGTGATGGTCACGCGTGTGACAGGGGCTGGCGACACATTTATGGCCGCACACATCGCGTCAGAATCCCAAGGCATGGACCGCATGGCCGCATTGACCCGTGCCGCCTACGCCGCCGCAACATATGTATCCGGAGAGACCCCATTATGACGTTCCCTATGACATTCAGTTCTGAAGTGGCCACAGCGCGCGCTGCTGGCACCCCTATTGTGGCGCTGGAAAGCACCATCATTACTCACGGTATGCCGTTCCCTCAGAATGTCGAAACCGCGCGGACCGTTGAACAAGACGTGCGGGACGGCGGGGCAACCCCTGCAACTATCGCAGTGATGAACGGTGTGCTGCATATCGGGCTTGAGGCAGATCAACTTGACGGGCTTGGTCAAGCAACTGGCGTGGCCAAGCTGTCTCGGGCAGATATGGCGGCCTGCATTGCTTTGGGCGGCACTGGGGCGACAACAGTCGCAGCCACCATGATTGCGGCGCATCTGGCGGGCATCCATGTTTTCGCCACGGGTGGTATCGGCGGGGTCCACCGCGGTGCCGAAACCAGTTTTGACATCTCAGCTGACCTACAGGAATTGGCGCAAACACCTGTGACCGTCGTGGCGGCTGGCGCCAAGGCGATTTTGGACTTGGGCAAAACGTTTGAAGTTCTTGAGACGCTCGGCGTGCCAGTTATCGCGTATGGTCAAAACATGTTGCCTGCGTTTTGGTCAGCGATATCGGACATGCCAGCACCGCTGCGCATGGACACTGCAGCACAGATCGCATCGGCACAGATAACGCGTACCGCGATGGGCGTGTCTGGTGGGCAGTTGATCTGCAATCCAATCCCGATTGACGCAGAAATCCCTGCCGACGTGCTGGCCCCGGTCATAGCACAGGCCCTGGCAGAGGCCGATGCCCAAGGGATCAGCGCCAAAGCGGTCACGCCATTCCTGCTCGGGCGCATCTTCGAGCTGACACAAGGGCAGTCGTTGGTCGCAAATATCGCATTGGTGCGTAATAACGCAGCATTGGCCGCGAAAATTGCAGGCGAAATGGTGAAACAAAGCGCTTAGCCTTGTTGGGGCATAAATCTTTGCCTAGATGGCAGCTAAGGGTTTGGTAATTGGCGGATGACGATGGATCAGTTCACTGACGACAGCAAAAAGACACGGCGCGGCGTGGTTGCGCGGCTGCGGGGCAACTTCCTCGCGGGCTTGATCATTGTCGCACCGATCGGGCTGACGCTTTACCTGGTTTGGTCGGTGGTCGGCTGGATCGACAGCTGGGTTTGGCCGTTTATCCCCGATTACTATCAGCCCGAGCAGCTGGTTAACCGTATTTTCCGCTCTGAGGGTGGCGATCAAATCAACGTCAATGTGCGTGGCATCGGGGTCGTTATTTTCCTGATTTTCACGATTTTGGTGGGCTGGATCGGCAAGGGGATCTTGGGCAGATCCATGTTGCGGTTCGGCGAAAGCTTGGTCGAGCGGATGCCAGTCGTCCGGTCCATCTATAACGGTGTCAAACAAATCGCCGAAACCGTGTTTTCGCAGCGGGACACATCCTTTGATAAAGCGTGCCTGATCGAGTATCCGCGCAAAGGCATCTGGGCGATTGCGTTTATCTCGACCAACGCGCGCGGCGAAGTGCGGACAAAAATCTCTGACGGCGATGATATTGCGACCGTGTTTTTACCAACGACACCCAACCCCACATCAGGGTTCTTGTTGTTCCTGCCGCGCAGCGACGTCAAGGAACTGGACATGACCGTGGAAGACGCGGCCAAGCTCGTGATCTCTGCAGGGCTGGTTTACCCCAATAGCAAAGACCCGACACAACCACCGGCCCTATGATCGGACCAGCCAGTACAGGGTTTGTGACAGGCTTTGCGCTGATCCTTGCGATTGGGGCGCAAAATGCGTTTGTGCTACGTCAAGGGTTGGCGCGGCAACACGTGTTCTGGCTTTGCCTGCTGTGTGCAACGTCTGATGCGATCCTGATTGCTGCCGGCGTGTTAGGCTTTGGCATCATCGCCGCGCAAGCGCCAATGTTACCGCAAATTATGGCTTGGTCTGGTGCGATATTCTTGTTTGTTTACGGGGCGATGCGGTTTTGGGCGGCGTTTCAAGGCGACTACGCACTGCAGCTTGCCGGACAAATCACACGGGTATGGGCGACGCTCGCCACCGGGGCCGCGTTCACGTGGTTGAACCCGCATGTCTACCTCGACACTTTGGGGCTCATTGGCGCAATTTCCACGCAGTACAACATGAGCATCGACCGCTATGTATTTGGTATTGGGGCAATTTTATCGTCGTACGTGTTCTTCTTTGGCCTTGGTTACGGGGCACGCCTGCTTGCGCCGGTGATGCAGTCAGCGCAAGCTTGGCGTATTTTGGACGTGGGCATCGGTCTGGTCATGTGGGCGCTTGCGATCAAGCTGATCAGTTAACCCCTGTCACAGGGCGGTCCATCCGCCATCAACGCTGATTGTGGTGCCCGTGATTTGAGCTGCGCAATCAGAGCAAAGGAAAATGACCGTGCCACCCAATTGTTCCACAGTTGCGAACTCTTTGGATGGCTGGCGGGCCAACATGACGTCTTTGATCACTGTCTCGCGGTCCATGCCGTATTCTTTCATCGTCTCAGGGATCTGCGCCTCGACCATCGAGGTCAGCACATAGCCCGGACAAACGGCGTTGGCGGTGATCGGGTCTTGCGCAGTTTCCAAGGCGACGACTTTGGTCATGCCGACAATACCGTGCTTGGCAGCAACATAAGCAGATTTATAAGGCGACGCGGTCAAACCATGTGCGGATGCGATGTTTACAATCCGGCCCCAGCTATGCGTCCGCATGCCCGGTAACGCAGCAGCTGTCGTATGAAACGCCGATGTCAGGTTGATCGCGATAATTGCGTCCCACTTGCCCGTCGGAAAGTCTTCAATCGGGGCAACGTGCTGGATACCCGCATTATTAACCAAGATATCGCAGCGACCAGCGTCCACGATCAAACGGCGACAATCGTCGGCTTTGGACATATCGGCCGCAATGTATTTGGCGTCGACACCGAACTCGGATGCAATCTCAGCCGCAAGCGCGTGGTCTTCTGCGCGGTCGGAAAACGAATTGAGCACGACATTCACGCCTGCCTTGGCCATTTCGCGGGCAATGCCCAGCCCGATGCCTGAATTTGATCCGGTAATAACAGCGGTTTTTCCTGCAAGCGACATGATGGCTGATCCTTAATGAGGTAAATACGTTGAGACGGTTATAATTGTTGCACCTGCAAAATACAGCACACAAACGCGTTCTGCGCAGAACCGATTCTTTGGCGAGTTCGCATATCGTTCAAAATGTCCAAAACTGCGCAAAATCCCAAAAAAAACGCCCGCACAAGGCGGGCGTAAAGTTATTGAGGCAGGTTTCATACAGGCAAGAAACCTATCGAGCAGTGTTCTTGTTATAAGCAATTGCGCGCCTGTATCCAAGCTAAAAGTTTGATAAGTCACAAAACCCACTTTACGGTCTTTTCTAACGTTTACAGGGATCAAAGGGATTGTTGCCAAAATGAAACCAGAGTTTTTCGCGCAATTGACGCGTCTAGGTGCTGCGGCATCCATCATCATGGCGGGCTCGATGGCCTTGGCTGAACCAAAGCATGGCATAGCTATGTATGGTGAACCCGCCCTACCACCAGATTTTGCGCATCTCCCTTATGCCAACCCGGATGCGCCTTCGGGGGGCAAAATGGTAACGGCGAATGTCGGATCGTTTGACAGCCTTAATCCGTACATCCAAAAAGGGTCGGTTCACTGGCAGTTGCGGTATCTTACAGGTGACAGTCTGATGGGCCGTTCACTGGACGAGCCATTTTCTCTTTACGGTGTAATCGCCGAATCGATTGAAACCGGGCCGAATCGCGACTGGGTTGAATTTACTTTGCGTGAAGGCGCCAAATTCAACGACGGTAGCCCGATCACCACTGATGACGTAATCTGGTCGTACCAGACATTGGGCACACAAGGTCACGGCCGTTATCGCGGTTTCTGGGCCAAGGTCGAAACGCTTGAGGCCACTGGCCCCCGGTCGGTCCGGTTCACCTTTAATACCCAAGACAAGGAACTTGCGCTGCTCGCTGGCCTGCGCCCGATCCTCAAAAAATCTCAATGGGACGGGATTGAGTTTGGCGATAGCGGCCTCGACATTGTTCCTGTTGTATCCGGCGAATACCGGATCGCGGACTTTGAGGCGGGTCGTTTCATCTCTTTTCAACGTGATCCCGATTATTGGGCCAACGATATCCCGTTCAAAAAGGGCACGGGCAATCTGGATGAAATCCGGCTTGAATTCTTTGGCGATCAAACAGCCGCTTTCGAGGCGTTTAAAATTGGTGAAGTCAACACACAGCGTGAATTCAACGTGGCTAAATGGGAAGGTCAGTATAACTTCCCGCGCGTGGACAACGGCGACGTTGTCAAAGCGATCCTGCCCCATGAACGCCCATCGGGCATGACCGGATATGTCATGAACGCACGCCGCGATGTGTTCTCGGATTGGCGGGTGCGCGATGCGATGCTGCAAATCTTTAACTTTGAGTTCATCAACGAGGCGATGACTGGCAGCCAACAGCCGCGCATCACATCGTATTGGTCCAACTCACCGCTCGCGATGAAAGCGGGCCCGGCCGACGGTCGCGTTGCACAATTCCTTGCGCCTTTCACGGCTGACCTGCTGCCTGGCACTTTGGAAGGCTACGCCCTGCCCGTGTCCGACGGATCAGAGCGGAACCGTGCAGGTATCCGTTCGGCATTGGCACAGCTTGAGGCCGCAGGCTGGACCGTGCAAGAGGGCGTGCTTGCCAATGCAGACGGCAAACCGTTTACGTTTGAGATTCTTTTGCAAAACGGCGTATCCGAACAAGCCGCGATCATGGATATGTTCACGCAGTCCTTGTCGCGGATCGGTGTAACACCGTCGGTGTCTTCGGCCGACAGCGCACAGTTCAAAGAGCGCACCGATGCCTACGATTTTGACATGACGTATTATCGGCGCAGCGTGTCGTTGTCGCCCGGCAACGAACAATATGCGTACTATGGGTCGGAACGCGCGGATGAGGCGGGTGGACGTAACCTTATGGGCGTGAAATCTGCAGCAGCAGACGCGATGATCGGGCGGCTTTTGAACTCCGACAGCCAAGACGATTTCCGCGCCGCTGTTGCAGGTCTTGACCGTGTGCTGACCGCCGGGCGCTATGTCTTGCCGATCTATCAGTGGAACATCAGCCGGATCGCGTCGGATAAGGAGCTGAAATTCCCTGAATACCTCCCGATCTTTGGCGATTGGCCGGGTTGGCAGCCAGACGTCTGGTGGTATGAAGAGTAAACCTATCGGGACCGGCCATTGCGCCGGTCCTTTTGCGAGAAAAGAGAACAAGTTATGAAAAAACTGATTTTGATGGCGACCGTTTTGGGCGCGCTTCAGGCGTGTACAGTTGCGCGCGTCGCAGGAAGCGCGGCCGTTGGTGCAGGACAATTGGCCTTAGGCGCGGTTGACGTTGTTTTGTAATACTGTTGTTACAAAACGGGTCTAGGCAGACGAAAAACTAAAAACCGAAAGCTATCATGAATATTCTTGTCCTGTGCACTGGTAACTCTGCCCGCTCCATCCTGCTCGAAAGTATTTTGAACCATCGGTCTGGCGGACGGATGACAGCGTTTTCGGCAGGGTCAAAACCGGCAGGTAAGGTTCACCCGCAAGCTCTGCGTCTGTTGGATGCGCATGATTACCCGACGGATCTATTGCGGTCCAAAAGCTGGGACGAGTTTGGCACCGATGATGCACCCCAAATGGATGTCGTGATCACAGTTTGCGGTTCTGCCGCCGCCGAGGAATGCCCATTTTGGCCGGGCGCTCCAATCCGCGTGCATTGGGGCGTTGAAGACCCCGCCGCTGCAGACGAACCCGATTGGGACGCCGCATTTACAACCGCCTATGACCAGTTGCATACACGTGCGATGGCATTTCTTGCACTGGATGTCGCAAACATGGACCAAGCAACTTTGACCAAGGAATTGACCCGTATTGGCACCCTCTAATTCCACGCGGCTATTGGCCGAATTCCTTGGGACCGCAATGCTGCTGATCAGTGTCGTGGGCTCTGGCATCATGGGCGAAGCATTGGCGAACGGAAACACTGCAATCGCCCTGCTAGCCAATGCGATTGCGACGGGCTGCATGCTTTATGTGATCATCACAACGCTTGGGCCGATTTCGGGGGCACATTTCAATCCGGCAGTCACCATTGCCTTTGCACTGCGCGGGGATGTTCAAAAAGCATCCGTTGCGCCCTATATCGGCGTCCAGATTGCGGGCGGCATCGTCGGAGTCTGGGCCGCGCATCTGATGTTCGACCTTAGCATTCTGCAAACGTCGACAACACAGCGTGCAGGCATCTCACAGTGGTTCTCTGAAATTATCGCAACCTTTGGGCTGCTATTCGTGATCTTCGGCGGGCTGCGTCAGCGCCCCGAGGCAGTGCCCGCATTGGTCGCAATCTACATTACGGGCGCCTATTGGTTCACGTCATCAACCAGCTTTGCCAATCCTGCGGTGACAATCGCGCGCGGGCTGTCTGATACCTTTGCAGGCATCTTTCCGGGACACATCGCGATGTTCATTGTGATGCAATTAATCGGGGTTGCTGTCGGGCATCTGGTTTTGACGCGGCTGTTTGCAACGCCCTAAGTCAGCGATGTGACCCACAACAGGGTCGCGTCGTCGGCACTCATTGAAATGGCGTTGTGGCCCATTGTGCCATCGTAATAAGCACTGTCGCCGCGCGTTAGGGTCACTGGCTCGTAAAACTCGGTGAATAACTGGATTTTACCGGTCAGGACGTACAGAAATTCTTCGCCGTCATGGCGGACCCAGCCATCAAAATCCTCCATACTGCGGGCGCGCACGCGGGTCTTGTATGGCAGCATCTTTTTGGTGGTCAGCGCATCCGCAAGGATGTTGTGTTCATAGGTCGTCGTGATTTTTTCACCACCGGCGCCAGCAAGGGTCGTGACCATCCGGCCATTCACCTGATCGCGCGAAGGCGGGGTAAACAGCTGCGGCACCGAGATTTGCAAACCAACGGCCAGCTTTTTCAACGCCTCATAGGTCGGGGACATCTGCCCGTTTTCGATTTTCGACAATGTAGACCGTGCAAGCCCTGCCCGATTGGCCGCCTGTTCAAGCGTCCAGTCTTGCGCCTTGCGCAATTCACGCACACGCGCACCAAGGTCAAGCGGCTGGGCGGTCCCATCCGTGCCATCGCCACGTGCAATGCGGATCAAATCTTTTGGATCAATGTCTGACATATGTCCGTCATAGAACGCAGGGCGTGGGCTTGCAACCATCTGCCCCGCAGCATAGCGATACATCATGCTTTCCGTGACCACACACATCGCGCCTGATGCGGCCCCAGACCCGTTTAACATGGCAGCCCATGTTCTGCGCAATGTCGACCGGCTTGGCGACAAGGTTGCCTTGTCAATCTTGCACAGCGACAGGTCTGAGGACTGGACCTATTCCATGCTTGGTCAAGCCGTGCGCGGCACCGCTCAGGGGCTGTTGGACATGGAATTACACGCAGGGGATCGTATTTTACTGCGCCTTGGAAATTCGGCTGATTTTCCGGTCGCCTATTTGGGGTGCATCGCGGCAGGTTTGATCCCTGTGCCCCTGTCCACGCAGTTGACAACGCGCGAAGTGCAACAAATCGCGGCCAACATCCGCCCTGCGGCCACCATTCAAAGTGACACCATTGATGTCGGAACAGATAGGGTCATTACGCCCGAAGTATTGCGAAGTTTTTACTCCCTACCACCTGCACCCTTTGCGATGGGCGACCCAAACCGGCCCGCTTATATTATCCATACATCGGGTACATCGGGGCAACCGCGCGCGGTTGTGCACGCGCACCGCGCCGTTTGGGCGCGCCAACTGATGTGGGACGGCTGGTACGGATTGCGGAGCGATGATCGGATGTTGCATGCTGGTGCATTCAACTGGACCTACACGTTGGGCACAGGACTGATGGACCCATGGGCGATTGGGGCCACCGCATTAATCCCGGCAGACGGGACAGACGCCGCAGCCCTGCCCGCCTTAATGGCACACTATAACGCCACGATTTTCGCCGCAGCACCGGGCGTATACCGACGGCTGTTGCGCAAAGACATGCCCGCAATGCCCGCTTTGCGTCACGGTCTGTCCGCAGGTGAAAAGCTGCCCGATGACACGCGGCACGCTTGGGAGGCAAAAACCGGTACAGCCGTGCATGAAGCATTTGGCATGTCAGAATGCTCGACCTTTGTATCCGGCAGTCCGTCAAACCCCGCGCCACCCCATGCATCGGGGTTCGGGCAAGACGGCCGCCACGTCGCGATTATTGATAACGGCCAGCCTGTGCCACGCGGGGTCGTGGGCACGATTGCGGTTCACAAAGGCGATGCCGGGTTGATGCTTGGCTATCTTGATGCACCCGCAGACACGGCTGCGAAATTTGACGGTGATTGGTTCATGACCGGTGACATGGGCGTCATGGACCACGACGGTGCGATCAGCTACGCCGGGCGCCGCGATGACATGATGAACGCAGGTGGTTACCGTGTCAGTCCGATCGAGGTTGAAGCGGTACTTTGCACCCATCCACATATCACCGAGGCCGCCGCATGTGCGGTCTGCGTTAAAAAGGACGTGCGCGTCATTGCAGCCTTCTACACCAGCGCACATATGATAGATGTCGATCAATTGGCCGCATGGTGTGTGGACCGACTTGCGGGCTACAAATGCCCGCGCCTTTTCATTGCCTGCGATGCCTTACCACGCGGCGCGAATAATAAATTACTGCGCCGTGTACTGCGCCAAAACTGGGAGACCGAAAATGGTCAAACTTGATATTATCTCTGATCCAATCTGTCCGTGGTGCTATATCGGTAAGGCCAATCTGGACAAGGCGTTGACGCAATTCCCCGATCATCCGTTTACAATCGAATGGCACCCGTTTCAGCTAAACCCTGACATGCCTTTGGAAGGTATGGACCGGCGGGCCTATCTTGAAGGCAAGTTTGGCGGCAAAGAGGCGGCAGTCAAAGCCTATGCGCCCGTGGTTGCAAGTTCGGAAACATCCGGCGCGCTGATCAATTTTGAAGCCATCAAAACCACGCCCAACACGATCAACGCGCACCGGCTGATCCATTGGGCAGGGATTGAACAGCGGCAAACCTATGTCGTGGACCTGTTGTTCAAAGCCTACTTTGTGGATGGACGCGACATTGGCAGCGCCGAAGTGCTTGCGGACATTGCAGACACCGCCGAGATGGACGCAGGCATGGTCACCCGTCTTTTGGACACCGACGAAGACTTGAAAAATGTGCGCGACCGCGATGCGCATAGTCGCAAAATGGGAATCTCATCGGTGCCGACGTTTATTGTGGCGCAGCAACATGCGGTGCCCGGTGCGCAGCCGCCTGAAATGTGGGTGAAAGTCATTCAAGATATCCAAGAACAGATCGCAGCCAAGGCATGAAGCCAGTCACCAAACGCCTGTCACAAGGCGAATTTATTGCACTCGTGGCCATGTTGGCCGCAACAATTGCGTTTTCCATTGATGCGATGCTGCCCGCCCTGCCGGAAATCGCAGCAGAGCTGTCGCCAAATAACCTCAACCGAGCCCAGCTGATCCTGACCAGCTTTGTCCTTGGCATGGGGATTGGCACGTTCTTTACGGGGCCGCTGTCTGATGCATTTGGACGCAAACCTGTCATGGTTGGCGGCGCGGTTGTCTATATCATCGCCACGGCTGTCGCTTGGGCGTCGTCGTCGATGGAGATGATGCTGATCAGCCGCGTTGTTATGGGGCTTGGGGCTGCGGGGCCACGGGTTGTCGCCATGGCCATGGTGCGCGACATCTACGGTGGACGCGACATGGCGCGGATCATGTCGTTTGTGATGATGGTCTTTGCGCTTATCCCCGCACTTGCACCGACAATGGGCCACTACATTATCGTCGGTTTCGGTTGGCGTGCTATTTTTGTGGCCTTCATCGTATTCAGCCTCGTGACGGCGATCTGGCTGATGTTGCGGCAGCCTGAAACGCTGGCCGTTGCAGATAGGCGTCCGTTGGATATTAAATCGCTGATGTCGGGCACGCGCGAAGTGTTTTCCATTCGTACGACACGGCTGTCAATCATGATCCAAACGCTGACCTTCGGCAGCTTATTTACCTCACTATCATCGACACAACAGTTGTTTGACGTGACGTACGGCCAAGGTGACACCTTCCACCTTTGGTTTGGGGGCATCGCAATCGTTGCGACCTCTGCCAGTATCGTTAACGCCAAATTCGTTGGTAGTTTAGGAATGCGGGCAATTATCAAAATGACATTCATTGGGCAAATCGCCCTGTCCACACTGCTGATCTTAATCACACTCACAGGTGGCCCATACTGGCTAACGTTTGGGATGTTCGTGATCTGGACGATTGGGGTGTTCATGCAGGCGGGTCTGACCATCGGGAACCTCAATGCGCTCGCAATGGAACCAGTTGGCCACATCGCGGGGACTGCGGCCTCCATTATCGCGGCGCTGTCGACCGTCGGAGCCGTGATCATCGCCGCACCCATCGGCCTCGCGTTCAACGGAACGCCGCTGCCGATGGCGATAGGCACGTTGTTCTGCGTGATCCTTGGGCTGTGGCTCACCACAAAAATCAGACGGCCAGGCGAAGATTAACCCTTCGCCTTTTCCTCTTTCAGTTTTGTGGCAAGATCACGAGCGATGTTAAACGCGCCTTGGATCTTGTCGCGTTCCTTGTCCCAATCGCGCATGACGACGATCTTGTTGTCTTTGACTTTCGCCTTGCCCTTTTGATCGTTGATGAAGTCAACAAGGCCGGATGGCGACGCGAATTTATCATTGTGGAACTGGATTGTGGCGCCCTTTGGCCCTGCGTCCAGCTTGGCAATGCCAGCCTTTTTACACATCGCCTTGATGCGGACGACCAGCATGAGGGTATTCACCTCACGCGGCAGCGTGCCAAAACGGTCGATCAGTTCTGCGGCAAAGCCTTCAAGCTCGACCTTTGTTGTCAGCTCAGACAGGCGGCGATACAGGCCCAACCGGACATCCAGATCAGGAATATACGTGTCGGGGATCAGCACGGGCACACCAAGGTTGATCTGCGGCGCCCAGTGACCATCGTCGATAATGCCTTCAGCGGCACCCGACCGGATCGCAGCAATCTGATCTTCCAGCATTTGTTGATAAAGCTCGTAACCGACTTCGCGCATCTGCCCAGATTGTTCTTCGCCCAACAGGTTACCTGCACCGCGAATATCCAAGTCTTGACTAGCCAAGGTAAAGCCCGCACCAAGCGTATCAATTGCACCCAACACGCGCAGACGCTTTTGGGCGGTATCGGTCAGCTTCTGGCGCGGTTTTGTCGTCAAATAAGCGTAGGCCCGTGTCTTGGACCGACCAACGCGACCACGAATTTGGTAAAGCTGCGACAGGCCAAACATATCGGCGCGCCACACAATCATCGTATTGGCGGTCGGGATATCAAGACCGGATTCCACGATCGTTGTAGCAAGCAAAACATCGTACTTACCATCGTAAAACGCGTTCATGCGATCGTCCAGATCACCCGCCGCCATCTGCCCCGTCGCCGTGATATAGGATACCTCTGGCACTTCACGTTTCAGGAACTCTTCCATCTCGGCCATGTCCGCAATGCGCGGCACAACGATGAACGACTGGCCTCCACGGTAATGTTCGCGCAGCAGTGCCTCGCGCACGGTAATTGTATCAAATTCAGACACATAAGTACGGATCGCAAGCCGGTCGATTGGCGGTGTGCCAATGATCGAAAGATCACGCACGCCCGACAAAGAAAGCTGCAATGTCCGTGGGATAGGGGTCGCAGTTAATGTCATAACATGCACATCTGTGCGCAACTGCTTCAGGCGTTCTTTGTGCTGTACCCCAAATTTCTGTTCTTCATCAATGACCAGCAAGCCGAGGTTCTTAAATTTCACACCTTTGGCCATCAACGCATGTGTACCAACGACAATGTCCGCGGTGCCATCAGCGATCCCTGCACGTGTTAACGCCGCATCACGCGTCCCAACAAAGCGCGATAAGGGTCTGACATTAATGGGAAACCCACGAAAACGCTCGGCGAAGTTTTGATAGTGTTGACGGGCCAACAACGTGGTTGGCGCAATAATAGCAACCTGCACACCTGACATGGCGGCAACAAACGCGGCGCGGATCGCGACCTCGGTTTTGCCAAATCCCACGTCACCACAAATGAGACGGTCCATCGGTCTTCCGGATGCAAGATCGACCAAAACATCTTCAATCGCGGCCAGTTGATCGTCGGTTTCAACATAAGGGAAACGCGCAAGGAATTGATCCCAAAGCCCATCTGGCGGGTCCAATGCAGGCGCTGTGCGCAAAGCACGTTCGGCGGCCACGCGGATAAGTCGCTCGGCAATCTGTCGAATGCGGTCTTTTAGCTTTGCCTTCTTGGCCTGCCACGCACCACCGCCCAGTTTGTCCAACAGCCCAGTGTCGTGGCCGAATTTCGACAACAGTTCAATATTCTCAACTGGCAAATACAGCTTTGAATTCTCTACGTATTCCAACAGCAGACATTCATGGGCGGCGCCCAAAGCGGTGATCACCTCGAGCCCAACGAACCGGCCAACACCGTGGTCGACGTGAACCACCAGATCACCGGGGTTCAGGCTGTTTGCCTCTGACAAGAAATTCTCCGCGCGGCGTTTACGCTTGGTCTGACGGATCAAGCGGTCCCCAAGGACGTCTTGCTCGGAAATCACTGTGAGGCCTTCAGCCTCGAACCCGGCGTCCAAAGGCCAAACGGCAAGATGCAGCCCGCGTTTCCCGATCCGTGAAAAATCGGTTACGGGGATTGTCTCAGTTAAACCTTCGTCTTCGATCAGGCCCATTAGACGTTCGCGCGCACCTTCTGAATAGGACGCAATGACAACGAGACCCACATCCAGTTTTGCACGAATATGATCCGCTAACGCACCGAAAAGGCTGATACTTTCTTGCTGACGTTCCGGCGAGAAATTACGCCCTGTTCGCGCACCTGCATCGATCACGCCAACCCCGGTGGCCTGCTTGTTTGGCGTGAATTGCAGCACACGTCTATCTGCAATGGCTCCATGCCAAGCGGCATCATCAAGATACAGCAACGAAGGCTTAGCCGGTTTATAGACCGTATCCATGCGCCCCTTTTGATCAAGCGCGTGCATGCGGGTGCCGTACTGATCGTCGATGCTGTCCCAACGCGATACGCGCGCAGGGCCAACCTGATCGTCGAGCGTCACAACAACATTGGGCAGATAGTCAAACAGCGTTTCCAGATCGTCCTGAAAAAAGCCGAGCCAATGTTCGATCCCTGCATGTTTCCGGCCCGCACTGACGGCCTCATACAGCGGGTCATCCGTGCCAGCGGCCCCAAACGCGATACGGTAATTTTGCCGAAAGCGCGTGATGGCTTGTTCATCCAGTATCACCTCTGACACCGGAGCAAGCTCGATCATTTTAAGCTGTTCGGTTGTGCGCTGAGAGGCCGGATCAAACCTGCGGGCCCCGTCCAGCACATCACCAAACAGATCCAATCGCACTGGCCCGGTTTGCCCAGGAGGGAAGATATCGATAATGCCGCCACGCACAGCGTAATCACCGGGTTCCATTACCGTCGGGCTTTGCGTGAACCCCATGCGGACCAAAAATTCGCGCAGGGCTTTTTCGTTAATCCGGTCGCCGACACGGGCTTTAAACGCTGCATCGCGCAGCAATGACCGCGCAGGTAAGCGCTGTGTCGCGGCGGCCATCGATGTCAGCAGAACAAACTTGTCCGGCATTCCATGCACCAGCCCTGCCAGCGTCGCCATACGTGCGGCAGACACATCAGCATTGGGAGACACGCGGTCATAGGGCAAACAGTCCCACGCCGGAAAAACGATCACAGGCATATCTGGTGCGAAAAACGTCAATGCTGACTGCATTGCAGCAAGGCGTTTATCGTCGCGCGCAATATGAACCACAGGACCTGACTTTGCGACCTCTGCGAGGATCAGTTTGGCGTCGAACCCTTCGGGGGCGCCAGCGATGGTAATATGTTTAGGGGTTGTCATGAAACCTGACCTACTGTGCGCCGCCGCGGTGTCAATGGGTCAGAGCCAGCGGACAATGGCCAAATTTTGGAACATCCCGTAAAGAGCGGTCACAAAGATCGCGACCATCCCTATTATCTGGGTCCAAAGCCGCTGTCGAAGCAAGATACGGTACAAATCTTCGCCTTGCGGATCTGTTGCTGCAATCAGGCGTCCAGTGGACAAAGTCATTGATCCGATAATTGATAAAGGAAACATCAGCAGGAAAACCGCCTGCGCGAGTTCCACGCCGTATACAAACCCCAGGGCGGCCAATGCCGTGAGTAGAAAACACATAATCCCTAACAGCCAAAGGCCCGCCACCGCAGCGACATTGAGTTGGCGATTGACGTTGATGCGTACCAAGTCCGCCAAATCTTCAGCGGCTTGCCCACCTTTGCTGCGCGCACGATGAATCATATCCGACGGCACGCCCATCACCCAATTGCTGATCGTGGACCACAGGATCGCGACCAACACCCAATACCAAAGGCTTGAGAAAGATCGCAGGTCGATCACGTGAAGAATTGCGTTGCTCCAGTCCAATGGGGGCAGCCTATCATTGTTGAACCGATTTTTTGGGACACTAGCGTTACCACCGCCGGTTGCCCAGACTTGTGAAGCGACAAAATCCATGCGACCAAACGTGTGTGACCAGAAAGGCCCGATCTGATGAAACCTACAGTTGCCCCATTCCCCGCCACACGTCTGCGCCGGATGCGCCAAAGCCCTGCTTTACGCGCCCTATCGCGTCAAAACGTGCTGACCCCATCCGATTTCATCTGGCCAATTTTTGTGATGGAAGGCACGGACGCAGAGGAATCAATTGCGTCCATGCCGGGGGTCACACGCAAAACAGTTGATCGCGCCGTAATCGCGGCCCGCGAGGCGCATGCCCTTGGCATCCCTGCGATCTGCATTTTTCCCTATACCGGTATGGCGCAGCGGACCGAGGATTGCGCGCTGGCGTGGTCCCCCGAGAACATTAGTAACCGCGCGATCCGGGCAATAAAAGACGCAGTACCAGACATCGCGATCATGACCGATATCGCGCTTGATCCCTATAACATCAATGGGCACGACGGCTTTGTTGAAAACGGGCACATCGTGAACGACCGCACAGTCGAGGCGCTTGTGAAAATGGCGATTGCACAGGCGCAGGCTGGCGCGGACATCCTTGGGCCGTCTGACATGATGGACGGACGCATCGGCGCAATCCGCACTGCGTTGGAATCTGAAGACTTTCAGAACGTCACCATCCTGTCCTACACCGCCAAATATGCCAGCAGCTTTTATGGCCCGTTCCGCGATGCGGTTGGTGCGTCATCAGCCCTTACAGGCGACAAAAACACCTATCAGATGGACCCGGCTAACAGTCTGGAGGCGTTGCGACTGGTAGAGCGTGACCTGATGGAGGGTGCGGACATGGTCATGGTCAAACCGGGCATGCCATATTTGGATATCTGCAGGCAGGTCAAAGACACGTTCGGCGTTCCGACCTACGCCTACCAAGTGTCCGGCGAATACGCGATGTTGCAAGCAGCGGCGCAAAATGGCTGGCTCGATGGGGATAAGGTGATGATGGAAAGCCTCATGTGCTTTAAACGCGCGGGCTGTGACGGCATTTTGACCTATTTCGCACCTGCTGCGGCGAAGCTTCTGAATGGCTAATTATTGGCCGTTCTGGGGCAACCCGTCGGCAATGTCATAGTAGTCGCCCTTGTCATCGGTATAAATGTGCATCGATAGTTTCGTACCCGTCGGCCCATCAAGCGCGCCCATTGAAACAGCTGTCCAGTCTTGGAACAGCGCATCAAAGAACAAAAAGCTCCCACAGGTTTTACAAAACCCGCGGCGGACCTTTTCGCTGGCCTGATACCATGTGATGTTATCTGCGCCCGTCACGGTCAGGGCGGTTTTGGGAACCTCGACAGACGCCCAATAGTGACCTGACTGCTTGCGGCACATGCTGCAATGACAAGCGTTTGGCGCGATGAGCTGCGCGTCAATATCGATCAATACGGCGCCACATAAACATGATGCTTTGTGCATAATCTGAGTCTCTTTGGTCACTTCTTGCCGAAACAACTATCTAGCAGGTGACAGATTCGCGCAAATTGCATATTGTGACGGCGAATGGAGCGGCAACAGCTTCACACGAACACGGCATAAAGGCAGTATTATGACCCATATTTCACGACGGACCGCCCTTATAGGCGCAGCCGCTGGCATGACGCTGGCCGCTTGCGGTAACGGGATTGGCAGCACTGGTGCGGCAACAATTGATGCGCGCACAGCCAGCACCTTGAACTTCATGTACGAACAGTTTCCCGGCACGCGTGATCTGGCCAGCAAATCAACAGGTATGCTTGTCATGCCGCTGGTGACCGAAGTCGGCCTTGGGCTTGGCGGATCGTTTGGACGCGGCGCGCTACAAGTCGGTGGCAGCACGGTGGATTACTATTCCACCACATCAGGTTCAGCGGGTTTGCAGATCGGCGCGCAGCAATACAGCCATGTGTTGTTCTTTATGACGCAAGACGCATTGCAAAATTTCCGCAGTGGCCAAGGTTGGGCGGCTGGCGCGGATATCACGTACGCGATCAACGACACCGGTGAAATGCTACGAGCGGAAACCACAACGTCGCTTTCGCCCGTGATCGCAGTTGTGTTTGCCCAAGCAGGCCTGCGCGTTGGTGCGACGCTTGAAGGCACAAAATATTCGCGCATCATCCCATAAGGTATTGAAATAGCTGCGGGTTTACGCCCGCAGCTTTTCGCCTTTTGGATCAAACGGCGGCTCTGCCAGTACGACACCACGGTGCGGTTTGCCCAAGATCATCACATCGACATCGGCCCCCGCTTTGACGCCTTTCAGGTAGCCAAGCGCCAGCGACATCTCCACGCTATATCCATATGTACCAGATGTGACGCGGCCAACTGGTGTGCCATCAGGCAAAAATATCGGCTCGCCGCCTGTGGCATCGGCATCTTTTACATCCTGAATATGGATCAGTGACAACACTTCACGTGGTGCATTATCTTTTACCGCCAAGTATCCGGCTTTGTTCAAAAATTCCTTATCCATCTTAATCAAACGATCAAGTGCGACCTCTTGTGGCCAATACTCGGGGGAATACTCGCGGCTCCACGATCCATAGCCCTTTTCAACACGCAACGACATCAATGCACGGCTTCCGACAGGTCCTGCCCCAAGCGGTTTTCCGGCCTCAAGCAATGCCGTGTACAGGCGCAGTTGATCGGCCTCTGCGCAATGCAGTTCCCACCCCAGATCACCAGTAAACGACACACGCAGCGCGATCACAGGCACACCTGCAATTTCAATCTGTCGTGACCGCATGAACGCAAACGCCTCGGTCGATAGATCCGCATTTGTCAGGCATGATAGCAATTCGCGGGACTTTGGCCCCGCAACGTTAAACCCACACATCACGTCGGTACGGCTTTCAAACGTTGTCCCCTCGGGCAAAGGAACCATGTTCCAGAATCGCGAATGATACCGCTCTGACATGCCGCCACCGATGAACATGAACGCGTCATCGGCCAGTTTGGTCACGGTAAAGTCGCCAGCAATTCCGCCGCGCACACCAATCAAAGGGGTCAAACAAGACCGTCCGACAGTTTTCGGCATGTTGTTGGCGAAAACCGCATTCAGCCAATCGGCAGCACCTGCACCACGCACAAAATACTTGGCGAAATTTGAGATATCAATGATCCCAGCGGCATCGCGCAGCATCCGGGCCTCGACCCCGACTGGCTCAAACCAATTCTGGCGGGTAAATCCGTTGGTATCCTTTGTTCCAACGTCATCGGCAAACCAAAGCGGATGTTCCCAGCCATAGTTCAGGCCCATCACGGCTCCCAAGGATTTTTGCAGATCATGCACCGGACGGACGCGCACAGGACGCCCTGCGCTCCGTTCTTCATTCGGAAAATGAATGGCAAATCGGTTGGCATATTGGTCGCCAACACGTGCCTTGGTGAACGCGGCATCGGCCCATTTACCAAAGCGGGCCACGTCCCACGCGAACATATCGTATTGGCTCTCGCCCTCGACCATCCACTGCGCGGCCATCAGGCCCATGCCACCAGACTGGCTAAAGCCCGGAATAATGCCGTTGCAGCAGAAATAATTACGCAGATCAGGGTGCGGACCGTATAAAACATTGCTGTCTGGCGACCAGATCATCGGGCCGTTGATGACCCGCTTGATCCCAGCCTCGCCCACAACTGGCACGCGGTCGATCGCACGCAACATGTTGTCTTCGATACGTTCCAGATCATCGGCAAACAACTCGTGGCCAAACCCTTGCGGGGTGCCATCCTCGGCCCAGAACCGGACGTCCTTTTCATACGCGCCAACCAACAGGCCCTGCCCCTCTTGGCGCAAATAATACTCGCCATCACGGTCAGCAACAGACGGCAAGCGGCGATCCATCGCAGCAATCTGTGGAATGGTCTCGGTTACAAAATACTGATGCTCTGTTGGCAAAAGTGGCAGCTTGATACCAGCAAGGGCTGCAACCTCCCTGCCCCAAAGCCCCGCAGCATTGACCACCCATTGCGCATGAATGTCGCCTTTCGGTGTGCGGACAATCCACGTCCCGTCGGGCTGTTGTTCGGTTGCGGTTACTGGACAAAATCGTTCAATCTCTGCGCCCATTTTGCGGGCTCCAGTGGCATAGGCGTTTGTCACACCGCTGGGGTCCACATTACCGCCATCGGGCTCGAACATAATACAGCGAATGCCGTCGTAATCGACCAGCGGATGCAGGCGCTCTGCCTCATCGCGGCTGACTTCATGGAAATTCATACCGTAAAATTTGGCTTTGGCAGCCTGCAAGCGCAATTGATGTTCGCGGGCTTCGGTCTGGGCCAAATAAAGCGATCCAGGTTGGAAAACGCCGCATGACTGACCCGTTTCAGCCTCCAGTTCATTATAAAGGTTCATCGTATAATGCTGAATGCGGCTGATGTTGGTGCTGTCATGCAGCCCGTGAATGTTGGCGGCGGCATGCCATGTGGATCCGGATGTCAGCTCGTCGCGCTCGAGCAGAATACTGTCAGTCCAGCCCATTTTCGCAAGGTGATACAAGATCGAGCAGCCGATAACGCCGCCTCCGATGACAACGGCTTGGGCATGGGTGCGCATGGGGTCATTCCTTTGGCGACATCTGATAGGCTTAATCTGTCGCAGTATTTCAACGCAAGTTTGTCTCACTGCGACAAAACCGTGTCTCACAGCAACATTCAACATTTGCGACACAATTTGTCGGTCATGTCTTGGACCGCTTGCAAGGCTCTGCCAAGCTGACGGGAACAAACCGTAGGAGACACCCCATGAAAACTACCACTCGCGTTGCCGTTATCGGTGGAGGTGTCGTTGGCGCATCCGTCCTGTATCATCTGACAAAACTTGGCTGGTCTGACGTCATGTTGCTGGAAAGGTCCGAACTGACGTCCGGGTCCACTTGGCATGCCGCTGGCGGGTTTCATACGCTAAATGGCGACACGAACATGGCCGCGCTGCAAGGTTACACTATTAAGCTGTATAAAGAGCTTGAGGAGATCACGGGCATGTCCTGCGGGTTGCACCACGTCGGTGGCATTACTTTGGCGGACAACCAAGATCGGTTTGATATGCTCGTCGCAGAGCGGGCAAAGCATCGGTATATGGGCCTCGAGACCGAGATCGTCGGCCCTGAGGAAATTGCCAGGATTGCCCCAATCACAAATACTGACGGGATCATCGGCGCGCTTTATGATCCGCTCGACGGGCACCTTGATCCGTCGGGCACCACCCATGCATACGCCAAGGCGGCCCGCATGGGGGGCGCGACCATTGAGACGCAGTGTATGGTGTCCGAGACAAACCAGCGCCCAGATGGCACATGGGATGTGGTCACCAACAAGGGCACAATCCACGCCGAACACATCGTTAACGCTGGCGGGCTGTGGGCGCGCGAGGTCGCACAGATGGCAGGGGTTTATCTGCCCCTGCACCCAATGGAACACCAGTATCTCGTCACAGAAGACGTTCCCGAAATCTATGAGCGCGACACGGAACATCCGCACGTCATGGATCCTGCCGGCGAAAGTTATTTGCGCCAAGAAGGACGCGGATTGTGTATCGGGTTCTATGAGCAGCCCTGCAAACCATGGGCGATTGACGGCACGCCGTGGGGGTTTGGGCACGAACTGTTGCCCGACAACCTTGATAAGGTTGAAGATTCTATCGCCTTTGCCTTCAACCGCTTTCCTGTTCTGGAACGTGCTGGCATCAAATCAGTCATCCACGGGCCATTCACATTTGCACCTGACGGCAACCCGCTTGTGGGGCCTGTTCCGGGCTTGCGGAATTACTGGTCGGCTTGCGGCGTCATGGCCGGGTTCAGCCAAGGCGGCGGCGTCGGCCTGATGCTGGCGCAATGGATGATAGAAGGCGAATGCGAACGCGACGTGACCGCCATGGACGTGGCACGCTTTGGCAAGTGGATCACACCCGGCTATACGCGGCCCAAAGTTGTTGAAAACTACCAGCGGCGTTTTTCAGTCAGCTATCCGAATGAAGAACTGCCCGCAGCACGGCCGCACCGGACCACACCAATGTACGACATTTTTAGTGACCTCGGCGCCGTTTGGGGGCAGCAATTTGGACTAGAGGTCGCAAACTACTTTGCCCAAGATGATGAACCGACGTTTGAGTTACCTACATTCCGGCGATCGAATGCGTTCGACGCCACCGCGCGTGAAGTCCACGCCGTGCGCAACGCGGTCGGCATCAACGAGGTCCAGAACTTTGGCAAATTCGCCGTCACTGGGCGGGGCGCACGGGAATGGCTCGATTATATTATGGCAGGGCGTATCCCGCAGGTGGGGCGCATGTCACTCACGCCGATGTTGTCCCCTAAGGGGCGACTGATGGGCGATTTCACAGTGTCGTGCTTGGCCGAAGACAACTTTCAACTGACCGCTAGCTATGGCGCGCAAGAGGTCCATTATCGCTGGTTCATGCAGCACTTGGGCCGTGATGTACATGTGCGCAACGTATCAGACCACCGCACAGGCTTCCAAATTGCAGGACCAAACGCGCAGCGCCTGTTGGCCGCTTGCACGCGCGAAGACTTGGCTGCGATCCGGTTCCTTGACGTGCGACGCATGACCGTCGGTCAAGTTGACTGCACCGTGCAACGGGTCAGTTACACTGGCGATTTGGGATATGAAATTTACTGCGATCCGATGGATCAACGACAACTCTGGTGGACGCTATGGACGGCAGGCCAGCCGCTTGGGATCACACCGTTTGGGATGCGGGCGATGATGTCGCTGCGGCTTGATCGGCACTTCGGGTCATGGCTGTCCGAGTTTTCACCTGACTACACGGCGGCTGAAACCGGTATGGACCGGTTCATTAGTTTTAAGAAAAACACAGACTTCATTGGGCGTTCGGTGGCCGAAGCTGAGCGCGCGACGCCTCCTGCTCGGACCCTCGCCGTTTTTGAAGTCGACGCAGAAGACACTGATGTCGTGGCCTATGAACCCGTTTTCATCGACGGCACGGTCCAAGGATTCTGTACGTCTGGTGGTTATTCGCACCACACGGGCAAATCCATCGCAATGGCACTTATCCCACGCGACCACGCGCGCCTTGGCAAAAAGGTGGAAATCGAAATCATGGGTAAGATGCGTGCCGCAGTCCAAATTGCCCCCACATTCGATCCTGAGGGAAGCAAAATGCGGTCATGATCCCGGTCCTGATCCTTGCTGCTGGGCAATCATCACGGATGCGCGGCACGGATAAGCTGATGTGTGATGTGCACGGTGTCCCGCTTTTACGGCGACAGATTGATATGGCGGAGGGGATCGGGCCTATCTATGTGGCCCTGCCGCCGAACAATCCTGCGCGTATAGCGGCATTGGACGGCACCACTGCCATCCCATTAATCGTCTCCGAATCGTCCGAAGGCATGGGGGGAACAATGCGCGGGGCTGTTGCACAGCTGCCAGAATGTGCTGCATTTATGATCATTTTGGGTGATCTTATTTCACTTAATACCAATGACTTACGGGACGTTCTTGATTCTATGACAGCCCACCCCAAAAATGTCATTTGGCGGGGTGCTTCGTCCGACGGACAGCCAGGTCACCCGATAATCTTTGACTCATCTTTGCGGCCAGCATTCGCCGACTTACATGGAGATAATGGAGGCGAAAGCATTGTTAAACCGCTTGCGTCCAGAACCTATTTGCACAGGTTCAACGACAATCGGGCGCGCCATGATCTGGACACGCCCGAAGACTGGTCTGCTTGGCGGGCCGCATCAGATCGTCACTCACCCTGACACCGGTGCATGCGGCGCTAAAAATGTCGGTTTGCGCGCCCGACGAATCGAGCGCGCATCTTCAGCCTTACTTTAGCAAAAGCTTCGCTTCGTGCTTTTTCAGCGCCTTACGTGCGGACTGATACCCCTTGAGGCCAGTCTTTGTTGCAAGCTCAGGGAAAATTTCCATGATCTCGTTCCGCTGACTGTTCCCGATGCCTTTCAGCGAGTAATCGCCAGGCTGGAAGCTTTCTGTCCATGCGCCGTTCGACAGAACCACTTCGTGGCGCTCAAACATAAAGTGCACGTAGGTTGTCTGCATGACGTTGATGGCGTGGATACCGTTGGAACCAACCATGTGCTTGGCAGCAGCCAGAACTTCGTTTTCTTCAAAGTACAGCTGTGTCAGGTCAGACGCGACCAGCACGCGGTGGTTTGGCGATACCATCATGTCACGTTCTGGCAGACCGTTGCCCAAAGCCCCTGCTTTAATCAGGATTGGCTTAAGATGCGGGTTCTGGACCAACTGCTTACCGGACATTTCTTTATGGCCGACCCAAGCAATTTCTTGGATGCCGTTGTCACGTGTGATGATGCGGTCACCCACTGTCAGCTCTTCAACCAGACGTTCGCCTTTTGCGGTCGCGATTGTGGTGCCCGGCGTAAAGCAAGGGATCACATTCTCGATTTCGCTAAAGGTCATGGTGGTCCCGTCAAGGAAGTTCACCGTGCCTGCTTCCGGGTCGCCATCAACATAGGTGATAAAATCGACGTTGGATCCAGTCAGATCAAGAACATCGATGTCGCTGTTATCGGGGTCTTCACCGCCTTTAACAACGTCGCCACCATTGCCACCAAGGATCGTGTCGGAACCCAGGCCGCCATAAACGGTATCAACGCCGTCGCCGCCAGTCAAAATGTCCTCGCCATCAAATCCTGCGATGATGTCATTGCCATCACCACCTTCAACGATGTCGTTACCATAGACACCATTCAGGCTGTCGTCGCCAGTGTCACCCATAAGGATGTCATCGCCATAGCCGCCTTGGATATAATCGTTCCCAGCGTCACCATTAAACGTGTCATTACCAGTTCCGCCACGGATTTCGTCGTCGTCCGCGCCGCCAAAGATAAGGTCATCTTCTATTGATCCGGTGATCGTGTCCTCACCGGTGCCGCCATAAATCGTGTCATCACCAGTGTTGCCTGCAATAATATCGTTGCCTGCGCCGCCGAAGATAACATCTTTTCCGTCACCGCCCTGGATCGTGTCGTTACCGTCACCACCCTGGATCGTGTCATCGCCAGCGCCGCCAAGGATGCTGTCGTCACCACGACCACCATAAACAAGGTCGTTGTTATCGCCGGCATCGATGGTGTCGTTGCCATCAAAGCCTGCGATTGTGTCGCTGCCGTCATTGCCGGCGATCACATCGTTACCAAAGCCACCGTTCAGGCTGTCGTCGCCAGCACCACCGGTGATGCTATCATCGCCATATCCACCTTGGACGAAATCGTTGCCGTCGTCGCCGTACAGAGTGTCGTCGCCAGTGCCGCCGCGGATTTCATCGTCACCCGTGCCGCCAAAGACAAGATCATTGGTCAGCGATCCTGTGATCGTATCGTTGCCTTCATCACCATAGATTGTGTCATCATCCAAGTTGCCCTGAATGGTATCATCACCCAAGCCGCCATAAATTAAGTCTTGGCCTTCACCACCGTTGATGACGTCATTGCCCTGACCACCAAAGATAGTGTCGTCGCCATCTTCGCCATTGATCAGGTCATCGTCGATGCCACCGTCCAGAACGTCGTTGCCCACACCACCAAAAATGGTGTCAGCGTCGTCTCGGCCAAAGATCGTGTCATTACCCGTGCCACCATAAATTGTGTCACGGTTGTCGTCGGGTGCGGAATCGATCGCATCAGGTAGGTTCAGAACTTCGGTGGACAGACCACCATAGATCACGTCATCACCTTCGTTGCCTGCGATGATGTCTTCACCTTGGCTGCCGATGATTGTGTCGTTGCCTGTGCCACCGGTGACACTGTCGTCGTCGATACCGGCGTCGATGAAATCGTTGCCTGCGCCCCCGTCGATGCTGTCATCGTCGTCGCCGGTGGTGATGATATCATCGCCAGCGCCGCCAAAGACTGTGTCCAGATCGTTGTCAGGGAACTGATCGTTCTCGCTTGGGTCGGTACCCAAGTAATCATAATCAATTGCAGGGTCGATATGGTTTCCAGTGTTGATGATGTCGTTCCCGTCACCACCTGCGACCACGTCATTGCCAGTGCCCGCATTGATACTGTCATCGCCAGTGCCGCCGTCGATGCTGTCATCGCCGCCCCCGCCAGTGATACTGTCGTTGCCGCTCGAGCCTTCGATTTTGTCGTTACCTGCGTTACCAGCAAGGCTATCGTCACCGTCCGCACCAAAGAGCATATCGTCGCCCTCGCCACCGGTAATCGTATCGTTGCCGTCGTTACCCATCAGCTGATCGTTGCCGACACCACCTTCGATGGTGTCGTTACCCGTGCCGCCAAAGACAACATCGTCGCCCGTCCCTGCATCAATGCTGTCGTCACCGCCAAAGCCAAGGATCAAGTCATCATTGGCCACATCACCCGGCAGGATCGCATCATTTGCATCCACAATATCACCATCGGCATCCACATATGGAATGTCAGGGGTGATGATATCATTGCCGCCGGTGCCCTGCACTGTGCCGTCGTTGATGCCAGAGACAACAAATGTGGCTGTCGCCGTATCTTCGTTCCCTGCTTGGTCAACGATTGTGTAGGTAACAGATGTCTCGTTGGTCGCACCCAGACCCAAGTCGTCAAAGTCGCCATTGGCGTCAAAGTCGACAGTACCGTCCGCGTTGATTGTGAACAGACCACCATTGTCACCACCCACTGGCTGGCCAACATTTGCATCAATGCCGTCAACTGCAGATACGGTCAGCGCATCGTTTTCTGGGTCACTATCAACATCCGCACCAGTGTCGTCGGTGATGACATTCCCATCCACGTCGCCTGCTGCTTCGTCATACGTCACCGCATAAACGTTGTCTGTGGCCACTGGGCCGTCGTTCACACCGTCTACAGTGAACGTAACAGTGGCTGTATCGGTGCCGCCATTTCCATCGTCGACGGTGTACGTGACTGATGTTGTTGCCGTTTCACCTGCATCAAGCGCGTCGAACTCGCCGTTTGGATCAAAGTCGACTGTGCCATCAGGGTTCACAGTGATCAGACCACCGTTGTCGCCCACAACCGGGGCCCCAACGTTGCCTTCAACACCGTTCACTTGTGTGACGGTTAGCGGATCGCTTTCAGGATCGCTATTAACACCTTCACCTGTGTCATCGGTCACAACATTGCCGTCGACATCGCCAGCCACATCATTGGCAGCCACTGTATAGGCGTTGTTTGTGGCCACAGGGGCATCATTTGTACCAGTCACCGTGATTGTGACAGTGGCTGTATCTGTGCCGCCATTGCCGTCTTCAACCGTGTAAGACACTGATGTTGTTGAAGTTTCACCTTCGCCCAGTGCCTCAAAGTTGCCATTAGGATCGAAAGAAGCTGTTCCGTCCTCAAGGATCGTAATCAGGCCGCCGTTGGAGCCCTCAACAGGTGTTCCAACATTGCCGCCAGCGCCGTCAACTGCGGATACAGTCAGCGTGTCACCATCTGGATCGGTGTCAGTGCCGTTGCCGGTGTCGCCAGTGATGACGTTGCCGATTGGGGCGGTGGCTGTGTCTTCCAGGCCGTCAAAGGAATCGTCAGTGGCATCGGGGGCCATGTTGGCCTCGTCGCCGATGATTTCTTCGATCTCGGTAAAGTTGATCGTTTCGCCCGTTGGAACACCGTCCTGATCAACAAACACAACTTGGCCATCGATGCCGTTGCCGTTGCTGTCAGGGATCGGGTCGCCTGTGCCATCTGGACCGGTCAGGATAAATGTACCCTGCCCTGTCAGATCAAGGATGTCATAGTCATCGCCACCAGCGCCACCGTCAACGGTATCGCCTGCGCCGCCAAGGATCACGTCGCGATCAGCGCCACCATAAACGATGTCGTTGCCAGCATCGCCGGACAATGTGTCATCGCCACATTCACCAAAGATCGTATCGTCACCAGCACCACCCGAAATCGAGTCGTCGTATGTACCAGTTGCTGGCGTACCACCGGTATCTCCTGACAAAGCTGGGTCATAGGTTGGGTAAAAGTCTTGATATTCGAGAACCGAAGTATTGCCGGACCCTGTGTTCATTGTCGGGCCAGTATCTGACGCCGTTCCATTAACATTGCCATCAATGGCGTAGAATTCTGTCGGCTCAATGCTACCGCCTTTGAGTGACACACCGACAGTGACCGTTGCTCCGGCCAAGTCCGGGTTTTGGCCGATGACCCATGTATTCATTTGGTTATAGAATGCATCAGCATCGTTACTGATCCATGTACCAGAGCCGCCATCTGGAAAATTGTCAACTTTGACAGAGTAATCAATGACCCCATCACCGTCGGTGTCATAGTAGAACACCATGTTTGAAATATCTTGAACGCGCTCGGGGAAATAGTCTTCTTCTTCGTCATTACAGACTGCCTCGCCGTCGCCGCGAAGTGTGTCATTGCCCGCACCACCAAGGATGCTGTCATCACCAGCGCCGCCAGATACGGTATCATCGCCGGACCCACCATAAATGCTGTCGTTGCCTGCACCACCATTCGCGACATCGTCGCCTGCATCTGCATAGATACGGTCATCACCAGTGCCGCCAAACAGAACGTCATTGTCGTTCATGCCCTCAAGGATGTCATTGCCAGCGCCGCCAAACAGAGTGTCGTCGCCGTCTTGACCGCAAAGCGTATCATCGCCATCGCCGCCTGCGATGTTGTCGTTACCGTCGCCACCAAGCAAAAAGTCGTTGCCTGTGCCGCCATCGATGCTGTCGTCGCCAAGCCCACCGTAAACAGTGTCGTCATCCGCGCCGCCAGTGATCGTGTCGTCGCCACCTTCACCGAAGACAAGGTCTTGGCCTGTTCCGCCAGCGATAACATCATTGCCGTCAACACCGGTGCCGCCCGTGGTGCCGTCTGTGCTGTCAAAGAAAATCTCGGTGATGTTGATGCCAGAGTTGTTGGCGCCGTCTTGATCATGCTCCACAACGATCCGTGAAACCGGACCTGGGATGCTGACATTCAGGTTGTAGTTTGCTGTGTTTGGATCAGCGTAACCGCCTTCGCTGTCAGCAGTATCCGCGCCTGCAACTGTATCGGTATCCAACAATGTCAGGCTATCACCACCTGTGAGGATCACTTGGATTGGGTTGCCATCAGCGTCAAATGCTGTGACGCGCACAACGCCGTCGCCATCAATATCATTGATGTTAAACGACACGTTATCAACAGATTCCGAGAAATCCCAAGAGAATGCACCCTCGTTGCCGTGACCGTGCGTCTCCGAGTACAAAGAACTGTTGTCGTCAACAGTTTGCGTACCGGACTCGATGCCAGTTGTGTTCAGATCTGCGCTTGACAGGTTCGTGAAATGATCGCCGGTGTCTTGAATGCGATCATACGTAACGATGACGCTGCCTGTGTCCACAACGATGCCACCGTCGATTTCGCTGTCAGAAAGACCTTCCCAGCCGAAAGACTCGCGCTCGGCTGCGACAGTTTCAACTGCACCGTTCGCATCGCCGTAAATTACGTCGTTGCCACTACCGCCTGTGATGCTGTCATCGCCTGTGCCGCCATACACTTCGTCGTCGCCGTCGCCCGCAAAAACAACGTCGTTGCCCGCACCGGCGACAATCAAATCATCATTGCCAAAATCACCCGCAAGGATGGCATCGTCGTTATCAACAAAATCGCCATCGGGATCGCCAGCGTAATTGCTATCAATCAGGTCGTCGCCGGCCGTGCCCTCGACAGTCCCGTCAAGGTTATCGGTCGCGCTATTGAAAACCAGGTCGTCAATTGCGACAGAACCGCACAGTTCGATTTCCATCAGGTAAACGCCGTCCATGTTGAACTCGACCACGTTCTGGCTGTTGTCACCTGTGCCGTCGACCCATTGTTCGCCCAGAAGTGTGCCGGATTCGTCATAGAACCTGACCATCGCGCCTTCTTCGTTATCAAGGAACGTGAGGCTTTCGACAGAAGTTTCCGTGTCAAATGCAATGCTGAGGGTGCCGCCGCCAGCGTTGTCATCTGGGTCGCTGCTGTCGCCATCTTCCGAGATGATCAGCGCACTACCAAGATTGGATGTCTCCAGATCGCTGTCACCACCCGTGGGGTTCGCCGTGTCAAAGATCATCGCCTGATTGGATCCACCGGATGCCGTGATTGTCACGCCGAGGGCGCGATATTCATCATCTACAACTGTTCCACCGGAAAGGTCGTTATACTCGGAGTCCTTGATTACCCGACTTTTGTATTGACGGACTGAGCGAATGGGATTCAGGTGTTTGTATGATCCGTCCGAATTTCCTCACTGCTTCAGATCGCCTTGAACTTTTGTCTTGCGTGAAGCGCCAACGTGA
>JAGSGF010000020.1 GCA_023955335.1 Yoonia sp.
CATGGGCGCTGGCATTTGGTCCGTCCGAACTGTTCTGGCTCGCCATCTTGGGCGTTACCGTTATCGGCACGCTAGATTCCAGTTCGGTTGTCAAAGGCCTGCTGTCGGGGTGCATCGGTTTGTGGCTTGCCACGATCGGGTTCGACGACATCATGGGCGCGCAACGCTTCATTTTCCATTCTTCTGTCAGCGGCGGCATCAACGTCATTCCCGCGCTGATCGGCCTATTCGCCATCCCGCAAGTCATCGCAATGTTCGCCAAAGGGCGCTCAAATGTGGATGCCGAGATAATCGTCGTGCAGCGCCATCCGATTGGGGCCGCCTTTCGCGAGGTGTTCAGTCGCAAACGTGCGCTTGCGATTGGCACCGCTGTGGGGTCGATCATTGGTTTGATCCCCGGTGTGGGCGGGCAAATCGCAGGTCTTGTTGCCTATGATCAGTCTAAAAAGATGAGCAATGAGAGCGAGAAATTTGGCACAGGCCATCCCGAAGGCGTGATCGCGGCCGAAAGCGCGAACAACGCGATGGTTGGCCCGTCTTTGGTGCCGCTGCTGACGTTGTCGATCCCCGGATCGCCCACGGCGGCCGTGTTGCTTGGTGGTCTGTTGATCCACGGTATTTTCCCAGGCCCCGCGCTGTTTACGCAGTATCCAGAAGTTGTCTGGCCGTTCATCAACTCGATGCTGATCGGGCAAATCTTGATGTGCGTTTTCGGCCTGCTGATTGCGGGTTGGGCTGCCAATGTGGCCCGAGTACCGCGCGCTGTGATGGCGGCAGTGGTGCTTGGATTGGCCGTGTTTGGTAGCTATTCCGTCGGACATTCGATGGGGGATGTTTACGTCATGGCCGCCCTTGGCTTGGCGATGTATTTCCTTGAACGTTTCGGATTTTCGGCCGCTCCGCTAGTGCTTGGTCTGATCCTCGGTCCAATCGCAGAAGCCAACTTTATGCAAGGCGCTATGATCGCCAATGCCACGATCGGCCAGATGGCGTATTTCTTCACAGGTTGGCTGAACTGGTTGTTGATTTTGATCGTCGTCGCCTCGGTCGGGTATTCCATTTGGATGGAGCTGCGCCAGCGCCGCTACACCACGAAAGAGGACGCGCAAGCATGAACGATCTTCCACGCACCCAGCACATCATCGCCTCTGGCTCGATTGCTGCTGTTGGCGTCACCGTCGCCTATATCAGCTACACCCAAGAGCCCGCGGCGGCGTTTGTATTTCCGCGCTTGATCGCGACGGTATTTGCAATACTTGCGATCTGGACCTTCCTGAAAGCCGTCTTGGGACGCACCAAAGTTGGCCAAGGCCTGAGCGGCCAAGACATGCGCAATCTGTCGCCCGGTCTGATCGTCACGCTGGTCTATGCATTCTGGGCGGCCAAAGAACTTGGGTTCTACACCGCCACAACAATCGCCTTCTTCATCCTACTTACCCTGTACGATCCAGCCCCCCACACAGAGGCAAAAACATGGATCAAACGGGCCTTAATTACCGCCGGTTTTATGGCGGTCATGTACGGTCTCTTTGCGATGCTTTTGAACGTGTACACACCGCGAGAGATATTTTCCTGACGCTGCGGGAGGCAGTTTTAGGATGTAACCAAGGGAGAGATAAAATGAAAAAATGGATAGCAGGCGCTGCATTGGCGCTTACGGCGATTTCAGGCTCGGCGATGGCGGATGGCCACGGCGATTATCCTGAACGCCCCGTTATGTTGATGGTTAGCTACGGCGCTGGTGGTGCGACAGATTTCCAAGCCCGCATCGTGACGATGACAGCTGGCAACGAAGACGCGTTGAACATGCCCATCGCCATCCTGAACAAATCGGGTGCGGGTGGTCGTGTCGGTTGGAACTGGCTAGCAGGGGCCGAAGCTGACGGATACACAATGGGTGCATATAACGTGCCGCACTTTATCGCCCAATCCATCGAGGGCGGCGTGGACTATTCCACCGACAGCTTTGAGCCGATTGCAAACTGGGGCGCAGACCCTGCGGTTTTCGTGGTTGGTGCTGACAGCGAATTTAACTCCATGGACGACGTCATTGCATATGCGACCGCCAACCCTGGTGGTTTGACGTTCTCGGGTGCGGGTCTGTTTGTAGGCCACCACATCGCAGCACTTCAGCTTGAAAAAGCGGCGGGTGTTGAACTGGCATATATCCCGAACAATGCAGGCGGTGCAGGCGCGATGCGCGCTGTAATTGCGGGCGAAGTTCTGGGTGGCGTGAACAACCTGTCTGATGCGTTCCGCGCTCGCGAAGCGGGTACCGTCAAAATTCTTGGCGTGTTCGATCTTGAACGCAACAGCTTCATTGACGACGTGCCAACGCTGATGGAGCAGGGCTTTGACATCGACAACGCATCCGTGAACTACCGCGGTGTGATGGTTCCAGCAGGTACGGATCAGGCGATCATCGATCACCTTGCATCTGTCGTCCCAACCATGTTCGAAAATGGCCGTGTGGCATCGCGCATGGCAGCCGGTGGTTCACCAATGCACATCATGAACCGCGCTGAAGTGCAGGAAATGTGGGCACAGCGCCAAGTGACACTTGAGGCGCTTCTGGCCGACCTCTAAGCGAACACCACGACTTACAAAGTATCGGCGGGGCTGTATCGCAGCCCCGCCAAACCAAAGGATTTCCCATGACCGCCACTGATCCCATCGCCACCGACATTGCAGAAGTTGAAGCCATCGTTGCGCGTGCGCGCACTGCACAGGCCGCTTTTGAGGCGGGTGGATCGCAGGAGATTTACGATCGCGCCGCGCAAGCCGCCGCATGGGCGATTATGGAACCCAGCCGCAACAAACATCTTGCCGAACTGGCCGTTGAAACAACGGGCCTTGGCAACGTGGCGGACAAGATTACCAAGAACCACCGCAAGACGCTCGGGCTGATGCGCGATATCGCGGACGTTGCGACCTATGGCATCATCAGCGACGACGCGGCCACGGGCATCACTGAAATTGCGCGCCCGATTGGTGTGATCGGGGCTGTTGTTCCCTCCACCAATCCCGGTGCGACGCCCGCCAACAATATCATTAACGCCTTGAAGTGTGGCAACGCCATTATCGTGTCACCGTCGCCCAAAGGGGTGCCGACCTGCGAGGCTTTGCTAGGCTATATTTACACCGAGTTTGACAAACTGGGTCTTGATCATGATTTGGTGCAAATGGTTCCAGGGCGTGGGTCCAAGGAAAAGACACAGCGTCTGCTAGAAATTACCGATTTGATCGTTGTGACCGGCAGCCAGAACAATGTGAAACGCGCCTACACCAGCGGAACGCCCGCGCTTGCAGTTGGTGCGGGTAATGTCTGTGTCATCGTGGATGAAACTGCTGATCTGGCGGCGGCAGCCCAAAAAATCGCAGCCTCCAAGACGTTTGACAATGCCACCTCGTGTAGCTCGGAAAATTCCATCGTGGTGCTGGATGACATCTATGATGCTTTCATGAAAGAACTTACCAAAGCTGGCGGTGCGTTGATCACGGATGACCGCAAGATCACCAGCACGCTCTGGGTCAAAGGGCACTTGAACCCACGCGCCATTGCCCAAGATGCAAATCAATTGATTGAGGCATTGGGGTTGACTGGCGAAGTTCCAGAAAACACACAATTCATCGCCGTCGAAACCAAAGGCATAGGAGCTGATTTTCCGCTATCGGGTGAAAAACTTAGCCGTGTTCTGACCGTCTACCGCGCAGGCGATTTCGCTGACGCAGTAGCCACCACGCGCGAGATACAATTGCACCAAGGGGCGGGTCATTCCGTTGGGATCCATACAGCAGATGATACGCGGCCCCTGACGCTTGCCAATGCCATTCCCACTAGCCGCGTGATCGTTAATCAGGCGCATACGTTCGCCACGGGTGGCGCATTCAACAATGGGATGCCGTTCTCGCTGTCGATGGGCTGTGGATCGTGGGGGGGTAATTCCATCGATGATAACCTGCATTGGAAACACTTTATTCAAAGCACTAAGATCGTGCGTGAAATTCCACCGCGTGAACCCGCCGTTGAAGATATCTTTAGCGACTACTGGGCGCAGGTTGGAAAATGATGTTTGACCCTGCACTTCCACCCACTGGCACGGTCCGCGATTGGCTGGATGCGCGCGCAGATGCAGATGGCGTCGCTGTCGTGTTTCCTGAAACGTCTGAAAACCTGACATGGCGGACCTTGCGCGATGAGGCCCGCAACATGGCCCAAAAAATGGCCGCACTTGGCATTGAGAAGGGCGAAAGCGTCGCCATTATCCACCCCAACGGGCGCGACGGATTGGTTGCCACATACGCCACGCTTTATGGTGGGTTTCGTGCCACGATGATTAACCTTGCAGCGGGACCCGATGCGATAGCCTACGCCTTGGATCATTCGGGCGCGCGCTTTGCGATTGTGCATCCATCCCAGAGCGAAACCTTCGCCAACGTCGCCCCAAAAGGTGTGGTTGAACTGACCCCAGCAACTCTGACTGCGACAGCAGAACTGGCCAAAATTGGCCCGGATGACCACGCCTTGTTGATGTATACATCGGGCACCACGGGTAAACCCAAAGGCGTCGTGCATAGCCACTCCAGTCTTTTGGCTGGCGGTTGGACAACAGCAGTCGCGCACGGGCTAAACGCCGCTGATCGCGGGTTTTGCGTTCTGCCAATCTATCACATCAATGGGTTATGCGTGACCGTGATGGGTGCTTTGGTGTCGGGCGGATCTTTGGTGATGGTGTCAAAATTCTCGGCGACTAAGTTTTGGGCCCAGATTGCTGAGGGCAAGGCCACTTGGTTCTCGGTTGTGCCGACGATCATAAGCCACTTGTTGCACGGTGCCGCGGACCTACAGGCAGGAACACGCTTGCGGTTCGGGCGCTCTGCGTCTTCGGCTTTGGCGGTCGAAACCCAATCGGCCTTCGAGGCCCGCTTTGGTGTGCCGATTATTGAAACGATGGGTTTAACAGAAACAGCCGCCCAGATCCTGTCCAACCCGCTACCACCGGGGGTGCGCAAAATCGGCTCACCCGGTGTAGGATTTGGCAACGACGTACAAATCATGGCCGCCGATCTGACAGAGGCACCGCGCGATACTGAGGGCGAAATCGCCGTGCGCGGACCCAACGTCATGCGTGAATATCTGTCCAATCCTGACGCCACTGCCGCCACGTTTTCTGGCGATTGGCTGCGTACGGGCGATCTTGGGCGCATGGACGACGACGGCTATGTCTATGTGACGGGGCGCTTGAAAGAGCTGATCATCAAAGGCGGCGAAAACATAGCCCCGCGTGAAATTGACGAGGTTCTCTATAGTCACAACGACATCGTTGAGGCAGCGGCATTCGCGCGACCCTGTACGCAGTACGGCGAACGTGTCGAAGCGGCAGTTGCAATCTGCGAAGGGTCTGCATTGATTGAGGCTGACCTTTTGTCCCTGTGCGCGCAACGGCTTGGCACGTTCAAATCCCCGGACCGGATACATTTCATGAAAGAGCTGCCAAAGGGACCATCGGGAAAAATTCAACGGCTGAAACTTTCCGAAATTCTCTGAGGCGCGCTGCGGCATTGATCAAACGACTGGTGCCCTTTTACCGCAGATCGCAAGATGGACTGATTAAGGTGACCGTCGGCAAGTCTTGCCAGAATCCTGTGGACGCCTATAAACAATAAACGAAGAACCTGTCACGCGGCACCGCTCCACTGTTGAGCACAGCAAAGATCATGACATGACAAACGTAGAAACGCCCTCCAAAGATAACGCGCAAGACAACAATGGCCCTGCGCCAATGAGTCGTGAATGGCACTGGCACCCCGACCTGCCAGTCAAATACGCACCTTATTGGCTGTGGCCCGCCAAACCTGGCGTTCTAGCAAAGTGGATCTGGGAAAACTGGCTGCAATTTTCGGACCGCTCGATCTTTCTTGGGCTCGCCTTTTTGGTGGCATACTGGGCGCAACCCGTTGGGATGGAACAGGACGCATTTGGCTTTGGATGGATGGCATGGGTATTTGCCCGAAACTGGTTGCTGCTGTTGATCGTCGCAGGCGGGCTGCACCATTGGTTTTACGGGATTGATGGTCAGGGCAAGCTCTTGAAATATGACCCACGCCCATATTTCAAACGCAAGAACGCGCTGTTCAAATTCGGCTACCAGACATGGGACAATGTCTACCATTCCATGGTGTTCGGCGCGACGTTCCTGTCGGTACTGGAATGTTTCCTGCGGTGGTCTTATGCCAGCGGATTGATCGGCACGTTGTCGTTCAACGCCCATCCCATCTGGTTCATCGTGCTGTTTCCGGTCTTGGCGTTGTGGCAGAGCTTTCACTTTTACGTCGTGCACCTCGTCCTGCACCAGCCAAGCATCTACAAACATGTCCACGCGGTGCACCATCGTAACGTCAATACTGGCCCATGGTCTGGTATGTCGATGCACCCGGTTGAGGCTTTCAGCTATCTTAGTGCCATCCTGATCGTGCTGCTCTTGCCAAGTCACCCCGTGCACATGCTGTTTCTGGGGTACTGGCTGATGCTGGGCGCTGCGTCATCGCATTCAGGGTACGAAGCCCTATGGGCAAAGGATCGTCAGGCACTTTTGCTTGGCGCGTTCTTTCACCAACTGCACCACCGGTATTATGAATGTAACTATGGAAACGCTGAAATGCCGTGGGACAAGGTGTTCGGAACCTTCCACGACGGATCAGAGGAAGCAACGCGCCGCACCCGCGACCGCAAACGTGAAATGCACAAGTGACGCGTTGGGCTGCTTGGTTTTGCGAGAGGCCCAAGCGGGCCAAAATAAAGGAACCCTAACATGGTCTTAATCAATCGTTTGGATCATCTGGTCCTAACCGTCGCCGACATTGACCGAACTTGTGATTTCTACAGCGCAAACTTCGGGTTCGAGGTGGTGAGTTTCGGCAGTGGTAGGAAAGCTCTGAAATTTGGACAACAGAAATTCAATTTACATCAAGCTGGCAAGGAGTTTGAGCCCAAAGCCGATCGACCGACCCCAGGTTCTGCCGACTTATGTTTAATCGCCGAAACCAAATTGGATGACGTCATTTTGGAACTACAGTTCAAAGGGATCCCGATTGAGGAAGGACCTGTCGACAGAACGGGTGCGGAAGGAAAAATTCGTTCAATTTATTTGCGTGATCCAGACGCAAACCTAATCGAGATATCCAACTACTGTGAATGACGGCTCTGTCCGCGACTAAACGTGTCGTTTCCGCTGCGGTTCGCATGAAAGGCTGGTTTTCCTTCCGCACAGCGGCGTGGAAATTTTCGTTGTTGCAGCATTTTCTACGCTGCGAGCGCATGCAGCACAAAAATTGAATTCACACTTTGGGCTCAAGGACTAAGCCGCTCGCGCGGCACTGGCGCTTGTTGCGGTCGTTCTACCTACTGATTTGACGTTGTTTTCGTGTTTTGGGGCTCTTGCTTGATGATTGGACCTTCTCAATCGTCAAGCAGGAGGTTCCCAAGACACAGGAGAAAGTAAGCCCGCTTCGTGAGCGGATGATCGAAGACATGCGCATTCGCGGTATGGGTGACAAATCGCAAAAGGCCCACATTCGTGCGCTTAAGGACTTTGCGGCGTCCCTTGGTCGATCACCCGATACGAACGTCACGCCATCAACATTCAATGCCTGGATCGTGGCGCTCAGGTTCTTTTTCTCGATGACGTGCGATCGCGACGGGATGGAGAAGTACATGCAGTTTCGCACTGAACCGCGCAAATTGCCCATCGTTCTCAGCGTTGAGGAGGTCTCGGCCGTTTTAGCTTCAGCGCCCGGGCCTGGCCTCAAATACCGCGCGGCACTGAGCATTGGCTATGGTGGGGGCTTGCGCGCTTCTGAAGTGACGCATCTCAAAGTCCGCGACATCGACAGTGACCGTATGCTGATCCATATCGAACGGGGCAAAGGTGGCAAAGATCGCGATGTGATGCTGTGACCATCTTTGCTTGTTTTATTACGGTATTATTGGCGCGAGGCGCGCCCGCAAGGGTGGTTGTTTCCCGGTCAGAGCCGTGTCGATCCTATATCGCCGCGTCAGTTAAACCGGGCGTTTACATCAGCCAAGCGTATGGCCGGGATCAAAAAGCCCGCAACATTGCACACGTTGCGACACAGCTTTGCCACGCATCTGCTGGAAGCGAACACCGATGTGCGTGTGATCCAAGTGTTGCTCGGGCATTCCAAGCTGAGCACGACGGCGCGTTACACCCATGTCGCGACAAAGACGCTGGGCAATATCACCAGCCCGTTTGAGCACGTGAAGGGCCTGACCTGACGAACGCGTTCGCGTGTCAAAGCGCGCACTGGAGGTAGCTGACATCTTTCGCATGCACGGCCCTGCGTGGCGGCGGGCTAATGCGGGTCATGTCAGTCTCGGTCAGCTCAAAGTGATGTCCTCCATTGAGACCTGCCGAACCGAGGCGCTCGGCGGGCATGTAGCGGCCTGCACAAAGTGCAATCATCAGCACATCGCCTACAACTCGTGCAAGAACCGCCATTGCCCCAAATGTCAGGGGCCAGCGGCGCGCGACTGGATGGCGGCACGAGCCGAAGACCTGCTGCCGGTGGAATAGTTCCACTTGGTCTTTACCCTACCAGCCGAGATTACCCGTATCGCTTATTGGAACAAGAAGGCAGTCTACGGACTGCTGTTCAGAGCATCGGCCCAGACGGTGGCGACAATCGCGGCAGATCCTAAGCGCATGGGGGCGACGGTTGGCATGACCAGCGTACTGCACACTTGGGGATCTTCGCTGACCCATCACCCTCACGTCCACATGATCGTGCCAGGTGGTGGCCTGTCGCCAAGTGGCACCCGTTGGGTCGCATGCAAGCCGGGGTTCTTTTTACATGTGCGCGTTCTGTCTCGGTTCTTCAGACGTCTGTTCATAGAGGGGCTGCTGGCATTGCACCGTGCGGGCGAGCTTGCCTTCTTCGGTGATCTGACCCGTCTCGCAAATCTCGACACCTTCACCAGCTGGCTCGCACCCTTGCGCAAATCCGAAGGGTGGTTTATGCCAAACCACCCTTCGGTGGCCCCGCGGCTGTGCTGGCCTACCTCAGCCGTTACACGCACCGTGTCGCCATCTCGAACAGCCGCATCGTCAGCGCCGATGCCACCACGGTCGCGTTCAGATGGAAAGACTATCGCATCAAAAATGGAGAGCGCCAAAAGGTGATGCAACTAGCCACGCCCGAGTTCATCCGCCGCTTTCTGATCCATGTCCTTCCGGACGGGTTCCATCGCATCCGCCATTACGGATTGCTGGCAAGTGGCAACCGTAAGGCCAAAATCGCAAAGGTCCGTGTATTACTTGGGGCAGAAGTGGTCGAGAACCAAAGCCCGCCAACCGCAGAGATCATCCCACTTACGCTCCGCGAACCATGCCCCGATTGCGGTGGCCAGATGCGCATCATCGAGACCTTCAGGCGGGGGCAAAAGCCACAGACCCGCGCGCCACCACGAAAAAAGGCCGCCGCATGACGAGATGCCCGTCAAGATGGATAACACCCGCTCCCTTATGCGCCTCATTAGGGTGGAGTATTCTGCCGCGCCAAACGAACCAATATATTGAAAACGCGCCGATGTTCATCGTTATCAACGCCAAGATCATGCCACTCATGGCCTCTGAACCACCTCAAATGCAGTCGACAAATACGCTAAGGCCCAAACCAACTTACAGCAGCCTCGCACTTTCCCCATAGCTCACATTCAGCATCCCACGGCTTCCTCCTTGAGAGGTTTGTCAACGCGGGCCAAGGTCAGTCCCGCGCCGAAATCTCGCGCAGCGGCCCGCATCGAAAAACCTTCATCTCAACGGACTTTAGCTGCGTCAACGACGAACGGCTGGTCTGGGAAACGTCGCCGTTCGCTGCGGACCGTCTGAACTTACACAACGCGGGACGAAGGAGACCTCGACGTCGATCGAGCTGATGACTGCTTTCGGTGAGTTGTAGCGGTCATCCGAAAAACATCCAAATAGCCACGATGGCAAGGATTACCCCGAATACCCTATTAATGCGTCTGGCACTCGCCTCATCACGAAACCGCCCAGCTAGACGATCCCCTGCAGCAGTCCACGCCAAAAATGCGCACAGATTGTTGAGTGTAAATACGGTCGTAATCAGGATTATTAATTGCCACTGACCAGTGCCATCCGTGGCAACAAACTGCGTGAACATAAGTGCAATAATGACGTAGGCTTTGGGGTTAAGTAAAAGCAGCAATACACCTGTTCCAAACCCTGCAGGGCGGGCCGTAGCGGTGCCTTTATGCTCGGCGCTTCTGAAGAGGGTCCATGCCAGCCAGAGGACATAAAGACTGCCCGCATATTTTAGGATTTGAAATATGCCAGGGTATGACGTGAAAGCTGCAAGCGCCCCGAAGCCGATTGCTGCAGTCACAAACCATGTCGCGATGTGGTATCCTGCATTTGCGGGCAACGTTGCACGCAGTCCAAAGCGTGCGCCGTTCGCGGCGAAAAACATGTTTCCCGGTCCCGGACTGTAGGCCAGTGGAAACAGAAAAACGATTAGTGCTACGATAGTTGGTATCACATTCGAACCTCCAGAAATTGGTCAGTGTAGGATCCAGATGTTCGGACTTTAATGCAGCCCGTATCTTGCGGATTACCTTTTACGATGGCTTTCAAACCTCCAGATCATCGGTCATTACGATTTTTCCGTAACTGGCCGCCAACGGGGCCATGATTGCAGCATGAACCATCTCAGCAGGAACCGTGACACCAGCATGGGTAACTACAGCCGCAGCACATGCATCTGACACGACGGTGATTTGAAAGCCCATATCGACGGCTGCACGTGCTGTCGCATCAACGCACATCTGGCTCATTGCGCCACAAAGGATCAGATGCTTGATCCCGTTTTCTCTCACTGCAGCCTCAAGACCAGTGCCGATAAAACTGTTGGGACGTGATTTCTCAAACACTGGTTCATCCGGCTTTGGTGAAACGGTATCATTTATTTTGCTACCATCCGTTCCAGGACGAAAGAACGGTGCGTCTTTGGATGCAGCGATGTGACGTATGTGAAAAACTGGTTCACCCCGATCTCTTGCTGCGTGTAGCAGGCGTGCGGCGTTCGCAGCTGCGGTCTCCATACTTGGCAGGGGCTTCATGCCGCCAAGAAAATAATCGTTTTGGATGTCTATCAACACAAGAGCCGTGGGTTTCATAACAAATTCCTCCTGCTGACTGTTTACCCGAAATTCCAAGTTCGTTACGATTGGCGGATATGACAAAAAATATGCCAAAAACGCCAAAACATGTGACAATCGCTTTGGTTGCCTATGAGGGTGTCCAAATGTCGGCGTTGCTTGGTATCGGAGACTTGCTGGATGTGGCGAACCGCTTTGCGTTGGCATTGGGCGGCAAACAGATTGGCTATACAATCGTGCGCGTCGGCGACCTGCCTTTGACATCGCAATTTGATGCTGTCGTCCTGCCACCTAATCTGAACGGCAAGCGTGGACAGTCAGACATACTTCTGCATGCGTGGCTGACGGACCAGCATAGGGATGGCGCAACCATCTGTTCCGCATGTGCGGGTGCATTCTGGCTGGGGTATGCTGGAATTCTTGATGGCCGTCCCGTGACAACACATTGGGCACTTGAGGATGAGTTTCGTGCCGCTTTCCCCAGCGCCATGCTGCATCCGGAACATTTGTTAATCGACGACCACGATATCGTCACTGCGGGCGGCGTCATGGCTTGGGTCGATTTGGGTCTTTATCTTATCAAGCGTTGGTTCGGCCCGGATATTGTATCGCAAACCTGCCGCCAAATGCTTATTGATCCACAGGGACGCGAACAACGAAACTACCGTAGCTTTCGTCCCAAGCTGAACCACGCTGACGACACCATCCGTGACGTGCAGCGGTGGATGGAAAAGAATGTGGCATCCGACCTTTCTGTCACCACGCTAGCGCAGCAGGCGTCTTTATCAGATCGAACTCTTCAGCGCCGTTTTACCGAAGCAACCGGGCTTCCAATCAGTAAATACGTACAAGAACTTCGAATCGAAAAAGCACGTGGTTTGCTTGAGCGCACAGCTAAACCAATCAGCGAAATTTGTTGGGCTGTCGGATATGAAGACGTTTCGGCGTTCAGCCGTTTGTTCAAGTCGATTTCCGGCGTGAGCGCTAAAGACTACCGGAAAAGATTCTCTACCCTTTGAATGTTGCTGGCTACCACCGGCTCTGCCAAAGCAGCCATCCGTCGCGTTCGCAGCATCAGTCACTCTGGGCTCTAAGCCGCCGTTCAGCAAATAACAACCCCCGTCTGATTGCTCAGTCGGGGGTTCTTTATTTCATATCGCTACGAGTGAAAGTTGCTTAGAGCAAACCTTCGCGCTGGAGCTTTTTCCGAGCCAGCTTACGCTGACGGCGGATAGCTTCGGCTTTCTCGCGTGCTTTACGCACGGACGGTTTTTCAAAATGTTGCTTGAGCTTCATTTCACGAAAAACGCCTTCACGCTGAAGTTTCTTCTTCAGAGCACGCAACGCCTGATCGACGTTGTTATCACGAACACTAACCTGCATGTGGTTTTCACCACCTCTCTAAGTTAAATTTGCAAAATTGCAGGAATTCGGCGGATAGCAACTTTGGTCTAGTTTGTCTAGTGTAGACACAAGCCACACAAGGAGATGCCCGTGCACACCCACACACCCGACCCGATGCTGGACGCCCTGCTCGATGCAGCTTTGGCGCATGTGCCGTTTGATGGCTGGTCTCCCACGACATTTAGCGCAGCTGTGGCCGATGTAGGGATTAATCCGGCGCATGCCAAAACGGTGTGCCCGCGTGGATCTATCGATTTGGCTGTTGCCTATCATTTGCGTGGTGACGCTCAAATGGCTGCGGCTTTGGCCGATGGGGACCTGACCGAAATACGATTCCGTGACCGCGTGGCTCATGCGATTAAGGTGCGTCTCGCTGATGCAGACAAAGAAGTCGTGCGCCGTGGATCGTCGCTGTTCGCGCTGCCGCATATGGCGCCGGAGGGTGCTAAGCTGATCTGGGGCACTGCCGATGCCATCTGGAATGCGCTGGGCGATACGTCGCACGACGCAAATTGGTATACCAAGCGTGCCACATTGTCGGCAGTATACGGGTCGGTTGTTTTGTATTGGCTCGGCGATGATGGAACAGGGATTGATGATTTTACTGATCGCCGGATCGAAAACGTCATGCAGTTTGAAAAGGTCAAAGCGCGGGTCAATGACAGCGCGATCCTGAAGCCGTTCACCGGTGCCTTGGCCCGCCTGACCAGCCTGATCAAAGCGCCGGCGCGCACCGCCGATAAAGACCTTCCGGGCATTTGGCGTGATGGAGCGGATCAATGAAAGCTGTTGAAATCACAGCCCACGGCGGCCCCGACGTTTTGATGCTCACTGACCGTCCAATGCCGGTCGCAGGGTACGGCGAAGTCGTCATAAAGCTGGCTTATGCGGGCGTAAACCGCCCCGACGCCCTGCAACGCGCAGGTCTGTATAATCCACCACCAACCGCGAGTGATTTACCGGGGTTGGAAGGTGCTGGCGAAGTCGTTTCCTTGGGTGACGGCGTGACCAATTTGGCTATTGGCGATCAGGTTTGCGCGCTGTTGCCTGGCGGTGGATATGCGGAATTTGTCGCGACCCCAGCGGCGCATTGTTTACCCGTTCCCAAAGGGTTGAGTCTGAAGCAAGCAGCGTGTTTGCCGGAAACGTTCTTCACAGTGTGGTCGAATGTATTCATGCGTGGCGGCCTGCAATCTGGCGAGCGGTTCTTGGTCCACGGTGGGAGTTCCGGCATCGGTACGACGGCCATCCAATTGGCCAATGCATTTGGGGCGCGGGTGTTTACGACTGCAGGTTCAGATGAAAAATGCGCGGCCTGTCTGGCGCTTGGCGCTGAGGTTGCGATGAACTATCGTGACGCGGATTTTGTTGATGTGATGCGGTCCAATGGCCGCGCTGATCTGATCCTCGACATGGTTGGCGGGTCATATATGCAGCGCAATATTAAGGCATTGGCCGACGATGGCCGGCTCGTTCAGATTGCATTCTTGCAAGGTCCAAAAGCCGAACTGAACATGATCGAAGTTATGACCCGCAGGCTAACGATTACTGGAAGCACCCTGCGCCCACAGTCAGATTTGGCCAAAGCGCGCATAGCGGACCAACTGCGTGATCAAGTGTGGCCATTACTTGCGGTGGGCACCGTTGCCCCCGTGATGGATCAAGAATTTGTTCTTTCTGATGCCGCCGCCGCCCATGCGCGCATGGAAAGCAGTGCCCATATTGGCAAGATCGTTTTAAAGATCGGTTGAGCCTCCGGCAGGAGTATTTTGAAAAAGCGAGGCGGATTATGTGCGGGATTTTTCAAACGCGGCCCATGCGTCCATGAGTTTGTCGAGGTTGAAGTCCGGCTGACGTGCGGGCTCGAGGATGATGTTCTCGGTATCCAGCAGTTTTTGAATGGCATCCTTTAGGGATGGGATCACCTCTGGCGGGATAACGAGACCACCGTGCCGATCTGCGTGGATCAGATCCCCTTGGGCCACTTGCATACCGCGAATGTTGACCGTCCCGCCCAAGCTGCGGACGTGCACGAATGCATGGCTTGGCCCGATGGACCCCGCGATAACAGGGAAGCCGGCTGGCATATCGCCAAGGTCGCGCATCACGCCGTTTGTCAGTGCACCTGCCATACCGAGGCCCTTGTGGACGGTCGTGTGAACCTCGCCCCACCACGCAGATACGCACTGCGGTTCGTCGACGTCTTGGATCACTGCAATTGCGGGCCGCGGCCCTTCAGACATGTTGCGAAAATAGTCTAACCTGCGGGCGCGGATCACATCGGGCGTTTCGGTCGGCGGTTCGCGCCCTGCGATTTGAGCGGTCCGCGCAAAGCCAACAATCGCCGGAGCGGTTGGATCAGATGCGAACATCGTTCCCTTGGTGTAGCCGACAAATCCGCGTTTGCCTTGGGCAACCTCAATGGCATTGCATACAGTGGGCGTGTCCACCTTTTGCATCAGTTCAAGAAGCCCGTCGGGAAGGGTTATTTCAGCCATTGTTTCAGCGCCTTATTGGTTAATTCGGGTTGTTCTAACGTGGGAAGATGCCCTGCATTTGGAATGATTTTGAGGGTCGCGGCAGGGATCAGGCTCGCCATCAGTTCATGTCTGTGAACGGGGCAAAGCGTGTCATCCGCCCCACATAAAACAAGCGCTGGCACGGTGATGCGGCGTAATGTATTTTGTTGATCAGGGCGGGTTTGCAGCGCGCGGGATTGGCGGACAAATGTGTCGGGTCCCAAGGTTTCGGCCATAGACATGCACAGATCAAGGATCGCGCCTTGGGTCGGTCCATCAGCCAGATAATTCGGCTTCATCTCTTCGCGCATCACGCGATGTAGGTTGCCCGCGAGTGCTGCGGCAATCTGCGGTTCACGGGCGGCAGCAACATCCGGATGCTCGGCCTTGGGGTTGGTATCAAGCAGGGCGATCCGACTGATCCGGTCGGGGGCCAACGCCCACATTTCCATCGCGACGATCCCGCCCATAGATAAACCTGCCAATGCAAAACAAGGGGGGGCCTGATCCAAAATATGCGCGGCAATTTCGGTGACTGCATCCCCAATAAGCGGGGCCACTACGATCATGCGATCATGCGAGAACGCGTCAATTTGCGGCGCGAAAAGCCGCGCGTCGCACATCATACCGGGAATCAACAAAAGCGGGTCATGGGTCATTATAGAGGCAACTCTGCCATTTCATGCATACGTATGCAATCGCAGAGCGCTTATGTTTTGTACTGAGCCATGCCTTCGCGCGCCAGTTCGTCGGCACGTTCGTTTTCAGGGTGGCCCGCGTGGCCTTTGACCCACTCCCACGTCACATCGTGGCGCTGCGTTGCTGCATCAAGCCGTTTCCAAAGCTCTTCGTTTTTGACGGGTTTGTTAGCGGCCGTTTTCCAGCCCTTTTTCTTCCATCCAAAGATCCACTTGGTGATTCCGTCTTTGACGTACACGCTGTCGGTCACGACCGTTAGGGCGCTTGGGCGTTCCAGTGCTTCCAGCGCAGAGATCGCTGCCATCATTTCCATCTGGTTGTTTGTCGTCAGGGCTGCGCCGCCCTTGAGTTCGCGCTTTTTGACCTCGGCCTCGCCGTCACGTGCGATCAGGATCGTGCCCCAACCACCTGGGCCTGGATTGCCCGAACAGGCCCCATCGGTATAGGCGAAAAGCTTAGTCATTTTTACGTGCCCTCATTGCGACAAAGGGATCGTCGGTGCCTGCGCAGCCAACCTCGTGCCCTTCAACGGTCGCGATAACCGCAAAGCCTGCGGATGTCAGCAGTCCATGAATTTCAGTGACGGTCAGGTACGTGTATAATCGGTCGATTTCGTCGCGAGCTTCGCCTGTTCCGGTCTTAAGAGCGACATGCAAAATGCCATTGCTGCGCATCGCAGTCGCCAAAGCGGCTAAGAGGCGAGGCAAATCTGCGCGGGGTGCATGAAGCAGGGAAAAATTCGCCCAAACCCCGTCGTAGACCCCAACCATATCCACGTCATCAAACGTCAACATCCGTGCGCCGATTTGATGGGTTTCATTGGCCAGATCAATCATCCCTTGGGATGCATCAACCGGATCGGGCCGCAGCCCTTTATCGCGCATATGAACAGATGCCTGCGCTGGTCCACAGCCCAGATCAAGCACGTGGGCTTGCGGCGGCAACAGCGCCATGAACGCCGTGAGTTGATCAGACGGCGTGTCTGTACTGGTCAGGTTTGCGTAGCGCTTTGCTGCGGTGTCATAAAATGTGATGGTTTTTGCGTCGGCCATCAGATCACGACCGGTAGGATGCAGATCACAACAATCGCGGTGAGCAGACTGCGCAGGTGCATCCACCATGACGGTGCCAAACCTTGGCGCCAGAATTGCCAGTCCAATAGTAGTAACCCGACGAAACCCACGATCAGGTTCATGCCTGCCGCCACTGGCCCCCCACCTGTCATGAAAAACGCCCAAAGGGCAGGGATGACTGACAGGACGTACCCGATTGTTTGGCCAGACCGCGCTGCAAACCCCCACAGCACACCCGACATGAACGCCAAAATGATCGCGCCATAAAACAGTTGGATGTAGGGCCCGACAAACCGGCCACCAAGCGTTTGCTGTCCCCATAGCGACAGGTCAGGCGACAGCGTTGTAAGCGCGCCCCAGATAAACGGAAGCAGCCCTGCGAGTCCAAGCCAAAGCGGCATGCGTGGTATTTGTGTCATGTCTTTTCCATCATGTGCGCTGCCGCCACCTTTTTCCGAGCCCAAGTATGTCCCCCGGAGGGACGGGTCGTTGTTCGCATTTCTTTAGTCTGTTTCACGCAGAATCCGCGGCACTTTGAATTCGACGTTTTCAATGGCGGTTTCCACAATCTCTGTGGTGACGTCATAATGGTCGCGGAATGCGTCGATGACTTCGTTGATCAACACCTCGGGCGCCGATGCCCCCGCCGTGATCCCCATTGTTTTGATCCCGCTCAATGCGCGCCAATCAATATCGGTCGCCCGCTGCACCAATTGGGCATACGAGCAGCCCGCACGTGCGCCGACCTCGACCAATCGTTTGGAGTTTGACGAATTGGGTGCGCCCACGACAAGCATTGCATCGCATTTCGGCGCCATCGCCTTTACCGCTTCTTGGCGGTTTGTGGTGGCGTAGCAGATGTCTTCTTTGTGCGGGCCGATGATCGCTGGAAAGCGGTCGTTCAGGGCTGCGACGATGTCTGCGGTGTCATCCACCGACAGGGTCGTCTGGGTCACATAGGCCAGCTTGACTGGATCACGTGGGGTGACCTTGCGTACGTCTTCCACGGTTTCGACCAACAGCACTTCGCCGTTGGGCAATTGGCCCATCGTTCCGACTGTTTCGGGGTGGCCTTCGTGGCCGATCATAATCATTTGCAAACCGGCATCTGCATGGCGCTGGGCCTCAATGTGGACTTTGCTGACCAGCGGGCAAGTGGCGTCGACATAAACCATTTCGCGGGCCTGTGCGGCTTGCGGCACTGATTTGGGCACACCATGCGCCGAAAAGATCACAGGGCGGTCGGGCGGACATTCGTCTAGCTCTTCGACAAAGATGGCCCCTTTGTCGCGCAGCCCGTCGACGACGAATTTATTGTGCACAATCTCGTGGCGGACATAAACGGGGGCACCCCATTTTTCGATCGCCAATTCGACGATTTTAATGGCGCGGTCCACACCTGCGCAAAAACCGCGCGGCGCAGCAAGGTAAAGGGTGAGGGGTGGTTTGTTCATTGGTATCTCCGACGTGGCTTGTCACAGACGTAAGCCCAAAGCGCACAAACGAAAAGGGCCGCGCGATGAGTGATTTCCGCGCGGCGCTATTTCGGTGCAATATGTTCCGATGTACAGTTAAGTATTGTCCGATTGCGCAGGGGTCACATCTTCACGTGGTTCGCGCATTGGTCGGCCGACAACATCACGCAATTCATCAAGTTCGATGAAGTTGTCGCATTGCCGACGTAGATCGTCTGAAATCATCGGCGGTTGGCTACGGATTGTGGATACTACCGAAACCCGAACACCTTTGCGTTGCAATGCTTCAACCAAGGGACGGAAATCGCCATCCCCTGAAAAGATCACGATGTGATCAACATGAGGCGCAAGCTCCATCGCATCGACGGCCAATTCGATGTCCATATTGCCTTTGACTTTGCGCCGACCCATGCTGTCCGTGTATTCTTTGGCGGGCTTTGTCACCATCGTAAAGCCGTTGTAATTCAGCCAGTCAACCAAGGGCCGGATCGGCGAATACTCGTCATTTTCCAACAGCGCGGTATAGTAGAATGCCCGCAGCATTTTACCACGGCGCATAAATTCTGCTCGCAGTAACTTATAGTCGATGTCGAACCCAAGTGCCTTGGCCGCAGCATATAGGTTTGATCCATCAATGAAGAGCGCAAGTCGCTCGTCACGATAAAACATTAATTGTCCTTTCGGGTGGATGTCCTGCTGTGGTGGTAAGCGTGTGAGTGGTATAAAATGTGCCGAACAAAAACGAGTTTACGGGAAAAATAGCATGCTGCAAGCCCACACGGTGCATAATTCAAGCATATTTGCGCTTATTGGCCTTGGAGGTAACGTAACTTCCCCGTGGGGTGACCCTACGGAAACTATCCAAAAGGCCATATCAGAAGTGGTGGCGAGGCTGGGTACGGACGTGGTTCAAAGCCCACTTTACCGGACGCCCGCGTTTCCGGTGGGTGCGGGTCCTGATTTTGTGAATGCAGCGATTCGCGTCTCAACGGGTTTGCCCGCGCATGATGTGCTTGCCGTTTTGCATCAGATTGAAGCCGAAGCCGCCCGTACACGGACCCTCCGCTGGGGGCAGCGGACGCTTGACTTGGACCTAATCGCGCTGGGTGATCAGGTCTGCCCTGACCTGCCGAGCTATACCCATTGGCGCGACCTTGCGCCCGATTTGCAGGCCCAAACTGCGCCTGATCAGTTGATTTTGCCTCATCCGCGCGTGCAAGATAGGTCATTCGTGTTGGTCCCACTTGCCGATGTAGCACCCGATTGGGTACATCCGGTGTTGGGCCAATCCGTGGTTCAAATGCGCGATGCCCGTCCAGCTGATGAGGTGCGCAGCGTTGTTGCGCTGTGATGCGCCTATCCCCTTGTCATTCTAGGCTATCGGCGCTATTTGACGCCTTTAATAATGACCCCCGTCCGATTGATTGGAGAACGCCAATGGCCCGCGTTACCGTAGAAGACTGCATCGATAAGGTTCCGAACCGTTTTGAACTTGTGATGCTTGCAGCCCACCGTGCCCGTGAAATATCAGCTGGTTCCCCAGTCACCGTGGCCCGTGACAACGACAAAAACCCTGTCGTGTCCCTGCGTGAAATTGCGGATGAGACCCAACGCGCCGATGATCTGCGTGAGCGTCTGATCGAAGCCAATCAGACCCAGATCGAAGTTGATGAGCCCGAAGAAGACAGCATGTCTTTGTTGATGGGCGCCGAAACTGACAAGCCTGTCGAAGACGACATGTCCGAAGAGAAATTGTTGCGCGCCCTGATGGACGCCCAAGGCCAGCGTTAATCGCTGCTAGACATAGGCGCCGGACCAGATGACGACGACAGTAGATGATCTGATCGCTCTGGTCCGCGCTTATAACCCCCGCTTGAATGAAGCCCTGTTGCGTGATGCGTTTGCGTATGGCGCAGAGATGCACGGCGAACAGTTTCGGCACTCAGGTGAGCCCTATTTCACGCATCCCGTTGCCGTCACGGCCATCCTTGCGGAACAGCAAATGGATGACGCGACCCTTGTGACCGCCCTGCTGCACGACACGATCGAAGACACCAAGGCGACTTATGCAGAAGTTTCCGAACGGTTTGGTGCTGAAATCGCCGAACTGGTCGATGGTGTGACCAAGCTGACAAACTTGCAGCTTACCAGCACAGAGACCAAGCAGGCCGAGAATTTTCGCAAATTATTCATGGCCACCAGTCGCGATCTTCGTGTGACGCTTGTTAAACTTGCTGACCGTTTGCACAACATGCGCACCATCAAATCTATGCGCCCCGACAAGCAGGTCCAAAAGGCCCGCGAGACGATGGATATTTACGCGCCGCTAGCTGGCCGTATGGGTATGCAGTGGATGCGCGAAGAGCTTGAGGATTTAGCGTTCCGCGTCCTGAACCCCGAGGCCCGTAATTCCATCATCCGTCGCTTTATCACGTTGCAGCGTGAAACAGGTGATGTGGTAGAACGCATTACGGCAGATATGCGCGTCGAGCTGGAAAAGGCAGATATTACCGCGACCGTCATGGGCCGTGCGAAAAAGCCCTTTTCGATCTGGCGTAAGATGGAGGAAAAGGAGCAAGGCTTTAGCCGCCTGTCCGACATCTATGGCTTTCGCGTTGTCACCGCTACAGAGGCCGATTGCTACCGTACGCTGGGCGCGATCCATCAGCGATGGAAGTCTGTCCCAGGCCGGTTCAAAGATTATATCAGTCAGCCCAAGTCCAACGGCTATCGGTCGATCCACACAACCGTTTCAGGTCGCGACGGCAAACGGGTCGAGGTTCAGATCCGTACCCGCGAGATGCATGAAGTCGCGGAGACTGGCGTTGCGGCTCATTGGTCGTACCGCAATGGCGAACGCGTCGAAAACCGCTTTGCCGTTGATCCGGTGAAATGGATTTCTGGCATCACAGAACGGCTTGATGACAGCCACGGTCATGATGAATTCCTCGAAGCGGTCAAGCTTGAAATGTATCAGGACCAAGTGTTCTGTTTTACGCCCAAGGGCGACGTGATTAAGCTGCCTCGCGGGGCGACGCCGATTGATTTTGCCTATGCGATCCACACGCGGATCGGGTCTGCTTGTGTGGGCGCCAAGGTTGACGGCCTGCGCGTCCCGCTTTGGACCCGCCTGAAGAACGGCCAATCGGTCGAGGTTATCACAGCCGAAGGTCAAAAGCCGCAAGCCACGTGGATTGACATCGCCGTCACTGGCCGCGCCAAAACAGCGATCCGTCGTTTCTTGCGTGAACAAGATCGCGGTCGGTTTGTGCGGCTGGGTCGTGAATTGGCCCGTGTTGCTTTTGACCAGATAGGTAAGAAGGCGACCGACAAGGCGCTTGCTACAGCTGCAAAAGAAATGGCGTTGGAAGACACCGACGAAATGCTGGCGCGTCTTGGATCAGCCGAGATAACGGCAAGGGAGATCGTGCGCCTAATCTATCCCAAGCTGGCCGAAAAGCAGGGCAATGAGATCGAAGCAAAGCGCGCTGTCATCGGCCTTGAGCCAGAGCAAAAGCATCACCGTGCCCGTTGCTGTCAACCTGTACCTGGTGAACGGATAATTGGGATCACATATCGCGGTCAGGACGTTGTTGTACACGCCATCGATTGCGAGGCTTTGGTCGATTTTGAGGATCAACCAGAACGCTGGGTAGACTTGCATTGGCAAGACGGGACACATACGTCTACCAATACAGTGACGCTGGATGTGACCATTACAAATGACGCCGGTGTGTTGGGGCGTATTTGCACGTTGATCGGCGAACAGGACGCAAATATTTCTGATCTACGGTTTATTGACCGCAAACCGGATTATTTCCGCCTTTTGCTCGACGTGGATTTGCGCGATCAACAACACCTGCACCGTGTGACCACGGCGTTGACCGCAGATAGCAACGTGTCCGCGCTTGAACGGCACAGAGACCCCGCCCTCGCGAGCACGTCGCGCGGCTAAGGTACGCAAAGGACAATTCGGTTGGTATTTAAACGTAGGGAACGACGATCAATCGGCGAGATCGTCGGCCGTTCGGTTTATCCGCGTGGCGGGTGGGTCCGTGCGTTCGAATACGTCAGGCATCGCGTTCGCCGGTTGCCCGATACACCTGAAAAGATTTCACGTGGGATATGGGCAGGTGTGTTCGCGGCATTCACCCCGTTCTACGGTCTGCATTTCTTGATCGCGGCGGTTATCGCCAAGCTGATGCGCGGCAATATCTTTGCGTCTTTGATGGCCACGTTCTTTGGCTGCCCGCCCACGTATATCCCGATTGCGATTGCATCGCTTGGCACCGGTTACTGGATGCTGGGCCTGCCGTTTAATGCGGCGACTTTTGGGTTTGGCAAAGATATCCCGCCTGATTTCTGTGGGATTGGCTGTCGCTTTGGCGACGCATTTGCCGATATCACACATAACTTCAAAGCGATCTTTACCCATGAGCGTGCCGACTGGCATGGCTTGCAGGGCTTCTACGACGAAGTATTTTTCCCTTATATGATCGGCTCTGTCATTCCGGGCGTTATTGCTGCGACTGTTTGCTACATAATCGCGGTTCCTGTGATCCGTGGTCATCAGAAACGTCGGCAAAAAGCATTGCGCGCCAAGTTGGGCCAGTTAAATAAAAAGACATTGCAAGCGGGTGACGACAGCGCATAAGCGGGCTAGCTTTGGTTCGTAACACTGCCCCAACCGGAGGTTCCGATGACTGCTGATAAACTGCGCCTTGGCGTCAATATCGATCACGTGGCAACCATTAGGAATGCCCGTGGAGGTGATAACCCCGACCCGGTCCGCGCCGCGATCATGGCTGAGGCCGCTGGTGCTGACGGCATCACCGCCCACCTGCGCGAAGATCGCCGCCATATCGTCGATGCGGATATTGACGGGCTGATGGCTGCACTGACTGTCCCGCTGAATTTTGAGATGGCCGCAACGGATGAAATGCAAGCGATTGCGCTGCGTCACAAACCCCATGCCGTCTGCCTCGTCCCTGAAAAGCGCGAAGAGCGTACGACCGAAGGCGGCTTGGATGTGGCTGGCAATGACACTGCTCTTGCCGCCTACATCGCACCGTTGCGTGATATGGGTGCCCGTGTGTCGATGTTTATCGCGGCTGACCGTGTGCAGGTCGATGCTTGCCTGCGGATCGGCGCGCCTGTGATCGAATTGCACGCTGGTGCCTATGCCGATGCTTGGGCCGAGGGCCGCTGGGACGACCGCGATGTTGAGCTCGCCAAGATCACACATATGACCGCCTATGCGCATGATTTGGGGCTCGAAGTACACGTCGGCCACGGTTTGACCTATGACTGCGTTGGCCCTGTTGCAGCACTGCCCCAAGTGGCAGAGTTGAACATCGGGCATTTCATCATCGGAGAAGCGATCTTTCAGGGTCTTGGCCCTGCGATAGTTCAGATGCGCCGCTGCATGGATGAGGCCCGCGCCTGATGGGATTTGAATTCGGATTATTCATGGTGGCTTGGGCGATTGCTGCGGGATCGCCCGGACCTGCGACGCTTGCGATTGCCGGAACATCGATGAACCGTGGCCGCGCGGCCGGGGTCACAGTTGCCGCAGGTATCGTTTGTGGATCAGCCACATGGGGGCTGGCTGCCGCGTTGGGCCTCAGCGCGTTGATGGCGGCAAATGCGTGGGTCATGGAAATCCTGCGCTATGTTGCTGCGGCCTATCTGTTGTTCTTGGCATTCAAGGCAATGCGATCCGCGTTGACAGATAAACCCATGATAGCAGTGGCTGCTGGTCGAGGCGGATTGCCCCGCCTGTATGTCAAAGGATTGCTGATCCACCTGACCAACCCAAAGGCGGTTTTGGGCTGGGGCGCGATGTTTGCGATTGCGATACCGGCTGGCGCATCCCAAGTCGCAGTTTTTGAAACCTACGGGGCGCTGTTATCCGTGTCGTGCGGTGTGTTCTTCGGCTATGCGTTGTTATTCTCCACAGGCGTTTTCGCCCGAGGGTATCAACGATTGCGCCGCTGGTTTGAGGGCGCGTTTGCAGTATTGTTTGGCCTTGCTGGTCTTAAAATCCTGACGGCGCGGCTGACATGATCCAGCATGTTGTGATGTTGCGGCTGAAGCCAGACTATGACGGAACAGAGCTTGCTGCCGTTATGGATGGGCTGGGCGCGCTTGATATTGCCGGTTTTACTGACTTTCAGCATGGCCCGAACCGTGATGTTGAAAACAAGACGCCCGATCACCGTTATGGTTTCATTTGCAGCTTTCATGATCTGGACGCGCTAAACCGCTATGCAGGCGAGCCCGCCCATCAAGCATTGGGCGCACGTCTTTGTGCGCTGTGTGTTGGCGGCGGTGACGGCATCATGGTGATGGATCTCGACGTATGAATTGGCTGACCCACTGTTTCCTTGCGAGCCCAGTTGCGGCGCGATCTGTCGATCCGTGTGACGGGCATGTATCTGCCCAAGCATTGGTGACCGCATGATTATCGGGATCGGTACTGACCTTGCGAATATTGAGCGTATCCAAGGCACGCTTGATCGGTTTGGCGAACGGTTTCGCAATCGGGTGTTTACTGAGATTGAGCAGGCCAAGGCTGAACGTCGCCGCGATGTCGCAGGCACATACGCCAAACGCTGGGCCGCCAAAGAGGCCTGTTCAAAGGCGCTGGGCACTGGCCTTGCGATGGGAATTTCGTGGAAAGACATGGCTGTCAGCAATATGCGCAGCGGGCAACCCACGATGGAAGTCACTGGCTGGGCCAAAGACCGGCTGGACGCGCTAACACCTGCTGGCCACCGCGCTGTAATTCATGTGACGCTGACAGATGACCATCCATGGGCTCAAGCGTTTGTGATGATAGAGGCAGTGCCAATTGACGCATAGGTTGACAGGGCAGGGTCGGGGGCGCATATCGCCTTGATGAATGAACGAGGGATATTTTCCGATGGCTGAAGAAACAGGTGGCCTGATGGCTGGCGTCAAGGAAACGGTGAAAACCGTGGTCTATGCGCTGATGATCGCAGGCGTGTTCCGCACAATATTTTTCCAGCCATTTTGGATTCCATCAGGATCGATGAAAGAAACGCTGTTAATCGGTGACTTCTTGTTCGTGAATAAGATGGCCTACGGCTATTCCTACGCGTCTTGCCCGTCTATTCGCATCCCGCAATTGGGTGTGGACGTTGGCGCAGATGATTTTTGTGGCGTGTTCAAAGGCGCCGATAAGCGCCTGTTTGGTAGTGATCCAGAGCGCGGCGATATCGTTGTGTTCCGCCATCCTGTCACAGGCCGTGATTTCATCAAGCGCTTGATCGGTTTGCCCGGTGACCGTGTGCAAGTGCGCAGTGGCAATCTGTATTTGAATGACGAGCAGGTGCCTGTCACCGACGGTGGACTGTTCGTTGAAACTTATGGTCCACAAGGTCGTTTTGGGTACGAGCCGCGCTGTTCAAACGGAGTTGTGGGCTTGGGGGCCGCCTGTGAAAAAGAACGCCGGATCGAGACATTGCCGAATGGTGTGACCTATTCCACGTTAAATGTGGGCGAACGTCCGTTGGATAATACAGGCGTCTTTACCGTTCCCGCAGATGAATTTTTCTTCATGGGCGATAACCGCGATAATTCCACTGATAGCCGTGTGGCCCAAGCTGCGCGTGGTGTTGGGTTCGTGCCGCGTGAAGACCTTGTCGGTCGCGCTGACCGTGTTGTTTTCTCGTCAGGCGGGCGGTCAATGCTGGCAGTTTGGTCATGGCGGATGGACCGTTTCTTTAAGGCGCTTAATTGAAGCTCTCGGCCGATCTTCAAGCCTTTGCAGGGCGTATAGGGCATGAGTTTGCCAAGCCCGAAATTTTGGTGCGCGCCGTGACGCATTCGTCGATGACATCGCCGCACCGTGACGACAATCAACGCCAAGAATTTCTTGGGGACCGTGTGCTTGGTCTTGTGATGGCCGAGGCGCTGCTTTTGGCAGATGCGAACGCTGCCGAAGGGCTGCTTGCCCCGCGCTTCAACGCGCTTGTGCGCAAAGAAGCCTGTGCCGATGTCGCCCGCGAAATTGACCTTGGCGCTGTGCTAAAACTTGGCCGGTCCGAGATGAAATCTGGTGGCCGCCGCAAAGAAGCGTTGTTGGCCGATGGCATGGAGGCCGTGATTGCAGCCGTCTATCAAGACGGTGGTTTTGATGCGGCACGCGGGATGGTCTTGCGCCTTTGGGGTGCCCGTATCCACAATGTGGCCAAAGATGCCCGTGACCCGAAAACGGCGCTGCAAGAATGGGCCCAAGGGCGCGGTGAAAACCCGCCAGAATATGTTGAAGTGGCTCGTTCGGGCCCCGACCACCAACCGATATTTACGATTGAGGCGCGCTTGTCCTCAGGACCGTTCGAGGCGGCAACCGCCGGGTCCAAACGCCAAGCCGAACAAGCTGCTGCGGCTGCCCTTTTGAAGAAAGTTGAACAACAATGACTGACCAGCCCACCAAAGCCGGTTTTATTGCCCTGATCGGTGAGCCCAACGCGGGTAAATCCACGCTGCTGAACCATATGGTCGGCGCGAAGGTCAGCATCGTCACCCACAAAGTCCAGACGACTCGCACCCGTATTCGTGGCGTCGTGATGGAAGGCCGAAGCCAGCTGGTATTTGTTGACACACCCGGTCTGTTCAAACCAAAACGCAGGCTTGATCGCGCAATGGTTAAGGCTGCGTGGGGCGGGGCTGCTGATGCAGACGTCGTCGTTTTGATGATCGAAGCGCATCGCGGCATGTCCGAAGGCGTAAAGGCGATTATTGAGCGCCTGAAAGAACATGCAGGTAATTCGCCCGTCGCTCTTGCGATCAATAAGATCGACAAAGTCAAAACTGAAAAGCTGCTTGGGCTGGCGGACGAGATGAACGAGGCCTACCCGTTTGTGCAAACTTTCATGATCTCGGCCGAACGTGGCCACGGGTGTGACGCGCTGCGCGGTTGGCTTGGGCATCAGGTGCCTGACGGTCCTTGGTTGTACCCCGAAGATCAGATCGCTGATTTGCCGTTGCGGATGATTGCGGCAGAAACGACTCGCGAAAAGCTGACGCTGCGTTTGCATCAGGAATTGCCATATCAGTTGACCGTTGAGACGGAAAATTGGGAAGATCGCAAAGACGGTTCTTGTCGGATTGACCAGATCATTTATGTGATGCGCGATGGACACAAAGGTATCGTGCTTGGCAACAAGGGCGAGACGATCAAAGCGGTCAGTACCGCTGCACGGATCGAGCTGGAAGAGTTTCTCGACCGCCGCGTCCACCTGTTCCTACAGATCAAGGTCCGGCCTGGCTGGCTTGAAGAAAAAGAGCGCTACTCCGAAATGGGCTTGGACTTCAAAGATGGCAATGTATGAGGCTAACGGCGGATCTTTGGGTCTCTGCCTATCTCACGCGGCTTAGGCTGGTCGAAATTCCGGCGTTTGTTGTTGCGCGTGGCGATGCCACGGCGGGGGCTGTTCTGGTTAAGCTCAACACGTTGGATGGGCAGGCGAGCTGTTACCAGCGATCCTTTGATCTGATGACGGGCGACCGCAAATGGGTCGTCCTGAACGAAGGCGCGGAAAGCGATGTTGATGCATCCGTTGCCAAACAGCGCGGCTTTGACCCTGATCTTTGGGTAATTGAAGTTGAAGACAAACAGGGGCGTCATCTGTTGGATGAACCCGGGTTAGAGTGAGTATTTTGAAAAAAGCGAGGTCGGGTTTCGGCTTTTGCCCTCGCTTTTACATAAATACTCCCGCCGGAGGCTCTATCATTTCGGCACTTGCATCCGCCTGTATGACACGATGATAGTTCACACATGTTAAGCTGGACCGATGATGCCACCGTTCTTACGTCGCGCCCTTTTGGCGAAACGTCGGTCATTGTCGAAGTGTTTTCCAAGGACCAAGGTCGCCATGCCGGTGTCGTTCGTGGCGGTGCCAGCCGAAAGGTCGCACCTATTTTGCAACCGGGTGCCCAAGTGAATGTGACTTGGAAGGCCCGATTGAATCAGCACCTTGGAAGTTTTACTGTTGAGCCTGTGCGCAGCCGAGCGGCCCAAGCAATGGGTGATCGTTTGGCCTTGGCTGGGCTCAATGCGGTCAACGCATTGCTGGTGATGGTGTTGCCTGAGCGTGAGGCACATCCCCCACTGTACGATCGAACCATTGGACTGCTTGATCTGCTCGGCCAATCAGAGATCTGGCCGCTCGCCTATTTGCGCTGGGAGCAGGCGCTGCTCGAAGAAATGGGCTATGGCATGGACCTTTCGGCCTGTGCTGTGCGCGGCGTGAACGAAGATCTGGCGTTTGTGTCCCCGAAAACGGGTCGCGCAGTAAGCCGAGATGCGGCAGGCGATTGGGCAGACCGTTTACTGCCGTTACCGCCGGTTTTGGCTGGCAAAGGCGACGCGGATAATGATCAAATTCTTATTGCACTGCGGACAACAGGGTTCTTTATTGAAAAGCGATTGCTCAGGGGGCTGGGCGACAAGCCAATGCCCGCAGCCCGTCAGCGCTTAATCGATACGATCACCCGTCAGGGTGCCTGAAACAGCATTTGACGCCCTTTGTCGTCGGACAATATGAGCATCCCGCCCAGAATTTCGACCAATGTCATGGTGCGTAGCGCATCGAAAAACTGCGCCTCTGCGGCCAAGTCTGGACAGGCCATGCGCGTGCTGCCAATTGCGCCCAGACTAAACCACGGATAGGGAGCAGTTTGGTCGGCAAAGTAGCGGTTGCATGGTCCGCGCCCAGTGATTTTGCCTGCCACCGACACATCAATTGTTGCTGTGGATGCAAAGGCTGTCCCATCGATTGATTGCAGCGCAAACGTGGTGACCCCATCGGTGAACGCGGTGACGCTTTCATCGGCTTGGCAGGCTGCGGTCATGATAAACGCCAAGGCAATCAGGTATTTCATGCACCCAACATATGATGCCTTAACGCCTTAGTCGAGCAGACGCCGTGCAATCACTTGGGCCTGGATTTCAGCGGCGCCTTCAAAGATGTTCAAGATGCGCGCATCGCACAGAATGCGGCTGACCTTATATTCAAGCGCAAAGCCGTTACCGCCGTGGATTTGCAGCGCGTTATCCGCGCAAGCCCACGCAACACGTGCGCCGAGCAGCTTGGCCATCCCCGCCTCTAGATCGCAACGCCGGTCGTTGTCTTTTTCATGTGCGCTGAAATAGGTCAGTTGCCGCGCAATCATAATCTCGACGGCCATCATCGCAAGCTTGCCTGACACGCGCGGAAAGTCGATCAGCGCTTTGCCAAACTGCTTGCGGTCAATTGCGTATTGCATACCCACATCAAGCGCGGATGCCGCGACCCCAATGGCCCGTGCGGCTGTTTGGATGCGCGCAGATTCGAATGTCTGCATAAGCTGCTTGAACCCTTTGCCAGTCTCGCCGCCCAACAGATTTTCGCCTTTGACCTTAAATCCGTCAAACGCCAGTTCGTATTCCTTCATGCCCCGATACCCGAGGACCTCGATTTCGCCGCCAGTCATGCCCGGGGTCGGAAAGGGGGTCTCATCGGTGCCCGGTGTCTTTTCGGCCAAGAACATCGACAAGCCGCGATAGTTGGTTGTGTCCGGGTCGGTCCGCGCCAAAAGGGTCATCACCTGCGTGCGCGCCGCGTGCGTGATCCACGTTTTGTTGCCAGTCACCTCCCAGTCGTCGCCTGTTTTGACCGCGCGTGTGCGCAAAGATCCAAGGTCTGATCCGACGTTTGGTTCCGTAAACACAGCCGTTGGCAATGTTTCGGCGCTGGCCAGTCGTGGCAACCACTTTTGTTTCTGCTCTTCGGTGCCGCCGCAAATGATCAGTTCCGCCGCGATCTCGGACCGTGTTCCAAGCGACCCGACGCCGATATAGCCGCGCGATAGTTCTTCGGACACGACGCACATGGATGATTTTGACAGGCCAAAGCCGCCGTATTCTTCCGGGATAGTCAGGCCAAAGACGCCCATTTCGGCCAGCTCTTCGATGATTTCCATCGGGATTAGCTCGTCCTTCAGGTGCCATTCGTGCGCAAACGGCTCGACCTTTTCCAACGCAAAGCGGCGAAATTGCTCGCGGATCATTTCCAGTTCTTCGTCCAGACCGGATGCGCCGACGGTGATGTTGGCGGCTTGTTCCTGCATCAATTCGACGAGCCGCGTGCGAACGGCTTGGGTGTTGCCTGATTTGGTCAGAGCCGTGATCGCAGGGGTGTTCAGGGTGGCGGCAACATCTGCGCCAAGCCCCATGTCTTGCAGGCGCACAACCTCGCCTTGGTTCATTTGAATGCCGCCCGCGATCTGCAGTAAGTATTCGGCAAACGCGATCTGGTGGATCAGCTGTTCGACCTCGCCAAACTTACCATCTGCCGTTAGGCGATCCGCCCAGCCTTGCATTTGGTGCAAAGCTTGGGTGTACGTCGCCAGCCATGCAACGCCGTGTGCAGCTGTTTGATTGGCCTCGATCAGCGCGCCAGATATGCGGCCGCCGTCCGTGACCATTGTGCGCAACGTCGATTTTGCGGCGTCGAACACACCATCAACAACGGGTAGGGCTTGCGCGGTTAAGCTGCGAAGCTCCGCTAGAATGAGGCTGTGCGTCTGTGTCATATTCTGTCCGTCATGTGGCATTGCGACTCTCCGGCATTGTGCAGATGCAGAGATATCGCCTTCGCACCTGCAGCGCAATAATCATCCGCTAAAAACACTGATGGTATACGAAAGTGTCGCAGTGGAAATCGCATGCATCTGGCGGCGTGGCGGCGTAAAGACATGTCATGGACCTCATCTTGAACCTCATGACCCCTGCGGCATTCATTGTTGCGCTTATGATCGGCCTATTTGCGGGCTTGGTCAAAGGCATGGTGGGCTTTGGCATGCCGATGATCATGATTTCGGGCATGTCCACGGTGTTGTCACCGGAACTGGCGCTTGCTGGGTTGATCCTACCGACATTGGTCAGCAACGCGATGCAGGCATTTCGTCATGGCATTGCTGCGGCATGGGCGTCGGTATGCCGGTTTCGGCTGTTCCTTGTGGTCGCAGGGGTGGTTTTGATTGGCAGTGCGCAGCTGGTCACGGTTTTGCCACCAGCGGTTTTGTTCCTGTTTATTGGGGTGTCTGTTGCAGGCTTTGCGTTGATGCAGCTTGTTGGTTGGCAGCCAAAGGTGTCTGGCGACGTACCATGGGTCGAAGCTGTTGTTGGTGCGTTTGCAGGGTTCACTGGCGGGCTGTCCGGAATTTGGGGGCCACCGACTGTCGCATATTTGACAGCGACCAACACACCCAAAGCGGACCAAGTCCGCGTGCAAGGCGTGATCTATGGTTTGGGCGCCGTGGCGTTGTTTATCGCGCATGCTCAATCGGGGATCGTGCGGGCAGAAACAATCCCGTTTTCTGTCATTTTGGTGATTCCTGCGGTCATCGGCATGCGCCTTGGGTTCAGGTATCAGGACCGCATTGCACAGGCCATGTTTAAGCGGCTGACGCTGGTTGTGCTGTTGGTTGCTGGGCTGAACCTGATCCGGCGCGGGATGCTAGGATAGCAACTTTGCAAACCCACAGATCGCCGCAAGCTCAGGAACTTGGTCAGGGGGGAGAACCTCGAATGTGGTGCGGTAAAGCACGTCCGCGCCGCTTGCAGCCTCTATCTGCCAGAACCCTGTGACCAATTCATAGTCGAAATCGAACTGGTAGAATGTAAGCGATGGGTCTGTGCCGGATATGTTGGTGCCAAAACTTTGGGATGTTGCGCGCAGGTCGCCCATTGCGGGATGGCTGATGGTTATCGTCACATTTGAAATGCCGAACAAATCTGCGGCCTGCGCCTTAATCCCGAACCCGATGCCGCGCACCGCGGGGACGCGCCGTTTGGTGGACACAAAATCAGGTTCAATATCAATCAGATGTGTGGTGCCGGCGACCGTGCCTGGCGCAGGTGATGTTCCAGAGGTCGACGGTGCGCAGATTATTCCTGCCGCATGGGATGCGATCAGTGGGCTGACCATGTCAGGTGCTTGAGCCGACGCCATCACGGGGAACAGTGCAAACAAAAAGGTGCGCCACATTATCATGGACGCACCTTAGCAGCTTGACCGGTGACGTGAAGCCTTAGCCGATGGCAGCGGCTTTAACATCATCATCGATGAACGGGTGGTATTTTTCAAAGTTGTTGCTGAACATCGAAACCAACTTGGATGCCTGTGCATCATAGGCGGCGTGGTCTGCCCAAGTGTCGCGTGGGTTTAATAACTGGTCATCTACGCCGTCGCATGTGACCGGGACTTCAAACCCAAAGTTGGGATCTTTGTGGAACTTGTTTTCAACCAATGACCCGTCAAGCGCGGCGGTCAGCAAGGCGCGCGTCGCTTTGATCGGCATCCGGCTGCCTGTGCCGTACGCGCCGCCGGTCCACCCGGTGTTGACCAACCAGCAAGTCGCGCCATGAGTCGCGATTTTCTGGCGAAGCAGGTTGCCATACACTTCAGGCCGACGTGGCATAAATGGTGCGCCAAAACAGGTGGAGAATGTAGGCTCCGGCTCTGTCACGCCGCGTTCTGTGCCTGCGACCTTGGACGTGAAGCCCGACAGGAAGTGGTACATTGCTTGGGCTGGTGTCAGGCGGCTGATGGGTGGCAGTACGCCAAACGCATCACATGTCAGCATGATGATGTTTTTGGGGTGGCCACCAAGCGCAGTTTCAGACGCGTTGCCGATATAGTTTAGCGGGTACGCACAACGCATGTTGGCAGTCAGGCTGTCATCGTTGAAATCCAATTCCAGCGTTTCAGGGTCGAAAACCATGTTTTCAATGACCGTGTGCGGCATCGAGCAAGTTGCGTAAATCTCTGGCTCTGCCTTTGGGTCCAGACCGATGGTCTTGGCATAGCAGCCACCTTCAAAGTTGAAGGTACCGCGGTCAGACCAGCCATGTTCGTCGTCACCAATCAACACGCGCGTTGGGTCGGCAGACAACGTCGTTTTGCCAGTGCCAGACAGACCAAAGAAAATGGCTGTATCAACAGGATTGCCCGGAGCGTGGTTGGCCGAGCAGTGCATCGGCATGATACCCTTTTCGGGCAGCAGGTAGTTCAACAGGGTGAAGACGGATTTCTTGTTCTCGCCTGCGTATTCCGTGCCGCCGATCAAGATCAGTTTGGCATCCATGTTCAATGCGATCACAGTCTCGGACCGACAACCGTGCTTGGCAGGGTCTGCTTTGAATGTTGGGCAGTTGATGATTGTGAAATCAGGTTCAAACGTGTCGAGTTCGGACGCCTCAGGACGGCGCAGCAGGTGGCGAATGAACAAGGCATGCCACGTCAGTTCGGTAACAACCCGCACATCAAGGCGATATTTGGGGTCAGCGCCGCCAAACAAATCTTGGACGTCGTATGAGCCACCCTTCATGTGTTCACGCATGTCTGCGTACAGAACATCGAACTTGTCGCTATCCATCGGCGGGTTGTTTTCCCACCAGATCGTGTCTTCGACAGACGGTGTGCGCACGACGAATTTGTCCTTTGGGGATCGGCCTGTATGCTTGCCTGTTGTGACGAGCAGTGTGCCACCTTTGCCTGTCACACCTTCGCCCGCAGCGATGGCGGCATCATGCAATTCAGCCTCGGAGCGGTTGTAATACACATAACCCAGCCCTGTGATGCCTTGATCGTCAAGTTTCATCTTTGGGTTGACCTGACCTTGGTCCATGGGTTCGCTCCTGCAAGTTGGGGGCACGGTATGGCCCCGATGGCTATCCTTAACATCATGCTTTTGTTCGCTGAAACCCCGCTTTGTTGGCGTTAGCGCAATCAAATGCATGTTAGCGCAAACAGTTGTGGGCCGGATCGTGATGTGAGGCATTTTAGTCATTACTTATCACATCTCACGACAAATAAGGCAAAGCTTAGGGTGTGATTCGCACTTGAGGGTTGATTCGCCGCCTGATTTTGACGAAAATGATAAAAAAAGCAGGCAAATCGTAATTGAGCAGTAAGGGTAAACTCCCATGTCAAGAATTGCATTGGTGGATGACGACAGGAATATTCTGACGTCGGTCGCAATGACTCTCGAAGCTGAAGGCTTCGAGGTTGAAACATATAACGATGGTCAGTCCGCGCTGGACGGCTTTAACAAGCGAATGCCGGATATGGCCGTGCTTGATATCAAGATGCCCCGCATGGACGGGATGGATCTGTTGCAGCGTTTGCGTCAGAAATCATCCATGCCGGTTATCTTTCTGACATCCAAAGATGATGAAATTGACGAAGTTTTGGGCCTGCGTATGGGGGCCGATGATTATGTCAAGAAACCGTTCTCACAGCGTTTGCTGGTCGAACGTATCCGCGCGCTGCTGCGCCGACAGGATGCGCTTGCTGGCGAAGCCATTGAAGAACAGGATGCGCTTGCTGGCGAAGCCATTGAAGAAACCGAAGAGACCAAGATCATGGTGCGTGGCGAACTGGTCATGGACCCACTGCGCCACGCGGTGAAATGGAAGGGGAGCGATGTCTCCTTGACGGTCACCGAATTCTTGTTGTTGCAGGCTTTGGCTCAGCGGCCCGGTTTCGTGAAGTCGCGCGATCAGCTGATGGATGTCGCTTATGACGATCAGGTTTATGTGGATGCCCGCACCATCGACAGCCACATCAAACGGTTGCGCAAAAAGATGCGTAACACGGACGAAGAGTTTTCGGCGATCGAAACGCTTTACGGTATCGGTTACCGCTACAACGAAGAATAAGTGATGACCGTGGCCTCCAAAATTGACATCCACGATCTGGAGTCTGTTCGGGCTGCGGCCAAAACACCTGACGTGCTGCTGGGCGACGATTGGGTTGCCCCCCAGCCGCTTGGCGAAAACGAATTGGGTGACCAACGCAGGCGGCGCGGCTTTTTCGCCCTGCGTCGGTCGCCGATTGCGCGCAAAATCATTACCTTTAACTTAATCGCAATGATGCTGCTGATCGCAGGCGTGCTTTATATCAATTCGTCACGCGACACGCTGGCCTATCAACGCGCGGTCGGGCTGGTGTCCGAAGCAGAGCTTGTCGCTGATGTGTTTGAGGCCAAGTTGCCCGCAAACGCGCCTGTCAATTTGATCAGTGGAGATGGCATCAACGTACAAGAAACACTTGTCGGGTTGGATTTGAGCGGTGGCATTGTTGTCAGCATATATGACCCCCAAGCCAATTTGATCGCTGTGTCTGAACTGAGAGACGAAATCGCGACTGTCGCTGGTTTGAACGATGTCGGTGGTGGCACGTTTCTTACAGATCTGTTGACGTCTGCATGGAACGGGGTTGTGTCGATTCTGGGGTCTGACGGACAAGTCAATTTGAAAGACGTGGACATTATTGGTGACGTCGCTACTCATGTGAATGATGCAATCGTCGGTGGAACCCATTTTCATACGATCACAGAAAACGGCAATTCTCGGTATTTCGTGACGAGCCCGATTATGCAGGGTGCCACCGCTGTTGGTGTCGTGTCCGTGCAGGGGGCCGCGGGAGAGCTTGATAAGCTTGTCCGTCGCGAACGCGAGAAAGTGTTGCGCCTGTTTTTGGTGGGTTTGGCGATCAGCATCACGCTTAGTCTAATTCTTGCGTCGACGATCGCCAATCCACGGGCTGATCTTGCTGCCGCAGCCGAAATTGGGCGCGACAAAAATGCCCGCAAAATGTCACCGACCCGGGTACGTATTCCAGACCTTAGCGCTCGGCCTGATGAAATTGGCCGCCTATCCGGCGCCCTGCGCGGCATGGTGGCCGCGTTGTATGAACGTATTGAAGGCAATGAACAATTTGCGGCTGATGTTGCTCATGAAATTAAGAATCCGCTTGCCTCTTTGCGGTCTGCCGTTGGGACAATGCGCGTTGCCAAACGCGAAGAACAGCGCGAGACCTTGCTTGACGTGATCGAGCACGATGTCCGGCGCCTCGACCGTCTGGTCAGCGACATTTCCAACGCATCACGGCTTGATAGCGAACTGGTTAAAGAAGAAGAAGAGACCTTTAATCTGCTCAAGATGATGGGCAACATTAATGAATTCCTAGGCCGTGAAGCCCAAGCCAAAGGCATCGATTATATTGCTGACATGCCAGACGAGCCGATCACTGTGCAGGGTCTGGAAGGTCGGCTTGCGCAGGTGTTTGTCAATCTGATCACGAATGCTATGTCGTTCTGCGAAGATGGCGATGCTATCCGCGTTTGGGCGCGCCGCCGCGAAAACCGTGTTTTGATCGTCGTTGAGGACACCGGTCCTGGCATTCCAAACGAAGCCCTGACGAAGGTATTCAAACGGTTCTACTCAGAACGCCCCGAAGGCCAATTTGGTAACAACTCTGGTCTTGGGCTTGCGATTTCCAAGCAGATCGTTGAAGCGCATGGTGGCGTCATCTGGGCTGAAAACATTCGTCCGTCAGATGCAGACATGACGTCTGAACCTCTTGGCGCCCGTTTTGTTGTTGGCTTGCCGGTATAACCGGTGATCACCCAAACCGTGCATGCAACCTGTGTGGCAGTGGGCGACAACGCGGTTCTGTTGATGGGTGCAAGCGGTACCGGAAAATCTACAATTGCGCTTGAGCTGATGGCATATGGTGCGACTTTGGTATCGGATGATCAGGTGATGCTTTTGGCTGAAAATGACGTCATCGTGGCATCTGCCCCACCCACGATCACCGGATTGATCGAAGCCCGTGGATTTGGGGTTTTGAAAGCACAGGCACAAGACAGTGCATCAATTGTTATGGTTGTAAATTTGGATGTCCCGGCCGTTGACCGCATGCCTGCGCGACGTGTCGTCACGCTTTTGGGATGCGACTTACCCTTGTTTCAGCGTCCTGACGGGGGCAATTTGGCGCCGGCGATTCTGCAATTTTTGCGCGCGGGGATAAGTGACCGATGACTGACACAATAGATCTGCGTACGGACGTCCGGCCCAGCATCGTGCTGGTGACTGGTCCGTCTGGTGCTGGGCGATCCACGGCGATTAACACGCTTGAAGACCTTGGGTATGAGGTCATTGATAACCTACCGCTGTCATTGCTGCCGCGCCTTTTGGGTGGGCCACCGCCGACCCGTCCGCTTGCGCTTGGCCTTGATGTCCGCAACCGAGACTTTAGCACAGACGCGCTGATCGCAACGATTGATGGTCTGGGTGCGCGCAGTGATGTGGTCGCACAAGTGCTTTACTTGGATGCTGCAGAAGAAGAGCTGGTGCGCCGCTATTCCGAGACGCGTCGGCGTCATCCGCTTGCGCCTTCTGGCCCACCTTTGGCTGGTATCCAAAAAGAGCGCGAATTGCTGATGCCGATCCGTGCGCGTGCAGATGTATTGATCGATAGCACCGGACTGACGATTCACGATACCCGCGCTGAAGTTGATAAATGGTTTGCGCCCCCCGACGGGCGATTCCTGGGTGTTACTGTTCACTCGTTTTCGTACAAACGCGGTCTACCACGCGGACTTGATATCGTTATGGACTGCCGGTTTTTGCGCAATCCGCATTGGGATGCGACGTTACGGCAGCTTGATGGGCGCGACCCTGCAGTTGCTGCATACGTTGCAGCCGACCCGCGCTTTGACCCATTCTTTGATAAAATCAAGGGATTGGCTGATCTGCTTTTACCCGCCCACAAGGAAGAGGGCAAAACGCATTTGTCCATCGGGTTTGGATGTACGGGCGGGCAACACCGTTCCGTCACAGTGGCCGAAAGACTGGCCGAGGCCCTTGCGCAGGACGGTTGGCAGGTGTCTAAACGGCACCGAGAAATGGAACGCCGCGACGCACATGTCGCCGGGAACAAAGGGTCGCAAGGTTGATCGGAATTGTGATCGTTGCACATGGTGGTTTGGCGGGTGAATACCTGTCTGCGGTGGAGCACATTGTGGGCAAACAATCCGGTATGCGCAGTATTTCCATTGCTCCCGATGATGATCGCGCACTGAAGCAAGAAGAAATTTGCGATGCAGCCGATACGGTTGATACCGGCGCTGGTGTTGTGATCGTCACAGATATGTTTGGTGGATCACCGTCAAATTTGTCGCTCCGCGCCTGTAGCCCGCAGAATCGGCGCATTATCTATGGTGCGAATTTACCGATGCTGATCAAGCTCGCGAAATCCCGAGATATGCCTGTCCCTGATGCCGTAGATGCGGCTCTGGATGCAGCCCACAAATACATCAATAGCCATAGCGTTGGGCAGCCTTAATATGACAACTCGCACTCTTAAAATCGAAAATATAAAAGGTTTGCACGCCCGCGCGTCGGCAAAACTCGCTGCGGTGGTAGAAGAGTTTGACGCCAAGGCAACAGTGTCCAAGGATGGCATGGACGCCGACGGCGACAGTATTATGGGCCTTTTGATGTTGGCAGCATCTATTGGAACCTATATTGATGTGACCACAAGCGGGCCGGATGCCGATGCCTTGGCTGACGCAATCGCGGTGCTTGTTGCGGATAAATTTGGCGAGGGTGACTGATCCCTTTCACCCACAGGGATTGATCCAATGACCGACACGACCCAAAAAATTGCTGTGGCTGACGAGGGTACTCAGGCCCCCCGCGTCTATGATCGCCATAGCCTGACGTATTCGAACACGTTTGATAGTCCGGTAAAGCGCAACATCATCCGCGTTATTGAACTTTTGACTGGAAAAATCCGTATTGCGCGTCTTGTTCGTCGCTTTGAAAAGCAAGACACCGTCAAGGGGCGTGCTTTTTGGCGTGCCACGTTGGATGTTATGGGGATCGACCTGTTGACCCCTGCCGATCAACTTGCGCGTATCCCGAAAACAGGTCCTGTGATCTTTGTCGCCAACCACCCTCACGGGTTGGTGGACGGCATGATCCTTGCTGATCTTATTGGTCGCGTGCGTGATGATTACCGTATTCTGACGCGGTCATTGCTGACTGGTATCGACGAAGACGCCGCCAGCTATATGATCCCTGTGCCGTTTCCACATGAACCCGAGGCCCAGAAAAAGATGGTTGAGATGCGTCGCGCTGCGATGGAGCATCTGAAATCTGGCGGCTTGGTCGCCTTGTTTCCATCGGGCATTGTCGCCAGCTCTGACAGTATGTTCGGCGATGCAGTCGAGCGAGAATGGAATGTATTTACCGCCAAGATGATCCGTACCTCTGGGGCAACGGTGGTGCCGTGTTTTTTCCCTGGCGCAAACTCTCGGGCTTATCAGGTTGCAAACCGACTTTCTGCGACCCTGCGCCAAGGTTTGCTGCTACACGAGATCGTGTATGCAATGGATAAGCCGCAAAAGCCGGTCGTCGGCGTGCCAATTGATCCCGCTGAGGTTAATGCACGCGCAGGTGATCCACGTGCGTTTATGGCATGGCTGCGGGACCTGACGTTGGCCTTGCGTGACTAGCGGGTAGGCACGGGAACTTCGCCGCGATAATCGTAAAATCCGCGCTGCGATTTGCGGCCCAACCACCCTGCTTCTACATATTTGGTGAGTAACGGGCACGGGCGATATTTTGTGTCTGCCAAACCGTCGTGCAGGACGTTCATGATCGCCAGACATGTATCCAACCCGATAAAATCTGCCAGCTCGAGCGGCCCCATCGGATGGTTGGCGCCGAGCTTGAGTGATGTATCAATTGACTGCACCGACCCCACGCCTTCGTATAGGGTATAGATCGCTTCGTTGATCATCGGCATCAGGATGCGGTTGACGATGAATGCAGGGAAATCTTCGGATGCGGTGCTGGTCTTGCCCAGTCTGGCAACAACCGCTTCGCAGGTTTTGAACGTCGGCTCGTCTGTTGCGATCCCGCGGATCAATTCAACCAATTGCATGATCGGAACGGGGTTCATGAAATGAAAACCCATGAACCGCTCAGGCCGGTCCGTGCGCGCGGCGAGCCGTGTGATTGAGATAGATGACGTATTCGATGTCAGGATGGTATCGGGCTTCAGATGCGGCACAAGGTCTTCAAAGATGGCCTGCTTGACGGCCTCTCGTTCGGTTGCCGCCTCGATAATCAGATCGGTTTGCCCAAGGTCAGTCAGCGTTTGGGTGGTCCCAATCCGGGCGATGGCCTCTGCTTTCTCCAAGGGCGCGATCAAGCCTTTGCCGACTTGACGGTCAAGGTTGCGGTCAATCAGGGCCACAGCGGCCTTTAGGGCATCACCGCTGATGTCTGTTAGCAGAACTTCATATCCGGCAAGGGCGAATACATGTGCAATCCCGTTGCCCATCTGCCCTGCGCCTACAATACCCACACGTTCAACTGTCATGTCACAAATCCTTGCTTGGTTAAGTGCACCTTATGCCCCATGGGGGTCGCCGTTCAAGGCAGGACAACCGTTAAAAGTATTAACAAAATTTAGGGTTAGCTAAATCGCAATGGGTTTAGGCGAATCTGTCAACTGAAGCAGCAATCGGTGGTATCCATGAAGCATGAAACAATTGACGGGGCTGGGCTGTCATATGCGCCTTGTCGCTATGGCATGTCACGGATCATGTTCCGCGGGCCCAAACGACGGCTGGATAGTCCGTATTTCGCGTTCATAGGCGGCACAGAGACATATGGAAAGTTCATTGACCGTCCGTTTCCAGCCCTGATCGAAAAAGATGTTGGTCGGCCCTGTGTAAACTTTGGCTGCGTGAATGGTGGCGTTGATGCCTTTGTGAACGATCCCACGATCATGGCGGCGTGTAATAAGGCGGAGCTTACGGTTGTTCAAATTATGGGCGCGAACTTTCTGTCGAATCGGTTCTACTCTGTGCATCCGCGCCGGAACGATCGGTTTTTGCGCGCCTCAACTGTGTTGCAGGCGATCTATAACGAGGTGGATTTTTCAGATTTCACATTCACGCGTGCGCTGTTGGGAAAGCTGCATAGCCTGTCACCTGAACGTTTCGACATCGTCGTCACGGAACTGCGAGAAGCCTGGGTTGCACGGATGAGGAATATGTTGGGTCAAATCGGTCCCAATGCGGTTTTGCTGTGGTTTGCGCGGGTAGAATTATCGGACGAGCCTTGGAATGCGGTACCCGACCCGCTTCAGGTTGATCCGCTGTTCATCACGAAGTCGATGATCGACGAACTGCGCCCGTTCGTCCTTGATGTCGTCCAAGCGATTCCGTCGGATATTGCCAAACAGCAGGGCACCAAGGGCATGTATTTCCCGCCAATGCAGTCCAAGGCGGCATCCGAAATGCTTGGCGTTGCCTGTCACTTAGAGGCGAGCAGTGCGTTGATGCCGTGGATCCAAAAGTCGCTTTAACAAAAAGGCCCGCTGTGTTTCCGCAACGGGCCGTTCTTTAAAATTTCAGCGAGGTTTACAGCTTGCTTGTGAGTTCAGGCACCGCATCGAACAAGTCTGCAACCAAACCAAAGTCAGCGACCTGAAAGATTGGTGCTTCTTCGTCTTTATTGATTGCGACGATGATCTTGGAATCTTTCATACCCGCAAGGTGCTGAATAGCGCCAGAGATACCGACAGCAACATACAGATCAGGTGCAACCACCTTGCCTGTTTGGCCAACTTGCCAGTCGTTTGGTGCGTAACCTGAATCAACCGCAGCGCGTGATGCGCCAACAGCTGCATTCAGTTTGTCAGCCAAGGTTTCGATGATTTTGAAGTCTTTCTCGGATCCAACACCGCGTCCGCCGGACACAACCACACCCGCAGATGTCAGTTCTGGACGATCAGATGATGCAACTGCATCAGAAATCCACTCGGACAAACCAGGGTTTGCAACCGCGCCGATTTTATCGACGGATGCAGACCCACCGCTTCCGGTGGCCTCGAATCCAGCTGTACGGATCGTCATGACCTTTTTCGCGTCGGATGATTTTACAGTCTGGATCGCGTTACCCGCATAGATCGGACGCTCGAATGTGTCGGCGTCGATCACGGCGGTCACTTCGGAAATGACCATTGCGTCCAACAGCGCTGCCACACGTGGCAGGATGTTCTTGGATGCCGCAGTGGATGGCGCCGCGATGTGCTCGTAGTCGCCAGCAAGCGATACGATCAAGTCAGCCACAGGCTCGGCCAAGTCGTTACCGTATGCTGCGTCATCAGCGCAAAGCACCTTGGACACGCCAGTCAGTTTCGCCGCTTCTTCGGCCGCACCACCGCAACCAGCGGATGCACATAGAACTGTAACGTCACCCAGGCTTGCAACAGCAGCCAAGGCTTTTCCAGTTGCATCAGCGTTCAATACGCCGCCCGCAACTTCAGCAATGAGAAGAACAGCCATTACACAGCCCCCGCTTCTTTGAGTTTCTCGATCAATTCGTCAACCGAACCAACAATGATGCCCGCTTTGCGCGTTTCCGGCTCTGTGGTGGTGACAACCTGCAGGCGTGGTGTGACGTCCACGCCGTAATCGGCAGGTGTCTTTTCATCCATCTGCTTTTTCTTGGCCTTCATGATGTTCGGCAGCGACGCATAACGTGGCTCGTTCAGGCGTAAATCGACCGTGACGATCGTTGGCATCTTGACCTTGATGGTCTGAAGACCGCCGTCAACTTCACGTGTGACTGTCGCATGATCGCCGTCAACGTCCAGCACGGACGCGAATGTCGCTTGCGACCAACCGAGCAAGGCAGACAACATCTGGCCAGTGGCGTTCATGTCGTTGTCGATCGCCTGCTTACCAGCAAGAACCAGACCCGGCGCCTCTTCTTTAACGATCGCAGCCATGATTTTAGCAACGGCCAATGGCTCGATATCGGTGTGAACGTCGTCTGTCGCCACAACCAGAATCGCACGGTCAGCACCCATTGCCAATGCAGTGCGTAGTGTTTCTTGCGCTTGCTTGACGCCGACGGATACGGCGATGACTTCATCGGCTTTGCCAGCTTCACGCAGGCGGATAGCCTCTTCGACGGCAATTTCGTCGAAAGGGTTCATCGACATTTTGACGTTTGCAAGATCAACACCGGAACCGTCCGCTTTGACGCGAACCTTCACGTTATAGTCGATCACGCGTTTGACGGGTACGAGGACCTTCATCGCGAGTTTCTCCTGTTAGAATCTGAGCGCATTATTTCTTGCCATGTGGTTACCGCGCCGCAGACGTAGAAAACAGTGCAAAATCGACGCAGACTGGTTCAGGGACGCCACGTTTCCGCGAAAACTGGTTTATCGGTTCGCGCCCGGTACCCAAAGCACGTCATTTTTGCCGTCGTCATTGGCGATCCGCGATGCTTGGAAAAACCAGTCAGACAGGCGATTTAAGTATTTGACCGCCGCGGGGTTCACCGATTCCATGGTGGCCAGTTCGACTGACAACCGTTCGGCGCGACGTGAAACAGTTCTGCAAAGGTGCAAATGCGCGGCTAAGGCCGATCCACCGGGCAGGATAAAGCTGCGCAATGGTTCAACCGCTTGGGTCATCGCATCAATTTCAGATTCCAACCGGTCCACCTGTGCGTCAGACATGCGCAGGGGCGGATATTCAGATTGCGCGTCCATTTCCATGTCGGGGCGGCACAGGTCTGCGCCTAAATCGAACAGGTCATTTTGGATCATCGCCAATTGACCGTCGATGTCACCAGATGCATGAAGCCGCGCCAGGCCGACTGTCGCATTGGTTTCGTCCACGGTGCCATAGGCATTCACGCGCAGCGCATGTTTGGCCACGCGGCTGCCATTGCCCAATGCGGTTTCACCGGAATCACCGGTTTTCGTGTAAATCTTGTTCAGAACAACCATGGTTCAATTCCCTCTAGCGCAGATATACATAAAGCAGGATCAAGGCGACCGCGACGGCCTGAGCACCGATCCGGTACCGCATAATCCGGTTGGCATGCTTGCGGTTAAAGTCGCCGCCTTTGCCAAATGTGCCGATGCCAAGCAACAAGATGCCCAGCACGATCAGCACGGCTATTGCTACTAAAATGAAAAGCGGATCGCTTGTCATGATGATGTTCCCTTATTACCTCGCAATCGGATGTAGCAGACACGCGCCAGAAGGAAAGGGATCAGGCGCGCGAGATGACTGCGTCAAGCAGCCGCGTCGATAGAATACGCCGTAAAAACCCCATTAAATAGGTCGGCGTTGTGACGTAATATCGCGCCTTGGGTCGTTTGGCCGTCGCTGCATGGATCAGTTTTTTGGTGACCGCACTGGCAGGCAATTCAAAACTATCGGGCCCGTTGTCTGCATACAGCCGTTCGCGCAATGCGTCATATTGTGCGGCACGCGCCGACCGTTTCCAGTCAATCCATTTTTCGAAATGCGGGATCGCGTTTTGGCGGATGTCGGATGTTATTGGCCCCGGCTCGACCAGAATTACCTTGATCGGCGTATCGGCCATTTCAACCCGCAGCACGTCGGTCAGCCCTTCAAGCGCAAATTTCGTGGACACATATGCGCCCCGCCATTTCAGCCCGACGATCCCAAGCACGGACGAGCAATGGATGATCCGGCCATGCCCTTGGGCGCGCATTGCGGGGATCACGCGGTTGGTCAGCTCTTGATAGCCAAAGACATTCACCTCGAAAATGGCGCGCAATGCGCCGCGCGGTAAATCCTCGACTGCGCCCGGGCAGGCAAATGCGCCGTTGTTATAGAGCACATCCAATGTGCCGCCCGTTGCCGCCAGAACTTCGACCACTCCAGACGCAATGCTGTCGCTATCGGCGTAGTCAATTAGCGGGCTATCAAACCCTTCGGCGATCAGGCGGTCGCAATCGGCTTGCGCACGGCAGCTTGCAAAAACGCGAAAGCCCAAGGCCCGGAAGCCGTGGGCTGCGTCATAGCCGATCCCTGAGGATGAGCCGGTGATCAGAATTGTTTTTTGTGTCATGGGCCCGTTGTGGCGCGACCCTGTTGGGGTGGCAAGGGCTTAGCCGTTTGTCAGTAAACGCTCTGCCATCCAACCGATTTGGCCGGTGGTTGTGATCAGGACACGCGCCCAGCCATTGGCGTTCACCTCGAGCACTTCAGTTTGCATCCCGCGTGTCAGCGTATCAAGCACACCGTAGTTGGTGCCGGGGCCAGACCGCATGTTCACACGCTTGCCCGCAATCTGACGGACGTCGACGACAGCAACGGGACTTTCTGCAGCAGACGGTGCAACTTCAAGCAATGCGGTGATCACTTCGGCGTCTTCGATTGCAACAAGTGGTGCGGTTTCTAGGGCAGCACGGGTGACGACGGGCGCGTCAAACGGCACGATCGCCAGCGATGTTGTTGCGATGACTGTTGGCGCGATTGGGCGGACGTCTGGTTCAAAGTCGGCGCCACCGGACAGCTCGTAAAATCCAAAGCCCAGCAACAAAAAAGTGCCGATAATAAATTTGCCCATAGTCCTGACCCTCCGGGTCGATGTGTCATATTCGTGTGCATACCAAACCTACGGGCTGCGGTTTGATTTGAGATCAGGGAAAATCTCTGCTTGGTTCCCCGTATCTGATCTTTACGCGCAACGGTGGCGCGGCTACACCAATCCAATGAGCGAAGAAACGACATCCCCAGAAACCGAGCCAACGGACCTTACCGAGCCTTTGCGCCGGGCCATCGGTGACCGCTATCTGACCTATGCGCTGTCGACGATTATGCACCGTGCTTTGCCTGATGCGCGTGATGGTCTAAAGCCCGTCCACCGCCGGATTTTGTATGCGATGCGCGAGCTTAAGCTGGCCAGCAACGGTGGTTTTCGTAAGTCTGCTAAAATTTCTGGCGACGTGATGGGCAACTATCACCCGCATGGTGACGCCGCGATTTACGACGCGATGGCCCGTTTGGCCCAAGATTTTAACGTCCGCTATCCGCTGGTACACGGCCAAGGTAACTTTGGTAATATCGACGGTGATAACCCTGCGGCCGCCCGATATACCGAAGCCCGCATGACCGCCGCCGCCGAGGCGTTGATGGAGGGGCTGACCGAAAACGCGGTCGATTACCGTCCGAACTATGATGGAACGCTCGAAGAACCTGTTGTGTTCCCTGCGGCCTTCCCGAATCTTTTGGCCAATGGGTCCACAGGGATTGCGGTTGGTATGGCGACGAACATCCCGCCGCATAACTTGCATGAACTGCTTGACGCGTGTTTGCACATGATCAAATCGCCAAACGCCCGCGACGAAACTTTGCTGGAGTATATTCCGGGCCCTGATTTTCCAACTGGCGGTACCATTGTCGAGCCACGCGAAAACATTGCGGAGGCGTATCGCACAGGTCGCGGCTCGTTCCGTTTGCGCGCCAAGTGGGACATCGAAGATCTGGGTCGCGGTCAGTGGCAAATCATCGTCACCGAGATCCCGTATCAGGTTCAGAAATCCAAGCTGATCGAAAAGCTGGCCGAGATCATTCAGACCAAAAAGGTCCCGCTGCTTGCTGATGTGCGTGACGAATCCGCCGAAGATATCCGCATCGTACTTGAGCCGCGCGCCAAAACTGTCGACCCTGAAATGATGATGGGTATGCTGTTCCGCAATTCCGATTTGGAAACGCGGTTCAGCCTGAACATGAACGTGCTGATCGATGGCCTGACGCCGAAGGTTTGTTCTGTCAAAGAAGTGCTTCGCGCCTTCCTTGATCACCGCCGTGATGTTCTGATCCGCCGTAGCCAGCACCGGATGGACAAGATTGACCACCGGCTTGAAGTCCTCGAAGGCTTTATTGTCGCGTTCCTTAATCTTGACCGTGTGATCGACATCATTCGCTATGATGACGAACCCAAGCGGGCGATGATGATTGAAGATTGGTCGCTGGATCATCCGCGCGCAATGGCCGAGGCCGACTATAAATCGCCGATCGTGGCTGGTGCCGATCCAGAGTTATCCCTGTCCGAAGTACAGGCTGAAGCCATCCTGAACATGCGCCTGCGGTCCCTGCGCCGTTTGGAAGAGATCGAGCTGGTCAAAGAACGCGATGCGCTGATGTTAGAGCGTGCCGAGCTGGAAGACCTGCTTGAAGGCGAAGAAATTCAGTGGGCCAAAGTGGCCGAACAGCTCCGCGAGACACGCAAACAATTTGGCCGCAACAGCGTTGGTGGCGCACGCCGCACCCAATTTGCCGAAGCTGCCGAAGTTGTCGAAGTCCCGCTTGAGGCGATGATCGACCGCGAACCTATCACGGTAGTTTGCAGCCAGATGGGCTGGGTCCGTGCCATGACGGGCCACATCGATTTAACCCGCGAGCTGAAATTCAAAGACGGCGATGGGCCGCGTTTTATTTTCCACGCGGAAACCACTGACAGGCTTTTGGTCTTCGGGTCAAATGGCCGATTCTATACCGTTGGCGCGTCCAACTTGCCCGGTGGGCGGGGCATGGGCGAACCGCTGCGGCTGATGGTCGATTTGCCCAACGAATCCGAAATTGTTGACATCATCGTGCACCAATCGGGCATGCGGCTTTTGGTGGCGTCTGATGCGGGCAACGGTTTTGTCGTGCCAGAAGATGACGTGATCGCGCAAACCCGTGCGGGCAAACAGGTGCTGAACGTTGGCGACGGTGTGGCGAAGGTCTGTAAGCGGGTCAATGGAGACCATGTTGCTGTGGCGTCCGAGAACGCCAAGCTTTTGGTCTTCGCGCTTGACGAATTGCCTGAAATGGGACGTGGCAAGGGTGTCCGTTTGCAGAAATACAAATCAGCACGCGGGCGCCAAGGAACGCTGGAAATTGATGGCGGTCTGGCCGATATCACGACCTTCCCGATCGCGGATGGGCTGTCATGGCCGATGGGTGGGGGTAAAACCCGCACCGAATCTGACATGACGGAATGGAAAGCGGCGCGCGGCGGCATTGGTAAACGGCCACCCTACGGGTTCCCGAAAAACAACAAATTCAGCTAAACCGCCCTTGGCGTTTTACCGACCCCTCTTGCATTTTACCTCAATCCAGAATAGATCGCCCGCGATGTTGAAACGGGCCATGGTGGCCTCTCACAATTATAGGGTGCTAGCAAAATGGCTAAGGCAAAGTTTGAACGTAATAAACCGCACGTTAACATCGGCACAATTGGCCACGTTGACCACGGCAAGACCACATTGACAGCTGCGATCACCAAGTACTTTGGCGATTTTCAAGCGTACGATTCGATTGACGGC
>JAGSGF010000011.1 GCA_023955335.1 Yoonia sp.
GCGCGTTATCGCAGCTACCAGGCGTCGGACGGCTGGGAGCAAATAGCCGCGGGCGAGACCCTCAAGCCCGGGGCGACCGATCCGCGCGTAGCCGCCGTGCGACAGCGCACCTGAATCCCATTCGCTCAGTCCGTCAATACAAAAGTCGGGTAATCAAGGACTCCGAGTATATTAGAATCGTATAGTATTTATGTGTTCGGGAGAATTTCGATGGAAATGATGTTATTGCCAATTCTGGCATTGCTGGGATTGGCCCTTTTTGTGGATTTCGGCGGTGATGATGACACATCCGAACCCGCACCCGATGACCCTAATCCAGAGCTAAATCGCGAATCATTTGGTGCCGGAGACGACACGACCACAGGTACGGACGTTACAGATTATTTATTCCTGAACGATGGTGATGACATGGCGTCCGGCGGTGCCGGTGATGACAGTATTTTCCTTGGTGCCGGTGCCGACCAAACGGTTGAGTTGGGCGCAGACGGTAGCTTTGACACAGCAGGGATGGAAGGCGATGATCTGATCCGTGGTGGCGAAGGCCGCGACATTCTGGTTGATGCTCTTGGCAGCAACACGATCTATGGTGACACAGGTTACGACCGGATCAACTCGATTGATGACGAGACATCCCAAGATACTGCCGACACCGTGTTCGGCGGATTTGGCAACGACGTAATGTTTGTCGATGATGGTGACACAGTCACTGGTGGCGCGGGCGAAGACCGTTTTCAGGTTGTCACAGACGCTGAAGGCGACGCCGTAACTATTACCGATTTCGCTGATGGCGATACGTTGTTCCTGCGCGACGGCGACGGTGGCTTTGTCATCCAGGAACGGATTACGACCGCACTGACCGAAGATGGCGAAAGCACAAATGTGCTGCTTGATGGTGATGTTGTGGTCATCATGCAAGGCGTCACAGAACTTTCAGAAGGCGCCATCGACAACCCTAAAGCACCGGCAATCTTTGGTACAGTTGAAGCCGACACGCTCGAAATTGGCGAATTTGGTGACCGTGTGATTGGGTTTGACGGTGATGATGTCATCAGCTTTGCTGCGGGTGAAGACACCGTTGGCCGCGACATGGATGTGATTGCAGGGTCTGGTGACGACACAGTCACGCTTGGCTTGGGCGACGATAGCGTCATGGGCGGCCTTGGTGCTGATACGATCATTGGCGGCGGTGGGTTTGACGAATTTTATGGCGGCTACGGGAACGACATCCTGAATACAGCTGGCCCTGCAAACGATGCAGCTGACACCGTATTCGGCGGCGCAGGCGATGACACTTTCTTTGCAGACGGTGGCGATGCGCTCGTGGGTGGCACCGGGACTGACGAGTTCAATCTCGACCTAACCGATCCTGCGGCAAACGCTGTGGCCATCGACGACTTTGATCCGGCAACAGAGCAGCTGAATGTTGACGTATCAATTGCCTTGGATGCTGTGCCGACTGTTACCTACGCTGTGGCCTCAGGCGGGGCGGGTACCAACGTGCTTGTGGACGGCAGTGTTGCTGTTTTCTTGGTCGGTGTGGACCCTAGCGCGCTGAGCGCGAGCAATGTCAGCGTCACAAATACGAACGTTACTCCCTAACCGCATTCAAGCAGTTCGGGCTAAAAAAAGGGCCGTTGGATCACCCCAGCGGCCCTTTTAGTTTGGTCAGTTTAAACCGCGACCTTGCGGCTTTCTTCTAGATATATTTCGCGCAGGCGTGTGGCGACCGGGCCAACCTCGCCAGTGCCAACAGCGGAGCCGTCCACCTCGACCACAGGCATCACGAATGTGCTGGCGGATGTGATAAACGCCTCGTCCGCGCCTTGAGCTTCTGCAATCGTAAAGCTGCGCTCTTCGACCTGCATTTGGGCTTCTTTCGCGAACCGCAATACGGCTGCACGGGTGATCCCGTGCAAAATCTCGTTGCCCAAGTGGCGCGTGATAATCGTGTTGCCCTTGATGATATAGGCGTTGTTTGATGTGCCCTCGGTCACGTGACCGTCTTCAACCATCCATGCATCATCACAGCCCGCAGCCTTGGCCATCATCTTGCCCATCGAGGGGTATAGCAGCTGAACCGTCTTGATGTCGCGCCGGGCCCAGCGCTGATCTTCGATGCTGATAACCTTGATGCCCTTTTTGGCAACGGGGTTATCGGCGAGGTTCGGTTTGTTTTGCGTAAACAGCACAATCGTCTGCGGCGTGTCCGCTGGCGGATAGGCAAAGTCACGGTCGTCAGGCGCGCCGCGTGTGATCTGCAAATAGATCATGCCTTGGTCAATCTCGTTCAGACGGACCAATTCGCGGTGAACCTCGAGCAGGTCATCCTTGGAAATCGGGTTGCCCATGCCAAGCTCGGACAGCGACCGGCTCAGCCGGATGGCGTGCCCGTCAAAATCGATCAGTTTACCGTCAAGAACGGTCGTCACCTCATAGACCCCATCGGCCATCAGGAACCCGCGATCAAAGATCGATACCTTAGCTTCGTTTTCAGCGACGTAATCACCGTTCAAATATACTGTGCGCATTTTGGTTATCCCCATAGTCCGGCGGTTGGTGCGTGGACCCCCGCCGCGTCAAATATCAAAGGCTCGGCACGGTCCTCGGCCAAAAGCAGTGGACCGTCAAGGTCCGTGAATGCCACACCTTGCGCCAGAATGGTCGCGGGGGCCATGGCAAGCGACGATCCGACCATGCAGCCAACCATCACGCGGTAGCCTTCCGCAATCGACTGAGCCTTCAGCGCAAGCGCTTCGGTCAGGCCGCCGGTTTTATCCAGCTTGATATTCACCATATCGTATTTGCCGCGCAACGCGGGCAAAGACGCGCAGTCATGGCAGGACTCATCAGCGCAGACAGGCAGCGGGCGGGCAATCTCGGCCAACATATCATCGGCACCCGCTGGCAGTGGCTGTTCGACCATCTGCACACCAAGGCGGATCAAATGCGGGGCAAGATCGGCGTACACTTCGGCGCTCCAGCCTTCGTTGGCGTCCACGATAATGCGGCTATCCGGGGCGCCACGGCGGACGGCCTCTAACCGCGCCATATCGTCAGGCGTACCCAGCTTAATCTTCAGCAACGGACGCGCCGCATTCTGTGCGGCCTGTGCTTGCATCGCATCAGGTGTATCAAGCGACAGCGTGTATGCCGTGATCTCCGGACGCGGCGCAGGCAGTTTCAGCAAGTCCCAGACGCGGACACCCGCAGCCTTGGCCGCATGATCCCAAAACGCACAATCAAGCGCATTGCGGGCGGCACCGGCTGGCAAAGCATCCGGCAAATCAGCCCAAACGCCTGTGAACCCTTTGATCTGGGCCGTCACACTGTTCAACGTCTCGCCATACCTCGCATAGGGCACACATTCGCCTTGCCCTGTCGCACCATCAGTTGTCACAGACACCGTCAAAACATCCGCCTGCGTGCGCGAGCCGCGCGAAATCGTAAACACTTGGGCAAGCCGGAATACATCCCGCGTTACTTCGATGCGCATCACATCACCTCTTTGGTAGTTCAGTATCCTTGCTGATAGGGTCGGACTGGCCCCGTAGGGCCAATCCAGATCAGATATCAGCCAAGGCATCAACCAAACGGGTAGCACCCTGACGGAACGGGTCAACTGCTGGCAGACCCATGCGGGCCTCGACCTCGGCCAGATATGCCTCGAACTTATCATCAGCCAAATGCTGAGTGTTCACCGAAATGCCAACGACTTTGCAGGTCGGATTGGCAATGCGGGCAATCGGCAAAGCCATATCGCGCAGCGCCTCAAGCGATGGCAGGGTATAGTCTGGCAAACCGCGCATATGCGTGCGGGTTGGTTCATGCGAAAGGATCAATGCATCAGGCTGGCCGCCGTGGATCAGCGCCATGGTCACGCCCGAATACGACACGTGGAACAGGCTGCCCTGCCCTTCGATGTGATCCCAGTGATCTGCATCATTGTCTGGCGTCAGATACTCAACCGCACCGGCCATGAAATCAGCAATCACAGCGTCCAACGGCACGCCGCCACCTGTGATCAAAATACCTGTCTGACCAGTCGGGCGGAACGTGGATTTCATGCCGCGCGCTTGCATCTCGGTGTCCATCGCAAGACCCGTATACATCTTGCCGACGGAACAATCGGTGCCGATTGCGAGGCAACGCTTGCCAGTCCGCTTTTTGCCAGTCGCAATTGGATAGGCGACGGATGGGATACGCACGTCAAACAAAGTGCGCCCATTAACGCGGGCGGCGGCCATCAGCTCGTTCTCGTCGCGTAGCAAATTGTGCAGACCAGAGGCGATGTCGTAGCCCATGTTCAGGGCTTGGACCAGAATCTCTTTCCACTCAGCGGAAATGTAACCACCACGGTTAGCGACACCAATCACGAGGGTCTTTGCACCAGCCGCAAGGCCTTCTTCCAACGTCATGTCCTGAAGACCGACGGTGGTGCCACATGCGGGCATACGGAACTGGCCAACAGCGTTTTCTGGACGCCAATCCTTGATACCTTGGGCCACTTTGGCGGCAAGTTGATCAGGCGCGTCGCCGAGGAACAAAAGATATGGTGTCTGGATCATGGGGCAGCTCCGGTCTGTATATAAGATTCGTCTTGTCTTGCGAAGATTTGCGCGTCTGACAGGGAATGTCTTTGCACAGTGCGTCATAAAATCGGATAATTGTGATAACTTCTTGCGTAAAATTGCAATAAGACCGGAAAATCTTGCGCCTGATTGCGTAGGATGGGTTTTAACCCATCGCGCACCAAAAAACCCGAGCGCGAACGCTCGGGTTAATCTTGAGGTTTAGAAAGGAACGAGGACTAGCCGTTTGAGAACTCTGGGTAGGCTTCCATTCCCAACTCGGACATGTCCAAGCCGTTGATTTCAGCTTCTTCACTCACACGGATACCGATGACCATCTTCAAGATGTACCAGATCACGAGGCTCGCCACGAATGTGAAGATACCATAAGCAAGGATGCCGGTTATTTGCGCACCAAAGTCGCCTGTATAGAAACCGACAGCCAGCGTACCCCAGATACCTGCAAGCAGGTGAACAGGGATGGCACCAACAACATCATCGATCTTGAACTTATCCAACAATGGGACAGCCACAACCACGATCACACCACCAACAGCACCTGTCAAAAGGCTACCGAACAAGGACGGTGCAAGCGGCTCCGCCGTGATGGACACCAGACCGGCAAGCGCGCCGTTCAAGACCATTGTGAGGTCAGCTTTCTTATACATCAGCTGCGTAACGATCAGCGCAACAACCGCACCTGACGCAGCCGCCATATTGGTGTTCGCAAAGATACGGCCAATGTCAGTGATATCGCCAACTGTACCAGCAGCAAGCTGCGACCCGCCATTGAAGCCAAACCAGCCAAGCCACAGGATGAACATACCCAATGTCGCAAGCGCAAGGTTAGATCCTGGCATCGGAATGGTTTTACCATCTTTGTACTTGCCCAAACGCGGGCCCAATACGATCGCGCCAGCCAAAGCAGCCCAGCCACCAACAGAGTGAACAACAGTTGAACCGGCAAAGTCAGAAAAGCCAGCTTCGGACAACCATCCGCCGCCCCACTGCCAAGATCCAGAGATCGGGTAAAGAACACCGGTCAGGATCGCGACGAAGGCAAGGAATGGCCATAGCTTGATACGCTCAGCAAGCGCGCCAGAAACGATAGACGCAGTCGCCGCAACAAACATCAACTGAAAGAAGAAGTCAGATGCGACAGATGCATAGTCAAGCGTTGCGTCAGCCGCAGCAAGGCCGACAGGCTCCAGCGTTGTGATCGAAAAGAATGGACCCAACCAGCCCGCAATGGACCATCCATCACCAGGATACATCAGGTTAAACCCAATGGCCCAATACGCAATTGATGCGATGCCAAATAGTGCGATATTTTTGGTCAGCTGCATTGCCACGTTCTTGGACCGCACGAGGCCTGCTTCCAGCATGGCAAAACCAGCAGCCATGAAGAACACAAGGAACCCCGCCACAAGGAACAGCAGCGTTGTTAGAATATATGGGCCGATCTCGTCAAAGGTCGTCGCGGCGGCGTCTTGCGCCAGCGCGAGCGTCGGGAGCAGCGTTGCGGCTGCGGCGACCATCATTGTTTTACGGAGTGTCATTGTTTGTCTTTCCTCTTTATCTGCTTACAGCGCATCGTCGTTGATATCGCCGGTGCGCACCCGCACAGCGCTTTCAACATCGAGCACGAAAATCTTGCCGTCGCCGATTTTGTCGGTCCTCGCGGTTGTGGCGATAGTGCTGACAACCTGTTCGGCCATGCTTTCGGTCACGACGATCTCTAGTTTGACCTTCGGCACGAAATTCACGGCATATTCAGCGCCACGGTAAATTTCGGTATGGCCCGACTGCGTGCCGAACCCTTTAATTTCCGACACCATCATGCCGCGCACGCCGATGGTGGTCAGCGCTTCGCGGACCTCCTCCAGTTTGAACGGTTTGATTGTTGCGATGATCATTTTCACGTGTGTTCCCCTTCGCTCATCTGATGCTGGCCTGCATTTGCGCTGACCTGCTTGGGGATAGACAAGCGCGATGCTGCAGGTGCAGCAATGATTCACGGGAAAGGTTTTCGCGAAAATTCTGCGCAATCGCACAATTTTTGCACAAATAAGCACGATTGCTTAATTTTTGAGCATGTTCAAAATTACGTGGGCGACTTACCGCTCTCTACAAGCGGAACACAACACGCTATCATTGGAAAAAATAGGCACAAATGTCAGTAGGCAGAGCATGAGTAACAACCAAAAACGCGGGCCACTTGTGGCAGACAAACGCTATTCCAAAACGGTGCCTGCGAAAAAGCCCGCAGCAAAGCGTAAGCCTACCAAGCGCAAACCAACGCGTGGCCCTATCGGCTGGTTGATTGGGATCTTCTTGGGTGCCATTGGCTTTGTGCTGCGCCTGATCTGGAAAATAACATGGCGCAGTGCCGCTGTAGTGGGCCTAATCCTTGGCATTGGTATCTATTTTTTTGCAAGCCAAATGCCCCCCATTAATACTATTATCGACGGGCGCGCGCGTGGCTCTGTTAAAATGACCGACGGGCGCGGCGCGGTATACGCGTGGCGTGGCGATCAGTTCGGCGGCATGATCACGACTGACACAGTGTCGTCCCATCTTAAAAACGCCGTTGTCGCGTCAGAGGACAAACGGTTCTACCGCCACTTTGGTATTTCACCGCGCGGTATCGCGTCTGCCGTCCGCATTAACTTGCGTGCAGGGCGTGGCCCGTTGTCTGGTAACGGGGGGTCCACCATCACCCAGCAGGTGGCGAAATTGTTGTGCCTTGGCACCCCCTACGATCCCGACACTTGGGCGACCGAGCGCGACTATGAAGCCGACTGTCGCCGCACGACCCTCTGGCGCAAGGTCAAAGAAGCCGTGTTCGCGATGGGCATGGAAGTCGCCTACACCAAGGACGAAATCCTGACCATTTACCTGAACCGTGCCTATCTGGGTGCTGGCAGCAGAGGGTTCGAGGCTGCAGCGCAGCGGTATTTCGGCAAATCAGCCGCCGAGGTCACCCCAGCCGAGGGCGCAATGCTATCAAGCTTGCTGCCCGCCCCTTCCAGCCGTGCCCCCACACGCGATCTTGTGCGCGCCCAGCAATACGCCGCCGTTGTTGTCAACTTAATGGAAGCCCAAGGGTATTTATCCAAATCCGCCGCATCCGAGGCCCGTGCGAGCCCGGCGACCCTGTCGGCTGCGGCTGAGCAAAAGGCCGGTGGCTATTTCGCCGATTGGGTCATGGCATCTGGTCCTGAATTTTTCACCCGCAACACGACAGAAGACGTCATCATCAAGACCACCCTCGACCAGCGCATCCAACGTGCAGCCGAAGACGGCTTGCAGTGGGTGTTCGACAATGAAGTCAAAGCAGGGTCACAGGCACAAGCCGCGATCGTCGTCATGTCCGCCGATGGCGCCGTGCGTGCCATGGTCGGTGGCCGCGACAACACCGTCGCAGGCGCATTTAACCGTGCAACCCAAGCCAACCGCCAAACCGGATCGGCATTTAAGCCATTCGTTTACGCAACCGCGTTGGACCTTGGCATGTCGCCCAACGATCTGGTCGATGATGCGCCAACCTGTTGGACCGTGCGCGGGTCCGGCGAATGGTGCCCCGCCAACTATGACCGCAAATTCAAGGGGCCGATCACACTGACCCAAGCCATAACCGAAAGCCGTAACATCCCTGCCGTAATTTTGTCCGAACAAATGGGCCGCGAGATTGTGCGCAATGTCGCCACTGGTTTCGGTATTGAGAGCGATCTGGCGGCTGGCCCTGCGCTGGCGCTTGGCGTGTCGGAAAGCACGTTGATTGAAATGACAGGTGCATTTGCAGGCATTCTGAACGGCGGGTCATCCGTGACCCCTTACGGGCTTATCGAGCTGCGGTTTCAAGGCGACGATGAGCCATTGATGGACAGCACCGGCACCGGCATCGGTGAACGTGTGATCCAAGAAAAGGCCGCGCGCGAACTGACGTGGATGATGTCGCGGGTTGTGGCAGAGGGGACAGGCACCCGTGCCCAGATCGACGGTTGGGACATTGCAGGTAAATCCGGCACGACCCAAGCTGCGCGCGATGCGTGGTTCATTGCCTTCACAGGCGATTATGTAACTGGCGTTTGGATGGGGTACGACGACAACCGGCCCTTAACTGGCGTGACGGGCGGCGGTCTTCCTGCGGAAATCTGGCGCGAAACCATGACCCGTGTGTTGGCTGACCAGCAACCAACGCCGTTGCCGATGCAAGCCCCTGGAAATGCCACGAGCAACTCGGTTTTGGGTGGTGGCACCACAGACGAGGTCGCTGATCAGGTGTTGATGGATGTGCTTGACAATATCCTTGGCGGAGATTGATTAGCTGGCGTCGTCCGCACAGCGATCATACCTGAATGCATAGCCGTTCCAGACCATAATAAGGCCTTCAGCCTGCTTGTCGTCCATCAGCATTGCACGTTCTGTCCAGACCGTGTCTTCGCCTGTGCATTGCATGGTGTAAAGTATCGCGTCCATGTCCACGACATTCACCGGACGTGTCATCCGGCATTCGACTTCAACGCCGTAAAAGATGCCGTCTTTGATCTGCAGCGATCCGCCATCGACGCCGATGAGGGAACATTCCGCATTGGCGGTTTGCTTATAGACGCCGTCAAACGGGCCAGCCAGCACGACGCCCGGCAAAACGACCATTGCGATTGCCAGCCGGTTCATACGGCACGCATTTCAGCAGTCAGCATGTCCAGATCACCACGCTGACGGTCGAGCATCGCGCCGACCTCTGCCCGTTCCGTCAACAGCATATTCACGCCCTCGATGATGAAGTTAAAGAAGACATGCTTGCCGGACCGATCCGACACATGCCAGTCCATCCGCAACGGGGACCGTCCGCGCAACAGCACCGTTGTCTCGACTTCGATCCAGCTTTTGACCGGGAGCGCGCCCTGCACAGTGATTTCGCCGCCGATGAATTCGCGGAAGCGACGTCCGTATTTGGTGGCGATATAGTTGGCAAACGCAGGCGTATAAGCCGCCATCTGGGATGCAGATGCAGCCCGTGCATCAGCCCCAAGGCAATAGCGCGCAATCGTGGGCACATCAGCGTGGCGATTAAGAATATTGGCGAAATCGGCAACCATGCCTGCTTCCGACTTACCTGAACTGATGACCGTGTTCACGTCTGCAACCAACCTTGTGACCAGCTCTTGGGCTGCAGGCGCGGACAGGGCAAAGCTGGGCATCGGGAACGCAACGGCGGCGGCACCAGCCATCAGGGCACGGCGGGTCATAAGGGTCATATTATTGATCTCCGAAAATGTCATCGTAGGGGTCAACCGCGTCTTCGGGCGGCGTGGTGCCCAATTCAAAACGGCGGTTTTGCAAATAGATCAGCCGCAGCTGCGTATAGCTGTCGGCGCTGTCATTCAGGACACTGTCGATGGTGTCGCCTGCTTGGGTCACTTTGATAACACGGGCCGCAAGTTTGCCGACTGTGCCATATTCGATTTGTTCCTTGGTACCCACGGAGTCCAGCGGGTCGATGAGCATATCCACGATACGGCCAGCAAGGGCGCGTTCGGTTGACGGGCCAAAGAGAGGCAGTTCCAGATACGCCCCTTCCGGCACGCCCCAAACAGCGAGGGTTTCGCCAAAGTCGGTTTCCTGCTCGGTGACACCCATGGCGTCGGCGGGGTCAAACAGACCCAGCAAGCCAACAGTTGTGTTGATCGCAAAGCGGACAGAATTCGTAACCGCACCGTCTAAGTCGCCTTGCAGCAGCCCGTTCAGCACCATGCCCGGCAGGCTAACGTTATCACCAAAATTAACAACGCGGTCGGTCAGCTCAGTCGGGACCGCATCACCTGATCCACCGCCTGCGCCTGCGCCTGAGAATGTATCACTCACCGATTTGTTAAACGCATGGACGCGGCGGTTTTGAACCTCGTAAGGATCATGCACCGACACGCCCTGCGGCGCAGGCGAGCAGGCCCCAAGCAGGGCGGTTACGACCAAAACAGCGGCGGAAATCTTCATCATTCTAAAATACACTTTGACTAAAGGCGGCGTTCAGCAGCGGATATATCCCCATTATGACACTCTGGCGATGAAAATGCACTGTTATCAGATAACGCATTAACATCGGTGGGTTTTCTGCGTAATTTGGCGCAAAACAACAAGCAGACAATAATACCAAAGGCGAAATTACGCGCATGTCCGATGAACTCACCGCCCGAGGCAGGGCCGAATTACTAAGTGCCCGCCGCGAAAGCCGTATGCTTTACTGGATGGTTGCCGTATTCAGCTTTTTTGTGAACATGCTAATGCTCACTGGCCCGCTATATATGTTAAACGTTTATGATCGTGTTTTGGGCAGCCGCAGCCTTGAGACGTTGATCGCGTTGTCGGTGCTTGTGGGTTTCCTTTACGCCTGCATGGGTATTCTCGACTTTGTTCGTTCCCGCGTGATGGGCCGGATCGGCGCACGGTTTCAGGCCAAAATGGACCGCCGCGTATTTTCCGCCGTCCTTAAAGCCACAACCCTGAACCGCGCCCCGCGCGAGGCTGCAACTGGCCTGCGTGACCTCGAGGCCGTTCAACGCCTGATCACATCCCCTGCCCTGATGGCGCTGTTTGATCTGCCATGGGCACCGCTATTCTTCCTTGGCATCTTTATCTTTCATCCACTGATGGGCCTGCTGGCCTTGGTCGGTGCATTCGCACTGATCCTTGTGGCACTTGCCAACCAAGCCACCACCAAAGGCCCGTTGCAAGACGCCAACGCCGCTACATTTGCGTCCGAACAATTGGGTGCGCAAATCCGTGGCGAAAGCGAAATGGTCCATTCACTGGGCATGCGCGGGTCCGCGTTTGACCGTTGGCAGATTGCACGCGGTGCATCGCTGGACGCCACAATCGCGGCCACCGATGCATCTGGCACGTTCACCGCGATGACCAAAGCGTTCCGCCTATTCCTGCAGTCTGCGATGCTTGGCCTTGGGGCCTATTTGGTTTTGCAGGGCGAACTGACACCTGGTGCGATGATCGCTGGGTCCATCCTGCTTGGTCGTGGGCTTGCCCCGATCGAGATGATCGTGAACCAATGGGCCGTGTACCAAAAGGGCCGCGAAGGTTGGGGCAAATTGGCGATCCTCTTGGGTGCGATTACGCCAGAACCGAAACGCACTACCCTGCCAAAGCCGACTGCGCGACTGGTCGCCGATCAAGTGACCATGCTTCCGCCAGGTGGTCAGCAAGCGACGTTGCGCACCATCAGCTTTAACGTTGAACCAGGACAAGCGGTGGGCATCATCGGCACGTCAGGGGCAGGAAAATCGACGCTCGCGCGCGCATTGACGGGCGTCTGGAAGCCCGCAGGCGGAAAAATCCGGCTCGATGGCGCTGCGTTGGACCAATATGATCCTGACGTGCTGGGCCAACACATCGGGTATTTGCCGCAGCGCGTTCAATTATTTGACGGCACAATCAAAGAAAATATCGCCCGTATGTCGCTGACCCCTGACGATGCGCTGGTCGTGGCGGCCGCGAAAAAGGCGGATGCACATGAAATGATCCTGCGGTTGCCAGACGGGTACGACACCCGCGTGGCATCCAACGGCGGGCAGTTGTCGGGTGGCCAAATCCAACGGGTCGGGCTGGCACGGGCCATGTACGGCGATCCTGTTGTGCTGGTGCTCGACGAGCCAAACTCGAACCTTGATAACACCGGATCAGCGGCTTTGAACTCTGCCGTGCAACAGCAGAAAGCCGCAGGCGGGATCGTGTTTGTCATGGCCCACAGGCCGGACGCGATTTTCCATTGCGATACATTGCTGGTGCTCGAAGAGGGCACAAAGCGGGCTTACGGCCCCAAGGATGAAGTCCTTAAACAAGTGACCAAAAACCGCGACGAAATTATCAAAGCGGCGGGCAAAGGTGCAGGCGTATCATGACGAACCCATCTGACAATCCAAAACAACGGTGGTCCACGACCGCCCCGATGACGCTTGGCCTGATTGCACTGTTGGTGCTGGTCGGTGGCTTTGGCACATGGTCCGTCATGGCGCAGATCTCGGGGGCGGTTATCACATCCGGCCAAATCGAAGTCGACCGTAACCGCCAAGTCATTCAACATCCCGACGGCGGTGTCGTCGACGCGATCTTGGTCCAAGAAGGGGACACGGTGGTCAAGGGCGACACCCTGATCCGGCTCGATGCGTCGCTGCTAAAATCCGAACTGGCCGTCGTTGAAGGGCAACTGTTTGAAATCATGGCGCGCCGTGGACGGTTGGAGGCTGAACGCGACGGTGAAACGGCGTTAACGTTCGATCCGCTGCTGTCCGATGTCCCACAAGGTGCGTCGCTCGTCGCGGGTCAAACCCGCCTGTTTGAGGCCCGCTTGGAAAGCAACATGCGTGCGATCGCGCAGTTGCAACAACAACGCGCCCAAATTTCGAGCCAGATGTCAGGGATCGCAGCACAACAAACAGCGCTCACCACCCAAAGCGACCTGATCCAACGCGAACTGACCGACCAGCAGACGTTGCTAAAGCAGCAGCTGATCCAAGCAAGCCGCGTGCTTGCGTTGCAACGTGAAGAGGCGAATTTGCTCGGCCGCGTCGGCGAGCTAACGGCGTCTGCTGCGCAAGCCGCTGAACGACGGACCGAGATTGAGATCCAGATTCTGACCCTTGCCTCGACCCGCCGCGAAGAGGCGATTACGCGCTTGCGGGATATGCAATATAACGAATTGGAACTGTCCGAGCGCCGCCGCACCCTGCGCCAACAGCTTGACCGGCTTGACCTACGCGCGCCTGTCTCCGGCATTGTATACGGGATGCAGGTGTTCGCCGAACAATCCGTCATTCGTGGCGCCGAGCCTGTGATGTTCTTGGTGCCCCAAGACCGCCCACTGGTCATCGCGACCAAAGTGCAGCCAACCGATATCGACCAAATTCATCTTGGCCAGGATGTAACGTTGCGATTTTCCGCATTTGATCAACGGCGCACCCCTGAATTGATGGGCACCGTCACGCTGGTGTCTGCTGACATCTTTCTCGATGATGCGACGCAGGTGTCATATTATCAGGCAGAGGTTCAGTTGAACCAAGGCGAGATTGAAAAGCTGCCCAAAGACATGGTCCTGATCCCCGGCATGCCCGTGGAGGCGTTCGTGCGCACAGCAGACCGGAGCCCGATGGATTACCTGCTCAAGCCGCTGGCCGACTATTTCGCCAAAGCATTCCGCGAGCAGTGATTGCACCGTGTCGCATTGCCCGCTAGCGTCGGCGCAAATATGCATATCAAGGAGCCATCTCATGTCCCAGATCGAAGCTAAACTCGCTACGCTTGGCGTCACGTTGCCCGACGCCCCCGCGCCTGCGGCCAACTACGTACCCTTCGTTGTGGACGGGAACACTGTTTATGTGTCGGGCCAAATTTCGGCCGGACCGGACGGGTTGATCACGGGGAAACTGGGCGCTGACCTCAGTGTCGAAGACGGGGCCGCGGCGGCGCGTGCATGTGCCATCAGCCTGCTTGCGCAGCTCAAGGTGGCTTGTGGTGGCAATATTGACCGGCTGGACCGCGTCATTAAGCTGACTGGATTTGTGAACTCCACCGCGGACTTTACCGACCAACCCAAGGTGATCAACGGCGCATCTGACTTCCTTGTCGGGGCTTTGGGCGATCAAGGGCGCCATGCACGGTCCGCTGTCAGCGCTGCAAGCTTGCCGCTTGGCGTTGCCGTCGAAATTGAAGCCATTTTTGCGATAAAATGACCCTACCTGCCGTCTTCTTTGATCGCCCGTTTGCGCACCGCGCTTTGCATGACACCGCCATGGGCCGTGCTGAAAACAGCACCAAGTCCATCGCGGCGGCGGTTGTGGCGGGCTACGCGATTGAAATCGATCTGCAGCTATCATCTGATGGCGTGCCTATGGTCTTCCACGACTATGATCTGGGCCGATTGGCCGACGCCACAGGCCCAGTTGCACAGCGCACCGCTGCAGACCTTGGCGCGATCCCGCTACTGCACGACGGTGGCGGCATCCCGACCCTTGCGCAGGTGTTGGATCAGGTGACGGGTCAAGTCCCTCTGTTAATCGAATTCAAGGACCAAGACGGCCAGATGGGTCCGAACGTCGGCCCATTGGGCGTTGCTGCTGCGCAAGTCTTACTCGATTACACGGGTCCGTTTGCGGTGATGTCATTCAATCCACATGCCGTAGATGAACTGCAACGCCTGTTGCCCGATACGCCGCGCGGGATCGTCACAGATCCCTATTCAGCGGATGATTGGCCAACTTTGCCTGCGCAAGTTCGTGACCATCTGCGCGGCATTCCCGATTACGGCCGGACGAGGTCCTGTTTCATCAGTCACAATCAGGCCGATCTTGAGTCCGCGCCTGTGGCCACGCTTAAATCTGCAGGGGCAGCGATCTTGTGCTGGACCGTAAAATCAGCCAATGCCGAGGCCCGCGCCCGCAAAATCGCAGATAACATCACTTTCGAAGGGTATCTGGCTTGACCCAAGCCCAGCGACGCCCACCTGTTACCCCATGACAGACCAAGCGATTGAAATCAGCACGCATCCGACCATCACGGAAATCGGACAAGCCGATTGGGATGCGTGTGCCTGTCCCCAAGATGGGCGTCCGGTGGACCCGTTCACGACCTACAGGTTTCTGCATGCCCTCGAAGTCAGCGGATCGGTCGGCGGAAATACTGGCTGGCAGCCGCGATATCTACAGGCCAAGCAAAGCGGGCAAGTCATCGCTGTTGCTCCGCTTTATGCCAAGGGGCACAGTCAGGGCGAATATATGTTCGACCACAACTGGGCGCAGGCATATGAAAATTCGGGCGGGCGATATTACCCGAAACTGCAAATTGCGGTGCCGTTTACGCCGGCGACTGGCAGGCGGTTCCTGACGCGCGAAGGGTTCGATGCGGTGGGCATGAGCGCGTTGATCCAAGGTGCCGTGCAAATCGCGGCAAATAACAACCTGTCATCGATACACACGACGTTCTGCACGGAGGCAGAGGCGTTGGCGGGCGAAGAATTGGGCTTGATGCCCCGCATCGGACAGCAGTTTCACTGGGTCAACGAGAGCTATGCGAATTTCGACGGGTTCCTTGCCACATTGGCCAGCCGTAAACGCAAGAACATTAAACGCGAACGGGCCGCCGCCCAAGGGTTCGGCGGGGATATTGTGATGCTGACCGGCGACGCGATCCAGCCCGAACATTGGGATGCATTCTGGGAATTTTACCAAGACACGGGCGACCGTAAATGGGGAACGCCGTATCTGACACGGGCATTTTTCGACCTCGCCCAGAAGACATTGCGCGACGATATTCTTTTGGTGCTTGCAATCCGCGACGGAAAACCTGTTGCGGGTGCGTTGAACTTCATCGGTCGCGATACGCTTTTTGGACGGTATTGGGGCTGCACGGAACACCACGACTGTTTGCATTTCGAGCTGTGTTATTACACCGCCATCGACTTTGCTATCGAACACCAAATGGCCCGCGTAGAGGCGGGTGCGCAGGGCGAACATAAACTTGCGCGCGGCTACCTGCCTTGCCCGACCCATTCGTTACACTGGTTTGGCGATCCGGGGTTTCGGGACGCGGTTGGCCGATATTTGGTGGAAGAACGCAATGCCGTTGACCATGAGATTGAAGTGCTGACAAGCTACGGCCCCTTCCGTAAATCCACCCCAGAGGAACAGCCATGAAACTGACAGATACCCAAAGACGCGACTTGATTGATCCACTTTTGGCCAACGGGTGGGCAATGCTAGACGGTCGCGATGCGATCCATAAAACATATATCTTCCGGAACTTTGTTGACGCTTTCGGTTTTATGACTCAAACCGCAATGTGGGCGGAAAAGCTGAACCACCACCCCGAATGGTCCAATGTGTATAAAACGGTTAACGTTACGCTGATCACACATGACGTCGATGGACTGTCCGCATTGGATGCAAAACTAGGCGCAAAAATGGACGCGCTGGCAAAGGAATAACGTGCAAGATTTACTCAACACTCCGATCTGGGGCGGCAAGTCGCTGACTGACCTGCTGACGCTAGAATTTTTGGCATCCATTGTGGGAAGCGTCTTGGGCGCGATCACAATTCTGCTTGTTGGCTTCGTTATTGCGGGTTGGGTCGGTCGCCGGATTACCAAGTTAGGCGAAAAATACCGCCACCTTGATGACACCCTGTTTAAGTTTCTGGGCAACATCATCCGCTATGTGATCATCGGCTTTTCGTTTCTGTTTATTCTCAACACATTTGGAATTCAGACGACATCTATCGTCGCCGTCATTGGTGCCGCCGGTCTGGCCATCGGCCTCGCGCTTCAAGGGACCCTGTCCAACGTGGCCGCTGGCGTCATGATCATCTTTTTCCGACCGATCAAGATTGATGACTTTATTGAAGTGAACGGAAAGATGGGCACGGTCAAAGATATCACGTTGAACTTTACCGAGCTGGCGTCGGTCGTGAACGTGCAAATCATTATCCCAAACTCTCAGGTCTGGGGCAATACGATCACCAACTATTCTGCCTACCCGACCCGCCGTGCCGAATGGGAATTTGGCGTGGGCTATGGGGCCAATTTGGCCGACGCAGAACAGATCATTCGCGACACGATCATGGCCGACCCTCGTAGTCATGTGGACCCTGAACCATTCATTCAAGTGAATACGCTGAACGCCAGTTCCGTCGACTTTTTAGTACGTGTCTGGTGTGACCGGACCGAATATTTCGCTTATCAGGCCGATATGAAACGGAAGGTCAAAGAGGCGCTTGATGCGGGCGGAATCGATATTCCATTCCCAACGCGAACAATCTTGCAGGCCGCCAACTAAACCAACATTTCCGACATTGCAGTCCACTGTGGTGTCGGTTTTACGTTAGGTTTTATGTATATGTTTCGTATACAATGCAGTTGGAAGGGGAATTATCCCATGTCTGGCTCTGCCAAAACCACCTGCCTTGATGATTTACGCAACCGCATTTTATCTCTGGATATCGCACCCGGAACCGATCTGGACGAAAAGCGGCTTTGCGACCGTTATGGTATTTCGCGCACGCCTTTGCGCGAGGTTTTACAGCGGTTATCAGGCGAAGGCATCCTGACGATTGAAGACAACCGCGGCGCCAAAGTCGCGTCGATGGACCTTGGAACACTGCGCACGTTCTTCCAAACGGCCCCCTTGATCTATGCCAACATTGGACGGCTCGCAGCCGAAAACCGGACTACCGCACAACTTGAAAAACTGCGCAGCATCCAGCAGAATTTCGCCCGTGTCACCAAGATTGGCGACGCCACTTCAGCGGCCCTACATAATCATGCATTCCACGCAGAAATCGGGTCCATGGCGCATAATCCGTACCTTGTGGCCAGCCTGAACCGAATGCTGATTGACCACACCCGACTGTCACAGACATTCTATCGACCGACGTCAGTCGCCGAGACCGTATTGGTCACGCGCACCGTAGACCAACATGATGCGATGATTACCGCAATCGCGGACCAAGACCCGGCCTTGGTTGTCGACCTAACCCTGCAACATTGGGACCTGTCCCGCGACCGCATTGAACGGTTTGTGCAGCCAGACCCGCTCCCCCTTGATCTGACCGAAATGAAAGACCTTAAACATGCAATTTGAAGGTATCTACACCCCCGTCGTGACGCCCTATCACGACGACTTTAGCCTCAATGAAGAGGCGCTCGCGCAGACCATCGATTTCCTGATCGACGCTGGCGTGCACGGGTTGATCATCGCAGGGACGACGGGCGAGTATTACGCGCAATCCACTGATGAACGGCTCGAGATGATGACCCACGCCGCGACCCTTATCGACGGTCGCCTCCCGATGATTATCGGCACCGGAGCTATTCGCACCGAAGATTCTGTGATGTTCGCCATCGCCGCAAAAGCCGCAGGTGCTGATGCCCTGCTGATCGCCACGCCGCCTTACGCCTACCCCACAGCCCGAGAGATCGCGCTGCATGCACTGGCAATAGACAAGGCCGCGAACCTGCCTGCGATGCTGTACAATTACCCCGGTCGGATGTCGGTCAACATGGATCCCGAAACGCTTGATCGCTTAGGCCGGTCCCCCAATTTCTGCGCCATCAAAGAAAGCAGCGGCGACCCGAACCGCCTGCATATGCTCGCCCGCGACTATCCACAAATTCAACTGTCCTGCGGAATGGATGACCAAGCGCTGGAATTCTTTGCTTGGGGCGCGCGGTCCTGGGTTTGCGCGGGGTCCAACTTTGCCCCGCGCGCCCACATCGCGCTGTATCAAGCCTGCGCGGTTGAAGGCGACTTTACCAAGGGCCGCGCGATCATGTCCGCCATGTTGCCCCTGATGCGTGTGCTCGAACAGGGCGGCAAATTTGTGCAATGCATCAAATACGGGCTGACGTTGCGGGGCATCAATGCGGGCATCCCCCGCAAGCCGCTGCAACCGCTCAACAAGGACGACAAGCGCGAGCTGGAACAGGTCGTCCGCACCATGAACACCACAATCGCCGCCATCACAGGAGAGGCCCAATGACCGAGCTGCTTTCACACGCCGAATACAAAGCCATCGTCGCCGATCTGGACCCGCCCCGTGCTGCATTTATCGACGGAAAATTTCAAGCCGGGCGCGGCGTGTCCATGCCAACGGTCAACCCTGCGACAGGTGAAGTGATCTGCGAAATTGCGGCTTGCAACACTGAGGATGTCGACCTTGCCGTATCCCGCGCAAGGTCCGCGTTTGACGAAGGACACTGGTCAAAGCTGCATCCGTCCGAGCGCAAGGCGATGCTTGTCAAACTGTGCAAGCTGATCACCCGCAACCAACGCGAACTGGCTGTCATGGAAAGCCTTGATAGCGGCAAGCCCATCCTTGACTGCGTCACGATTGACGTGCCCGAAACGATCAGCACGATCCTGTGGCATGCCGAAGCCGCCGACAAAATCTATGACCAGACCGCCCCCGCAGGCGACGACGCGATTGCGATGATTGTCCGCGAGCCCATCGGTGTCGTGGCGGCAGTGCTGCCATGGAACTTTCCATTGATGATGCTCGCATGGAAGATCGGGCCCGCGCTAGCAGCGGGTTGTTCCGTGATCGTGAAACCAGCCGAGCAAACGTCATTGACTGCCCTGCGCATCGCAGAACTTGCGATGGAGGCCGGTTTGCCGCGCGGCGTCCTGCAGGTCCTACCCGGTGACGGCCCGTCCGTCGGTGAACCGCTGGGTCTGCACATGGACGTGGACATGGTAACATTCACCGGATCGACCCAAACTGGCAAACGGTTTCTGCGCTATGCGGCTGACAGCAACCTTAAGAAGGTCGTGTTGGAATGCGGCGGCAAGAATCCTGCTGTGGTTCTGGACGACGCCGAAAACCTTGATGCAGTCGCAGGTCATGTGGTCAACGCGGCGTTCTGGAACATGGGCGAAAATTGCTCGGCTACCTCTCGCTTGATCGTGCAATCCGGCGTCAAAAACGCGCTTATGGACCGCATCGTCGCCCGCACCCGCGAAATGCGCGTGGGTGACCCGATGGACCCCGCCACGCACATCGGCGCACTGATCGACGCGGACCATTGCGCCAAAGTCGCGTCCTACCTGACAGGCGAAGCGATTATCGGCGGAACGACGGATGGTCCTTACGTGTATCCGACCATTTATGATGTGAAACAGGGCGACGCCAAGGCCACCGATGAAATCTTCGGGCCCGTTCTGTCGGTGATCGAAGTCGCCTCTTATGACGAAGCGATCAGCGTTGCCAACGACACCGATTATGGGCTCGCCGCAAGTGTGTTCACCGCCAACGGACGCCGTGCGATCCGCGCCGCGCGCGACATCAAAGCAGGCACCGTGACCGTGAATTGTTACGGCGAAGGCGACCTGTCCACCCCATTTGGCGGCTATAAACAATCCGGCTTTGGTGGACGCGACAACGGGGTGCACGCACATGATCAATATACCGAACTGAAAACCATCTGGATCGACCTGACCGATCCTGCGGAGGGCGATAATGTCAGTTGATGCAGTAGGTATCAAACGGCGGGGGCGCGGCGCGCGGCAAGCAGCCCGTGCGGTGCGGGACACCACAATGTTGCCCGCACTTAAACGCAAGATGCCTGTGACCGAGCTGATGGACGCCGAGCAGGTGCGCAAAATCGACGCGGCGTCGATGGACATTTTGGAAAACGTCGGCGTCCAGTTTCGCGACGATATTGCAATTGCCGATTGGAAGCGGGCTGGTGCAAAGGTCGTGGGTGACCGCGTGTATCTGGACCGCGCATTGGTGCGCGCGCTGATCGCGACGATCCCCGCGACCTTCACATATCACGCCCGCAATCCGGCCAATAACCTGCCGTTTGGCAATGATCATGCGATGTTCATTCCGATGACTGGCGCTCCGTTCGTGCGTGATCTGGATGACAAACGGCGCAACCCTACGCTGGAAGATTTAGGGAATTTCCACAAACTGGCCCATATGCTGCCCGCGATGCATTCATCCGCCCATCACATTGTCGAGCCCTACGACCATCCGATTTCACAACGGCATTTGCGGATCACCTATTCGTCGATGAAACACTCTGACAAGACATTCATGGGCATGACCACAAGCCCCAAAAATGCCGAAGACGTGCTTGATATGTGCGACATCCTGTTTGGCGACGGCTTCATCGACAGCCACCCTGTCGTCACGGGTAACTGCAACGGAAACAGCCCGCTTGTCTGGGACGAAACCATGCTGGGGGCGATGCGCGCGCTGTGCAAACGCAACCAACCGGTTCTCTGCTCGCCCTTTGTGCTGGGTGGGGCCAATACGCCTGCATCGGTCGCACCTACCGTGGCACAGCTGAACGCAGAGGCTCTGTCAGCGCTCGCATACACCCAAGTCATCCGCAAAGGCTGCCCTGCGATCTATGGCCACTACTTGTCGACCGTATCGATGAAGTCGGGTGCGCCGATGGCAGGCACCCCCGAGATTTCGATGATGAACATGATGATCGGGCAAATGGCGCGGTTTTATGACGTGCCGTGGCGGACCTCAAACACGCTTGGCGGGTCCAAGACATTTGACGCCCAAGCGGGATACGAATCTGCCACAACGTTGATGTCAGTGATGATGTCAGGGGCCAATTACATTTGGCATTCGGCAGGCTGGAACGAGGCTGGCATGCATTGTTCGACTGCCAAATTCATTGTGGACGCTGAGCAATGCGCGATGGCCTACCGTATGGCCGAAGGCGTGCGCTGGGATGACTTTGACGAGGCCCTTGCGGCTGTCGCAGATGTCGGACCTGGTGGGCATTACCTTGGGCATCCGCACACATTGGAAAACTTTCAGCGCGCGTTTTTTATGCCCGAGATGTTCGACAATAATTCCATTGAGCAATGGCAGGCCGAAGGCGGGGTCGAGATCAACGAAAGGGCCCTGCAACGTGCCCGCGATATGCTGAACGATTACGAGGAACCCAAGCTTGACGCAGGCGTGAACGAAGCGCTTTTGGACTATATCGCACGCCGCGAACGCGACATCCCTGCCGCCGATGCGCTCAATCAGGATCACTAGGGTGAAGACCCGCCAGCTTCCTGTCGATCCGGGGCCAGCCGCGTGGAATATGCTTTTGGCTGAAGCAACGGCCGCTCGCCCCCTGACCGACAATATTACGGCTGATTGGCTGATTATCGGTGCAGGCTTTGCAGGGCTTTCGGCCGCGCGGCGATTGGTGCAATTGCACCCCAACGACCGGATTGTTGTGCTCGAAGCGCGGCGCATTGCAGACGGACCTGCAGGGCGGAACACCGGTTTTATGATCGACCTGCCCCATGATCTGGCATCAAAGGATTACGGTGGAACATTAGACCGCGACGCAGCACAAACATCCGAAAACCGGCTTGCGATCGACTTTGCCCGTCAGGCGACGGCGGACTATGGGATCAGCGCCGAAGGCTTCGCACAATCGGGCAAGGTCAACGCGGCTGCATCGGAAAAGGGCCACGCGCATAACGTCGATTATGCCAGTCATTTGTCCGCGATGAACGAGCCGTACGAGATGTATGACGCCGCACAAATGCGCGATCTGACAGGGTCCGACTACTACCAGTCAGGCCTGTTCACCCCCGGCACAGCCATGCTGCAACCGGCGATTTATATCCGTGGGTTGGCCGACGGATTACAACAAGACGGCGTGGAAATTTATGAAAACGCGCCCGTCACAGGGTTGCAAGAGCGGACCGCAACAACGCCAGAGGGGCAAGTCAGCGCAGCGCGCGTCATCCTTGCGGTGAACGGCCATGTCGAAAGCTTTGGTCATTTCGCTGGGCGATTGATGCATGTGTTCACCTACGCCAGCATGACGCGGGCGTTGACCCGCGACGAGCAGCGGTCACTGGGCGGCGCAAATATCTGGGGCGCAACACCAGCGGACCCGATGGGCACAACCGTGCGTAAAATCAATGGGACAGGCGGTGCGCGCCTGATCATCCGCAACCGGTTCACACTTGACCCATCAATGACAGTGTCCGAACGCCGCGTCGCATCTGTTGGGCGCGACCATGACAAGGCCTTCGCCGCACGGTTCCCGATGTTGCAAAATGTTGGCATGGAGTTTCGGTGGGGTGGGCATCTCTGCCTCAGTCGGAACACCGTCCCTGCATTTGGCGAGGTGGCGGCTGGCATCTTCTCTGCATGCTGCCAAAACGGGCTCGGGACTGCAAAGGGTACGCTACACGGTATCCTTGCGGCCGAACAAGCCAGCGGCATCGACAGCCCGATGCTCGCCCAAGTGCAGCAGCAAGACACACCCGTGAAACTGCCCCCCCGCGCTGCCTTATGGGCAGGTGCCAATGCGGTCATGCGGTGGGGCGAATTTCGAGCGGGTCGGGAGCTATAGCGCGGAGAGCAGAGTTTCACCTGCAGAAATTTCGCATGTGCCCGGGCTGTCTTCTTCGTTCAAGACAGTGACCACACCGTCGTCTACCAACATTGAATACCGCTTGGAGCGGCTTACAAAACCAACAGGCGGCGCATCAAAGTCCATGCCGATACCCTTGGTGAATTCGGCAGACGCATCGCCCAGCATCATGATGCCGGCGTCGCCCGCGCCTGTGTCCTTGGACCACGCGGCCATCACGAATGGGTCGTTGACGGCAAGACAAATCACATCGTCCACGCCCTTTTCCTTGAACCCACCAATGGTGCGCATGAACGAGGGCACATGAGCAGTGGAACATGTGCCCGTATAGGCACCCGGCAGGCCAAAGATCACCACTTTACGGCCCGCAAGCAGATCGCCCATCTGAACCGTTTCTGGTCCATTCGCGCCGATCCGGCAAAGTGTTGCATCCGGCAGCTTTGTTCCTGTCGTAATCGTCATATAAATTGTCCTCGTTTGGAATTGCGTCTGTGTTCCAGTCACATATAGGGTCGCGGCAACCATCGACCAGTAACAAAAGTGGAAATCAGCATGACCCATATCGTCGTTGTCGGGGCCGGACAGGCCGGATTATCGCTTGTGGCCAAGCTACGCAGCACAGGGTTCGACGGGGATATCACTCTGGTCGGGGCCGAAGATGTGCCCCCCTATCAGCGCCCGCCACTGTCAAAAGCCTACCTGCTCGGCGACATGGCGCAAGAGCGGCTATATCTACGCCCCCCCGCATTTTACGCCGACAACAACATCGATCTGCGGCTCGATACCCGCGCAGTAGACGTCGATAGCGCGGCCAAGACGATTGAATTATCCGACGGCAGCACGCTGCACTATGACAAACTGGCGCTTACGACCGGATCGCACCCACGCACATTGCCCGCAGCAATAGGTGGCATGCTCGACGGCGTGTTCTGCATGCGAGACCTGAAAGATGCCGATGCGATGGCCCCTGCGTTCATCGCTGGCAAAAAGGTACTGATCATCGGTGGTGGCTATATCGGTTTAGAGGCGGCTGCGGTCGCGTCCAAACTGGGCTTGCAGGTCACACTTGTAGAAATGGGCGATCGCATCTTGCAACGGGTCGCTGCCCCGCAAACATCTGATTTCTTCCGCGACTTGCACAGCGAACACGGCGTCGACATCCGCGAAGGTGTCGGGCTTGATCGGCTCTTGGGCGACGATCACGTCACAGGCGCGTTGCTGACCGATGGAACCAAGCTCGACATCGACTTTGCCGTTGTGGGCGTGGGCATTATGCCCGCGACAGCACTGGCGGCAAGCGCAGGTGTGGCCGTCGATAACGGCATCGTCACCAACGATCATGCGCAAACATCCGACCCGGATATATATGCAGCGGGCGACTGTGCGACGCTGTCGTTCAAGGGCCAAACCATCCGGCTCGAAAGCGTCGGCAACGCGATTGATCAGGCCGAAGTGGCGGCCCAAAACATGGGCGGCGGCGATGTGTCTTATACACCAACGCCGTGGTTTTGGTCCGATCAATACGACTGTAAACTGCAAATCGCTGGACTGAACATCGGCTATGATGCGGTGCACGTGCGCAGGGGCGACAAGGGCCAATCACACTGGTACTATAGCGGCGAGACGCTGCTTGCAGTCGACGCCATGAACGACCCGCGCAACTATATGATCGGCAAGCGCTTGATCGAGGCAGGCCGTAGCCCAACGCCCGCACAAGTCACTGATCCTGAGACAGATATGAAAGTACTTTTGAAACCGTGAGGATCATCGGCGGCACACATCGGGGCACACATCTGACCGAGGTCGGCGCGGGCGACGCAAAGGCGCATTTGCGGCCAACATCTGACCGTGTGCGCGAAAGCCTGTTCAATGTGCTGCAAGGCGGACGGTTTGGAAACCCGATTGCAGGTGCGCAAGTCTTGGACCTATTCGCGGGCACAGGCGCGTTGGGGCTAGAAGCCCTGTCGCGCGGGGCCACCCACGTGACTTTTGTTGATGATGGTAAAATTGCAGGCAAACTGATCCGCGACAATATCGCCAAACTGCGGCGCGGCGGTGATTGCACGCTCATCAGCACAAACGCCACACGGTTACCTGCAGGCAAAGCTTGCAGTCTGATTTTTCTCGACCCGCCTTACGGTCAAGGATTGGGGATCAGCGCACTGAAATCGGCGCTATCGCAAGGCTGGGTCGCAGACGACGCCCTGATCGTCTGGGAAGAAAACAGCGCGCAACCTGCACCCATCGGTTTTCGCACCCTCGACAGTCGGAAATACGGCGACACATGGGTGACGTTTTTGACGACCGCCGCTTAAGGCACTTTAGACCGTATAGGTCGGGTGGAATTTTCCTGAAGGTGACAGCGTGAAAATCTCGGCACCATTTGCCGTAATACCAATTGAATGCTCGAACTGTGCAGACAGCGATTTGTCACGGGTCACAGCCGTCCAATCATCCGCCAAAACCTTGGTCTCTGGACGGCCCAGATTGATCATCGGCTCAATGGTGAAAAACATGCCTTCTTCCAGCACGGACCCGGTACCCGCACGACCATAGTGCAAAACATTGGGCGGCGAATGGAACACGCGGCCCAGGCCGTGGCCGCAAAAATCGCGCACAACAGACATGCGCTGGCTTTCGGCATAAACCTGAATGGCGTGACCAATATCGCCAAACGTATTGCCCGGCTTTGCAGCCGCAATCCCCATCATCAAAGCATCGTGGGTCACTTGGATCAAACGCTCTGCCTTGCGGGACAGCTTGCCCGCGACATACATACGCGACGTGTCACCGAACCAGCTGTCAACAATAACCGTGACGTCGATATTGACGATATCACCGTCCTTTAGCTGCTTTTCGCTTGGGATACCGTGACACACGACATGGTTAATCGAGATGCAGCTTGCATGCTGATAGCCCTTATAACCAATCGTGGCCGAGGTGGCGCCTGCATCATCAACCATCTGAGTGATCAAACGATCAATCTCGGCGGTGGTCTGCCCGACAAAAACATGCGCTGCAATATCGTCCAAAATTTGCGCGGCCAAACGACCAGCAACATTCATGCCAGCGAAATCACTCGCTTCATAAATGCGGATACCATCCTTGGTGACACGGCCATTGTTCGTCTGCACAGCAAAATTCCTTTATCTACTTGGGCCACCACATAGGACAAACCTCATCAAAAAACCACCCTCCCCACTTTGGTTTTCAAATATCTCCGCGATCCCAAACAAACGGCACCGGACGGCGCAATGTGACGCCTTTCGGATCAATCGCGCAATCATAGGCCAGCACCTGCACACCGGCCTTTGTGGCACGCGCAAAGGCCGCAGCGTATGCGGGGTCGATGTCTGCGGCCAATGTGAGTGCCGCGCAATCGGTCCGTTGCACCATGTAAAACATCACAGCGCGGTGCCCTTGGGTAACCATCTGGGTCAAGGCCGCAAGATGTTTCGCGCCACGGGCAGTCACACTGTCCGGAAACTCGGCCAGTCCGGTCGTGCGGGACAGGGTGACGCTTTTCACCTCGACATAGGTATCCACTGGTCCACTGAGCAGAAAATCAATGCGACTTTTGTCGGCATATTTTACCTCTGGCCTCACAATCCCATAAGGCGGCAAGCCCTCAATCTGATGGGCCAGTAGCGCAGGGCCAACCACACGGTTCGGCACGCCTGTATCAACCCCAACAAAATGCCCGTCATCCTGTTCAATCAAACGCCAGCCATATTTTAACTTTTTGCGTGGATCATCATTCGGTTCTAGCCAGATTTTGATGCCTTCATCTGCCATGCCCATCATTGACCCAGGGTTGGGGCAATGGGCGACAGCTTTAGATCCATCGGACAAACGGACATCCGCAAGGAACCGTTTGTAGCGGCGGATCAAACGCGCGGGGATAAGGGGCGTGGCAAATTCCATACCGCGACCTATAACCAGTTCAACGCAACAGGAGAAACACCAATGACGAACCCCACTGCAGCTATGCTTGTGATCGGCGATGAAATCCTGTCGGGGCGGACGCGCGATGCGAACATGCACCATCTTGCGGGGCAACTGACCAAAGCAGGGATCGACCTGACCGAAATACGGATCGTGTCCGACGACGCGCCCGCAATCGTGGCCGCAGTTAAGGCGCTGTCGGGCCGCTACAGCCATGTATTCACATCAGGCGGGATCGGGCCAACGCATGATGACATCACCGCCGATTGCATCGCAGCCGCATTTGATGCGCATATCGACGTGCGCGACGATGCGCGGGCGTTGCTGCAAGCGCATTACGACAAAAGCGGACAAGAGCTAAACACTGCGCGTCTGCGCATGGCGCGCATCCCTGACGGTGCAGTCCTGATCGACAACCCAGTCAGCACTGCACCAGGATTTAGTTTGCAAAACGTGCACGTTATGGCAGGTGTGCCGTCCGTGTTCCAAGCAATGGTCGCGTCAATCCTTCCGACACTAACAGGCGGCGAGCCGTTGCTGTCACAGACCCTGCGCGTCGTACGCGGCGAAGGGGATATTGCAGGGCCGCTTGGTGACTTTGCAAACCGCTACCCTGATCTGTCCGTTGGGTCCTACCCGTTTCAGAAAGACGGCGTTTACGGCGCAAACCTTGTGGTGCGCGGCAAAGACGTAAACGCATTAGACGCCGCTATGGCGGAACTTGCTCGGGTTTTTGCATGACACAGCCGTCGGTTCATACGCTTTATGATGTGATTGATCAGACGTGGCCTGCCGCCAAGATATGGACAGATGGCCCATTCACCCTGCGCCTCGGGGATGGTGGCGGCAGTCGGGTCAGTGCGGCAACACTCGACGGGGATGCGACGGGTAAAGACATCGCGCAGGCCGAAAAAGCCATGCAAGATATCGGCCAACCCGCCCTATTCATGCTCAAAGACGGGCAAGGTGGTTTTGATGCGCAACTCGATGCTGCGGGTTATGTGATCAAAGATCCGGTCAGCCTTTATATTGCGCCAATCGCGACCCTGACCCAAGACCGCCCTCCGCATATAACCTGCTTTGCGGCATGGCCGCCACTGGCCGCGCAAACCGAAGTGTGGGCCAAAGGCGGCATCGGACCAGCGCGAATTGCGATCATGCACCGCGCGCTCGGGCCAAAAAGTACCTTTTTGGGGCGCGCAAACGACCGGCCCGTAGGGGCCGTCTATGCCGCGATCCACGACGGTGTTGCGATGTTGCACGCGCTAGAAATCGACCCTGCATTTCAACGGCAAGGCTTAGGACGGCACCTGACCCGTGCGGTCGCTATCTGGGCACAAAGCCAAGGCGCCAGCCACCTGTCGCTGATTACCACAAAGGCAAATACCGGCGCGAATGCGCTCTACGCTTCCCTCGGGATGTCGGTTGTGGGACACTATCATTACCGTATCAAAACCAGTGAGTAGTGCCCGTGACCAAAACACCCACCGCCCTTGACCTGCCAATGGTCGACCCGCTTCCTGACGCCACGCAAAAGTACTTTGATATTTGCACTGACAAGCTGGGTATGATCCCCAACGTCTTGCAAGCCTATGCGTTTGATATCGAAAAACTAAACGCGTTCACGGGGCTTTATAACGACGTCATGTTTGCGGCCTCTGGGCTTTCGAAACTGGAACGCGAGATGATCGCTGTAACGGTGTCGTCGATTAACAAATGCTTTTATTGCCTGACCGCCCATGGGGCAACTGTCCGGCAACTGTCCGGCGATCCGAAATTGGGCGAAGCGCTTGTGATGAACTGGCGGGTCGCTGATTTAGACGCACGCCAACATGCCATGCTGCAATTCGCAGAACTCATGACCGTAAATTCGGCCAGCATCACAGAAACCGACCGCGACGCATTGCGCCAAGTTGGGTTTAGCGACCGCGACATTTGGGACATTGCTGCGACTGCCAGTTTTTACAACATGACCAATCGTATGGCGTCAGCCACCGACATGCGCCCCAACGATGAATATCACGCGCTCGCACGATGATCCGCTGGGGGCTGGCCATTGTCTGCGCGATATCGGCGACATCTGCGGTGGGGCAAAACCTGAGCTTTCCCAGCAACGCCACGGTGACCCGCGAGATCACGCGCGCCGTCGACAGCTATGCCATGCCGATTGGCCCTTGGTCCGATGGGGTTTTACCCGATGAAACGGCGGAAGGGCAGTTCACCCAACAGGCGTGGACAATCACGGCCACAGGCTTGACGACATTGCAATTGATCCGGCCCTTGCGTGACCAACTGCGCAACGACGGGTTTGACATTGTTTACGAGTGCAGGGATAAAGACTGCGGCGGGTTCGATTTTCGGTTCCAGACCGACGTGCTGCCGCCACCCGAGATGCAAGTCAATTTGGGCGACTTCCGGTATCTGGCAGCCCGTAAAGCTGACGGAACTGAATTGGTCAGCATTCTTGTAAGCCGGTCTGCACGGGCTGGATTTGTCCAAGTTACCCGCGTTGGCCCAACCACCACAACGGTTGCCTCGGCCGATGCAGAACCATTGCGCAGTGAGGCGACGCCCCTGCCAACCAGCGATTTCGGCGAAGCCCTGACGCAAACAGGCCGCGCTGTGCTTTTTGGCCTCGAATTCGAAACGGGGTCATCGCAATTGGGCGCAAGGTCGTTCGATACGCTGCAAGCGCTAGCAGATTTCTTAGCCGCGCAACCCGACCTGCAAGTGGCACTTGTGGGACACACGGACTCTTCTGGGTCACTTGACGGAAATATCGCGCTGTCCAAACGGCGGGCAAGATCCGTACTAGAACGACTGGTATCCGACTATGGGGTCAGCCGGTCGCAACTTGACGCACATGGCATGGGATACCTTGCCCCTGTCGCATCAAATTTGACCCAAGACGGCCGCACTGCGAACCGGCGGGTTGAGGTGATTATAACCACCACCAATTAGGCCGCGTTTTCGTCAGATTTGTCCATAGGCTCCCAAACAACCATACGCGCGCGGCCCTGTGCCTTGGCGCGATAAAGTGCCTCATCTGCGCGGATCAAATGCACATCGAGCGAAATACCCGGCGCAATCTCAGCAGCCCCCATAGACAGTGTAACAGACAAGTGCGGGCCATTATCGACAGCCCGGAACGGGATCGGCTGGCCAATCCGCCACCCGATGACACGCGCTTCATGCAGCGTCGCGCTCGACAAAAGAACCGCGAATTCCTCGCCGCCAATGCGTCCAGCGACATCACTTGGGCGCAGATTCCATTTCAACCGATGGGCAATTTCAGTCAAGCATCGATCACCAACGGCGTGCCCCCATTTGTCATTGATCTGCTTAAAGTGATCCGCATCAAGCAAAAGAAGGACGCCAGCGCTTCCTCCATCAAGCCGCTTTTGCGCAAGTTGCAAAAATGTGCGTCGATTATTTAGGCCTGTTAGGCCGTCCTTGCGCGAAAGTAGGGACAAATGACGCTGCAAGCGCAGCTGAGATGTCGTGATCACAGTGAACCCAACAACAAACGGCGTGCTGACGACGATTGCTTGCGTGGCGTGAAATGCGATCGTGCGTTCAAACATGCCGTCAACAACGAGTATGAAACCAAGGTTACCGGCCACGACAAGACACAGTATGACGGCTGCTACAGCGGCAGCGCTAACCAAACTTTGTGGGGCAAGAAGCCGAAATATTTTGTTCAATTGCACTACCTCGTCGCTTCACTCTAGAGACGAGGTGTTGAAAACACTTTAATACGCGCAACGAAAAAAGCGCGGCCACCAATTACTTGGGGCCGCGCCTGTCAGGTGTTTACCACCATCGGGAATTCGTTCAGGGCCAGACGTCGGGGCCTTTGTCAGCAAGCGTGTGGACCAGGTAATCAATAAAAGCGCGGACCTTTGGCTGCGTAAACCGACCCGGCGGGTACACCGCATAGATGCCTTGGGTCTCGACCGGTAGATCAGGGATCGCCACTTCAACCAGCCCTTGGGCCATTGCATCTGCATAAAGGAAGCTTGGCAAATACGCGATACCAAGGCCGCCGACACAGGCGTTCAGCAATGATTGACCATCATTCACCGTCAGCCAACCAGCTGTACGGACCTGCCGCTTTTCAACCGAAGGTGCGGTCAGCTTCCAAACAGCCGAATTGGAATTATTGGAATAATGCAACAGTTTATGATCGTTCAGATCGTCGATCTTTTCAGGGCGACCGTATTGTTCGAAATAAGCAGGGCTTGCGATCATCCGCTTGGTCGTCTCGGTCAACTTGCGGGCTTTCAATGTGCTGTCTTCCAGCTCACCGATACGCACTGCCATATCGAACCCTTCAGAGATCAGCTCAACATAGCGGTTATTCAAGACCATATTGACCGTGATGTCAGGGAATTCAGATAGGAAGTCACCCAAGACGGGGGACAAGTGGTTCACCCCGAAATCCGTGGCAACTGATATGCGTAACAATCCTGATGGCGCGGACTGCATGGATGTGACCAACGCGTCAGCCTCTCCTGCGTCATTTAGAACGCGCCTTGCACGGTCATAATAGGCCAAACCAATCTCGGTCGGGCTTACACGGCGTGTCGTGCGGTTCAATAGACGCGCACCAAGGCGGGCCTCTAGGGACGACACGTGCTTCGAAACTGCGGATTTTGAAATCCCCATTTTCTTGGCCGCATCGGTAAATCCACCTTGGTCCACAACTGTGGCAAAGGCTTCCATTTCGGTGAGGCGATCCATGCTCGCTCCTGTGATTAGTCATATCTGCTGGAGACATGTTTGGACGCCAATTTAGGCACGAATGCGTCGGTGCCGCGACAATAGGGGGGTTTTGTCGCGAACTGGTGAATGCAGGGAAACGACTGCGCACAGTGTGAAAACAGCTTACGCTCGGCACATACCCCATATTTTATTGGGAATTCATGACATCTCTATGCAGAGCAACCCGAGGCGCGCGGTGTGCCCACCGCCGCTTTCGCTGGATTTTCGAAACATTCGATCAGCAAAGATGGCACCGGATACCTCTTTGCAAAATCGGGCACCTTATAAGGTCGCCGCTAACCGCGTCCCTTGATCAATGGCACGCTTGGCATCCAGCTCAGAGGCTACATCAGCACCGCCGATGACATGGCAGCTCCGGCCTGCCGCAATCAATGCATCGGCCAAGCTTCGTTCGGGCACCTGCCCCGCGCATAGAACAATGGTATCAACCGCGATCAAAGTCGGGTTCTCGCGGGCTTGGCCGTATGACACATGCAGACCCTCCGCATCGATACGTTCGTAATTCACGCCACCGATCATCTTCACATTCTTCATCTGCAATGCGGCGCGATGAATCCAGCCCGTCGTTTTGCCAAGGTTCTTGCCCAGCTTTTGCGCCTTACGCTGTAACAACGTCACATCACGAACAGGCGCCTCTGGCTGCGGACCTGCGGGGGCAACACCACCACGGACATCCTCCGGGTCGGCCACACCCCATTCGGTCAGCCAAGCATCCAAGTTCTCTGTCAGGCTATCGTCAGTCACCAAAAATTCGGCGACATCAAAGCCTATGCCGCCGGCACCAATGACCGCGACACGTTTGCCAACCGGTAATTTGCCACGCAGCACATCTATATAGGACAGCACATTCGGGCCGTCCTGACCGGGGATCGCAGGATCACGCGGAAGGACCCCCGTTGCAATCACAACCTCGTCAAACCCAGTCAAAGCATCGACGTCAGCAACTTCACCCAAGCGCAGGTCAACGCCAGCGTCTGCGACCATCGCCTCGTAATACTGGACCAAGCCCCAGAACTCTTCTTTGCCCGGAACCTGCTTGGCCATATTTAACTGCCCACCGATTTGCTTCGCTTTTTCAAAAATACTCACCTTATGCCCGCGGTCCGCAAGCGCCAACGCAGCAGACAGTCCGGCAGGGCCAGCACCAACAACAGCAACAGTTTTCACGGCATCCGTGGGCATTAAAACGAGCTCGGTTTCAAAACAAGCACGTGGGTTGACCAAGCATGACGACATTTTGCCGCTAAAGGTATGGTCCAAGCAGGCTTGGTTACACGCAATGCACGGGGTAATCTTGGCCGTCTGCCCAGCGGCAGCCTTGGCGACAAAATCAGGATCGGCCAAAAACGGGCGGGCCATGCTGACCATGTCGGCGCAGCCATCCGACAACACATCTTCGGCAACCTGAGGCGTGTTGATACGGTTTGACGTGATGACAGGAATAGACACCTCGCCCATCAGTTTTTTCGTCACCCAAGAAAACGCGCGACGGGGCACAGACGTGGCAATCGTTGGAATACGCGCCTCGTGCCAGCCGATGCCAGTGTTCAAAATCGTGGCTCCGGCTGCTTCAATCGCTTTAGCCAATCGCACAACCTCGGCCCAGGTTGATCCATTCGGGATCAGATCAATCATCGACAAACGGTAAATGAGAATGAAATCAGGACCAACAGCCTCGCGGATACGAGAGACCACCTCAATGGGCAAGCGCATGCGGTTCTCGTACGATCCGCCCCATTCATCGTCACGTTTGTTCACATGCGTGACAAGGAACTGGTTCAGAAAATACCCTTCGGACCCCATCACCTCGACCCCGTCATATCCAGCTTGGCGGGCACGCACGGCAGCGGTGACAATATCGGTGATCTGTTTCTCAATACCCTCGGCGTCCAATTCTTTGGGTGGAAATGGCGAGATAGGGGATTTGACCGGCGACGCCGACACGCAATCTTGGGAATAGGCATACCGGCCCGCATGCAAAATCTGCATCGCGATCTTGCCACCTGCGTCATGCACACGGTCGGTCACAATCTTATGGTTGGTAATATCGTCGTCGGTAAACAAACCAGCTGCACCAGGAAACACGCCGCCTTCGCTATTGGGGGCCATGCCGCCAGTGACCATCAAGGCAACACCACCACGGGCGCGGGTCGCATAAAACTCTGCGACGCGGTTCCAGTCGCGGGTTTCTTCCAGACCAGTGTGCATCGAGCCCATCAGAACACGGTTTTTCAACGTGGTGAATCCAAGATCAAGCGGGGCAAGCAGATGCGGATATGCGGTCATGGAAAACTCCTGAAAATGTCATTTACACAATGGCCACACGCGGGTGGTCACGTCACCCGGAACGCCACGTCAGACTATGCCGTTTCGACGCAGTGACGGCGAAATGCACTTTTGAGCATGTCCAACTCTTCGCGCAGCAATGCCATCTCTTCACGGATATCTTCGGCCAAGGCCTCACCAGCAAGCAAGGTAAAACTGTTCAGGGTCTCTCCGCTTTCGACAGCAGAAATCACAAACGTTTGCACACCGTCGGATAAAAGATGCGCGGGAATGGGCACCTGCGCGACCCAGTCATCTGATTGGGCGGCTTTCTTAACCAGCGCACCATCCACCTGTTCGCCCTGATGGGTAACTACAATTTGTGGCGGCACATCGTTGACGCCTGCAAAGATGCCTTCCCAAACGCCAGCGATCATGCGGGTCTTAGTCAATGTGATGGTCATACCGATAGGCTCCTTAAATTTCAGCGCGAGGATAGCGGCAGAATGTGATGTCGCGGATCGTAACTTGGTTCATCTCCGGGCTTTCAAAGATCAAATCCAGCCACATCCGCTCAATGCGCTTTTCGTTCAGCTCGGAATAGCCCAAATCAAATTCGACCATGCAATCCTCTTGACCAAGAGGCAGTTCAAGCACCAGCTGTTCGGTGTTGGGGCCGTGTTTAATATTCAAACGGGCGAAAACCTCGATCGGCTTTTCAACCTCCATGATCGTGTTCACGCGAACGATATGGCGGCGCTGCAATCCTTCACATGCGCTTTCCGGGGCATCGATCACCACAGACAGAAAGCTGCCGTCAAACCGGAATACATCCATGCGGAGCGCAAATGGGGCCAGATCGGCCTCGCGGGTATTGCGTATTTGGCGCAACGTCAGTTCCGAGATTTTGCAATCGTGGAAAACTGTGACCTCTTCGCCGACATCCGTCTTGGATGGGACCGCCGACATGCCCTTGTGGGCCAACGGGCCACGCCACAAACGCGGACGCCATGACCACTCGGTCCACCCGGACGGGAAAAAGCATTGGACCCGATCCGCGGCAACGCGAGCCGGTTGTCGGCCACATGCATCAGCTCATCAACATGGGCGCGGATTTGGCGGGCCCGGTGGCGTTGGTTACGCAAGACATCCAGATCGGCAAATGTCGCATCGCGCGCAGCAGCTGCCCAGCGCGTAATCGCGCCATACTGCAACAAGCGCACAATCAAATTTTCACGTTTTTGCGCCATCGCGATATTTCATCCTTGGTCAATCAAGCCGGAAACCAGCCTCACACCCTATGTGCCAAACTGTTGACGAAAAGGAAACAATTGTTAGTTATCCATCGGCGAATTGGCTGCGATCAACGCATTGATGGACTGATCCAACAAGGCCTCACCGTTCTGCGCTAACAGCGGAGCGGCATCAAAGCCACGCACCGACACCGTCACCAAACGGTCGCCCAAATCAACAAAGCTACGCCATTCAGCGTTTTGCGCACCGTCAATAACAACGGCGGCATTGTCGGTGAAATAGACGGACACGCGGGCATCATCCCGAATGACCGTATTGACGGTCACAGTCTTGGCATCGCCACCACGCGCCAAAATCGTCGGGCCAGAAGCCCCCCCAAGCACGGCGGCAAATCCAGCTGGATCGCTATGAACAATCGCAGATCCACTTTCGCCAACCTGCACGGTTATAATCGCGCTTACGGCTGCAGCTACGTTGTTAGCACCCAAAGTCACGCAAGGCGCAAAAATCGCGAAACCCCGATTTGGGCGAGAGGCGGCCGGATCGGCGCAATACCCCGTGGGGCCAACAGCCGTGACAGCCCCGCCAAACATGGCAAGCTGCGCGACAGGTGCCCCACCGAGAAAACCGCCTGCACAACCAGCAAGGGCCAGTATAGCCCCTGCAAGTGTTAAGCGCATCATCACTGGATCAAAGATCCATGTAGATGTGACGCTCTTCGCGCGCACCCGGATGGGTCGTGGCACCCAGACGGGCACCGCCAACCAACTGGCTGTACTTCCACAGTGCACCTGATGCGTAAATCGTTTCGCGCGGGCCAGCCCACGCCGCACGACGTGCAGTCATCTCTTCGTCAGTGAGATTAACCGACAGCTCGCCCGTAATCGCATTCATCGTGATGATATCGCCGTTCTGCAGCAACCCAATCGGACCACCATGCGCGGCCTCTGGGCCAACGTGACCCACACAGAAACCGCGTGTCGCACCAGAGAAACGACCATCGGTGATCAGGGCCACCTTTTTGCCCATGCCCTGACCGGACAGCGCCGCCGTGGTTGACAACATTTCGCGCATACCAGGGCCGCCAGCAGGGCCTTCGTTACGGATCACAAGCACTTCGCCTTCTTCGTACTTGCGGGCTTTGACGGCTTCAAATGCATCTTCTTCGCATTCAAACACGCGGGCTGGGCCGCTGAACACTTGCTCGTCAGGGGTCATGCCCGCAACTTTTACAATCGCACCTTCAGGGGCCAAGTTACCTTTCAGCCCGACAACGCCACCTGTTTTGGTGATCGGTGTTTCCACAGGATAGATCACGCGGCCATCGGCGTTGCCTTCAATCAAGTCCAGCTCTTCACCCATCGTGCGACCAGAGGCGGTCATGCAGTCTTCATGCATAAGACCGGCCTTGCGCAGTTCCTTCATCACAACAGGCACGCCGCCTGCCTCGTAAAGGTCCTTGGCAACATATTGCCCACCTGTTTCAGGTCGACGAAATAAGGCGTGTCTTTGAAGATGTCACACACGTCGAACAGATCGAAATCAATGCCAGCTTCATGCGCAATCGCGGGCAAGTGAAGACCAGCGTTCGTGGACCCACCGGTACAAGCAACCACACGGGCCGCGTTTTCCAGTGACTTGCGGGTCACAACATCGCGGGCGCGGATATTCTTTTCGATCAGCTTCATGACCGCTTCACCGGATGCCTCACCATACTGGTCGCGGCTTTCGTACGGCGCGGGGGCACCGGAGGAATTCATCAGCGCAAGGCCGATTGCCTCGGATACGCAGGCCATCGTGTTGGCTGTAAACTGACCACCACACGCACCAGCGGATGGGCACGCGACACGCTCTAACGCGGCAAGCGCTTCGTCAGACATATTGCCAGCCTGATGCTGACCAACAGCTTCAAACACGTCCTGAACAGTCACATCTTTGCCGTCCAAACGACCGGGTAGGATCGACCCGCCGTAGATAAACACAGATGGCACGTTCAAACGGACCATCGCCATCATCATACCGGGCAAGGATTTGTCGCAACCAGCCAAGCCAACAAGCGCGTCATAGCAGTGACCGCGCATGGTCAGCTCAACGGTGTCAGCAATCGCTTCACGCGATGCCAAGGAAGAGCGCATGCCCTCATGGCCCATCGCAATGCCGTCAGTCACGGTAATGGTGGTAAATTCGCGCGGGGTACCCATGCCCTTTTTCACGCCCATCTTCACAGCCTGCGCCTGACGGTTCAGAGAAATGTTACATGGGGCAGCTTCATTCCAGCAGGTGGCAACGCCGACCCATGGCTGGGCAATCGCTTCTTCGTCCAGTCCCATCGCGTAGAAATACGACCGGTGCGGGGCGCGCGATGGCCCTTCGGTGACGTGGCGGCTTGGGAGGTTTGTCTTATCGGTCATGGGATTGGCCCCTTTTGCTGAAATTCTGTTGGAAACGGTCTAAATAACAGGTGGCATCCGCACAAGGTATAACTGACGGTTGTGCATCCGGTACGCGGGCGTCAAAAACAACTCATGTCAGACCGCTACGCCGCCCACATCGCCTTTATGCGCCCTGCCCTGGGGTCCCCTAATCTGGGGCCCGTGCTGATTATCGTCGTGTTAATGGAACTTGTTTTCGTTCTGGCCCCTGTGTTTGTCGGGGCGATGCTGCCAGATAGCTGGCTTCTTTTGTACGAAGCAGGCGTGACGCCGCTTGGCGTGCTCGCACAACTGCTGACCTTCGGGTTGATCGCAGCAGCGCTGGTCTGGATGGTGCGGAAATTCCACACGCGGGGGTTCTGGTCGATGGTGGGACCTTTGGACGCCACCATCCGCAACCTCAAGATCGTAGGATTGGCGGTTTTTGTGCTGCTTGTGGTGCAAACGATTCTACCGCCATGGATCATGTTCGCAGATCTTGTCGAAACGCGGCCTCTGCTTGGTTGGGCTGTGTGGATTATTCCGGCAATCGCCGCGTTACTGATCCAAACAGGCACCGAAGAGCTTTATTTTCGCGGCTACCTGCAGCAGCAATGCGCGGCACTGTCGGATAAGCCGTGGGTTTGGATGGGGATACCGTCAGTATTATTTGGCGCGGGACACTATTTGAACGGGTTCGGGCCTGCTGATGGGGTGCTATATGCGGCATGGGCCACGTTGCTTGGGCTGGCCTGCGCTGACCTGACAGCACGGACAGGCAACATTGGGGCGGCGATTGGACTGCATCTGTCTAACAACCTATTTGCGTTCATGATCGTCGCCGAAGCAGGGGTGCCATCAAGCGGGCTTGCGCTGTTCTTGTATCCACCCACGGACCATAGCCAATTCGACTACGGGCTTCATACATTGACGGAACCTTGGATTGTTCCCGAAATCATGACCCTCACCCTCATGATCGGGGTAATGTGGCTGGCGGCACGGGTCGCACTAAGGCGCTGATTGCATTTTGCGCCCCGGCATCATATCTCGAATGGGTAACCCAAGAGGCGCCCCATGAACTGGATCACCAACTACGTCCGTCCAACGATCAATTCGCTGTTTTCACGCCGCGAAGTCCCAGACAACCTTTGGACAAAATGCTCGGATTGCGGAACCATGCTGTTCCACCGCGAATTGGCGGATAATTTGAATGTCTGCTCCAACTGTGACCACCACATGCCAATCAGCGCACGTGACAGGCTGGCGTCCATCTTTGATGGCGGCGTATACACCGGCGTTGACGTGCCAGAGCCAGTCACAGACCCGCTCCAGTTTCGCGATCAAAAGAAATACACCGACCGGATCAAAGACGCCCGCAAGAAAACCGGCCAACGCGACGCGATGCTTTTGGCCGAAGGCGAGATGGGACGCACCGGCGTTGTTGTGGCAGTGCAAGATTTCTCGTTTATGGGCGGATCGATGTCTATGTATGTGGGCAACGCCATTGTGGCGGCTGCTGAACGCGCCATCGCACTTCGACGCCCGCTGATCCTGTTTTCGGCAGCTGGTGGGGCGCGCATGCAAGAAGGCATATTGGGCCTGATGCAAATGCCGCGCACAACAATCGCAGTACAGATGCTGAAAGAAGCAGGACTGCCGTACATCGTCGTGCTGACACATCCGACCACGGGCGGCGTGACCGCATCCTATGCCATGCTGGGCGACGTGCAAATCGCAGAGCCTAACGCGCTGATCGGTTTTGCCGGTGCCCGTGTGATCGAACAAACCATCGGTGAAAAATTGCCCGAAGGGTTCCAGCGGGCCGAATACCTGCTCGACCACGGGATGCTGGACCGCGTGACACCGCGCACAGCGCTGAAAGACGAGTTGGTGACGATCGTGCGTCTTCTGACAGGCCTTGATGCACCTGTAAAAGGCGACCTGCCCGCACCCGAGATCACATCGGATGCCATGGACGAGATTGATGCCACCGAGGCCGCAAAAGCGTGATCGCAGCCCTGATCGGTGCGATCGCAGGGGGCGGCGTCATGCTGGCCCTTTGGCGCGTTGGTATGCTGTCAGAACGATCCGGCCTTGCGGTTTTACTTGCGGCAATCGCAGCCTTTTACCCCGTTTTTGCAGCCCAAAACGGCAATATCGCTGAAACACTCCTTCATGTCGCGATCTTTGCGGCATTCAGCGGACTGGCGTTAACTGGGTTTCGGCGCGGGGCTTACATTATCGCGGGCGGGTTGATCGGGCACGGGGTTTTTGACGCAGGGCTTTACTTTCTCGGCGCACCCGGCCCCGTATGGTGGCCTGCATTTTGCGGCGCATTTGATATCATGGCAGGAGGCGTCTTGATCCGGCTTCTGCAATCTCGGAAGGTTCCCCAATGACCGTTGGTTCTGATGCAATCCTCGCACGCATGATGGCGCTGCACCCCAAGGTGATTGATCTGACGCTTGATCGGGTTTGGGCGCTTTTGGAAAAGCTGGACAATCCGCAACGCAAGCTACCGCCTGTCATCCATCTTGCCGGGACCAACGGCAAGGGATCAACCCAAGCCATGATCCGCGCAGGATTAGAGGCATCAGGTGCAACTGTGCACGCCTATACGTCGCCGCATCTGGCACGTTTCCATGAACGGATCAGGCTCGCTGGCACGCTGATCACCGAGGATGCGCTGACAACGATCCTCGACCGATGCTATACAGCCAACGGGCCGGACCCGATCACATATTTTGAGATCACGACGGTCGCTGGCCTGCTGGCATTTGCGCAAACACCTGCTGATTTTACGCTGCTCGAAGTCGGCCTTGGAGGTCGACTGGATGCGACCAACGTTATCGATACCCCCGCGGTGACGATCATCACGCCCATTGATCTGGACCACCAACAATTCCTCGGCGATACGCTGACCGCTATCGCAGGCGAAAAGGCGGGAATCATCAAGCGGGGCGTGCCCTGCGTGGTTGGGCCGCAACACGAAGAATCGATGGATGTGATCGAAGCTGTCGCGGCGCGGCGCGGCGCGCCCTTGCTTGCATATGGACAGCACTGGCATGTCAGTGTGGAACGGGATCGACTGATATTCCAAGACGATAACGGGCTGCTTGATCTACCGCTTCCTGCCCTGCCCGGACCGCACCAGATCCAAAACGCTGGGGCAGCGATCGCAACCCTGCGGCATCTGGGGCGCAACGAAGACGCCTGCGAAGCGGCGTTGACCCAAGCCTATTGGCCAGCGCGGATGGAGCATTTGACGTCTGGCAAACTGGTCGACATGGCAAAACCTGCGGAACTTTGGCTCGATGGGGGCCACAATCCAGCCGCTGGACGGGCCTTGGCCGCAACCTTAAAGGCACAGCCGCCGCGCCCCACCCATCTGATCTGCGGCATGCTGAACACCAAAGATATCAGTGGTTACCTGCAACCCCTAGCAGAAGTGGCGGAAAGCTTGACGGCAGTATCGATCCCCAACGAGGTCAACACAATTGCAGCAGAGACCACAGCCGAAGAGGCGCGGAAGGTCGGTATGCCCGCAAAAACGGCAGCGGACGTCGGGTCAGCAATCGCACAAATTGTGGACAGCGCACCAAACGCACGTATCCTAATCTGTGGATCACTTTATCTGGCGGGACACGTCATGCGTGAAAATAGTGCCGACACGTGATTCGTTTTTCCTTTACGGGTGATTCGTTGTCTGCCTATATCTAGGCGAAGACGACGAACGCACTGCTATATCTGTCAATATATGGTGCGATCACGATTGGGGGATCGGCATGTTATCGCATAAGATATCTGGGGCTTTGGCCATCAGCATCGGACTAAGCACATCAGTCATCGCACAAGCGACCGACGACGCGCTGAACGTCGGTTTTAGTGTGGGTGGGGTTAAGCAATCCTTTGAACAATCCGAAACAGTCGATACAGCCCAAGTCGCATCCCACTTCCGGACACGCACATCGTGCAACGGCCCCTGCCTTGCACCGCTTTCCGTCGCCAGTAATGTGCCAACCATCGGCGAACGCGAAGTCATTAGCTTTGTCGCGACCCAAGTGGCCATCGGTAAAGGGCTGCTGATCGACAGCCGAAACATAAATGACCGCGGCACCGGCTTCATCAGCACGTCGGTGAATATCCCCAGCGCGCTTTTGCAATCAGACAACCCGTTTCTCAATGACATTTTACAAGCGATGGGCGCACGGGAATTTCAGGGAGCACTGAATTTCACGGATGCACTGCCATTGGTGGTCTTTGACGACGGGCCATCCACTCTGGATGCGCCAGACCTGATCACCACACTGCTAAATCTAGGCTATCCTGCCGACAAAATTAGCTACTACCGCGGTGGTATGCTTGTTTGGACAGCCCTTGGACTGAATACACAGGATGCAAAATCATGACCACGACACACACAGGGAAATCTACTTCCGCGCTTCCTTGGATCATTGCAGTGGGCGCAGTGACTTTTGCAATCGGGGCCGTTGGCGCCCTTGCTTTTAGCCAAGCGAACCAGTCCCGCCAGAACAACGCGTTTGCAGTATTGGCGGCGCAACTGGCGGACATGCAGGTCACACGGGCGCAGTCACCTGATTTGCTGGCAATCACCGCGCCAGTCGTCGTCGCGCCATCAACCTCTATCCCCTCGGCATCCGCCGTGCTTGCGGCTCGAGCCCCCACAAACATGCCGGATACGCGGACTGAAGAAGACAAAATCGCAGAAGCCATTGCTGTTGTGAACCGCAACAAGATGCGGATGCTGACCGAAGGTGTCGTCGCAGGCCTATATACCGTGACCGCTGAAACTGCTGACGGCTCTGGGTCGCGGATCGCGCTGAATTCGCTCAACGCTGCATCAACGGCAAAAGAGTTGGAACGTATCCTGTCCCAAGCCGCCGCCAACGGAGACATCGAAGCGCTGGGTTCAGTGTCTGCAAACGGCGGGGCAATTGACAGCAAAACCTTGCTGTTTGATCTCGTCCAGCGCAGCCTTGAAGACGGGTCCGAAAAAGAAGTCGCCGCTGCCGAAGAAATGAGCCGCCGCGCATTCGAGGCCTCAGCCGCCAAGACCCAGCTTGTGAACGGGCAACGCTTTTACACGGTCCAAGAAGGCGATAGCCTTGCTTATATTTCGCTCCAGTTTTATGGCAACACCAATGCATATCAATCCATCTTTGAAGCGAACCGCACAGCTATCGCGAGCCCTGATAAAATTCAGGTCGGTCAGCGGCTGTTTATCCCCGAAGCTTAAGGCAGCGACCTTGCTGGTGGCGGGCTTATGTGGGCCTGCACAAGCAGCCGAGCTGAACTTTTGTTGGAAGGGTGGTGGCGGCTACACAATGACAGGGCGCATGTCCCTGCCCGATGCCGCCATGTTCAAAACTATTCTGACCGAAGACGACATCAGCGGGTTCAAAATCTCGGGCTACCATAAAGGGAAACTCCTTGGCACGTGGGACAGCACACAGCGTAGCGAAAACGCGACATGGCACCTGCGCTTTGACCCCGCAGGGATGCTATTCCTGACAGGCGGACGGTTCGCCAGTTTTGCATCCCAAGGGTGGAACGCGGACGGCGATGTGTCCAATTGCGGCGCGCAGGGCTTTGGCTTTAATTCCGGCAGCTTTGCACAAGATATCTGCCTCAACGGATCCTATATCGAAAACAGCAGTATCGCGCCCGATACACCGCTTGTGGCCACATTGGATCCCGTCACGCCAGATTGCCGGAATACAGCCGCCGTCAGCCGCGCACGGCGCAATTAAAACACCCTGTCCTGCTCAAATTCATTGACGGCGAATCACTTATGCGCCAGATTCGTCTCAACAGCGTTCGCCCATAAAAAACAGGCGTAACGCAACGCTCTTGGCAGGGCGAGGGGGCAGGCGCTAAGCCTGTCTTCTTGTTTTTAGGGTACAGGTTTCAAAAACCGAATCATCTGCGAATCAGTCTTTGACTTCATGCCGCCAATCACACTAAATATGGTGAAAATGGGCTGTTCAGCCGCGTCATACAGCGGTTCGGCCAAAATATAGCGGCCCCGCATGAGGATAAGGCATGACGACGCGCGCACTTCTTAGGGTTGCAGTGGCACTGATAGTTGGGTCTGCGGTCGCGGCCCAAGACGTGGCTCTGACCGAAGGGCAAGCCGATGTCTCCATCACACTTAATGGCCAGCAGATCATCATCAGCCGGACCCAAGACACGGGTGCGATACTGACGGGTGAATTTGCTAAAACCAGCCGACCGTGCCCTGCATTTTGCATTCAACCCGTTATTCCAGCTGCGGGTGTAACCCCTGCAGGCGAACTTGAAGTCATTGATTTCTTGGGAGGAAACGTGGCCAATAACACGGGTCTTCTTATTGATGCTCGGGTCCCCGACTGGTTCAACAAAGGTGCCATCCCGGGGGCGGTGAACGTGCCGTTTGCAACGCTTGGGTCTAAAAACCCATATCAAGCAGACATTTTGCGCGCCCTTGGTGCCGTGCCAATCAATGACGGCTTTGATTTCTCGAATGCGCTGACCCTGATGATTTACGGCAATGGCCCTTGGGACGCCCAAGGCACGCACGCCGTCCAAGCCTTAATCGCGGCGGGCTATCCACCAGCGCTGATCCAAAACTACCGTGGCGGCCTCGAAGATTGGCTACACCTCGGCCTGACCACCGTCCTGCCCTAGCCTGACGCATAGAAAGTCGTTAATTATGATCCGTTCAGTTGTTGCCTTGTTTGCTTTTGCCGTCGTGCTGTGTGGATACATTGTCCTGCGCCCATCAGATAATGGCCGCGCGATGCCCGTTGTGAGCAACGACGCAGCCGTGACCCGCGCCCAAACAGATGCAATTTTGGCCCCCGTCGCCGCGACCGCCATTCTGACAAACTCCGCCGTAATCCAAGCCCCACAGCGCAACACAGCCCCTGGGATCAACGTCCCAGTCGACAATAGCACCATGGTCTCGACTGCGGCCAATGTGCTGGCCGGACTTGGGCTAAACGTCGACCCGAACCCAGACGCCGTTGAGGACGATCCAATGCGGCGCATGACCGCTGGCGTTTTGTCCGGTATCGGGGCTGTCACAGGGAACACCGTCACCACGGCCTCCCAAGATCCGACACCAACCTCTGCGTTGGAACTGCTTGTCGTCCAAGCCCTGAAAGAAGGGCAGAATGACGATTATATCGACACACTCGTGAACGAGGCAGCAACCGCAGGCACGATCACCGTTCCCGAAATCCTTGTGACCTCGGACGGGCGTGTGGACACGCATGTGCTGCTGACATCGATCATCGCCCAAGCAACAATCGCGGCAGGCGGTGTCGCGCCCACCGCCCCCGAGCGTCCCGAAGGCGTTGAAGTCCGCATTGTTCAACGCGCGACCGAAAGCCAGCAATACCGGTTCTATACCGTGCGGAGCGGCGATAGCCTTGGGGCAATTGCAATGAATTTCTATGGCGATGTCGGGAAATACAACCTGATCTTTGCGGCCAATCGCAGCACGCTGTCTAGCCCCAACAACATTCGTGTCGGTCAACGCCTGACGATCCCAGACGCTTAGTGAGCCGTCCAATCGTCCGACTGCATTTCGCGCAATCGGCTGGCGGTGCGTTCAAACTCAAACGTGCCTTCGCCTTCGACATACAGCATCTCCGGGATAGCTGCAGCCGAACAGATTAACCGGACCCGTGCCTCGTAAAGCGCATCAATCAGCGTCACAAACCGCTTGGCCTCGTTGAAGTTTTGGCGCGACAGCTGAGGGATGTCTTCCAACACCAGTACACGCAACGCATCAGCGACAGCCAAGTAATCCGCAGGCCCCAGAAACGCGCCACACAGGGCAAAGAAGTTGACGCGCCCCGCCCCGTTGTGGAAACGCGGAATAACCACAGACCGGCCCTTAACGGTCAACGTCAGCGGCGCATCCTGTCCACCGGTTAATGCGGCCCAGACCTCGTCAATCTGCGCACAGGCCGCCGCATTTGCAGGCGTAAAATACGTCGGCGTTCCGGCAAGCCGACCCTGCCGGTAGTCAATCTCGCTATCCAGCGGGTAAACCACCATGCGTTCTTTTATCAGTTCAATGAACGGGACAAACAACGCGCGGTTCAATCCGTTCTTATACAGGTCATCCGGCAGGCGGTTTGACGTTGTGACTATCACGACACCGGCTGCAAACAGCGCCTCGAACAAGCGCCCAACAATCATCGCATCCGTAATGTCGGTGATCTGCATTTCGTCAAATGCCAGAAACCGGACTTCGCTTGCCAGCTTGGCGGCGACGGGAGCAATGGCGTCGCTCACACCATCTTTGCGGGCAATCGCCATCTCGGCATGGACCATTTGCATAAATGCATGGAAATGACTGCGTTGCTTGGGGGCATCCACGGCGTCGTATAGCAAGTCCATCAGCATGGATTTGCCTCGGCCAACCCCGCCCCACATATAAAGACCGACAATCGGTGGCGCTGCCTTGCGAAACAACCCGCCTTTTTTTACAGGTTCAGCCAAGGCCGCACGGACGCGCTCTAATTGCGGCAACGCCATCACTTGTGTCGCGTCCTCGCGCAAGCTGCCATTTGCGACAGCAGCCGTATATATATCCTGAATTGTCATTCCCTTCGATAGCGCGCAACTTGACGTTTGAAAACCCAAGCCCCCCCTCGCTTTTTCTAAAATACTCTTGCCAACGGCAAACATCGCGGCACAACTGCAAGCATGAAACAAAATACGCTTATGAACCCCGTCCTTGTCGCTGGCTGCGTGATTATCATGACAGGCTTTGCCATTCGGGCGTCGTTCGGGGTGTTCCAAATCCCGATCGCATCAGAATTCGGATGGATGCGGGCAGATTTCAGCCTCGCGATCGCGATCCAGAACCTTGCATGGGGGATCGGGCAGCCGATCTTTGGGGCTATCGCCGAGAAAATTGGTGACCGCAAAGCGATCATCGCAGGCGCACTTTTCTACGCCGCTGGGCTTATGCTGTCCGCTGGGGCAACCACCCCGCTGGCACACCAAATGTACGAAATCCTTGTGGGTTTCGGGATCGCGGGCACAGGGTTCGGCGTGATCCTTGCCGTGGTTGGACGGGCATCGTCTGACGAAAACCGGTCCATGTCGCTGGCAATCGCAACGGCCGCAGGGTCGGCGGGCCAAGTTTTTGGCGCACCGCTTGCAGAATACCTGCTGTCGTTCATGACGTGGCAGCAGACGTTCATGGTCTTCGCGGCGCTGATCCTGTCAGTGCTTATGGTGCTCCCGATGATGCGGACGCCCATAACGGCGACGAAATCAGAACTCGAAGACTCCATGGGGTCCACTCTGAAACGGGCGTTCAAAGATCCATCATACACGCTGATCTTTCTGGGCTTCTTTTCCTGCGGTTATCAGCTGGCCTTTGTGACAGCTCACTTTCCTGCGTTCGTGACCGAAATGTGCGGACCCATCGCACAAGGGTCGATGCTCGCAGGGCTCGGCATAACCACGACCAGCGCCCTTGGGGCCATCGCGATTTCGTTGATTGGACTGGCGAATATTGGCGGGACATTGCTGGCAGGTTACTTGGGCAAGCGGTATTCTAAGAAATATCTACTTATGGGCATCTACACAGGCCGAACCATTATCGCGGCGGCGTTCATCATGACGCCGATGACGCCAACCACCGTGATCTTGTTCTCGATCTGCATGGGCAGCTTGTGGCTGGCAACTGTGCCGCTCACCTCCGGGCTTGTCGCGCACCTTTACGGGATACGGTACATGGGCACGCTTTACGGGATCGTGTTCTTTTCGCACCAGCTTGGGTCGTTCTTGGGCGTCTGGTTGGGCGGCGCGCTTTACGACATTTACGGAACATACACTCACGTGTGGTGGGTCGGCGTGGGCATCGGCGCATTCAGCGCGATCATTCACTTGCCCATCAAGGAGAACAGGCCAGCAGTAGCCGCTTAGGCATCCAGCAGTGCACGCACCGTTGCCACGGGATGCGTATACGGCAGGGCATGCCCCGCGTCCGCCACCTCTTCATGACGCACATCGCGGCTCCACTCGGTCAGTTTGCCCATCGCCGATAGCGGAATAGTCCGGTCCAAGCGGCCCCAAACAGCGACGACAGGGATACCAAGGCGGCCCAAGGTGCGGTGTGCTTCAAACTGGCCTTCTGACAAGGCACCCCGTTGGCTGGCTAAGACGGCAGGCAGATAACCACGCCTTGCCAGCTGAAACGCTTGCATATCAGCAATATCAGCAGGCTTTGGCGACGCAAATGCACCACGACGGACGCGACCCGCTGCAAAGCCGGCATGCATCCAATCACCAAAAACAGGGAGCGCGCGGCACAGGCGGTCGAACATTGGCGTACGTATTTCCATGCCCGCCGCAGCCACCAGTAACACACGTGAAACCCTGTCTGGATGCCCCGCTGCAAAGGCGGTCACAATACTGCCACCCATGGAATACCCCATCAACGTCACAGCATCGGTAATCCCTTGATCAGCCAACAGGTTGCCCAACTGTTCAGTGAAAAATGCAACGTCTTGCGCGCCGCTTGGGGCATCGGAAAATCCGCGACCGTACAAATCATAGCTTAGAATGCGGTACCCCTGCGCTGTCAGCAGCGGGATCATCCCATCCCAAACAATCGCGGGCGTCGTCAGGCCATGGACGGCCACGAGAACTGGACCATCTGCGGGGCCATGCCAACGGTAATGGGTCACGCCAGCAGGCAATTGCGCGAAAGATCCCTTGGCGCGATCGCGCATCTGCGCATCAACAACGCGCCGTTGTGTCTCGAACACGAATGGCAACGCGGCTATTGCCGCAGCGATCAAACCGATGAAAAGCCAAATCACAGATTAGCCCCATGGATCACCGGAAACCAATCTGGGCGCAGGCGTTGGCCGTCTTGCATTTTGTGGCCTGGAAATGGCGGCGACGTCCGCCCTGGTCGGGCCACATAACGCGCATCGTCGCCGACCCAACGCAGTGATACCGCGCGCCGGCGGCTGGCCGTGGCATTCCCACGCGCGCCGTGCACCGTGCGGTAATCGAAAAGCACCACATCACCGGGCTGCATCGGCCATTCCAACACACGCATCTGGTCTGGATCTGCATCGGGGTCCGGCACAGGCGTCCAATCGCCAGTTTCGTAAAAGTCACTGTCGTCGGCCCAGCTGACGGGGCGAACCATCTTGTCCCACTTATGCGATCCTGCAACAAAACGCAGTGACGCGCCTTCCACCGAATCAAGCGGAATCCAAAGGCTCACGGTCTGCTGACCCTCGACGAAATAATACGGCGCATCTTGATGCCACGGGGTCGGTTTGGGCGTACCGGGTTCCTTGACCAACACATGGTCGTGGAAAAACTGGGCTGTCTGGCTTTGCATCGCTTGAGCGGCCAATGCGGCAGCCGGGCTTTCGCGGACAAGTTTTTCAAACGCGGGAATGCGGGTCCAATTACAGTAGTCATCGAAAAATCGGCCCTCAGACACCTCGTTTTCGGATGCATATTCACCTGGTTCAGCCATATTCTGGGCAACACCTTCGGCCATGATATCGACCCAGTCTTTGAATACGCCGCGCACAACAACCGCGCCGTCCCGTTGGAAATCTGCAATCTGTTCAGGGGTCATCATCGGGCAATCCAAGCATCTAGAATGTAGCGTGCAGTCATCAAGTCGAGATGGGCACCACCACCGTTTTTAAACAAAGTAATCTCATCATCCGAACGGCGTTTGAACGCGTCCAGATTATAGTAATCCGCGACCACGTGGGACGCATCAATCACGCCTGCTGCTATTGGGATTTTCAGCTCTCCGATATGCCCGACAGTCGTGTGCATATTGTCGACAAACACCCGCGACCGCAGCAATGCAGCATCGTCGACTTCGCGCATATCGGGACGGTAGGCACCAATCAGATCAATGTGCTGACCGGGCTGCAACCAGTCGCCACAGATGTTTGGTTGCGTTGCCATCGTGGCCGAAGTGATGATGTCAGCGGCGCGCACTGCCGTTTCCAAATCATCCGAAATTGCAACATCAGGCAAGTCCGCCTGAAACGACTTTGCACCATCGGGCGACCGGTTCCAAACGGTGAACGTGGCATCCGGAAACGCCGAGTTATACGCTGCATGCAACGACCGCCCAACGGTTCCTGCGCCCACGATCAAAATCTTGGAACTGTCAGGGCGGGCCAACCTGCGCGCCGCCAAAAGACTGTCTGCAGCCGTCTTCCACTTGGTCACCAAATGGAAATCCAGGATCGCTTCTAGCGCGCCGTCATCGTCGGAAAACAGGTTGACCGCCCCGCCGATCATCGGTTTGCCAGACCTGCGATTATCGGGGAATATGGTGGCGCATTTCACTGCGAGCCCCATGCCCTTGATCCATGCTGACCTGTTCAACAGGGTGTTGTTGTCACGGTATAAAAACACGTCCTCGACCGCTGCCTTGGGCAAATCATGCCCGGCAGCCATCGCATCCGTCAGCGCGATCCAGTCCAATAATTCGTCGGCCTCGGTAAATGGGATCATCTGGGTCATCGGGCTTCCTTCGCGGTTAGTAATCCATGTGACACAACGCAATCAGCCCAGCCCTGCGGGGTCTCAAACAGGTGCGTATGCCAGCCACGCGCAGCGGCGGCGTTGATGTTATCAATCCGGTCATCGGTGAACAAAAGCGTCGTAGGATCGACACCACAATCATCCTCAAGCCGTTCGTAAATTTCAACGTCCGGCTTGATCACACCCATATGGCCAGAGATGTAGCGGCGGTCAAATTCAGCCAAGAACGGGTAAACCGGTTCGGCAATATCAAAGGTCTGAATGCCAAAGTTTGTCAGCGCAAAAACCGGCATACCCTTGGCTCTAAGGCCGCGCAAAACGCGTACAGATTGCTCAATTGCGGGGGCTGCCATTTCGATCCAATGGTCATGCCACATGCGGACTTCGGTGCGAAAATCGGGGTTTGCATCGGCGGCGGCATAAATCGTGTCGCGGAAATTCGCCCCGCGATCAACCTCGTCATTGATGCCATGCAGATCAATCGCAGCAAACATTTCGCGCCTGCGGGCCGCGCCCACTTTTGCATCAAAAAACCGCTCTGGCTGCCATTCGATCAGCACATTACCGATGTCAAATATCACGGCATTAATGGTCATGAAAATCCCCTCTACGCAGGTACCCTAGCGCAGATTCTTCAGCGGCGCACCCTTGGGTTTTGCAATGGTTTTTCCACCGTTACCGACTCGCGCCAGACGATGAACAACCCAGCCCCAAGGATCAGCGCTATACCCAGATACGACACTGAATCTGGCCATTCATCAAAAACGAGAATGCCCCACAGCACCGACAATGGAAGCGCCAAGTATTCAAAGGGAGCGACCATCGAAGCCTCGGCCACGCGGTAAGCCTGAGAGATGAAATACCCCCCGATGGCCACGCCAAATCCGACGAAAATCATGAGAGGAAAATCCGTAACTAATGGCCATTCCCAAGCCCGCAACAAGAACCGCAAAGACGGATCGGATTGATCACCAAAGCGGCCATCACCGACAGCCAAGCCAATAGCCAAACACACCACGATGAACACAATCTGGATGTAAAACGCCATTGTTGCTGCGCTTTCTGTGCGGCCAATCAGCCGTGTCAACATGTGCAATCCGGCATAGGCCGCTGCCGCGACAACAGGCAACAACGACGCATATTGAAACGCTGACGTGCCTGGACGCATCATGATCACAACTCCGATAAGGCCAACGATCACCGCAGCCCAGCGCCGTGGACCCACATATTCGCCCAAGAATACGACCGAAAAAACCGTAATGATAAGCGGACTGACAAAGAAAATTGCCACAGCGTCCGCCAGTGGCATCGCAGCCAACCCAAGAAAAAACGTCATGTTTGCCATGACCACGCAGAACCCGCGGATCAGATGCATCGCCAGTCGCTTGGTCCGAAAAATCGCGAAACCATCAGTGAGTGGCGCAATCAGCACCAGCAAGACCACAAGGCCAATGACCGACCGGATCAGCACGACTTCATGCAGCGCATAGCCGCCCGACAAGAACTTAATCGCCCCGTCGTTGACCGAGAAAAAGAAGACGGCGATCATTACCGAAATGGCCCCCAATTGGTTGGGCCTAAGGTTTGCAAACATATTCATGACACCACCCGTCGCAGGTCAGCTACGACAGGTCTAGCCCTTTTGCGACGCCCGCAAGGCGCGTTCGAGCGCATCGAGAAACCGTGATCTATCAGCCTTGGAAAACGGTTTACCACCGCCTTGGCGAAACGGGTCAGCGGCACGCATATCGGTCATCAAATCGCGGGTCGCCAGCACATTGCCGATATTGGCGGTCGTCAACGGCTCGCCGTTGTGTTTCAGCACCATCGCGCCATTCTCGACGCAGCGGGCAGCCAAGGGGATATCCCCAGTGATCACCACGTCACCCACACCCGCACGGTCCGCGATCCATATGTCAGCCACATCAGGACCATCAGGCACGACAACAGTTTCCACCAACGGGTTCGGCGACGGACGGATGCCGCCATTGGACACGACAAACATCTTCACTTTGTGGCGGGTGCCCACGCGTTCTATCTCGGCCTTCACGGGGCAGGCATCAGCGTCGACATAGATCACGAATAAAGCGCTTCTGCGTGGAACGCGATGTGGTCTTCGATAAATGTCGCGATAAAGAAATACGAATGGTCATACCCTTTTTGCATACGGATTTGACCTTCCTGACGGCACCCAAAAAATGCGGACGCGAAGTCTTCGGTGCCCAACAATTCCCCGAATTGGTCGTCGGTGCCCGTATCAATCAATATCGGGCCATCAAACCCACCATCCGCCATCAACGCAGTGGCGTCATGGGCAGACCATTTGCGTTCATCCTCGCCCAAATAGGCGCTGAACTGCTTGCGGCCCCAGTCAGACTGGGGCGGGTTACAGATTGGCGCAAAGGCAGACACTGACCGGAACCGATCCGGCAATGCCATCGCCATCGTTAACGCTCCGTGGCCGCCCATCGAATGACCTGTGATCGACTGACGGTCCATATCGACCGCGAAATTCTTGGCCAACAGTGCAGGCAATTCATCCGTCACATAGGTCCACATCTTGAAATGTGTGTCCCAAGGGGCTTGGGTCGCATCAACATAGAACCCGGCGCCCTGCCCCAGATCAAATGCCGCGTCATTTGGCACATCATCACCGCGAGGGGACGTGTCAGGGAACACCAGCGCGATGCCCTGTTCCGCAGCCCACGCCTGTGCGCCAGCTTTGACCATCGCGTTCTCGTGGGTGCAGGTCAGGCCCGACAGAAACCACAATACCGGCACAGGGCCATGTTGCGCCTCGTCTGGAAGGAACGCTGCAAATGTCATGTCACAAGCACAAGCAGCAGATGTATGCGAATACACGCCTTGGGTGCCACCAAAGCAGCGGTTCTCGGAAATGGTTTTCATGGCGCAGTCCCCTTTGAGTTTCTTCAACAGGGCTACCGCAGGTTTACAGACTTGTCACCCATGCGATCACAGAAGAGATCGTCAAAACGCTAAGCCCTGTGGACAGCAAAATGGTCGCGGACACGCGCGCGGGGGCGACACCATAATGCTGAGCAATGATATAGACATTCCCGGCAACCGGCAGTGCTGCGGCGGTGATCATCACGCCTGCGGCATAGGGATCCACGTTGAACACCATCAATGCGGCAACGGCGACAGCAGCGGGATGCAGGATCAGTTTGCAAAACGATAGCCAGCCGGCAATCACCATCCGCTCGGCCGATTTGCTGGCCAAAGATGCACCAATCGCAAACAACGCTCCGGGTGTGGCAGCACCCCCGAGGATCTCAAGAAACTCGTTCACGGGCACCGGAATAGGCAGCGCCAACGATGACACGAGCAAGCCCAAACTGATTGATACAATCATCGGGTTTTTGAGCAAGCCAAGCCCGACCGAGCGCAAAACACCGAGCGACATGCGCCCATCTCTGGACCCTGTAATCAGGATCACAACCACGCTGCTGAAAACGATAAGATCGACTGCCAGCACCATCATGACCGGGCCAATTGCAGCCTGACCAAGCAACAGGACCAGCATGGGGATGCCAAGAAACCCGACGTTGCCGATAACCGCGCATTGGGCCTCGATTGCAGCCTCGGCGACGGACAAGCCACGTGTCATGGCCACCACGGTCGCGAGCAAATAAACACCTATCGTTCCCGAAAAATAGGCCCAAACAAACGGCCAGTCCAAGATTGCGGAAATTTCAAGATTCGCCGCAAAGCGGATCAGCATCGCAGATAGCGCAAAATAGAACACAAATTTCGTCAGGTATGCAGTGGCCTCGGGGGTAAAAAACTTGGTCCGCCCCGCGCCATAGCCAACCGCTATAACGGCGAAAAATGGCAGCGTTTTCAAGAAAATTTCGAGCACTTAGTCGAATGCGCCCGTAACACGGCCCAGCAGCATGAATGCACGGGCGGTGCGGGTTTCAGACAATGCGCTGATCTCTTCGTCCGTCGCAGTTGGTTCAAACGTGATCAAGGTCTGGTCAAAACGGCGCAAGAAATGATGCGCTGCATCGCGGAAAATCGTATCTTCGCGCATCCGGCCAGACGTCAGCGCAAGCGATGACCGGTCCCGCACACCGCCCAAAGACGCCATCGCACGACCACGTTCACCATGAGCAAAGCGGCGCCAGATTTCGGCGCGGGCACGGTCGGGGCGCAGATCATCCATATAGATACCGTCTTGGGACAGCAGCGTCAAAATATCTTGGGCCGCTTGCACCAACTGGCGGGCATTGCGGTCCCTAAGCGCCAGCCGCAGGGCGTTAAATCCACGGGTGTCTTGTTCGTTATCAGGAAAATTCAGCGCGCGGATCAAATCAGTGTTTGGCAGCGGCGAGGATATATCCTCGGCACTCGTTCCCAACGCAAGTGTCGGCTGATCATCGGGTGTTGTGGCACGCACAGATGTGATCTGCAGCTTCTGCTCCGGACGTGTACTGGCAAATGTCGCAACCGTATTTTCCGTCTTACGCGTAGCTTGGGCAATCTCGTTGAGCTTTTTTTCGACCGTGGGCTGCATGCCGCCGATGGGCCCAGCGCGGTTCTCGATATAAGTCTTGCGCATGCCATCAATCGCAGCTTGCAGGCGACCGGATTCTTCTTGCATGATCCGCGCCGATCGGCTGGCAGCGGCAGCTACCCAGATCATGGCCACAGGCATGAAAATCGCAATCAGGATCAGGACAAACCCCAGGCTGTCAAATCGGTCTGCGACGGTCGACGTCGGCGGCAAAAAGAAAAAGAATAGCCCGACCACGATCATCCAGCCAACCGACAAGACAAGCGCAATCAGCTCGCCAGCAGAGCGGCCTGTCGTCGGTTTTGTCTGTGGGCCTTGCGCCATGATACTTGCCTTAGGTGTAGCTAATACTTAGAATTTCATACGACCGCACACCACCTGGAGTACGGACCTCCACGCTGTCGCCTTCGTCCTTACCGATCAAGGCGCGGGCCAATGGGGATTTGATGTTCAACAACCCGTTCTCGATATTCGCCTCATATTCGCCAACGATCTGATAGGTCTTTTCCGCGTCGGTATCTTCATCCACCAATTTGACCTTCGCGCCAAACTTGACGGTACCGGACAAGCGGGTCAGGTCGATGACATCTGCAAGGGAAATGATCCCTTCAAGTTCCTTCACGCGGCCCTCGATAAACGACTGTTTTTCCTTGGCAGAATGATACTCGGCGTTCTCGGACAGATCGCCATGCTCGCGGGCCTCGGAAATGGCGCGGATAATCGCAGGGCGTTCAACGGACTTCAGTTGCTTCAATTCAGCATCAAGCTTGTCAAAACCCGGCTTTGTCAGTGGTATCTTTTCCATGCGTCTATCCTATCGCGGTACGGCGAAAATCTTTCATCGAACGTTCATACCCTATTTGATTGGTTCAAAGTCAAGTGCAAGTGCTGTTTGCTGTCGCAGACGTAAGATTTGACGCCGTGTCCTGATTGACCCCCTATCGCTGCGTGGTTTATCGGTTACGCAACAATATTTCGGGGTCACACCCCATATCTATCACAAAGGAACGCCGCATGTCTGAGATTGAACGCGAAACAATGGACTATGATGTTGTGATCGTTGGCGCGGGGCCTGCGGGGCTTTCTGCGGCGATCCGGCTGAAGCAATTGGATGCGGACCTCGAGATCGTTGTGCTTGAAAAAGGATCCGAAGTTGGCGCGCACATCCTGTCCGGCGCGGTTCTGGACACTTCAGGCATCGACGCGCTGATCCCCGATTGGAAAGCCAAAGGCGCGCCAATCACCGTGCCGGTGAAAGAAGACAACTTCTATATGCTGGGTGAAGCGGGTAAAATCCGCATCCCGAACTTTGTGATGCCGCCGTTGATGAACAACCACCACAGCTACATCGTGTCGATGGGCAATGTGTGCCGCTGGATGGCTGAACAGGCAGAAGAGCTTGGCGTCGAAATCTTTCCGGGCATGGCGTGTTCAGAGCTGGTTTACGGTGACAAGGGCGAGCTAAAGGGCGTCGTCGCTGGCGAGTTTGGCAAGAATGCCGACGGCTCGCATGGCCCGAACTATGAACCCGGCATGGTCCTGAACGGGAAATATGTGTTTCTGTCAGAAGGCGTGCGCGGATCCCTGTCAAAAGAGGTCATCGCCAAATACGATCTGGACGCTGACAGCGACGTGCAGAAATACGGCCTTGGCATGAAAGAAATTTGGGAAATTGACCCGGCCAAGCATTCCGAAGGCACAGTCACCCACACGATGGGCTGGCCATTGCAGGAATCCGGCGCGGGTGGCGGGTCGTTCATCTACCACCTTGATAACAATCAGGTCTACGTTGGCTTTGTTGTCCACCTTGGGTACAAAAATCCGCACACATTCCCGTATATGGAATTCCAGCGCTTCAAACATCACCCGATGATTGCGGAGCTGCTGAAAGGCGGCAAGCGGATCGCGTACGGTGCGCGTGCAATTACCGAGGGCGGCATGCAATCCATGCCAAAGCTCACATTCCCCGGTGGGGCGCTTTTGGGCTGTTCCGCAGGCATGGTCAACGTGCCACGGATCAAGGGCAACCATAACGCCATGCTATCCGGCATCGCCGCCGCAGAAGCCGCAAATGACGCGATCAAAGCAGGCCGTACCGGCGACGAACTCACCGCCTATTCCAACACGGTACGCGACGGGGAAATCGGCAAGGACTTGGGTCGCGTGAAAAACGTGAAACCGCTGTGGTCGAAATATGGCCTGATGGTATCGCTCGCGGTTGGCGGGGCCGACATGTGGTTGCGCAACCTGACAGGCTGGTCACCGCTGAACCTAAGCCACGGTAAATCTGATGCAGAGGCAACCGGACTTGCGGCTGATTACGCCGAAATCAAATACCCGAAACCGGACGGCAAACTGTCATTTGACCGGCTGACCAACGTGGCGTTTTCGTTCACAAACCACGAAGAAAGCCAGCCCGCGCATTTGCATCTTAAAGACAGTACCGTGCCAATCGCGGTCAACCTGCCCAAATACGCCGAACCCGCGCAGCGGTACTGTCCTGCAGGCGTTTACGAGGTGGTGGAAAAAGACGGCGAACAGCAGTTTGTCATTAACTTCCAAAACTGCGTGCACTGCAAAACCTGCGACATCAAAGACCCCAGCCAGAACATCAACTGGACGGTCCCCCAAGGGGGCGACGGACCGAACTATCCGAACATGTAATCGGCATCAGAATGATAAATGGGGCCGGTTTTCCGGCCCTTTTTTGTGACCTGCGCAAAAAAATAGCCCGAAAACTGCGCGCCGTGGGCGAGATCTCGCGTCTGTGATCGGGTTCCAATTGCGGACAACCTGTGGGCCGCATAGGATAACGGAGTTGTCGTTATATTTGAGGTCCAAACTTTGTCATTCCGCACCCGAGTTATTGCCTGCGCAATCTGTGCCTTATTGCCCTTGTCGGCCATTGCTGAACCCAAAGCGGGAGCCTATCTGGCCGCTCGCCAAGCCGCGTTTGCAAACGACTTCAAAGCTGGCGCGCGGTACTTTACCCAAACCCTTATCGGCGATCCAACAAACCCCTATCTGCTCGAAAATGCTTTGGTGTCTTATGTCGCCCTTGGTGATTTTGAGCGCGCCAAACCGATAGCGACAATCATGACGCAAAGTGGCATCAAAAGCCAAATGGCCCATATTGTCCTCAGTGTTGATGCCGCCGCGCAAGACAACTGGGACCATGTGTTTTCGCAACTCGAAAGCGGGCTAGAGATTGGCCCCCTTGTGGACGGTCTTACGCAAAGCTGGGGATATGTGGGCAAGGGTCAGATGTCCGCTGCGCTGGAAAGTTTTGACGCCCTGACCGAAACCGCCGGGCTTGCTGCTTATAGTTTATATAACAAAGCCTTAGCGCTTTCATACGTTGGCGATTTTGAAAGCGCCGATGCCATTTTCGCGGGTTCGCCCGCAAACGGGATGCGGTATAATCGGCGCAGTGCAATCGTCCATGCGCAGATTATGTCGCAGCTTGGTCGCAATGCAGATGCACTGGCATTAATCGACGGTGTGTTTGGTCCGCAAACCGATCCAACGCTGGCGAAGATGCGTGCCGTTTTGGTCACCGACGCGGTGCTGCCATTCACCTTTGTCCACAACGCGCGAGACGGATTGTCAGAGGTCTATTTGATTGTCGCCCAAGCCCTGCTGCGCGACGGCAATGACGATTACACATTACGCTATGCGCGCGCGGCTGTGGCACTGAATGCTGCGAATACCGACGCGGTTTTGCTGACCGCTAATCTGCTCGAAAACCTTGGGCAATACGATCTCGCAACGGCCACCTATAGCACCGTCGTCCCATCCGATCCGGCGCACCAGTCTGCCGAGCTTGGACGGTCCGAGGCATTGCGCAAAGCAGGCCGCACAGGGGCAGCTATTGAGGCACTACAAGCCCTTGCGCGCGCTTATCCCGACATGCCCCGCGTACACGCCACAGCCGGTGACGCATACCGCGAAAGCAGCGACTTTAAGGCTGCCAAAACTAGCTATACCAAGGCATTAGCGCTGTATGACGACGCTGATCCGCTGCGGTGGTTCATCCATTATACGCGCGGAATTACCTATCATACGCTCAATGATTGGCCTGCCGCAGAGGCCGATTTCCGGGCAGCCCTTGTGTTGCGCCCTGACCAGCCTCAGGTTCTCAATTACCTTGGGTATTCGATGGTCGAGCGTGGCATCAACATGGAAGAAGCGCTTGGTATGATCGAATCCGCCGTTGCCGCCGAACCGCAGAATGGCGCGATTGTGGACAGCCTTGGCTGGGTGTTGTTCCAACGTGGTGAATTCGACACGGCTGTCGGCCACCTTGAAAACGCCGCGGCGCTGATGCCCATTGATCCGATTATTAACGACCACCTTGGTGACGCCTATTGGGCCGTTGGCCGCCTGATCGAGGCCGAGTTTCAATGGAACCGTGCATTGTCGTTTGATCCACTTGAAACCGATGCAACGCGCATTCGCCGCAAGCTTGAAATTGGCCTTGATGCGGTCTTGGTTGAAGAGGGCACAGCGCCGCTTGAGGTTGCCAGTGGCGACAATTAAGGGGTCCGCCCCGGCCAAGATTAACCTAACGCTGCACGTGACCGGACAGCGCACCGATGGCTATCATCAGCTCGACAGTTTGGTGGTCTTTGCCGAGGTGTTTGATCAGATCACAGCAACAAGTGCCCCGAATTTGCAAGTCGTGGTCAATGGACCGTTTGCACAGGGCATTCCGACAGATCACACCAATCTTGTGATGCGTGCGGCAACGGCATTGCGCAAGGCCCGCCACGTGACAAAAGGCGCGCATTTACAGCTGGAAAAACACCTGCCCCATGCAGCCGGCATTGGTAGCGGGTCGTCAGATGCTGCCGTGACGTTGGCCATGCTTGCAACGCTGTGGGACGTCGAGCCCCTGCCCGCAAACGCGCCCGAAATCGTCGCACTGGGTGCCGATGTGCCCGTGTGCCTGCAAGCCCCCAACCCGACGCATATGACAGGGATTGGCGAGATTTTATTGCCTGTTCCTGCATTGCCTGAATGCGCGCTCGTGCTTGTAAACCCGCGTGTGTCGATCTCAACGAGCGCTGTTTTTGACGGCTTGGCGAGCAAACGAAACCCAAGCATGGGTACATTACCAATGGGGCTTGATTTTAATGGTTTCGTGTCTTGGCTTGCGGCCCAACGCAACGATCTAGAACCACCCGCGCTTGCCATTGCACCCGAGATAGACACCGCACTTACAAAGCTCCGTAGTATGCCAAAAGTTGCCCACGCAGCAATGTCTGGATCTGGGGCCACATGCTACGGATTGGTCCGCAATCTGGCCGACGCCCGCCAAGTCGCCCGCGCTATGCAAGTGGCGCACATGGGCTGGTGGGTCGCACCCGCAGCTGTACTTTAGGTGATCCGGGCGACCACGTAGTCGGCCAAGTCCGTCAACATTGTCTTGAGGTCATGATCAGGAATTGGCGCAAGCGCAGCCTTGGCTTTTTCGGCCCATTCAAGCGCCGTATCACGTGTAGACGTCATCGCGCCGTGGCGGGCTAATATGGACATGGCACGATCCAAATCACCGTCGTCTTGCTGCCCTTTTCCGATAGTCCGCTTCCAAAACTCCCGTTCGTCCGCATCACCAGCAGAAATTGCGCGGATGACAGGCAAGGTCAGTTTGCGTTCACGGAAATCGTCGCCGATGTTTTTACCGATGGCATCCGTGCCACCATAATCCAACAGGTCGTCCACAATCTGGAACGAAACACCAAGCGCATCGCCATAGGCGAACAGCGCCTTTACTATGTCCTCGTCGGCATCAGCAATCACGCCGCCGACTTCCATCGCGGCCGAAAATAGAGCGGCGGTCTTGCCGCGTACGACCTTAAAATAGATCTCTTCAGTCGTCGCCAAATCGGCGGCAGCAGTCAGTTGTAATACTTCGCCTTCGGCAATCGTCGCGGACGCGTTGGCAAGGATATCCAAGACACGCAACGACCCCGTTTCAACCATCAACTGGAACGAGCGAGAAAATAGGTAGTCACCGACCAAAACGCTGGATTGGTCGTCCCACAACAGGTTCGCCGTGGGCCGCCCGCGTCGCTGATCGCTTTCGTCAACGACGTCATCGTGTAGCAAGGTTGCGGTGTGGATAAACTCGACCGTCGCCGCCAAATGTACGTGATAGGGGCCGTCATAGCCACACATCCGCGCAGCAGCGAGCGTTAGCATCGGGCGCAAACGTTTGCCGCCTGCCTCGACCAAATGCGCGGTCACTTCAGGGATGCGCGGCGCGTGTTCAGACGCCATCCGCGTACGGATCATGTCATTCACGGCGGCCATATCATCGGCCAACGCTGCTGCCAGACGTTCATGTGGTTTCGTTGCTACTGTATCAAGGCTCATCACGTTCATCCGACTGAGAATAGACAAAGACGCAAACGGCGCTTACGTCATGGTTATGAAAGAACTTTTGCGCACCAACGACCCGACTGTCATCGCCTTTGCAACCGCCCTTCTGGACGGCGAGGGTATAGCCTGCTTTCAATTCGACGTAAACATGAGCGTCCTCGAAGGGTCCATAGGCATAATGCCGCGCCGCCTGATGGTGATCGACCGTGATTTATTCATAGCGGAGGCGATTATGCGCGACAACGAAATTGATTTGGGCCGCTGATGGACACGACCACCGATGCATTTCTGAACGGGAAAGTTATCGCCGTTCAGCCAGCCAAAGGATACCGCGCTGGTGTTGATGCGGTTCTGCTTGCCGCTTGCGTTCCTGCGCGATCTGGCGAGCGTGTGCTGGAGCTTGGCTGCGGTGTTGGCGTGGCGTCATTGTGTCTGTCTGCACGAATGCCGGATTTAGACATCACAGGGATTGAGGTGCAGCCCGATTATGCCGCCCTTGCGGTGGCCAATGGCGTGAATGCCGTGGTGGCCGACCTGCGTAGCCTGCCCGATGATATTCGGAACACCCAATATCATCACGTCATTGCCAACCCACCCTATTTTGATCGCGGCGCAGGATCGGCTGCGCCCAACACTGGCCGTGATATCGCAATGGGTGGTGACACGCCGTTGGGCGATTGGCTGAATGTGGCGATCAAACGGTTGGCACCCAAAGGGTATTTCACGCTGATACTACGGATTGCGCGTCTGCCAGAGGTGTTAAGCCACCTGCAAGGACGGCTTGGCTCAATCATCGTGCGGCCGATTGCGGCGCGTGGTGGTCAGGAGCCACATCTGTTCCTATTGCAGGCCCGCCATTCGGGACGCGCACCGTTTCGGCTGCTGTCTCCACTGATCATGCACGACGGAACCATGCATGATGCGGACCGCGAAAACTATACCGATCGTATTCGTGGGGTTTTGCGGAATGGAGATGCTTTGACCATCACAGATTAATGTTTCAGCAATCTTTTGCCGAGATCATGATGATACGCGCCGGATGCTGCACTGCAACGTGACATGAGATTCTAAATGTGCTGCACTGAACGTGTTCGATTACAAACCGAAGGAGGACGACCATGAGCTTAAGTTCACACGTGCAGGAACTGAAGAAGAAACACCAAAACCTCTCGGACTCGGTGGAGGTCATGCAACGCAGCCCCGCCACAGATGGTGCAAAAATTGCCCAGATGAAAAAACAAAAGCTGATGCTAAAAGAAGAAATCAGCCGTCTGTCGCCGCAATAACGGACAGCCATCATCGCAATACGAAAAAGGGCCGGAAAAACCGGCCCTTATTTTTTGTCTAAACCTGTGTGGTTTAGATCATGTACTGGCCACCGTTTGCGCTGATCGTGGAACCAGTGACAAAACCTGCATCGTCGGATGCAAGGAACAGCACAGCCCGTGCAATTTCAGATGCTTCGCCCAAACGGCCCACAGGAATCTGCGGCAGGATCACCTCGTTCATCACTTTTTCAGGAATCGTGCTCATCATTTCAGTATTGATGTAGCCCGGTGCGATTACGTTGACAGTGATACCAGCGCGCGCGCCTTCTTGGGCCAATGACTTGGTAAAGCCAATGTCGCCAGCTTTTGCAGCGGCATAGTTGGCTTGCGCAAACTGACCTTTTTGGCCGTTGATCGACGAGATTGTAATGATGCGACCAAATTTACGTGCGCGCATGCCAGGCCAAACAGGGTGGGTCATGTTGAAGACGCCTGTCAGGTTGGTGCCAATAACTTCGGACCACTGCTCTGGCTTCATTTTGTGGAACGGCGCGTCACGGGTGATGCCTGCGTTATTCACCAGAACCTCAACGGGACCAAGATCAGACTCGATCTGCGCGATACCAGCGGCACATGCATCGTAGTCTGCAACATCCCATTTGTAGGTCTTGATACCTGTTTCGGCCGTGAAGGCTGCAGCTTTTTCGTCGTTGCCAGCATAGGTGGCGGCGACAGAATAACCGGCATCCTTCAATGCAGTTGAGATAGCGGCGCCGATACCACGCGATCCGCCGGTGACGATTGCGACACGAGACATAGGATTCTCCTTTTGGAAATTTACATTGAAATCTAATTAGGCCAGCAGCCACGAACACGCAAGATTATTGCGCGTTCGTTTTTAAATATTTATGGCCGTTCAACGCAAAGAGCGACGCCCATACCACCACCGATACACAGTGTAGCAATGCCTTTTTTCGCGTCGCGGCGCTTCATCTCGAACAATAGGGTGTTCAGAACGCGGCAACCGGATGCACCGATTGGGTGACCAATTGCAATCGCGCCGCCGTTGACGTTCACAATCGCAGGGTCCCAACCCATTTCTTTGTTCACTGCGCAGGCTTGAGCCGCGAATGCCTCGTTGGCCTCAATAAGGTCTAGATCATCAACCGACCAGCCTGCTTTGGCCAGCGCCTTGCGGGACGCCATGACGGGGCCGACACCCATGATCGACGGGTCCAAACCAGCGGTCGCATAGGATGCGATGCGCGCGAGCGGCTCGATGCCTCGCTTTTCAGCCTCGTCCGCAGACATCAGCAATGTTGCCGCAGCACCATCATTCAAGCCAGATGCGTTAGCGGCCGTCACAGACCCTTCTTTTGCAAAAGCAGGCCGCATTTTTGCCATCGCTTCAAGGGTAGCGCCGTGACGGATATACTCGTCTTGGTCGACAATGATGTCGCCCTTGCGGGTCTTGACGGTAAAGGCTGCGATTTCGTCTGCGAACCTGCCTGCCTTTTGTGCGGCTTCGGCCTTGTTTTGAGATGCGACTGCAAATTCGTCCTGCATGTCGCGAGAAATTTCCCACTGGTTGGCCACGTTTTCGGCCGTTTGGCCCATGTGGTACCCGTTAAATGCATCCCACAGACCATCGCGGATCATGGTGTCGATGTATTTCATATCGCCCATTTTATGGCCAGCACGCAGGCTGGCTGCATGCGGCGACATCGTCATGTTTTCTTGACCACCAGCAGCGACGATAGACGCATCACCCAACTGGATGTGCTGCGCGCCAAGTGCGACGGCACGTAGGCCGGACCCACACACCTGATTGATGGACCAAGCGGACCCTTCAACGGGCAGGCCAGCATTGATATGCGCCTGACGCGCAGGGTTCTGGCCTTGGGCTGCGGTTAATACCTGACCCAAAATCGTCTCGGATACATCTGCTTTGTCGATACCAGCACGGGCAACAACGGCCTCGAGCACGGCTGAACCCAAATCGTGGGCAGGCGTGTTCGCAAAAGCGCCACCAAAACTACCGACAGCAGTCCGTGCAGCAGAGGCGATTACAACATTGGTCATGGGGATGGTCCTTTTGAGATAAACGTCAAAAGACAGACCGGAGCGGCGCATAGCCAAGCGTGGCGCGCAGACCCCGTCCTGCCGCTCTTGGTTGTTTTATCGTTTCGATGAAAGTTTCGCAACGTTGTTTCTGCAAGCGCACAATAAGTACCCGCCCAACACATTGCGATCAGATGTCAAACTTGGGCACACCAAAGACATAGCCTTGCAGACAGTCGGCCCCCATGCCTGTTAAAATCTTGGCCTCTTGCTGGGTTTCAACCCCATCTGCAATGACGAGCATTTCGAATTGCTGGGCAACTTTGATCAGCGCCTCTGCCAGCACCTGATTGTCCGGGTCGTCCGCGATCCCGTGCACGAAGCCTTTGTCAATTTTAACGAGGTCAAAAAAGAAATCCTTAAGGTGACGAAACGCCGTCAGTCCCGCACCAAAACCATCGAGTGCAAACGCGATCCCCCGCGGCTGCATCTCTGCCATAAAACGGATCACAATTTCATGTAGCATCATCGCAGATGTTTCGCTGATCTCGAATATTAGCCGGTTACCGATCGCCGATTTATCAGCAAGCCCTGCTTCGAGAACGCGGCGCCACTGCCCGTCGCCAATTGACCGCGCAGACAAGTTTATCGATAAACGAAGCTGCGGGTTTTGGCGCAACAGTCGCAGAGCCAGATCAAGCGTAACACAATCAATTTGCCGACCAAGGTCCGTTTCTTCGATCACAGGCATGAAATGCGCGGCAGGAATCACACGCCCAGCAGGGTCCATGACCCGAATGAGCCCTTCGTAAAATGCGATCCGCCCTGTGGGTCCAGCGGTCACAATCGGCTGGAATGCAAGCCGCGCCCGCTTGGATGCCAAGGCCTCGCGCACCAAGGTCAGCACATCGGCATCACGGCTGGCCATCGCAAAATGCAACGGGTCAAGCAAGGCCGCATCATCAAGTGCGTCATTGTGCTGGGCAACAGTCATGGATCACGGTCCTTTGGAGTTGCCCCACATTGGGCCTGATCGTGATAACAGCCGGTTAAGGTCTAGCAATTTCATAAAATCGGAATGATTATCTAGCCTATGGAACATCGCTGCGGTTGGGCTGGTCCCGAACAGATTTATATAGATTATCACGACACCGAATGGGGCGTGCCTGAATACGACAGCCGCGCGCTGTGGGAAAAGCTGGTTCTAGACGGGTTTCAAGCAGGGCTAAGCTGGATCACCATCCTGAAAAAACGCAATAACTTCCGCGAGGCATTTGCCGGATTTGACCCCAATGTCATTGCTGATTGGGGCGAGGATGAGATCGCAACGCTTTTGCAAAACTCCGGCATTATTCGGCATCGCGGTAAGATCGCAGCCACAATAACCAATGCGCAAGCATGGCAACGGATTGAGGCCGCACACGGGTTCGATAAATTCCTCTGGGATTATGTAAACGGTTACCCTTTGCAGGCCACATTGGATGACAGGTCCGCGATGCCCACACAGTCGACGCTATCGGTGCAGATATCCAAGGACCTAAAGACAGCAGGTTTTAAGTTTTGCGGCCCTACAATCGTCTATGCATTCATGGAGGCCTGCGGACTGATCAACAACCACACGACTAATTGCCCACGCCACGCACAGTGCCGCGACATGGCACGCCTACCAGCGGTCTAACGCATCCTCGTCGGCGTCTTTGGCCGCGACCCACGCGCTGCCGTCCGCTGTCGTTTCTTTTTTCCAGAACGGGGCGCGTGATTTCAAGTAGTCCATCAAGAAATCAGCCGCTGCAAAGGCGTCAGCGCGGTGCGCCGATTTCGTCGCGACCATCATAATCGGCGCACCTGCAGACAAGCGCCCAAAGCGGTGGATAACAAGCGCATCCACCAATGCCCAGCGCGTCATTGCCTCATCAACAATGGCCTGAATGGCGCGTTCGGTCATACCGGGATAATGCTCAATCTCCATAGCGGCCAATGTGCCATCGGTGTCGCGTACGATCCCTGTAAAGCTGACAATCGCGCCTACCCCGTCACCACCTGAAAACGCATTCAGCTCTGCGCCAGCATCAAATGCGGCATCTTGTACGCGGACAGACATCAGCCCCCCGTCATCGGTGGAAAGAATGCGACTTCGCGGACACCTGCGAGCGGGGCATCAAAGTCAGCCAGCTCTTGGTCCAAGGCCACACGCAATGCGGACACATCTGCAAACGCAGCCGCATATCGGTCTTCTCGGGCAGACAGTTCTACCACCAAATCCGATACTGTCACAGCGGTTGTTTGCACATCTTCAAACGGGACACCGATCCGTTCACGGACCCACGCAAAATACATAACATTCATGGCGCGTCACGCAAATACGGCAGCGATTTACGGAAATAGTCCGCTCCGCTGAACACGGTCAGGATCATCGAGACCCACAACAAGCCAATCCCCAGATACCAACTTATTTCAGCGCCCATTTCCAAGGTCCGCAGGCCAAGCACGTCTTCAATTGATCCGTCCAGAATGCCGTTCTGGGTCGCAAAGTCCATACCGCTCGTGCGGTCGATCAGGTAATGTTCAAACGCGCCCTTGGCGAAAAGCACAGCAATCGCGCACATTTGGAATGTGGTTTTCCATTTGGCCAAATTCGTGACCTTCAATAGCCCAGCCGTTTCGCCCAAAAATTCGCGCAGCCCTGATACAAACACCTCGCGGAAAATAATCAACGTGGCTGGCAGCAAAATCCAAGGGTTCATACCAGAGAACCCCGTGATAACGACCAACGCGATGATGACCATCGCCTTGTCAGCAATCGGGTCCATCATGGCGCCAAATTTGCTTTCTTGTTTCCAAGCGCGGGCCAGATAACCATCTAGAAAATCCGTAAAAGCCGCCACAACAAACAAAATAAGCGCAAACCAATCAGCCAGCGGGCGGTTAAAATACAAAAACATAATCGCCACGCCGGGGGCTGCGATCAGACGCAAGAGCGTCAGGATATTCGGTATATTCCAATTCATGTGTGCACACTACGCGTTCACTGTTTAAGTGAAAAGATGCTGTTTTTTCCGAGCATAAATATGTCCGCCGGAGGCACCTGCCCTCGCGCCCCTCTCAGCCATTCTCGTGAAAGTAATCATAGATCGTCTGGGCCATATTTTCGGACACCCCAACCACGGCCTTGAGATCTGCCAAATTGGCACGCGCCACCGCCTTAGCGGAGCCAAAATGTGCAAGCAGCGCGCGTTTTCGCGTCGCCCCGACACCTGGCACATCATCCAAGGGCGTCGCGCCAATTGCCTTTGACCGCTTGGCGCGGTGGGTACCGATGGCAAAGCGGTGAACTTCGTCGCGCATACGCTGGATGAAATACAAAACAGGATCGTTGTGGCGCAGCGCGAATATGGGCTTGCCAGTGCGGTAAAACACTTCTTTCCCCGCATCGCGGTCTTCGCCTTTGGCCACACCGACCATGGGGACATCACCGACACCCAAGGCGTCCATGATCTCGCGCACAGAACTGACCTGTCCTGCACCACCATCAATCAGCAGCAGATCGGGCCACATACCAGACGTGCGATCAGGGTCTTCTTTCAAAAGGCGCTGGAACCTGCGGGTCATGACCTCTTTCATCATGCCAAAGTCATCACCAGGAGTGATGTCGTCGCCTTTTATATTGAACTTGCGATATTGGTTTTTATCGAACCCTTCGGGGCCAGCGACGATCATCGCGCCCACGGCAAAAGCACCTTGGATGTGACTGTTGTCATAGACCTCGATCCGTTGAGGTGGTTTTGGCAGATCAAATGCTGCGGCCAATCCCTTGAGCAGACGGCCCTGTGTTGCTGTCTCGGACATTTTTCGTGCAAGGCTTTCGCGCGCGTTACGCAGAGCACCCTGCACCAGCTCGGCTTTTTCACCGCGTTGAGGCACCATGACCTCGACCTTGCGGCCCGCCTTTTCGGCCAAGGCTGCAGCCATCAAGTCGTCGTTATCCAAACCGTGGCTCATGATCACAGCGCGCGGGGGTTCACGGTCAGAGTAAAACTGCCCGACAAAGGCTTCCATGACTTCGGACGCATCCTCTTCGCCGCTGATACGCGGGTAATAATCGTGGTTGCCCCAGTTTTGGTTGGCCCGAATAAAGAACACCTGCACGCAGGCTTGCCCGCCATCGATATGCAGGCCGATGACATCAGCCTCCGCTGTGGCTTGCGGGTTGATACCTTGGGCCGATTGCACTTGGGTCAAGGCCTTGATCCGGTCACGCAATGCAGCGGCGCGTTCAAATTCCATCTCATCAGATGCAGCTGACATTTGGGCTGCCAACGTTTCTTGGATCCCCTTTGTCTTACCCTGCAAAAATAATTCTGCATCGCGAACCGTGGCAGCATAATCATCCGTCGAGATAAGCCCAACACACGGGCCAGAACACCGCTTGATCTGATACTGCAGACACGGGCGCGTGCGCGTTTCAAAATCGCTGTTGGAACAGTTGCGCAAAAGGAAAACGCGCTGCAATTGGTTGAGCGTCCGGTTTACGGCACCCGCACTGGCAAAGGGGCCGTAATAGCTTCCCTTTTCCGTTTTCCCACCGCGATGCTTTTTAATCTGCGGGTAATCGTGCGTTTTTGTGACAAGGATATTCGGGAACGATTTATCGTCGCGCAGCAACACGTTGTATCGCGGCTTTAGCTGTTTGATTAGGTTCTGTTCAAGCAGCAGCGCCTCGGTCTCGGTCCGCGTGGTCAGGAACATCATCGACGATGTTTCCGAAATCATGCGCGCAATGCGCCCAGAATGATTGTTGGGGCGGGCGTAATTGCTGACACGCGCCCGTAAGTTCCGCGCCTTACCAACGTAAAGAACGCGGCTTTCGGAATCCAGCATACGGTAAACACCCGGTGAGGAATCCAACGTCCGCAAATACGCCGTGATACGGGCATATCCTGTCAGCTGTGTTTCATCTTCGGGGGTGTTCATTTTGTAGCCTGCTGATTCTGTCTGCACTGCAATGGTAGCGGCCCCGCATCAAGAGGAAAGGCATCCACCATTTCTGTGGATAAGTCGGTGGGCAAATCCTTCAGAGCGGCAATTTCTTGTTGTATTTAACGCCACTCACGTGTCTGCCTGTTTTTTAGGCGCTTTTGTATCTACTTGATTTTGCTTGTTAAATTAATTCAAAATCCACAAGCCTTTGAAAACATTAAGGTATTATAAACAATTCGTGAAGCTGCATGATGACAGTGCACAACTCTGCACGAGCGTCATTCGACTCCCAGCACATCTGGGGTTTGCCAGCCAAGATGTTGCCCCCCATCGACCGCAAGCATTTGGCCGGTTACTGCGGGTGCATCCAAGAAATACCCTAGGGCTGCGGTGATATCTGACGGGTTTGCACCACGTTCCAAAATCGTCGCTTTGCGTTGCTTATCGAAGTGGATTTTACTTTGGCGGTGGCCCTGTAACGTGGGCCCCGGACCGATCCCGTTGACCCGCACACATGGCGCAAGCGCTTGAGCCGCTGTCTGCGTGAATGCCCACAACCCCATTTTTGCAATGGTGTAGGTCATGAATTCTGGCGTCAGATTGTGCACGCGCTGATCAAGCATATTGATCACCAACGACGACGCCACAGGCTCGCCAGCGGCATCGACATACGCATCAGGCGCTTGTGCGGCTAAGGCTTGGGTCAACACGAATGGTGCGCGCAGGTTCGACCCAATGTGCCGGTCCCAACTGGTCCGACTGGCTGTTTCGATGTTGTCATATTCAAAGATCGACGCGTTATTGACCAACACCGTGATTGGCCCACCCAGCGCGGCAACCGCCGCTGGCAAGAGGGCTTGCGTTGCGTCCTCAATCAACAGATCAGCCTGAAGTGCGACCGCCGTCCTGCCCATGGCTTGCAATTGGGCGACAGTGTCCGCAGCCCCATCAGCGGACCCCGCATAGTGCACCGCAACATCGTAGCCGCGCCCACCTAGGTAAAGCGCCATTGCTTGGCCCAACCGTGCGCCAGCCCCTGTGACAAGCGCCCGCATCAGATCAGCACCACTACCAGATACGCGAGATACAGCGTGGAAAGCGCGATCCCCCAGATCCGGTTGATATCGACTTTAAGAAACACGAACGGGATCAAGATCAGCGACGACAGGAGCATCACCCAAAGATCAAACGACAAGAACTGCGGATCAACAGGGATATTCCCGACGAGGCTGGCCACCCCCATGATCCCCAGAAGGTTGAACATGTTTGACCCGATGACATTGCCCAGCGCCACATCCGCTTGCCGGCGCAGGGCCGCCATGACGGTTGTTGCAAGCTCTGGCAGAGACGTTCCAATCGCGACCAACGTCAGACCGATTACAGTTTCCGAAATCCCAAACGTACGAGCAATGTTTGTTGACCCTTCGACCAACAGGCTCGCGCCCAGCGGCAGACCTATCAGGCCCAGCACCAAGAAAAGCGCAATCTTGGACCAGCTTAAATTTGAGTCCGCCCCTTCGATTTCTTCATCGCCATTCACAGCCGATTTGCGGTGATTGTTGGCTGCGCATGCCGCATAAAACAACATCGCTGCCAAGGCCGTCAGCAAGATCACACCCGTGACCCATGTAAACGGTCCAAAGAAGCACAGCACAATGAACAGTCCGGTGGCCGCGATCATCTGAAGGTAGCTGTTGCGTGTGTCACATTCGCTGGTGTGCATCGTGGCCAGCAATGCAGGCACGCCCAAAACAAGCAGCACATTGGCAGTATTAGACCCCACCACATTGCCCAGCGCCAGCCCCGGCACATCGTCCAAGATTGCTTGGATCGAGATCAGCAGTTCCGGCGCAGACGTCCCGAACGCCACAATGGTCAGGGACACAATCAATGCAGGCACACCCAGCCGCAACGACAGATTAACCGCCCCTTTGACAAGGCTGTCTCCTGCCAGCAACAAGATCACGAGACCGATGCCAGTATAAACCCAATCCATTACTTACGTCCCTTTTTGCAGGCGCAGGGGCCTTTGCCGATCTTAAATCGCCCGCAAGATTTGCACTTGGCCGCAGCCAATCGCGCTTGTCCCGGAAATTGCCATTTTCCAAACATTGCAAGCACCGCCATAGAGACGAGGAATAGGGTGATGACCTTGAACAGCATCTAGAGCCCGAACCGCGCGAATGCGGCGCGGTCCTCGACGGATGCGATCGCATCATCAATCACACGCGCCCCAAAGCGGGACAGCAGCCCACGCTTCATGCTGTAGCGGCGGAATTTCACTTTGTCACCAAAGCGGGATTTCATTGTGGGTGCGAGATGACCGATGCCATCCACAAGCCCTTGATCCAGACCTTTTTGACCGATGAATACTTCACCCGTGAACAGCTCTGGGTTATCGGCCAATTTGGCCCCGCGCCGCGATTTCACATAATCGATGAACGTAGCGTGCAGGCCCTCGAGAAGGCCGCGCAAGCGCTTCACGTCTGCCGGGGTTTCTTTCTTGAACGGGTCCAGCATGGATTTGGATTTACCCGCCGTATAGACGCGCCGTTCTACGCCGAATTTCTCGATCGCGTCCTGCAGGCCAAAACCCGCACTGATCACGCCAATGGACCCTGTAATCGAACAGCTATCCACGAAAATTTCGTCTGCTGCACATGCCAGCCAATAGCCACCGGATGCGGCCACGTCCTCGACAAAGGCAAAGACGGGTATCTGCTTTTCATCGGCCAGACGGCGGATGCGCGCGGCGATCAGCGATGACTGCACAGGGCTGCCACCGGGGCAGTTGATTTCCAGTGCAATGGCGGCTGGCTTACCCCTCGAAAATGCCTTTTCCAGAACCGGTGCAAGACTTGTGTCATCAAGCCCACGCCCACCATTGGCGATCGCCCCTTGCAGTCGGACAACGGCGACAAAAGGTTCGGATTTCATAAACGGGATATATTTTTTCATACGATACCATTTAGTGTGTGAAAGTGGGTGCAACAAGGCGTCACTGGCGGATCCGCCAACCAGTGCGGAAAATCCACCAGATCGCCACCAGACAAGCGCCGGTAAAGAACGCGATTGCAATCAGCGACAGGCCAATTGACACGTCTGCAGTTCCAAAGAACGACCAGCGGAAACCGCTGATCAGGTAAACGACCGGATTAAACATTGTGATCGTCTGCCAGACAGGCGGCAACATGGTGACCGAATAGAACGATCCACCAAGGAAAACGAGCGGCGTGATGATCAGCAGTGGGATCAGTTGGAGCTGCTCAAAGTTCCCCGCCCAGATGCCAATGATAAAGCCAAGCAGCGAGAAACTGACACAGGTCAGCACAAGGAACGCGATCATCGCAAACGGATGCGCGATGGTGATATCCACAAAGAAGAACGCGGTTATGAGGATGATAATGCCGATAAACAGCGCCTTTGTGGCCGCCGCCCCGACATAGCCCAACGTAATTTCCAAAAAGTTCACAGGCGCAGATAGTAATTCGTAAATCGTGCCCATGAATTTCGGGAAATAGATACCGAAGGATGCGTTGCTGGTCGCTTGGGTCATCACCGACAACATGATCAGACCGGGCACGATGAACGCGCCGTAACTGATACCTTCGACCTCTTGGATACGACTGCCGATAGCGGTGCCGAAAACGACGAAATACAGCGATGTGGAAAGGACGGGCGATACCAAGGATTGGGTGATCGTGCGGAAAAAGCGGGCCATCTCAAATCGGTAGATGGACGCGACTGCGGTAAAATTCATGCTGTTTCCTTCACAAGACCAACGAAGATGTCTTCAAGGCTGCTTTGACGGGTTTGGATATCAGCCATTTGCAGGCCTGCCTTTTGCAGATCGTTGAGCAGTGTGGTGATACCCGTCCGCTCGCCTTTGGTGTCATAGGTGTAGATCAGCGATGCGCCGTCGGGACCAATTTCCAGACCATAGGCAGCCAGCGCAGCGGGCACTTTGGTGACAGGTGCAGCAAGATCAACGACCAACTGCTTTTTGCCCATCTGGGCCATCATCTCGGCCTTGTCTTGGATCAGCAGAATTTCACCCTTGGAGATAACGCCAACGCGGTCGGCAATGGCTTCGGCTTCTTCAATGTAATGCGTGGTTAGGATGATGGTCACGCCGTCTGCTTTCAGATCAGCGACCACATTCCACATATCTTTGCGCAGATCCACGTCCACGCCAGCGGTCGGTTCATCAAGGAACAACACGCGGGGTTCATGCGACAGCGCCTTGGCGATCAAAACACGGCGCTTCATGCCACCAGACAGCATCATCACTTTGCTGTCTTTTTTATCGTGCAAGGACAGTTTTTTGAGGATGTCCTCAAGGTACGCATCATTGCGCGGCTTGCCGAATAGGCCCCGCGAAAAACGCAGTGTGTTCATCACAGTCTCGAACGGTTCGAGGTTAAGTTCCTGCGGGACCAGACCAATCAAATTACGTGCGCCGCGAAAGGCGGTTTGCGTATCAAAGCCACCAACGACAACAGTGCCAGAGGTCGGAACAGTGATGCCGCAGATGGTCGAGATGAGCGTTGTTTTACCCGCACCATTCGGCCCCAGCAGCGCCAAAATCTCACCTTCTTCGATTTCCAGATTGACGCTTTTGAGCGCCTCAAACCCGCCGGCATAAGCCTTGCCCAGTGAGCTTACCGATACGATTGACGACATCAAGTTCCCCTTAATTTGAGCAGACATTAGTGCGCCACGCAGGGAAGTAAAAGGGCCTCAGCCCATTCGAGACGCCATATCAAGCATCCGGCACGAAAAGCCCCATTCATTGTCGTACCAACCAAACACGCGCAGCAGCCCTTGGGCGGTCACACGGGTTTCAGGTAGCGACACAATCAGGCTCTCGGACCGCGCCCGCAGGTCAGACGACACCAGCGGTTTGTTTGTACAGCCGATGATCGGGCCAGGATTAGACAGCACGGCAATCACGTCATCGCGGGTCACGGGTTTACCAAGTGTGACGGTCAAATCAACGGCAGACACAGATGCGACCGGCACGCGAACAGCGGCCCCCTCAATCCGACCGGCAATGTCCGGCAAGACGTGGTCCAAGAGGCGCATCGCACTGGTTGTTGTGGGCACCATCGACATGGCGGCGGCGCGGCTGCGCAGCATATCGTCACGCGGGGCATCAATTGTAGGTTGGCTGCCCGTGTAGCAATGGATCGTGGTCATCCATCCCGTTTGAACCCCCCACGTATCATCCAGCAGACGCACCAACGGTGCGAGCGCATTGGTCGTACACGAGGCGTTGCTGACGATGGGCTGATTACCAAGCGCAGCATCATTCGCCCCCATGACAACAGTCACATCTGCGGCGTCGGACGGACCCGATATCAGGACACGGCGCGCTCCTGCACGCAATGGACGTTCAGCAATGTCGCGCGCATCCGCTTTGCCGGTACATTCAAGAAAGATGTCAACACCCGCAAGATCCAGCGTGCTTGCATCAGCCGTGCGGTGAAGTGGAATAGCGTTGTCGTTGACATGCAGCATGGCGCCATCCAATCGGACGTCACCCGCGAACGGACCAAACACGCTGTCGTATTCAAACAGGTACGCGCACAAATCGGGGGCGGCGATATCATTGATCCCGACGATCTGTAGATCTGGCCACCCGGCATTTGCCCAAGCACGCAGAACAGTACGGCCAATCCGGCCGAAGCCATTTATGAAAACGCGTGTCACAGCTCTCCGGCCTCTTCGAGAACCTTGCGGGCTGCGCGGAAGCATTCAAGCGCCTGTGGAACCCCGCAATAAATCGCAATGACGTGGATGGTTGCGCGGATTTCATCCTTGGTGACACCGTTGGACAGCGCACCACGGCAGTGCAATTCCCATTCGGTCATTTTACCCAGCGCGCCAATCATGGACAGGTTCATCAGGCTGCGCGTCTTGGCGTCCAACGCATCATCGCCCCAGCCAAACCCCCAACACCATGCGGTCATGGCATGTTGAAAAGGCCGCGTGAAATCATCCGCAGCGGCAAGATTTTTGTCAACATATTCAGCACCCAAGGTCGCACGTCGCTGCTCCAAGCCTTTGAGGAAAAGGTCTTCATCAAAACCGTCGGACATCATCAAGCTCCTTGCAAATCAGAATCAAAAAACTGTGCATGGGTTGGGCCGCTTTTGCCAGCCCTATATGGGCCTAAAGCTCCAGGATATCGCGGTGGTACGGTAATCCCCCCTAAAATTAGTGGTGTTCAAAAGTAGAATTTTCTCGGCAAGATATCTGAGGAGATTTTTGATGAAGACAGCACGATTTAGCGACGCACAGATCATGGGTATTTTGAGGCAGGCGGAGAGC
>JAGSGF010000051.1 GCA_023955335.1 Yoonia sp.
GCATCACGCGGTAGCCGGTACCAGCAGCCGTACCAGATGTCAGTACATGCAGTTCCGCATTCCCCGGTGTGCCGGACATGCGCACCGCGGTATATTCGTCGACGGACTCATCCGGGTTCTCGGGCATCGCAATCGGCACGGCCATGATGCGGGCATCAATGTCAGCAAGGATCGCCTGTTTCCATGTCAGGCGGTCCAGTTGCCAAAAGCCAAGCGCCAGCAGAACCGCGACACCACTTAAGCCAAGAAGGAGAGGAAAAATAAATCTACGCACGACTGCTGTCCATGTTCTGTGATAGACAAAGGCGCCCGCAGATACCCACGTGCGCCTTAGTGTTATTTGAAGGGTAGGATGGGTCTTGACCCATCTGCACCGTTAGCCGCCCCAGATGTACACTGCTGCGAACAAGAACAGCCAAACCACATCAACAAAGTGCCAATACCAAGCCGCGGCTTCAAAGCCGACATGCCGTTCCGGAGTAAAGTGGCCACGGTTCAAACGAAGCAGGCAGACCAGCAAAAAGATCGTTCCGATCAACACGTGGAACCCGTGGAAACCTGTCGCCATAAAGAAGTTGGCGCCGTAAATATTGCCCGAGAAACCAAAGGCCGCGTGGGAATACTCATACACCTGAAACACAGTGAACACTGCCCCCAACGCAACAGCAAGGATCAAGCCCCACTTCATGTCTTGGCGGTTGTTTTCATGAACAAGCGCATGGTGTGCCCAAGTTGCGGCCATACCAGAACACAGCAGGATCAGCGTGTTGATCAGCGGCAAATGCCACGGGTCAAATGTCTCAATCCCAACTGGGGGCCAAACACCGTCAACCATCGGAGACGTGCCATCAGGGTTCATCGGGTACATCGCATGCTTAAAGAACGACCAGAACCATGCTGCAAAGAACATAACCTCGGACATGATAAACATGATGAAACCATACCGCAAACCGATGCGGACCACTGGGGTGTGATCGCCAGTGTGGCTCTCGACCACCACGTCAGACCACCATGCGTACATAACGTACACGACCATCGCGAGGCCGATCAGGAACATCCAAGGGCCGCCGCCCTGCTTTGGCATCCAAAGGACCATGCCAAACAGCATGATAAATGCACCTAGCGCAGCAGTCAGCGGCCAGATGGATGGTGGTAAAATATGGTAGTCGTGATTTTTCTCGTGCGCCATGGCTCTTAATTCCCTCAGGGCTTGTCGTCTTAGTTGGTGTCTATGGCGATTTCAGTCGCCGTTGTCAAAGTAGATTGGGTCGACGTAGACCGGGTCACATCAAGTGCGGCCTGCATTTCGTCTTCGGGCAGGTCAATTTCGTAGAACGTATAGCCCAGCGTGATCGTATGCACATACTGGCCTTCACGGTCGTCCACGATGGCGGGGTCCACAAAGAAGGACACTGGCATCATGACGGTTTCACCCGGCTGCAAAATTTGTTCTTCAAAGCAGAAACAAGCGATCTTGTCGAAAAAACCGCCAGCCTCGTAGGGGGTGACGTTATAGGCTGCTGAACCCGCTACAGGGTGATCAGTCGGGTTGTGCGCCTCGAAAAACGCAAGGCCGGTTTCGCCAATGCGCAAAGTCATTTCGCGCTGAGCGGGCTTAAACGTCCACGGCATATCGCGGTCAAGTGACGCATCAAAACGGATCTTGATGGTCTGATCCAGAATTACATCCGATTCGTATTCGGCCACATTTGTGACACCACCAAAACCTGTGACGCGGCAGAACCAATCATAGAATGGTACAGACGCCCATGCGAGGGCACCCATCACGACCACAACGCTTACCGTCTGCGCAAGTGTCCGGTTAGGGCCGTGCAGATTCGGGAAAATTTTCATTCTGATGTTCCTTCCTCAGGAACAATTGCAGGTCGGGCTACATGATCAAAGTTCTCAAATTGTCGCGCATCGCCCAATTGCAGGACTTTCACGACAGTCAGAGCAAAGATCAGACCAATGAAACAGGCAAGCAACGCGCCCACGCCGAAATTCCGGCCTTTACGGCGCTGGTGGACTTCATGTTCAACTCTAATCGCCATCTTATAAGCCTCCAAAGCCAGACGCGCGTACGACGGCCTCGGCCAGCAACGCACCGAAGTGCCCAAATAGATAGTACAACGACACTTTGAACACCTGCCGTTCGACTGTGTAATTATCAGCGTCCGCTGCGGCATCATCACGGCGCCAGATGTCAAAGCAGCCCTTCAGGAACCAGGCGTTCAACAGCAGCGACGTCACCAGATAGATCGGACCACCGATTGACGTGAACCCAAGGCCCACTGCGACAGGGACCAGCAACACAGCGTATACGATCACATGACGGCGAGTGACATCGCGGCCATGAGTTTCGGTCAACATCGGCACGCCTGCATCGCCGTAGTCCGATTTTACGAACAAGGCCAGCGCCCAGAAATGCGGCGGTGTCCACATGAAGATTAGCGCGAACATCAGCACGGATTCGATACTGATAGACCCCGTTGCAACAGCCCATCCAATCATCGGAGGGAATGCACCAGCGGCACCGCCAATCACGATATTATGCGGCGTCGCACGTTTCAGCCACATCGAATAAACGACGGCGTAAAAGAAGATAGTGAAAGCAAGCAAACCAGCCGCCAGCACATTCGTGGCCAGCAAAAGCAGCACAATTGCGAACCCGGACAGCGCAAGGCCAATGCCCAGCGCTTCCCCCGGTTGCACGCGACCCGAAGGGATCGGGCGTTTGGCCGTCCGCTTCATGATGGCGTCGATATCGGCGTCCCACCACATGTTGAGCGCACCAGACGCCCCTGCCCCAACGGCGATACACAGCACGCCGACGAAGCCGATGAACGGGTGTACAGGCACAGGTGCGACCAGCAGGCCGACGAGGGCAGTAAAGATTACCAACGACATCACACGCGGCTTCAATAAAGCGAAATAATCGCCCATGCCCGCTTCATATTCGCTGTTTTGCACGCTCATATCGGTCATCATACATCCAATAGGGGTGAGATGGGTTAAAACCCATCCTACGCAGGCAAGTGCCACAACGAAATGTTCCGTTGTGGCGGTTGTTGCTTAGACGCCGTTGATGTCTTTGGCTTCAATCAACCAAGCATCATATGTTTCCTGGCTTACGACCTTGACGGTGATCGGCATGTAGGCGTGGTCTTTACCGCAAAGTTCGGAACACTGACCAAAGTAAATCCCTTCACGCTCTGCCGCGAACCAAAGCTGTGCCAGACGACCTGGAACCGCATCCTGCTTCACACCGAACGCTGGAATCGTCCAAGAATGGATCACATCCGCACCGGTCAGCTGCATTACGATGGTCGCGCCGACTGGAACAACAACAGACGTGTCCGTTGCAAGACGGTATTCATTCTGGGAATAGCCGAATTCTTCCAGCTCTTCGCGGGCCAGCATGAAGCTGTCGAATGCCACGCCATCATCGACGTACTCGTAACCCCAGTACCACTGGTAACCAGTAACCTTGATCGTAATGTCCGCCTCAGGAATTTCCTGCTGCTTGAACAAAATCGGCAGCGAGAACGCACCGACAAACACCAAAATCACAATTGGGATAATCGTCCATGCAACTTCCAAAGGAGAGTTGTGGGTGAATGTGCGCGGTGACGGGTTCGATTTATGGTTAAACCGGACCGCAATCCAAATCATCAGGCCCGTCACGAACAATGTGATGACCGTAATCAGAACCAGCAGCCAGTGATCAAGCCACTGCACGTCGCGGGCCAATTCGGTGGCGGCAGGCTGAAAGCCCGTCAGGCCCAAAATGGGCGCACCGACGATGTCCAACTCTTGGGTCACGTCTTGGGCCGACGCGGACGCGCCTGCAAGGATCAGACCAGCCGAGGCCCACAAAGAAGTCGAAATGGTGTTCAATCGCATATCAAAACCTGTCTATCATGGCGCCTCGTGGCGCGTCGTGTTTGGGTCTGCGTCCGAATGCCGGACGGAATCCCGTTGTATCTAGTCGCTCTAGTCCCATATCTTGATGAACAACTCAAGAACCGGAGTTGCGGCAAACGGCCGCTAAGCCCGAAAAATTGTTCAACATGCAGGGAAACCATATGTCCGCAGACGCTTTTGCACCCTTCGAATCGAATTTAGACCGCGATACAGCGCTGTCCATCCTCCAAGATGCGACAAATGGAGCCGACGACGGCGAGCTTTTCCTTGAACGCCGCAAGTCCGAGGTCCTTTCGTTCGACGATGGCCGCGTAAAAACCGCCAGTTTTGATGCATCCGAGGGATTCGGCCTGCGGGCCGTACGCGGTGAAACCACCGGATACAGTCACTCCAGCACCATTGACGAACGCGCGCTGCGCCGTGCAGTCGCCACAACGCGCCTTGCTGTTGCGGATGGCGGCGGCACTATGACCACTGGCCCCGTAGGCACGAACCGCAAACTTTATTCTGACGCAGACCCGATGCTACAAGCCACCTTCCCTGCCAAAATCGACATCTTGCGCGAGATTGATCAATTCGCCCGCGATCTGGACAAGCGTGTCGTACAAGTTTCGGCCACGCTGGCTGCGTCGCACCAGGAAATCTTGATCCTGCGCCCCGAAGGCACGCTTGTGACTGATGCGCGGCCGATGTCGCGCCTCAATGTATCTGTCATTATCGAAGAGAACGGCAAACGCGAATCTGGGACGTCCGGTGCGGGCGGGCGCGCGGGCCTTATCGGACTGATCGCATCCGACCATTGGAAATCCGCCGTCCGAGAGGCGCTGCGCATCGCACTCGTGAACCTTGACGCAGAACCAGCCCCTGCTGGCGTCATGGACGTGGTCCTTGGGCCAGGCTGGCCGGGCATCCTGTTGCACGAGGCGATTGGCCACGGGCTTGAAGGCGATTTTAACCGCAAAGGCACCTCCGCGTTCGCAGGTCTCATGGGTCAACAGATCGCGGCCAAAGGGGTCACCGTACTGGACGATGGCACCATACCAGATCGGCGCGGATCAATCACAGTCGACGACGAAGGCACGCCCAGCGCCAAGAACACGCTGATCGAGGACGGTATTCTTGTAGGCTACATGCAAGACCGCCAGAACGCGCGTCTTATGGGCGTGGACCCAACGGGCAACGGACGGCGCGAAAGCTATCAGCACGCGCCAATGCCGCGCATGACCAACACCTATATGCTTGCAGGCGACGCTGACCCCGCGTCCCTCGTGGCGGACCTAAAAGACGGGATTTATGCAGTCGGGTTCGGCGGCGGCCAAGTCGACATCACCAGCGGCAAATTCGTGTTTTCATGCACCGAAGCCTACCGTGTCAAAAACGGCGTCGTCGGCGCACCCGTCAAAGGGGCCACGCTGATCGGCGACGGGGCCACATCGCTGACCAACATTCAAGGGATCGGCAACGATCTGGAACTTGATCCAGGCATCGGGAACTGCGGCAAAGCAGGGCAATGGGTGCCAGTTGGCGTCGGGCAGCCGTCATTGAAAATCGGCGGACTGACGATTGGGGGTGCTGCGGGGTGATAAAGCCCGTTCGTCCAAATCCAGTCCTTGATCGCTATAAAAGACGAAAAATTATCAAATGGCCAACAGTTGGGGCTGTGTCGGGTCGTTCCGAATTGTCGCGACTTTCACCTTAGGGGATCGGCCACTAGGCGGCATCTCATCATTGGGAACCCCGACAAATTTGGCCTTACCCAAGATGCTCCTTATCCTCTCCCTCCCCATGCTTGGCGTTACATGCTTGCGGTCGGGATTACTGCTGCGCAAAGCCATTTCTGGGGTTTGTATCACAGTCAGCCAGCCACCTTTTTCGGGGCGGTTGTCGCGTTGGTGTTCACAGGCGCAATCCCGTTCAACCCAATCTTTGGAAAAGTGGGCGCGCAAGCGGGTTTGCTCGTTGGCGCCCTTTATTGGCGTGGCGGATGGCGGGCCGATCGGTCTGTTTTTAGGGAAGCCGTGCGAATCGCAAACGTCTCGCTCCTCCTAAAAATTACGGGGCAAACCCCGCTGGCCTCACAGGCGCCTTTGGTGGTCCCTGCAAAGTTACGTAAAAATTACACCAAAAAACCCTAAAATTAAGGTTTACGCCCAGCAAGCCCCACTCAGACGCACCCTGTTCACACCTCGTTAACGCGAATGTCCTTTAGTGATTGCAGCAACAAGGCGGAGCAACAGGATGACCGGAAAACACACCCCTTCCACTCACTCCCCATTCCAACCCTCCTCGGAAGACATCACATTCTGTAGTCTCCGCCTGTTGCGATCACGTCGCGTTGGCCCCGCGACCTATCACCGCTTGATGCGCGAACACGGAACCGCTGCTGCGGCCCTTGATGCATTGCCAGAAATTGCCGCCGCCGCTGGGGTCACTGATTACAAAATATGTCCTGAAGGCGTTGTTATCGCAGAATTAAATTCAGGGCGCGCCAACAAATCCCAACTTTTGATCGCGGGCCAGGCAGGGTACCCTGCAGCCCTCAATGACCTTTCAGACGCGCCACCACTTTTGTGGGCGCTTGGTAATTTGTCACTTCTTCAAAAACCCATGATCGCCCTTGTGGGTGCACGAAATGCGTCGTCTTTGGGCACACGCATGGCCAAGAAATTGGCCGCTGATCTGGGCGACGCAGGCTTTGTGGTCGTGTCCGGCCTTGCACGGGGCGTGGACACGGCAGCTCACATTGCCGCGTTGCCCACCGGCACAATCGCCGTGCAAGCAGGCGGGGTGGACGTAATATATCCCATCGAAAACAGCGCCCTAGCTCAGGACATCGCAAAGTCGGGCCTGCGCGTTTCCGAAATGCCAATGGGCGTGCAGCCACAAGCACGGCACTTCCCGGCCCGCAATCGGATCATATCCGGGCTTGCGTGCGCCACTGTCGTGATTGAGGCCGCCGCTAAATCTGGCAGCCTGATCACTGCCCGCAACGCGCTCGATCAGTCGCGCGACGTGTTCGCCGTTCCGGGCCATCCGTTTGATGCACGAACTGCAGGCTGCAACATGCTGATCCGCGATGGTGCTACTTTGATCCGCAGCGCCGATGACGTCATCGAAGCGGTCGGGCAGATTGCCGTGCAGCCCATCGCTGAACGTCCTGTGCCCGAACCCAAACCACAGCGCAGCCTGCGCGACATGGCCGGACTTCACGCCCAAATCCTCGAACGTCTTGGTCCATCGCCGGTGGCCGAAGATCAGTTGATCCGCGACCTTGGAGCAGCGTCCACAATCGTCGCTCCTGCGATTGTCTCATTGGAACTGGATGGGCGGATCAAACGGCAACGCGGTGGGCTATTGTCACTTGCAAACTAGGCCAATCGCCGGCTTATGATGTGGGACCCGTCAACATTCCCCTTTGACATTTGGGCGCATTGACATTCCTTTGCGACCAACCACATGTAGCAAATCCCTTACCACCGCACCCGATTTTGAAAGTTTCATATGCCAGTCGTCGTCGTCGAATCGCCTGCTAAGGCCAAGACAATTAACAAATATTTGGGCAGTAACTATACTGTACTGGCGTCTTACGGACACGTCCGAGACCTGCCACCCAAAGATGGCTCGGTCCTGCCGAACGAAGATTTTCTCATGAAGTGGGAAATTGGGGCCGACAGCAAAAAGCATATTAAAGCGATTGTTGATGCGCTTAAAAACGACAACGAACTGATCCTCGCGACCGACCCCGACCGTGAAGGCGAAGCCATCAGCTGGCACCTGACAGAAACGTTGCTCGCGAAAAAAGCGATCAAAAAAGACACCCCTGTCAGCCGTGTGGTTTTCAACGCAATCACCAAGACGGCCGTGACCGAGGCAATGAAAAACCCGCGCCAAGTCGATGCGCCATTGGTCGAGGCTTATTTGGCCCGCCGCGCGCTTGATTATCTTGTGGGCTTTAATTTGTCCCCCGTGCTGTGGCGCAAACTGCCCGGTTCTCGGTCTGCCGGTCGTGTGCAGTCCGTCACCCTGCGGATTATCTGCGAACGCGAGATGGAAATTGAGGCGTTCAAAAACCGCGAATACTGGTCCGTCAAAGCCCTGCTGGAAAACCCGCGTGGTGCCACCTACGATGCACGTTTGACGCATTTGGCTGGCAAAAAGCTTGATAAATTCGATATCGCGGATGCAACACAGGCCGAATTGGCCGTGCAAGCGATCAACAGTCGCGATTTGACCGTGCAATTGGTCGAGGCGAAACCCGCCAGCCGCAACCCGTCCCCGCCATTTATGACGTCGACTTTGCAGCAAGAAGCCAGCCGAAAATTCGGCTTTGGTGCGCGCCAAACCATGTCCGTCGCACAGCGTTTATACGAAGCCGGCCTGATCACTTATATGCGGACCGACGGCATCGACATGGCCCCAGAGGCTGTCGTTCAAGCGCGCGAAGCCATTGGCAAGAAATTTGGCGCCGATTATGTACCCGCCGAGGCCCGCGTCTATAAGAACAAGGCAAAGAACGCCCAAGAAGCCCACGAATGTGTGCGCCCAACTGATCTGATGGTCAGTATGGAAGACGCCAAGATCGTCGATTCCGATCAGCGCAAGCTTTACGACCTTATCTACAAACGCACCATCGCCAGCCAAATGGCTGCTGCCCGTATGGAACGCACAGCTGTTGATGTGGGCTCTGCTGATGGCCAGGTTATGCTGCGTGCAAACGGCCAAGTGATGCTGTTTGATGGCTTCCTTGCCGTTTACGAGGAGGGCAAAGACGACGCCGTTGTTGATGACGATGACAAGCGTCTGCCGCAGATCGCGCAGGGCGAACCATCAGCCAAGAAAACCGTTGAGAACGAACAACACTTCACCCAGCCACCGCCCCGCTATACCGAGGCGACGCTGGTCAAGCGCATGGAAGAATTGGGCATCGGCCGCCCGTCCACCTATGCGTCGATCGTGACCACCATTCAGGATCGCGGCTATGTTGAAAAAGACAAAAACCGCCTGATCCCGCAGGACAAGGGCCGTTTGGTCACTGCATTCCTGACAAATTATTTCAACAAATACATTGGTTATGACTTTACCGCCGATCTGGAAAACCAGCTCGACGAGGTCAGCGCAGGCAATGCCGACTATAAGAAGGTACTGAGCAACTTCTGGAAAGATTTCTCGGCCGCGATTGCGGAAACGTCCGAACTGCGGATCACCGAAGTCCTTGAGAAAATCAATGAGGTCTTAGAGCCGCACTTGTTCCCACCATTAGAAGACGGCGGCGATCCACGTCTTTGCCAGAACTGCGGTATTGGTCGGTTGTCCATGCGCACGGCGCGGTCTGGCGGCGCATTCATCGGGTGTTCCAACTATCCCAAATGCCGCTACACGCGCCCCTTTGGCCCGCCGAATCCTGAGGCAGAAGCATCTGCGATCCCACCCGAGGGCAAACTGCTTGGTGAAGACGCCGGCGATCCAATCCGCGTGTTCAAAGGCCGCTTTGGCCCCTACGTACAGCGCGGCGAAGTGACGGAAGACAACAAAAAGCCACCGCGCCAAGGTGTACCAGAAGGCTGGGACCCAGAAGAAATCGGTCTCGAAGATGCGCTTAAGCTGCTTGAGCTGCCGCGCCTCGTTGGGACCCATCCCGAAGACGGCACCAATGTTTGGGCCAACTTGGGTCGTTACGGTCCTTATCTGAAACACGCGGAAACTACGTCGTTTAAGGGTGGCACAAACGCCAACCTGCCCGGCATCGATGATGTCTGGACTGTCGGCATGAACCACGCCGTCCAACTTTTGGCCGAAAAGGTTGCAAGCCGTGGCAGCCGAGGCAAGGCCGCGACCCCGATCCACGAGCTGGGCGAACACCCAGAGGCGGGTGGTCCGGTCAACATCTATGACGGCAAATATGGGCCTTATGTGAAGTGGGAAAAGATCAACGCAACAATCCCCAACACGATTGAACCCGCTGACCTGACCTTGGCCCAAGCCATTGACCTGATCGACGAACGCGCTGCGAAGACAGGTAAAAAGGTTGCCAAGAAAAAGGCACCCGCAAAAAAGAAGCCTGCCGCCAAAAAGAAGGCCGCGCCGAAGAAGAAGCCTGCTGCAAAGAAAGACTGACCCTGCGCGGATACCCTGCACCCCGTTGCACGGTATCCGCCGCATTGCAGCATTCTGTTTGACTTTGGTCGCACTGCGCGGCAACAATCCGCGCAACAACCGGAGAACCCCATGAAAAAGATTTACCCCAATGCCGCTGCGGCCCTTGATGGGCTTTTGACCGATGGCATGTTTATCGCATCCGGCGGCTTTGGCCTGTGCGGTATCCCCGAAGTACTGCTTGAAGCGATCAAAGTCGCAGGCACCAAAGACCTGACATTTGCATCCAATAACGCAGGCGTTGATGACTTCGGGATCGGCATTTTGCTGCAAACCAAGCAAGTCAAAAAGATGATCAGCTCTTATGTGGGTGAAAACGCAGAATTCATGCGCCAGTATTTGTCCGGCGAGCTTGAGCTGGAATTCAACCCTCAAGGCACGCTCGCTGAACGCATGCGCGCTGGCGGCTGTGGCATTCCCGGCTTTTACACCAAGACAGGCGTGGGCACCGTCATTGCCGACGGCAAAGAACACAAAGACTTCAACGGCCAGACCTACATCATGGAAGAAGGTATCGTCGCCGATCTTGCGATCGTGAAGGCATGGAAAGCGGATGCGACAGGCAACCTCATCTTCCGCAAAACCGCCCGCAACTTTAACCCGCCTGCTGCGATGTGCGGTAAAATCTGTGTCGTCGAGGTCGAAGAAATCGTTGAAACGGGATCAATGGACCCCGATCACATCCACTTGCCCGGCATCTACGTTCACCGGATCATTCAAGGTGACCACGAGAAACGCATCGAACAACGTACAGTAAGGAGCGCCTGATATGTGGGATCGCGATCAAATGGCGGCACGTGCCGCGCTCGAACTGCAAGACGGCTGGTACGTGAACCTTGGCATTGGCATCCCGACGCTGGTGTCCAACTATATCCCCGAAGGGATTGAGGTCACCCTGCAATCGGAAAACGGCATGCTGGGGATGGGTCCCTTCCCTATTTCGGGCGCTGAAGATGCTGACCTTATTAACGCAGGCAAGCAAACGATTACGGAGCTGCCACAAACATCGTACTTTGACAGTGCGCAATCGTTTGGCATGATCCGTGGCGGTAAAATCGCAATGGCAATCCTTGGTGCTATGGAAGTCTCTGAGAACGGGGATCTGGCCAACTGGATGATCCCCGGTAAGCTGGTCAAAGGTATGGGCGGTGCTATGGATCTGGTCGCAGGCGTTGGCCGCGTGGTCGTTGTCATGGATCACACCAACAAACACGGCGACAGCAAGGTTCTGAAGTCCTGCGCGCTGCCACTGACAGGTCAGGCTGTCGTGCACCGGATCATTACGAACCTTGGTGTCTTGGACGTCGTTGAAGGTGGTTTGCGGATCGTGGAAACAGCTGACGGCGTGTCCGAGCAGCAGTTGCGCGATGCGACAGAGGCCACAATCGTCTAACCCATGCCCCTCAGGCGCCGTTGTTGTGAAACACGCATCCATCCGTCATTAAGTCTGGCGGCGTCTGACAAAGCCCCTTGGCAATAGACCAGGCAGCCAAAACTTTTGGCACATAGGCGCGGGTCTCCGAAAAAGGAGGCACCCCTGCATTATCGCGCACTGACCCTTCGCCAGCATTATACCCTGCAAGGACAAGGATCGGGTCATTATCGAAATGGTTCATCAGCCACGCGAGATAAGCAACGCCGGCTTTGATGTTCTCGGCTGGGTCCAACCTATCCGTGACGCCGAAACGTTCGGCCGTAGCTGGCATAAGCTGCATTAAGCCCTGCGCGCCCGCGTGGCTTTCGGCCCCAACCTGACCAGCGCTTTCAATCGAGATAAGAGCAAGTACCAAAGCTGGCGATACATTTGTGCCGACGGTCGCACGCAGAATGTTGAGCCCGTGAACATTGGCGATCCCTTGTAAGGTCTGTAACCGCGGTGTCGGAACACCCATACCATCAGGCGCATTGTCGATTTCACACAACGCAAGTTCTAAACGCCCAGGTCCGCTGTCTGACAAATCAGGCGAAACAGCCAACCAAAACCATTCCAGTCCAGTTATCCGAGGGGCTGTCGGCGCATCAGATTGTCCGGCGACGACCGTTTCTGCAGCTGCAGGGACCGCTGTATTAGGATCGATTTGGACAGTAATACGCGGTGTCGCCGTATTCCGTTCTGGTACAGTCACTCGCTTAAACGAAAAATCGGCCTGAAGGCGCGACGATTCTGCACCGACCGGTGACGCCAACATGGCCACAGCCGCAGTCACTCCATATAGACAGCCTGAAAACTTCACTTTTGTGCCCGCCTCACCTTTTTATTGGGATGATAATTGCATTTTCAGCGGCCCATTGCGACAAAAATGGAAACATTGCCGCTTCATGGGGCTGATTGGTCACATCTCGTGGCGAATTCGATCCATACCCACATTAACAATCATATAATTAATTCATTAAAATCATATAATTAGCAAGTTTTATGTACTTTTTTGGGCTCTTCCTAAAATCGCGCGATTGCTGACAAATTCCTGCCCCATTCAAGTGGCAAAACATAACCAAGCCAAGACGGGGATTGAGCCAACACGAGGCCGGTTCGATACGATCCGACAAGGTTTAAATTGAAATCTAGTGAAACCCTGAGGAGGGACTACAATGCTTAACTTTATCAAGAACTTCAAAAATGACGAATCCGGCGCAGTAACAGTTGACTGGGTTGTTTTGACAGCCGCAATCGTTCTGCTTGGCGTTGCAGTTGGTGCTTCCGTTTCCGGCGGCGCAAAAGGTCTGGCTGCCGACATTGGCGCTGACATGACGGCTTCGATCACACCATAATAATCTTCAAAGATTTTAGGTGTTGGGCCGCGTCACTTTATGTGACGCGGCCTATTTTATTGTCGGCAGGTCCACACCGACTTGAACACAATATTAACCATAAACCTTCGTGAAATGGCGCGATTGCAAACAAATTCCCGCCCCATTCCACTGGCAAACTCTATGCAACCAAGACGGGGATTGAGCCAATAAGAGGCCGGTTCAATACGATCCGACTAGGTTTGAACTGAAATCTAGCGATACCCTGAGGAGGGACGACAATGCTTAACTTTATCAAGAACTTCAAAAATGACGAATCCGGCGCAGTAACAGTTGACTGGGTTGTTTTGACAGCCGCAATCGTTCTGCTCGGCGTTGCAGTTGGTGCTTCCGTTTCCGGCGGCGCAAAAGGTCTGGCTGCCGACATTGGCGCTGACATGACAGCACAAATTTCTCCATAATCAGCTTCGACATTGAGAGGCCGCTCCACTTTCTGTGGGGCGGCCTTTTTGCTGTTAATACCCTGGTTGCAGATTTCACGTAAATAGCAACAAAATGCCACCAATCTGCCGCATTGTGCTGTGATTGTTTCCAATATGACCAGTGAGTTTAGTATGCATCGGAAGACAAATGAGACTTCATTTTAAAAACTTTATCACCGACCAATCTGGTGCAGTTACCGTTGATTGGGTCGTCCTCACAGCGGCAATCGTCATCATGGCAGCCGCTATCGGTATTACTGTGAGTAACTTCACAATCGCAGCGGGCGATGACCTTCAGGCGAAGGTCGAGACCGCCTTCGTCGAATAAAGGTCGCGCAAAAGCGATCATAATCCAGCGGCCCCGTAGCAGTGGCTGCAAAGAAAATTGAATTGAGGTACGGAAATGCGCGGTTTATTTGCACTAGTATTGCTAGTTGGCATGGGCCTTGCGGGCTTTGCTGTCTATATGGTTCAGGGATTTGTAAGCCAGCAGGAAACTGCTCTTGCGCAAGAACGCGCAAAGACCGCTCGTAACGTCCCTACGACCCAAATTTACGCACCCACACGGACAATAACCTATGGCGAACCAATCTTGCCAGAGGACGTGACGTTGATTGACTACGCCGTCGCCTTCCTGCCCGAGGGCGCGTTTGCAACATTCGAAGAGGTTTTCCCTGATGGGGAAGACGTGCCGCGCGTCGCATTGCGTCAGATGGAAATCAACGAACCCCTGTTGGCGATCAAAGTCACCCAACCGGGCCGGGATGCGGGCATCACAAGCCGCCTGAATCGCGGTATGCGCGCCTTTACGATTAAGGTCGACGTCGCGAGCGGTGTATCTGGCTTCTTGCGCCCGAGTGATCGTGTTGATGTTTACTGGACAGGGTCAGTTGGTAACGGTAGCACCCAGTCATTCACACAGTTAATCAAATCCGGCATTGAAATCATCGCAATTGACCAAACCGCAGATGGTGATCGCAGCGGCGCCAGCATTGCCCGCACCGTGACTGTTCAAGTATCCCCTCAAGACGTGGGCATCTTGGCGCAGGCGCAATCAAGCGGCGCCTTGACCCTGTCACTTGTCGGCGACGGCGATGATAGCGTGACCGGCGACGTTTTGGTTGATCAACGTTCTTTGCTGGGCATCGCCGACGATCCAGTCATCGCTCAAGCGGAAGCGGCTCCAATCGACGAAGTCTGCACGATCAAAACGCGGCGCGGCGCTGAAGTCCTACAGATCCCAATTCCCTGCAGAAACTAAGCAAAAAATCTAAGCTTTCAAAGGGCACGCGCATCATTTCATGCGCGTGCCTATGTCCAACACTGTCACACTGTTGCGACTTATCCACATCACTTCCACCCGACAACGCATTGATTCTTGTAATAAACATTGTTTCGAGGCAGTGTAATCAAAATGCGGGCGAAAAAAATGACCCGTGAAATGAGGCGTGATCGGAGAGGCAGGTCACCATGACATGCAATAATTTTATAAAAGCGGTTGCGGCCAGCTTTGCTTTGGCCGTTATTTCGGCCCCCACGATTTCGCAGGCTGAAACCCTGCAGGTGATGCGCGGTGCGCCGTCAAGCGCGTTGAACGTGCCCATGAACAGGGCCGTGGTTGTCGAAAGCGACACCCCGTTCACTGAATTATCAATTGCCAACCCTGGCATCGCGGATATTTCCTCACTGTCGGATCGCACGATCTATGTGCTTGGCAAAGAACCGGGCCGGACGACATTGACCCTTTTGGGGGGTGACGGCCGACTTATCACCAACGTGGAAGTCCACGTCACACCTGATATCGCTGAATTCAAAGAGCGCCTCGAGCAGATTTTGCCAGGTGAGCCAATTGAAGTCCGCACAGCCAACAGCGGTATCGTTTTATCCGGCACCGTCAGCTCCATCGCCCGACTTGATCGCGCTATGGAATTGGCGCAACGGTATGCACCCGACCGTGTATCTAACTTGATGTCCGTCGGCGGAACACAACAAGTCATGCTCAAGGTCCGTTTTGCAGAAATGCAGCGGTCCGTCAGCAAATCACTCTCATCGTCTATCGCGCTGCAAGGCTCTGCGATTGGGAACAGTCTGGGCTTGTCCGGCGGGACAAACGCGCTTAACAATTCTGGTGCGATTTCGTCGTCTTTGACCGGATCAACCCCAACGAGCAACGAAAACAACGGCGCATTCTTGTTCGGCTTTAACGCTGGCGGCGTCGAAGTTGGCATTTTGCTCGAAGCTTTGGAATCGCGCGGCGTCGTCCGCACATTGGCAGAACCGAACCTCACCGCCCTGTCTGGGCAAGAGGCGAAATTCCTGGCTGGCGGCGAATATCCTATCCCAGTTGCGCAAGAAGGCGGATCGATCACTGTTGAGTACAAACCATTTGGTGTTGAACTGAACTTCACGCCGCGTGTCATCGACGGCGACATCATTAACCTGGAATTGTCCGCAGCAGTGTCATCTTTGGACAGCGCAAATGGTTTCTCAGCCAACGGCTTTTCCGTGGACGCATTCAAACGGCGCGAAACGTCAACAACCGTTGAAATGCGTGATGGCGAAAGCTTTGCAATTGCAGGCTTGTTGCAAGACGATTTTGTTGATCTCAACGGTCAAATACCGTGGATTGGCGACATTCCGATCCTCGGATCCCTATTCCGCAGCGCAGAATATGCGCGGAGCCAGACAGAACTCGTGATTATCGTGACCCCACATCTTGTCACGCCTACACGCGGCGAAGTTTTGGCCTTGCCAACCGACCGCGTGCAGCCACCATCAGAACGTGACTTGTTCCTCTTTGGACGCGTTGCTGCAGAGAATGCACCAAAAACCGGCGGCGCTGGTGAAGTCGCGCGTCAGGACTTTAGTGGGTCCTACGGCTATGTACTTGATGATTGATTAGGAAGCCCAGGCTGATGAAAACTGTTCTGATTGCAACTGCCGCCTGCCTTGTTCTAAGTGCTTGTGCACCAACTAATGATGTCCGCGAAAACTTTAACCGCCCTGCCGGGTTCAGTATTGATGATGGCAACTTTGGCGCGGCCACGATGAACAATATGGGCGTCCAGTCTGGTCAGGTCGATTTCACGATCAACCTTGGTCGCCGCTTTGCATCCGAGGTTAATTCGACAATCACATTCCCTTTTAACTCCACAGCTTTGGATGAAACGGCACGCGCCACACTTCGCCGTCAGGCAACGTGGATTAATCAATTCCCAGAAGTGCGATTTAAGGTCTTTGGCCACACCGATCTTGTTGGAAGCAAAGCCTACAATCGCCGCCTTGGACTTCGCCGGGCTCAGGCTGCTGTTATCTATCTCACCAGCCAAGGTATCAGCCGGTCTCGTTTGGAAGCAGTATCGTCTTTCGGTGAAAGCCGACCTGTGATCGCCACGCAGGAGATGGAACGTCAAAACCGGCGTACGGTGACAGAAGTTTCCGGTTTCGTGACCAATCATCCGACTGTCTTAAACGGAAAATACGCAGAAGTAATCTTCCGCGAATACATCGCAAGCGCGGTTCCGTTAGCGGGAACAGCCGCGGCTGACGGCCAATAAATAGTTAAATTTCTATGTTCATGCCGCGTATCGGCGTGAACAAACTGCCTAAAAATGGCATGATCGTCTCAAATTACCAAACAATGACGATCTTTTTGTCCCATTGTCGACACGATTGCCCCCCACAAATAGTCCAAAGGGTTAATTACGTAGACCGAGTCGGTCTTTGTAAGCAACTGGATCAAAACCGTTGACGTGATTTTCACGAGTTCGGCTCATGATCCGCTTGCGCCCAGAACACAAAGGACGATTTGGACATGAACAGCGCAGTTTTAAAATCCGAGCCACAAGGCATCGTGGCATGCACAATTAGCAGAGACGTGCAAATCTTTGACCTTCTGATTGAAGACATGGAGGCATCCTTGGGTGAAAACTGGGGTGACTTGTCGTTCGACGATGCGGTCGCCTATTTGCAGCAGCCCGAAGCATCTGGATTGCAGTTTGTGACCATCGCAATGGATCACGACGACGAGAACAATCTAGACAAGATCGCGGGCATCATCCGTGTCGCCAAAGGTCAAAAGATTAAAGTCATTTTGATAACAGAAGACGTCAGCCCGGCGTCGCTGCACCAATTGTTACGCGATGGTGGTGATGAATTCATCCCCTACCCGCTACCGGAACATGAACTGGCCCGCGCAATTGAACGCGTTCTGACCCCACCGGAACAGGTGGCCGTCGCCCCCGAGCATGAGAATAAGCTCAAGGCGACAGGCAATCACAACGGTGTTGTCATACCAGTACACGGCATGGCTGGCGGAACTGGCGCAACGACCTTTGCTGTGAACCTCGCTTGGGAATTGGCAAACGTTTCCAAAAAAGACAACCCGCGCGTCTGTTTGATTGACTTGGATATGCAATTTGGCACGATATCCACGTACCTCGACCTACCACGGCGCGAAGCGGTGATGGAGCTTCTGTCAGATACAGAATCCATGGACAGCGACTCCTTTATGCAAGCGCTCTTGTCGTACGAAGACAAAATTCAGGTTTTGACCGCTCCGACCGACATGATCCCACTTGATATGCTCACATCAGAAGATATCGGGCGCGTCATCGAGATTGCGCGATCGAACTTTGACTACGTCGTCATCGATATGCCGTCCACGATGATCGAATGGTCCCAGACAGTGCTCGAGGCCGCTCACGTCTATTTTGCCATGATCGAATTGGATATGCGGTGCGCTCAAAATACGTTGCGCCTCAAACGGGCTCTTCAATCGGAAGACTTACCATTTGAAAAGCTGCGCTTCGTGCTGAACCGCGCACCTGGATTTGCCGATCTCAGCGGGAAAAGCCGTGTGAAGCGCTTGGCCGATAGCCTTGGCATCTCGATCGAGGTGTCGATCCCCGATGGCGGAAAGCAAGTCGCCCAGACAAACGACCACGGCGCACCACTGGGCGTTGCAATCCCCAAGAATGCGTTGCGCAAGGAAATCGCAAAGCTCGCAAAGTCTGTTTACGACGTAAATCAGGCGGATGACGCCGCCGCTCAGGGTTAAGGACACAATAGATGTTTTCCAAATATAAAAAACCGACCGGTCAGGCGCCAAAAACGGGCGCAACCCCTGCTAATCAGTCTAACTTGGCCGCTGTTTCCACAGTGCCCGCCGAGGCACCGCGCCAATCACTGATGAAAGCGATGCCAACAAAAACAACAGACGATGGCGCGATCGAAAAGGAAAAGCGCCGCAAGGAGCGTCTGGGCAATATCAAGCTCAAACTGCACAAAGCCTTGCTCGACAACCTGAACCTTGCCACTCTTGAAACAGCGACCGAGGCGGATTTGCGGTCGGAGATCGATTTAATTGCCCAGGAATCCCTTGAGGAAATGGGCATTGTCCTAAACCGTGAAGAACGCCAGACACTGACACAGGATCTGTTCTTTGAAGTGACGGGCCTCGGCCCTCTCGAAATCCTGCTCAAAGACGACACAGTTAACGATATTCTTGTGAACGGCCCGCAGCAGATTTTTGTAGAACGCGACGGTAAGCTGGAACTGACCGACATCACCTTTAAAGATGAAAAGCACTTGATGCGGATCATCGATAAGATTGTATCCGCAGTTGGACGTCGCGTCGACGAATCCAACCCTTACGTCGATGCGCGCTTGCAGGACGGCTCGCGCTTCAACGCCATGGTCCCCCCCGTGGCCGTTGACGGTAGCCTTGTGTCCATTCGTAAGTTTAAAAAGGACAAGCTCGGCATCGAAGATCTTGTCGACTTTGGTGCCTTCACCGAAGAAATGGCCGCGTATCTTCAAGCCGCCGTTGCGACCCGCCTGAACATCATCGTATCCGGCGGTACGGGGTCCGGTAAAACGACCACGCTCAACGCGCTGTCATCGTTCATCGACAACAACGAACGCATTCTTACGATTGAGGATACGGCCGAACTTCAGCTGCAGCAAACACATGTTGGACGGATGGAAAGCCGTCCACCAAACGTTGAAGGCAAAGGCGAAGTTTCCCCGCGCGACTGTTTGAAAAACGCACTGCGTATGCGCCCTGACCGGATCATCGTGGGTGAAACACGTGGCGAAGAAGTTATCGATATGTTGCAAGCCATGAACACCGGCCACGATGGATCGATGACAACAATTCACGCCAACTCTGCGCGTGACGGCGTGTCACGTCTGGAAAATATGATCGCGATGGCTGGCATTGAAATGCCGCTCAAAGCTGTTCGGTCCCAGATTTCATCAGCGGTGAACCTGATTGTGCAGGCATCGCGCCTGCAAGACGGTTCACGCCGGATGACGTCCATCACCGAGATCACCGGCATGGAAGGCGACGTAATTTCCATGCAAGAGGTGTTCCGCTATCAGCGTGTTGGCCTAACACCAGACAACAAAATCATCGGCCACTTTACGGCCACAGGCGTGCGCAGCCACTATGCGGATCGCTTTAAATTGTGGGGCTATGACCTGCCACCACAAATTTTTGAACCTATGGTCGCGGAGTAAACTCTTATGATTTCTGCAGCACCAATTATCTATATCGTCATCTTTGTGGCCGTACTTGCGATTGTGCAGGGCGCTTATTTGGTGATCTTTGGCAAGTCGATCTCAATGAACGGTAAGGTCAACCGTCGGTTGGAACTACTGGAAAAAGGTGGCGGTCGCGAGCAAGTTCTGGAACAGCTCCGCAAGGAAATGACCCAGCACATGAAGTCGCAGAGCATCCCGCTTTACTCGATTTTGGCGACCAAGGCACAAAAGGCAAACATTGCATTCTCCCCGTCCCAACTGATTATGCTGATGGGGGTCGTAACCGTTGTGGCCTACATCGGTCTGATGATCGGTACAGGCGTCGGTAACGAAGTGCGCATAGTAATCGCCATTATAATGGGCGTCGGAGGTGTGTTCATGTGGATCAATTCCAAAACGGCAAAACGCATGGCTATGATCGAAGAACAACTGCCCGAAGCCATTGAATTGATGGTGCGGTCCCTCCGTGTGGGTCACCCGTTTAACTCTGCTATCCAAATTGTCGCAACCGAAGTTGCCGACCCGCTTGATACTGAAATGGGCGTTATTTCCGACGAGGTCGCCTATGGCCGCAACGTTGGTGAATGCCTCAAGTCCATGGCCGAACGGCTCGACATGCAGGATATGCGTTTCTTAGCTGTGGCAGTGACGATCCAACAGCAATCTGGTGGTAACCTGGCCGAAATCCTTGATGGATTGTCACGCGTTATCCGGTCGCGGTTTCGTCTGTTCCGCCGTGTCAAAGCCATCACCGCCGAGGCGAAGTGGTCAGGCAAACTTTTGTCCGGTTTCCCAATTGTTGCGATGATTGGTATCAACTTGATCGACCCCACTTACTTTGACGAGGTAAAGGAAGCCCCGGAATTCATTCCCGCCTGCCTGGTGGTTGTGGCCCTGCTCATTGCAAACATGTTTGTCATGCGCGCCCTCGTAAATATCAAAGTGTAAGGAACGCGACCAATGGAATATCTGAACACAATGATCACCGATAAACTTGGCCCGTTTGGACCATTGATGCTGGTTGGAATGTTGGGGGTCTTTTTGATCCTCTTGACCTTACCGGTGTTGATGAAAAAACAGGCCGACCCGCTTGATCGTCTCAAGGCGCCACCGCGCAAAGAAACCGCAAAAGGTGAAAAGCTGCGCAGTGCTCAAGGCAACGACAAGCTGGACAAATATGCGAACTTTTTAGAGCCGCAAAACCGCGAAGAATATTCGGCAATAAAAC
>JAGSGF010000044.1 GCA_023955335.1 Yoonia sp.
AAAAGTTCAAGGCGATCTGAAGCAGTGAGGAAATTCGGACGGATCATACAAACACCTGAATCCCATTCGCTCAGTCCGTCAATACAAAAGTCGGGTAATCAAGGACTCCGAGTATATCAGTATTGCGCGGTCAAGGTGGTGCTTGGCAAGGTTGCAAAACACAGCTTTGGTCACTGGCCGTGCAAACGGCAGGTTGAAAATGCCGCCCATATCGCAGACCCTGCACCAAATTAGATGAAGGACCAAACATATGATGCGTACAAGAGCCGCCGTAGCCGTCGCCGCTGGGAAACCGCTGGAGATCATGGAAGTAAACCTAGACGGCCCGCGCGCTGGCGAGGTTCTGGTTGAAATCAAGGCGACTGGCCTGTGTCACACGGATGAGTTCACCCGATCTGGCGATGATCCTGAAGGTATTTTCCCAGCGATCTTGGGTCACGAAGGCGCAGGCGTCGTGATTGAAGTTGGTGAAGGTGTCACGAGCCTTGAAGTTGGCGATCACGTGATCCCGCTTTATACGCCGGAATGCCGTGAATGTGACTATTGTCTGAACCCCAAAACGAACCTGTGTCAGGCTATTCGCTCCACCCAAGGTGCCGGTTTGTTGCCTGATGGGTCCACGCGCTTTTCCATGCTCGATGGCACGCCAATCCACCATTACATGGGGTGCTCCACGTTCGCCAACCACACGGTTGTGCCGGAAATAGCGCTTGCCAAAGTCCGCAAGGACGCGCCGTTTGATAAGATTTGTTACATTGGTTGCGGTGTGACGACTGGCATCGGTGCAGTGATTAACACCGCCAAAGTCGAAATCGGCAGTCGTGCGATTGTGTTTGGTTTGGGGGGAATCGGCCTGAACGTGATCCAGGGGCTGCGCCTTGCAGGGGCGGATCAGATCGTCGGTGTTGACCTCAATGACGACAAGGAAAAGATGAGCCTCCACTTTGGTATGACCGATTTTGTGAATCCGTCCAAGGTTGAGGGCGATCTTGTTGCGCATCTGGTTGAGCTGACTGGCGGCGGCGCGGATTACACATTTGATGCAACCGGAAATGTTAGCGTTATGCGCACGGCCTTGGAAGCTGCACACAAAGGCTGGGGCGAAAGCATCATCATCGGTGTCGCGCCTGCTGGGGCGGAAATTAGCACGCGGCCATTCCAATTGGTCACGGGGCGCAGCTGGCGCGGGACAGCATTTGGAGGGGCCTCTGGCCGGACGGATGTGCCCAAGATCGTGGATTGGTACATGAGCGGCAAGATCGAGATCGACCCGATGATCACGCACAAGCTGAAGCTTGAAGACATCAACCACGGTTTTGAGTTGATGCACCAAGGCAAATCCATCCGCGCAGTCGTGGAGTTTTGAATACGACCAACGCATAAGAAATTGGCCCGGTCACCGGACTGGGCCTTTTTGCGTTTTCAGGGTCTTGTGTTTTCGGCACCGCATATTAACTTAGAACTATTCTAAATTAGAGGTATAACCATGATCCCCGGTTTCGCCAATCGCCGCAAATTCCGTGATTTATCTGAACAAGACATCCTCGCGCTTGCGATCTCATCCGAGGAAGACGACGCGCGTATTTACCGCAGCTATGCAGAGATGTTGCGTGCCGATTACCCCGCCAGCGCCGCAATTTTTGATGGTATGGCCGTTGAAGAAGACGGTCACCGCCGTCGTCTGATCGACCTGCACGTCGCCCGTTTTGGTGACGTGATCCCGTTGATCAGGCGGGAGCATGTGTCGGGGTTTTACGCCCGCCGCCCTGTGTGGTTGATTGAAAATCTGGGGCTGGACCGCATCCGCGATGAGGCCGCCCAAATGGAACGGGATGCAGAACGGTTTTATACCATCGCCGTGACCCTGAGCACCGACGCCAAGACCCGAAAGCTGCTTGGCGATCTTGCTGTTGCAGAGGCTGGCCATGCGGTGCGTGCAGATGATCTTGCGACTACGCATTTGGGCGCTGATGCCAAAACATCCGAGGAATCCGCGGCGGAGCGTCAGTTTCTTTTGACATGGGTTCAGCCGGGTCTGGCGGGTCTTATGGATGGGTCCGTGTCGACCCTTGCCCCCATTTTCGCCGTCGCTTTTGCGACCCACGACACGTGGACCACGTTTCTTGTGGGTTTGGCTGCATCCGTGGGGGCAGGTATCTCGATGGGCTTCACGGAGGCTGCGTCAGATGACGGTCAGATCTCTGGACGTGGATCGCCGATTAAACGCGGAATCGCTGCAGGCGTGATGACGACATTGGGTGGCTTGGGGCATGCATTGCCCTATTTGATCGTAGATTTTTGGACAGCGACCACAATCGCGCTGATTGTCGTTTTTGTCGAACTATGGGCGATTGCGTGGATCCAAAACAAATACATGAAAACGCCGTTTTTGCGCGCTGCATTTCAGGTCGTCGTCGGTGGTGCGTTGGTATTCGCAGCTGGCGCGATTATTGGGTCTGGCTAGACCGCGCAAACCATCATTGCAGACGACCGGAACCCAAAAACCAACCGCAATGGCCCCAAATAATGCGTGTCATTGACGACAAACCCTGACCGTTCATAAAGCGCCCGTGCGCGCGGGTTGGTGTCGATAACGTCAAGGCGGACATATGCGTATCCGCGCGTCTTGGCCTCTGCCATGATGGCCTGCAGCAGCGCAGTGCCAACGCCTTGGCCGCGCGCGTGGGGTGCCACAAAAATACCATCTATCAGGAAACGCTCGTTTTCGGTGTCACGTTCTAGCAAGCTCAATAATCCAGCCCGCCATATGGCCCCGTAGACCCCGTAAATATGCGTCAGATCGCGGAACGTTCCGCCGACCAATGCGCCTTCATGCGTTTTGAAACCCACGACACCAAGCAACTGGCCCGCTTCATCGTGCGCACAAATGGCATGTGATCCATCGAGTACGGTTTCGATGAACGCGCGCGCCTTGGCCTCTGGGCGCATCACACGGCCCAATTTTGCCCCGAATGCCTCCCAGTAAAGCGCAGTCACCGCTGCGCGATCATAGGGGGGAATACCGCTGCGAATGATCAAAGACCAAAACTTTCGTAGGGGATGTATCTGACCAGATCGCCGTGATTGATCGATTGTGCATCGTCACCCAATTCGACCAAACCGCCTGCCCATGAAAGCCCCGACACGCGCCCCGATCCTTCGGACCCAAATGCAACAACTTGTCCGTCCTCAATGCGTGCGCGCATGTACTCGCGGCGGCCAGCCTTTTTGGTTTTTGAAAATGCGGCAGGCATTGGGTAGCCGATAGGGTCGGACCAATCGCCGCCCGCCAGAACCGAAAGGGCAGGGTGGGCAAAAACCAACGCGCACACCATCGCCGCAACCGGATTTCCAGGAAGCCCAAACACAGGAACCCCGTCCCAAACGCCAAGCGCCAAGGGGCGTCCCGGTTTCATCGCGACCCGCCACAGCGCAAGACTACCTGTGTCTTGCAGCAGGGCCGACATATGGTCTTCATCACCTGCGGACGCGCCGCCGGAGGTCAGGATCACGTCACACTTCTTGGCCGCGTCGGTCAGGATTGCGCGCAACCTGTCACGATTGTCAGGGCCACATCCAAGGTCGATGACCTTGTGCCCCCACTGTCGGGCAACGGCGCAAAGCATGGGGCGGTTCGCGTCATAAATCTGATCGATGCGTGCTGTGTGACCCGCTTGGGCCAGCTCGTCGCCCGTCGATAAAACGCCGACCCGCAGTTTGCGCCTGACAGTGACATGGCCAATGCCTGCGGCTGCCATAGTGCCCAAATCCGCAGCGGTCAGCGTCCGTCTTGACGTTAAGATGACCTGTCCGGTGGTCATATCTTCGCCTGCCTTGCGCGCGTTTGCACCTGATTTCAGCGGTCCATGGAACAGGATTTTGGTCCCGTCGACTGTTACGTCTTCTTGCAAAACAACAGTGTCGGTTCCGCGCGGCATGGCCGCACCTGTCAGGATGCGAATGGCATGGCCGTTGGGCACTGGCGCGGCATAAGGTGCCCCTGCCGCTGCGCGACCATCAACCAACGGCACCGCATGCACACCTTGATCAACAGGCCCTGCAAAAGCATAGCCATCCACGGCTGAATTCGGTGTCGGCGGATGATCACGCTTTGCGGTCACGTCAGCCGCCAAGATACGGCCAGCTGCACGGGTGATTTTGATCTCTTTCTGACCAGTCACCGGCGACAGGTTCTCTTGCAAATGCGCGAGGGCCTCGGCCACAGGTGTCCAATATGCGCCTTGGGGCATGGCAAAACAATCGTTGCGCAATGCGGGGGGCTTGGACTGCGGAACACCGAAAATCCAGCCCTCTTCGGGGGCATCGACGTTCATCAGGTTCGCGAAATCTGTGGGCGGCAATGACGCCAAATAAGCGGCTGTCGCCTGAACCTGATGGGCATCCTTGATCATGCCATCAGGCGCGGGACCTGCGAACTGGGTCGGCCAAATCTCAGCAATGGTGATCGCCGCACTTGTATCCTCAAACGGCCAAACGCGCAGGTCGTTCGCGAACTTAGCCCGCAGGCGGTGCAGCACCGGTAAACCCATCATAACCTGAGACCCAACAGCACCCGCACCTGCCATTTGCCAGCACGTGAAGCTGCCTTTTGCAGAGGCCTCAACCTGCCGTCGTTCAGGGAAAGGCGACGACGAACGGTCGCGCCCTTTGCGCGGAAGGTTCGGAATGTCACGCGACAAGCCATTTGCCCAGAACGGTCCGATTCCGTCTGAAAGGGCGTTCAGGTCACCTGCAATGTCAAAGCGATTGTTCGTCTTTGGCGTGTCCGTGATGTGGTTTGCGAACCATGTCCAAAGGGCAAATGGATCGGCGGACCCGGTCACGGATTTGGCAAAACCTGCCGGATATCCAAACGGAAAATCAAACCCTGCAAACACGCTCCGTTTGGCGGCCAGTTCGGTGGTGAATAGGTCGATCAGCCAGTCTTCAACCAATTGGCGGTTGCGAAAGTAAATCGGGTTTTGTCCTGCAACGCAGGCCCAAACGGCATCCTTTGTCGGGGCAGGGCCACGGTCATTGCCGCCTGACCAATCGACCATGACAAAGGTGTCATATGTCATAGGCCGACCTGAGCAAGGATGAAGTCAGCAATCTTTGTTGTATCATCGAGGTCAAATAAAGGCTGGGACACCGACACTGCGCAGTCTGCCGCGACACCAATAATCGAGGGGTCGGACGGGGCCAGTAAGGTGCCTTTGGTCGTTTGGCGGTAGGTTTCGATCTTGGGGTGCTTGTCAGTTTTGTAGCCTTCGATCAAGATCAGATCGACGGGATCAAGCTGCGCCAAAAGGGTCTTGAGCGGGGGTTCTTGTGCACCGCGCAGCTCGGTCATCAACGCCCAGCGGGCGCCCGATGACAGCAACACTTGCGATGCTCCGGCGGTCCGGTGTCGGTAGCTATCTTTGCCCGCGTGATCGACGTCAAAACTGTGATGGGCGTGTTTGATCGTTGATACCGAAAATCCGCGTGCGGTGATGTCGGCCACCAGCCGTTCCATCAGGCCGGTTTTGCCTGTGTTTTTATAGCCGACGACCCCGAATACCTTCATAGCATGCCTCTTGCTTGGTCTAAATCTGCAGGTGTGTTCACGTTGAAAAAGGCAGCGTCATCTGGGAATTCAGCAGTGGCTGCGCCGTGTTGGGACGTCCATAAGACGACCTTGCGCAAACCGCCAATGAGCGCGGCGCGCAGGTCGTCTCGGAGCGCAGTCGGCCAAAGACCAAACGTTGGTTGCCGCCCGCTAGGGGATGCCGCGAGCGCCATGCCTAACGGGCTGTTTTCTGCTGCGAGTTGCAGTCGAGGGACAAGGTCACATGGCAGAAATGGTGTGTCAGCAGCGGCTGTCACAATATGGCTGACACCTTGATCTGCGGCCCAATCCAACCCGGCAAGCACACCGCAAAGGGGGCCCGCAAAATCGGGGATACTGTCTGCAATAATCGGCAGGTTCAGATTGGCAAACCGTTGCGCGTCGCCATTTGCGTTCAGCGCAAGGCCTGCGCATTGCGGATCAAACCTGTCGATCACGTAAGACAAGATGGTGCGATTGCCCAAGGCCAACAGCCCCTTGTCGCCGCCGCCCATGCGCGTGGCTTGACCGCCAGCGAGTATGACACCAAGAGGTTGCATCATTTGGCACCCTTTCGGCTTGATTTGCGTGGCTCGTCGCGAACTTTGCTTGGGTCGGCATCGCGGATCAGGCGGCTTTCGCCGGACAGGCAAACGAACCGTTGCCCGCGCATTCGCCCGATCAGGGTGAGGCCAATTTGATTGGCAATCTCGACCCCCCACGCGGTGAACCCTGATCTGGATGCAAGCGCGGGGATGCCCATTTGGGCGCATTTTATCACCATCTCGGATGTCAGTCGTCCGGTTGTATATAGCGTTTTGTCGTCCGCCAAGACACCTTCTGACAGCATCCAACCTGCGATTTTATCGACCGCGTTGTGGCGACCCACGTCTTCCATATAGACCAACGGGCGCGCGCCTTGGCATAGAACTGTACCGTGGATCGCACCAGCGCTTAGGTACAGGGACGGGGTCGTGTTGATCTTGGCTGCAAGCGCATAAAGGTCGGACGTGCGCACCGATGTGTTGGGGAGTTTGATTTTGTCCAACCCCTCCATCATGTCACCAAAAACGGTGCCGACTGCACAGCCGCTGGTGCGGGTTTTGCGGGCCAGTTTGTCTTCGTAATTGGTGGCCGTCTGGGTGCGCACCACAACGGTTTCCAATTCCTCGTCATAGTCAACGCCAGTGATCACATCCGTGTCGTGCAACATCCCTTGATTGCGCAAAAAACCAAGCGCTAGATAGTCGGGGTAGTCGCCAATCGTCATGGCGGTTACGATTTCCTGACTGTTCAGGAAAATCGTCAGCGGGCATTCTTCGACGACCTGCAGGTCCACCACATCACCGTTTTGGTCCGTGCCCGTCACAGCACGTGTCAAACGCCCCGCATCTGGCGCGGGGGCTATCAGAAATTCATTAGGGTCATCACGCATCTCAATTTGTCTTTCGGAAAGGGCGAGAGTAGATCAAGCTTGTACCCACATAGAATAGGCCGAAGCCATGACAGCCACCACCACCAAATCCGCCTATTGGGCCGGTGTTCGCGACGGGCTTCCTTATATCGTGATGGTTGTTCCGTTTGCGCTGCTTTTTGGTGTTGTCGGGATCGAGGCAGGGCTGTCGATGGCGCAGACCATAAGCTTTTCAGTTCTTGTGATTGCAGGGGCGTCACAGTTCGCGGCGCTCCAATTGATGTTGGAAAACGCAGCAATCGGTTTTGTTCTTTTGGCGGCATTGGCGGTAAATTTGCGTATGGCGATGTATTCGGCGGCCCTTGCGCCCCATTTGGGGGCAGCACCATTTTGGCAGCGGGCGTTAATTGGATACCTGAACTTTGACCAAAGTTACATGTCGTCGATTGCCAAATATGAAGACAATCCCCAGATGGCGATGCCGGAAAAAGTAGCGTATTTTCTGGGGGTCGCACTGGTTATTTCGCCGCTGTGGTGCCTGTTCACCTATGTCGGCGCACGGCTTGGGGCGACGGTCCCGTCGGACATTGAGGTTGCATTCATTTTGCCGATTGCGTTTTTGTCGATGGTCGCGCCAATGCTCAAATCACTGGCACATGTGGCGGCTGCGGTCGTGTCGATCATCGTGGCCTTGTCGCTGGCGGGCTTGCCTGCGGGCAGCGGGCTTTTGATTGCGGCGGTCTGTGCGATGGTCACGGGGGGCGTGGTCGAGACGTGGACGGAAAGGGCGAAGCCATGACTTACACGCAATCCGAAATTTGGCTGATCATTGGCATAATGGCTGTCGGCACATTTGCGATTCGGTTTTCTTTTCTGGGATTGATCGGCGCAGGTGCTATTCACCCCCTGATCGAACGGATGCTGCGGTTCACGCCTGTTGCGGTGCTGCCGGGTATGGTTGCCCCTTTGATTCTGTGGCCCACCAGCGCAGGCGGCGAGCCGACCCTGTTGCATTTTATGGCTGCTGTTATGGCACTCGGCGTGGCGTATAAAACACGCAAGGTCGTCTGGGGGATGGTGGCAGGCTGCGCGGTCTTTTACGGCCCGTTGGTTATTGGCCTGCTTTAAGTGCGGCGTCGATCTGCACGGCAGCGATAGATTTATCATCACTGTCGGTTTCGCGGTATTCGGTCAGTTCGACGCCAGGTAGGGTTTGAAATCTGTCGCGCAAACTGTTCGGGAAAAATGTTGAATTAATCGTTTCAAAACCGGGCAATTGGCGAAGAATTGTAGATACAGCGCGTGTGCAGCGGCCTTGACCAACAGCGCCGTAGGCCTGCGAAAATTGTAACGCCTTTTCGGCAACCGAGGCAGGGACAAGTATCTTTTGCCCTTCAACATAAAACGTTTGGCGGGCGTGAAAGCTAACGTAATATTCCTCGACCTGCGGTGAAATTCCGAACAACAGATCGTTGCGTTCAGGAAGCCGCCGATTCGAAAATGATCCTGCAGGGTCGAACAACACGCGTTGACTGGCGTCGATAACAAGCGATGAATGCGCACCACTGCCAGAGCCAGTATTGCGCATCGTATACAGGGTCAACGATTTCGGGCCAGTGCCCTGATATACGGCCGCACGTATCACGTTGTCTGGCGCCCAAACAGAATCACCCGACGCGCAACCAGCCAGTGCTAACGGGGCACCCAACAAAAATGCGCGGCGGTGCATTTGCTTAGCCGTTGATCAACGCGAGCAAGATCAGCGCAACGATAATGATAATCGTCGTTTTTGTGACCATCGAGATAAAGCCATCAAATGTTTTTTCCTGAACGGAAGTGTCCATTTCGCCATGTTTATGTTCAGCCATCAGAGGAATCCTTCTTTGTCATCGGTTGTCTGTTGAGGCTTGCATTAGCCCATATTTATCACCTTGTCACGGGTGCTATGTGGTCGCATCCTCGCCACGATCCAGCTCTTGCGCAAGCAGGAAGCCGATGCGGTTTGGTTCAGCTTGATCTGTATGTTTTGGGCTTGCGGTTAACATCACATTAAGCTGGCTGACATGCTGGATAAGTTGGGTTTTCGCACCGGCGCCATTGGTCCCGAAATAGGTCACGATATCAGGGTCGAAATACCCCAGTCCTTCAATCTTTATCACGCCTGCGTCACCACCCGCAAAGCCAAGCCCAACCTCGTGATCATTGTCCAGGGTTTCCTCGAAATTCTTGATGTACATGATGATCCGCTCATAGGCCCATTGGGCGGGGCTTTTCTTTTCGACCGGTTCCTTCAGCGCTTTGGGCAAGTCAGCGTGTTTGCCGCCCTTCACTTGAGAGAGATGGTTTTCATGCAATGTAGGCAGATGCGCATCTTCCATCGCGTCCGCCGACGTTTCAATCGTGTCTTGAGTTTTGGTCATAGGGGCACCGCAGTTGTGTCTTTCATATCCTCCATAACGAAGCTTGCCGAAATGTCCGACACAGAAATCCGTGATGTGAGCCTTTTGTAGAATGCATCATAAGCGGGTACGTCGGCCACCCGAACGCGCAGGACGTAATCAAGATCGCCCGACATCCGGTAGGCGCCGACCACTTCGGGCATTGCTGCAAGCGCCGTTTGGAATTGCGTCATCCACTTCGCATCATGTGCATTGGTACGGATCATGACCATCGCTTGGAGCGGACAGCCCACCGCAGCCGGATCCACAAGGGCCACGCGCGCCGTGATGACGCCTGCCGCCTCCATTTGTTTGATCCGTCGCCAGCAAGCATTGCGCGACAGGGCCACCGCGTCGCTAATGGCGTCAACAGATGCTGTTGCATCCTTTTGCAGTATGGAAAGAATTTTTCGATCTATATCGTCAATATTTTCATTCATATTGTGATTGTATCCCATAAAAAACCTAATTGGCAGTTTCATTTGGGACACGAGAACATTTGATTTCGACTAGAGTGATCACATTCAAAACAGGACGGATCACCAATGTCAGACGCTAGCCAATCTTCCCGCCGCCGTAAGCCGATTGCGGCGCTATTCACCGATCATCCAGCGACGGTGAATGAAACCTATTTCGGGCATATGCGATTTGCTTTTGGATTTGCGTTTTGGCTGGGTGTGGCCGCATTGGCCGCGCTGGTGCATGCTATCGTGCCTGCATTGTTTGAAACAACCGCAGGCCGCATTCTCAAACGCTTGCATGCGCGTATCGAAAGCCGCCACTGACGCGTGTATCTTCAGATGGTGCGCAGCTTTATGCACACCGCTACGCGCCCGACGTTGTATTTAACCGGCACGCGCGATAATGGCAGCGTCGCGGACCGCTGGACAAAACCGGCAACTCAGTGGCTGTTCGTGTCATCCGCGCCATTGGCCAAGGCCGCGTAATAGTGCGCGCCGTCGTCACCCATTTGGCGACTGACCTGACCTGCCAGATACAGATGGTTCACATGTGCCACCGCTTCGACCAAGGCCAGCCCGTATTCACCGCGCCCGATTTTCCGCTTGAAAAGCGGGGCAAAGCATTGGCCAGCGCTGCGCGGTTCGGACAGGTGATTTAGCAAACGACCCAGCGCGCTGTGATGGTTTTCGACCATCTGATGCAGGCGCAGCGGTAGCCCTGTAAACGGCATCTTATGGCCGCCAAGCACCAATTGGTCATCGGTCGCAAAGGGTTTGAATTTCTCGCAAGATGTCAGCCATTCGGCGACGGGGTCTGCGTCAGGTTCTGCGGCGTAGACCCCCAGATTAGCGCTAATTGATGGCAGTAACTGATCACCGCCAATGACAAGGTTGTCGTCACGGCTCCAGAATGTGGCGTGTTCGGGGGCGTGCCCGTCGCCCATCCGAATATCCCATGTGCGTCCACCAATGGTGATTGTTTGCCCTTCTTGCAGGCGTGTGTAACCAAGCGGGATTGGCGCGACGCAATCGGCAAAGTTGAACGGCCGTTCGGTTCTGCGGGCTGTGTATTCATCAGGCTCCATGCCGGACCGGATGTAGTAGGCAAGCGTTTCGGGGGTCGGAACAGCATGCGGGTCAAGCGTCAGCATTCGTGTCATCAACCATGCAGTGCGGGTCGTTGAAAACGTGGCGCCGCGTTCCATGAACCAACCGACAAGGCCGATGTGATCAGGGTGATAATGCGTCCCGATGATCCGGCCCACGGGTTTGCCCGCCAGTGGGCCTGCCAGTAGCTTTTCCCAAATCGCGCGGGTCTTTTTCGTATCGAACCCTGTGTCGATAACCGTCCAACTGTCACCGTCATCCAGTGCGTAGACGTTCACATGATCCAAGGCCATCGGCAGCGGCAAGCGCATCCAAAGAACGCCTTCGGCCACGGTAATCGCGCAGCCCTCGGTAGGGGGTTCAGGGAACGGGTAGCGGATGCCAGCGGTCGCCATTCTATGCGACCAGATCGTCGAGGGTGATTGCCATCAGATCGGACGCACCTTCGCGGGTATGGGTCAAAAGGCTGCTGTGTTCGGGCAGCAGGCGTTTGATATAGAACGTCGCAAGCCGCATGCGGGCAGGGTCACCTGACATGGCGGCGGCCAAATGCGCGTGACCACCCAAGACCCGCGCAAAGGCGCGCAGATAGGGCACTGCGCCTGCAAACCGATCGGCAAGATCTTGATCAACCAACCACTCGGTCGTTTCGCGCAAGGACGCTGCAGCGTTCCAAACGGCATTTGCCAGATCAGGTTGGTTTGCCTTTGCTGCGTCCGCACCTGCTTCGATTTCATCGAGAATAGCAAATGCAGCCTCGCCGCCGTCCATCAGTTTACGCGCCACAAGGTCCATCGCTTGGATACCGTTCGTGCCTTCGTAAATCGCGGTCACACGGACATCGCGGGCGTACTGGGCAGCACCGGTTTCTTCGACATAGCCCATGCCGCCATGAACTTGCAGGCCGGTATTGGCGACGTCGATCCCGACATCTGTGCCGAATGCTTTACTGATGGGCGTCAGAAACGCGGCGCGCGTGCGCCATGTGTCGTCACCAGTCGCGGCCGCCATGTCGATGGCCACTGCGTTCATCAACGCGATGGACCGTGCTGCGAAAATGTCAGCCTTCATGCTAGCCAACATGCGGCGTACATCTGCGTGTTCAATGATTGTGCCAGAGCCGCCAGCCTTGCCCTGTTTGCGGTCCATCGCATAGGCGAGCGCGTGCTGGTATGCACCTTCAGCCGCACCAATCCCTTGGACACCAACACCCAGACGGGCGTTGTTCATCATGGTAAACATCGCCGCCATACCACCGTTTTCGGGGCCTACAAGCCAGCCTTGGGCACCGGAATATTCCATCACAGCGGTAGGGGATCCATGCAGACCCAGCTTATGTTCGAGCGACACGACACGCAGGTCGTTCTGCTTCCCAAGTGTGCCGTCCGCATTTGGGATCAGTTTGGGGACCATAAACAAGCTGATGCCTTTGGTGCCTGCGACGCTATCGGGCAGGCGGGCCAAAACAAGGTGGCAGACGTTTTCGCTAAAGTCATTGTCAGCCCAGCTGATATAAATTTTCTGGCCGGTGATCGCATAAGACCCGTCGCCATTTGGTTCCGCCTTGGACCGTAAGGCACCCACATCGGACCCAGCCTGCGGTTCTGTCAGGTTCATCGTGCCGCACCAGTCACCGGAAATCAGCTTGGGCAGATACAGGTCTTTGATCTCGTCGGATGCGTGATGCTCTAGGGCTTCAATCTGACCTTGGGACATCAGTGGATTGAGCTGAAGGGACAAACAGGCGCTGGCCATCATTTCATTCACGGCAGTGGTCAGGGTCATCGGCAAGCCCATGCCGCCGACGTCTGGGCTTGCGGACATGCCGATCCAGCCGCCGCCTGCAATCGCGTGATACCCGTCAGCAAAACCGGGGGATGTGCGCACAACGCCGTTTTCCAGCGTGGCCGGATGCAGGTCGCCCGCGCGGTTGAGCGGGGAGAGGACCTCTTCACAAAGCTTGGCAGCTTCGGACAAGATCGCGTCGGTCATGTCTTCGGTTGCTTCCGCGAAACGTGTTGTGCCAGAAACGGTCGGGAAACCTGCGACGGTATCCATGATAAAGCGGTAGTCGCTGACTGGGGCGCGGTATGGCATGGTGTTCTCCGAAAATGTCTGGCTGCTTGGCAAGCGCGGCAACCACACGTATGAAACTCAAATGTAGGACTACGGTATCGTAGCACGAAGTCCCTTCAACTGAAACGCAGCGTCATGAACAAAACCAAGACAGAAATCTTATCGCCGGACGCCCATGGGTTGTGTAAGGCGGCTGAAATATTGCGCGCAGGTGGTCTTGTGTCGTTTCCGACAGAGACGGTTTATGGCTTGGGTGCAGATGCAGGTGATGACGCGGCGGTCGCACAGATTTATGCGGCGAAAGGGCGGCCCAGTTTTAATCCTTTGATCGTTCACGTGGCCGATGTGTCTGCCGCGTCGAAATATGTACAGATGAACACCGCAGCTTTGCGTCTTGCGAACGCGTTTTGGCCGGGGGCATTGACGCTAGTATTGCCCGTTGTTCCAGGCGCGGCCGTGTCCAAGTTGGTGACTGCAGGGTTAGACACCTTGGCCGTGCGCGTGCCAGACCACCGTGTCGCAACAGCGGTGTTGATGGCATTTGGAGGGCCGGTTGCAGCACCTTCCGCAAACCCGTCAGGCCGGATTAGCCCGACGACAGCGGCGCATGTTTTGGCAGGCCTCGATGGGCGGATTGATGCTGTGGTTGATGGTGGGCCTTGCGATGTTGGCGTTGAATCCACGATTGTATCGTGTGTTGGTGTCCCGACATTGTTGCGGGCAGGGGGCATTCCCATAGAGGCGCTTGAGGCTTGTTTAGGTGCCCCGTTGCAACGGGATGAAGACCCCGATGCGCCGGTTTCACCCGGTCAGTTGGCGTCGCATTATGCGCCCAAAGGTTTGATGCGTTTAAACGCATCCTACGCAGAGCCGCATGAGACTTGGCTTGGATTTGGGCCGGTGAACGCCGACCTTAATTTGTCCACTGTGGGTGATTTGACTGAAGCGGCGGCCAACTTGTTTGGTATGTTGCACCAATTGGATGATTTGGGTGCGAAACATATTGCTGTCTCGCCGGTCCCCTACCATGGTTTGGGGCAAGCGATCAATGACAGATTACGCCGGGCCGCCGCGCCCCGCGATTAAGGGGACAGCATGGCACATGGATATGATAAAGGGCGGTTAAACCTGCCCTTCGTGGGTATCGCGACATTCGGGAAATACGACTATCAACCTGATTGGTCCGCGATTGATGCGGATGTGGCCGTCGTTGGGGCGCCTTACGATTTCGGAACACAGTGGCGTCCGGGGGCACGCTTTGGGCCGCGGGCAATCCGCGAGGCATCGACCCTGTTCGCCTTTGGCCATGCGGGCGCATACGACCATGAAGACGATGTGACTTATCTAGGCGAAGGCACGCGGATCGTTGATATTGGCGATGCAGACATCGTGCATACCGACACCGAACAAAGCCATGCGCGGATTGAGGACGCTGTGCGCGCCATTCGTGCTGCTGGTGCATTACCTGTCGTCATGGGCGGCGACCATTCTATCAATATTCCGTGCATCCGTGCCTTTGCTGACCACGGGCCGATCCATATTTTACAGATCGATGCGCATTTGGATTTCGTCGATGAACGCCACGGCGTACGGCACGGCCACGGCAACCCGATGCGCCGCGCGGCGGAACAGGATCATGTCACGGGCTTGTCGCAGTTTGGCATTCGCAACGTGTCATCGACGGCCAAGGACGGATACGAGGATGCCCGCGCGATGGGGTCCGATATTTTGTCGGTGCGTCAAATTCGGGCGCTGGGCGTTGCCGCTGTTGTAGACCGTATTCCGGCTGATGCGGATATCTACCTGACCATCGATATCGACGGCTTTGATCCGTCGATTGCGCCGGGTACCGGGACGCCAAGCCATGGTGGGTTCTTGTATTACGAAGTGCTCGAGATCATCGCGGCAGTGGCAAAGCGCCAGCGGATCGTGGGGATTGATCTGGTCGAAGTCGCACCGGATTACGACCAGACGGGCGGGACCGCGATCTTGGCAGCGCAGTTGTTGCTAAATGTGATCGGGCGCGTGTTGCATCATCGGGAGTGACGCGACTGACGATAGTTGTTTTCTAAAGTAGCGCTTTACATGATACCTTTTGGTATCGTAAGTAAGGGGTACCAAAAGGTGTCCTATAAGGTGGTGCGCAGTGTCAAATCCAGAGCAAATGGGCTTTCGAGCCTTAGCTGATCCAACGCGGCGGAATATTCTGCAAATGTTGACCAAGCGCGACATGACAATCGCAGAGGTCGCGGAGAACTTTCAGATGACCCGCGCAGCCGTTAAAAAGCATCTTTTGATTCTCAATGATGGTGGTCTCATCAAGGTGCGCTCGGACGGGCGCACCAAGGTGAATACACTCGATGTGGATGGCATGAAGCAGGTTTTTAGCTGGTTCGACTACTTTGACACCTTTTGGGATGACCGCCTTTCCAAACTTAAGAGTGAAATCGAAAAGGAAATCAAATGACCGATACAAGCATTCATAAGACAATATTCCTCAAAGTGCCGCCTGCAACGGTTTGGGATTACCTGACTGATCCTGACAAGCTTGCGGTCTGGTTTCATAAACCAAAATCGCCGCTGGTCACAGGTGACTATGCAATGTTTGGAACCGACAGCGGTGACAAATTAATGTGGGGGACCGTGTTGCTGTCTGAACCACACTCGCGGTTAGAATATACATTTACGATCACACCAATGGGCGATGCGGTAAGCACTGTACGCTGGGCCTTAGACGCGGTCCCAGGCGGCACAAAACTGACGCTAAAGCACGCGGGTCTCGCTGCTGGTGAGGCCGCGTTTGGTCTGACCCTCGCATTGGATAAGGGCTGGGATGATCATTTGGCGCGGATGCGTGCGGATGCTCACGACGCTTAAGGTCTCCACGCAAATTGACGGTCACGGTATCGCGGCGGCCTTAAGCTTGCTGCCGCTCGATATAGCTGCGCAATTCTTCAGCTTCTTGGCGGGCTTCACGTAGGCCATCCATTGCAGCGCGCAATTCGGCCTCTGTCTGTGACAGCTGGTTGGTGATTTCGGCCTCGCGTTGCTGAAGATAGGTGATCGCTTGATCCCGGGTTTCTTCGGCTTCGTGCAGGGCTTGGGCCATTTTATCCAGCTCGTCAATTTCAGCCTTGGTCACGCGGCTAAAGCGGTTGATCAGCCAGCTGGCGAACCAGCCAAGCATAAAGGCCACAAACAGGATGATCGCGGTGGCGAAGATGAATTCGTTTCTGTTCAAGGTCTTGTCCTGCTTGTTATTCGCTTGGAGCGGCTTCGATGGCTTCCAGCGTGGTCAGTTCTTCGACGGCACTTTCTGGTACAATCAGTGAAAACTCAATCCGGCGGTTGGCTTCGCGCCCGTCTTCGGTGTCGTTTGTTGCAATCGGGTCCGCCTCTCCAAAGCCGGTGGCTTCGAACGAGCTGACTGGAATGCGGCGCAGACGTAGCGCATTAAGAACTGCTGCTGCGCGTTCCTGACTAAGTCGTTGGTTCATTTCTTCGCGGCCTTGGCTATCGGTATAGCCTGCAATCTGTATGCGCAGGTCGGCACATTTCTTGAGGATTTCAGCAATGTCATCGACGACAGGCTGAGTGCCCGCAGTGATCGATGCCGAACCCGGATCAAACATAATTTTGCGTGCGTTCGTGACCACATCAATCTGGGCGAGGCATTCTTCTGGGGTCGGCAGGCCAGCAACCGGATCCAGCGCCTTGACGTAAATCACATCGATTTCGAAACTGGATGTTTGGCCAAGCTTATCGATAAGCAGACGGGTGATATCCGCTTGGGCGGTTTCCGACCCTGTGTTCCCTTTGATGATCATCTGATCAGGTTCCACAAGGACAGATCCGTTGGACATCTTTGACAATGCCTCGATTCCGGCCAGAACGCGCACAGCCCATCCAGCAGGCAGGTCGCTGACCACGCGGGTGCCCATCGTGACATTTGCGCGCCCGAATTTGGCCATCGCATAGTTTTCGGCGGTGGTGTTGATCAGGTCATCGGGAACGCGTCCGCGCAGTTGCACAACGCCCTCCGGGCTACGGGTGGCGGTAAATTGTGGTGGGCCTTCGGCGCCTGCTTTGGGGGTGGCGGGCAGTTCAGCGTTGAGCGCAAAGACATCGGGCAGCGCGTTTTCCAGTTCACCAACCACGCCATCGAATGTGTCTTGGTCGGTGCCTTGTAACGCGACCAGCGTTACATCCGTATCTGATATTGTGACAGTGCCGCCGCCCAAGGCATCAACGGCACCAATCGCACCGGCCACTGCACTGCCCCACGTGCGGGACGGGACGCCAAGCGCCTGCACACATGTGCTTTTACCTTCAAAACCGGCGGCAGACGCTGCGACCATAATCGCCCGTTCTGCGTCCGGGCTATCTGCGGCACAGGCGTCAAACCGGACACCGTCAGTGTCTTTGGTAAACCGCGCTGTAAACGGGGATATGACAGGACGTGGCGCACTGATTGAAACCGCCAGCCGGACCCCGTCAGGGGTGTTGCGCGCAAGTGCTGTTTCCAGCTGCGCCTTATCGGCGGCACTATCAGAGATTGCGTTGATTGCGACACGGGTCGCTCCGACAGAAATCTTGGAGCGAGGCAGCATTTCAAGTGCACGCAGACTGTAATTCAGCGCAGCAGGCCAAGTGTCAGGAACAGGATAGTCGGCGCTTTCCAACAGATCAGTCACAGACTGCCCATTGGCGATGTCAGTGATGCGGGCCGCAAGTCGGTCGCGGTTTGTATCAACGGGAATAAGTCCAATCAGGGACACACCACTATCGTTGCGTAGGATTTCGATCGCAAATTCAGGTGCTGCGATGTTGCCTGATTCGGCCACTCTCATGTTGTCGATAATTCGGCTGGCGTCCACAATGCGGCCAGAAGCAGAGATAGCGCGGAACCGCGAGGCCTCTGTTGGGGCTTTGCCTTCAATGATCACTTGGAGACCGTCCCCCAACACCGATGCCCAGTCATATCCCCGATCAATAAGGGTTTCACGCACCGACATGACCGAGCGGTCTTCGACCACGGCGACAGCGGCGCGGGCCGCTAATGCTGAAATGAAGGCTGCAAAGATGAACACACCGATGCGAAGAAAAAGGGCGGAAAGGCGCATGTGCATCCGTTCGTTGCGATATTATTTGACCCTTGGATAAGGGCTTGCGCGGCTAGGTACAATCAAAGGAACGCCGCGACGGCGAAAAACGGCAGGGGGATCAGTCCCGCGTCGCGATTTGCCCGAAACAGGCGAAGCAAAAGCGGCCCATCGGTTGCGTCAAATTTCTGCAACTGCCACGTCATGTGCCAGCCCATCGCCCACGGGCCAATAAGCGCCACGACAAGCGACAGGATCGACCGATCTTGCGCCGCGAACACCACCGCAAAGCCCATCAACATGATCGTCGCGGCCATGAAGCCCCGCAACCACAGGTGCGTTTTGTCCCCAAACAGCCGCGCGGTGGATTTCACCCCAATCAGTGCGTCGTCTTCTGCGTCTTGATGCGCATAGATGGTGTCGTAAAATAGGGTCCAGAAAATGCCTGCCACGTACAGTAAAACAGGGGCAAATCCGATTGATCCGGTATGTGCGGCCCAAATAAGCAACGCGCCCCAATTGAACGCGATCCCAAGGAACACTTGCGGCCACCATGTGAACCGCTTGGCAAACGGATAGATCGCCACAGGGATGACGGATAGAAAGCCTAATGCAATCGCCAAGGCAGGATAGGTTAGCAAGATCGCCAGCGACACAAGCGATTGCACCAGCATCCAAGCCAATGCGGCCCGCACGCCAACTTGGCCTGACGGAATGGGCCGTGACCGTGTGCGCGCCACCGCCGCGTCAATGTCGCGGTCAGTAATATCGTTCCATGTGCAGCCTGCACCACGCATCAAAAATGCACCGATGCCCGCAGACACCAGCAGCCACGCATCAAACATGCTTGCCTGTCCGTCGGCCAATATCGCCAGCGACAGCGCCCATAGGCATGGCAGATACAGCAGCCACGTCCCAATAGGCCGATCCGCACGTGACAGCCGCAAATAGGGTCGCATGGCCGCAGGCGCCCACCGATCAACCCAATTTCCTGCACTATCCGCGACGACACCCTCTGGCATCTGGTGATTGGCGGTCATATGTTCGCTTTCATGGCATCTAAAGTTCGTCTTTTTGTAGATCACCCGCTGGGTCCGGCGCAATCAGTTCCGTTGACGCGGGACCAAGCGCATTATTTGTTCGGGGTCATGCGCCTTGGGGCAGGCACTGTCGTGTCGCTTATTAACGGGGCCGATGGCGAATGGGACGCCGAAGTTTTCGAGGCTGGTAAAAAGGGCGGTGTCCTTTTGTGCCAGTCCCAAACCAAACCTTTGCAAATGCCCCCCGACGTCTGGCTGTTGTTCGCGCCAATCCGCAAGGAACGCACCGCGTTTATCGTGGAAAAAGCGACCGAGCTTGGGGCTGCACGTATCATGCCCATCCAAACTGAATATACCAATAATGCTGACCGCCTGCGTGTAGACAAGCTGCGCGCACACGCGCTGGAAGCAACCGAGCAATGCGGCGGCTCTTATGTGCCACCTGTCGATGATCTGGCAAAGCTGTCCAAGGTGCTGGATGGTTGGGACCCTACCCGCCGGATCATGTTTTGCGATGAAGCAATGCTGGGGCAGGCATCTGTCCTGGATACAGGGCTGGCTGGTCCATGGGCAATTGTGATCGGCCCCGAAGGTGGGTTTTCTGACAAAGAACGCACGCGATTGCGTGGTATGGACTGCGCCCACCCCGTCAGCCTCGGCCCGCGCATCTTGCGGGCAGATACCGCTGCAGTCGCGGCCCTGACCTTATGGCAGAACGCGATGGGGGATTGGGGATGATTGGCGGTGAATACAGCGCGACCCAAGGCATATCACGCCATTGGATTTCAACAGGTCAGGACCTTTATGATTATCAACGATAACACAGCGCAGGTCTCACATGTCTGATTTCATGCGCCCCGAAGCGCGTGCGTCCCTCTGGCGCTGGCGCGAAGCACTGACTGGCCTTGCCCTTGCGGGTGTCGGTCTTTGGTGGACGCTGGGCAGTTTTGGGATCGTGCGCTGGATCGGAGTGGTCCTGACAGCGGGGGGCGTCATCCTCGTGATTGCGGGCATTCAACGGGCGCGGTTCCGGCAAACGGGCGAGGGGCCGGGAATCGTGCAAGTGGCTGAACGGCGATTGGCCTATTTGGGGCCTTTGACGGGCGGGCAAATGGACATCGCGGACCTTACGCGGTTAGAGCTTGATCCAACGGGGCATCCTGCTGCCCATTGGATACTGACGGGCATTGGCGGCCAGTCCATCGCAATCCCCGTGAATGCGCAAAACGCAGATGCGTTGTTTGACCTTTTTGGCAGTCTGCAAGGCATCCAAACGGCGGCCATGCTGGATGTGCTATCACAAACACCTGATGTGCGCGTCACGGTCTGGGAAAAAACACCGACCCTGCTACATTGACACTTCCGCGAAGGCGGGTCACCGATAACCTGAACACTAGTCCCATGACGGAGCCTTTCCCAATGTCCATTCCACAGTCCGGCGGCGGCCCGATCGAACATCATGACCAACTGGCACAATTGCTGGCTGACGGGTGCAAACCCAAAGAAGATTGGCGCATCGGGACCGAACACGAGAAATTCGGGTATTGCAAAGATACGCATAAACCGCTGCCCTACGAGGGTGAGCGGTCGATTCAAGCTGTACTGGAAGGCCTGCGTGACCAGTTCAACTGGGATCCGGTTGAGGAAGAAGGCAAGATTATTGGCCTGAGCAAGGGCCTCGCTAACGTTAGCCTCGAGCCCGGCGGTGCATTGGAGCTGTCCGGCGCACCTGTGGAAACCATCCACCAGACCTGTGACGAGGTGAACGACCACCTGCGCGAAGTTAAAGCTGTGTCCGATGTCATTGGTGTAAAATTCATCGGTCTTGGTGCGGCCCCCGAATGGACCCACGAAGAAATGCCCTTGATGCCCAAAGGGCGTTATAAGCTGATGAACAACTACATGGAAAAGGTCGGCACAATGGGCACGGCGATGATGCGCCGGACGTGCACAGTGCAGGTGAACCTTGATTTCGGGTCAGAAGCCGACATGGTGAAAAAGCTGCGCGTGGCCTTGGCCCTACAGCCGGTTGCTGCTGCGTTATTCGCCAATTCGCCGTTCTTTGAGGGCAAGCCAAACGGTCACAAATCATGGCGGTCGCGCATCTGGCGTGATCTAGATGCTGACCGGACAGGCATGTTGCCTTTCGTCTTTGAAGATGGCTTTGGCTTCGAGGCTTGGGTGCAATGGGTCCTCGATGTGCCGATGTATTTTGTCTATCGCGACGGCAAATACATTGACGCGCTGGGCATGTCGTTCCGCGATTTCCTGAAAGGCGAGCTGCCCGCATTGCCCGGTGAAAAGCCGTTGCTGTCGGATTGGGCGGACCATCTGACAACCGTTTTTCCAGAAGCACGGATCAAACAATTTATTGAAATGCGTGGGGCCGATGGCGGCCCGTGGCGGCGTTTGTGTGCATTGCCTGCATTCTGGGTTGGGCTGATGTACGACCAGACATCGCTTGATGCAGCTTGGGACGTTTGCAAGGATTGGACCGCTGAACAACGCGAAGCGCTGCGGATTGCGGCGTCCGTCGACGGGTTGCAGGCAAAGGTTGACGGGATAAACATGCTCGAACTGGCCCGCGAAGTCGTCGCGATCTCTGAGGCGGGTCTTAAGGCGCGCGCACGTCCCGGCGCTGGTGGGCTTGTGCCCGACGAGACACATTTCCTGAATGCATTGAAAGAAAGCATTGAGACAGGGCAGACCCCAGCCGATGAATTACTGGCAAAGTACAACGGCGAATGGGCTGGTGATCTGTCCAAGATTTACGACCAATACAGCTATTAACCTTGCCATAATCCTGCCCCGATTATCCCCTATCTCGAAACAGTGAAGGGGCTGATACACTGCAATTGTTCTTAAATCCGCGTTTTGCGATGTTGCTGCTGATCGGCCTGCCTTTGGCTGGCGGGGCCGTCGTGCATCCGCATGGGGCCAGCGCATTTATCATGGGCGCGTGGGCGGGCACGTTAATCGCAGCACCGCCGTTGATGATTTTGCTTTGGGCGCTTGGGTTGCGGACAATCGGGCAGCTTTTACGTCCGCTTGCACGCTTGCCAATTCTCATCGGGATGACCGTTCTAATGTTCTATATTACGGACACAGAAATTGGTCTCGGTGGACAGCTCGCTGGCGGGGGCGCGCTGATTTATTGGTTGCGCCAAGGGCGTGGCAGCGCAACCATCTAACGACCTATTTGCCGATCTTTGGCTCCTGATCCGCGCGCAGCCGTTTGATATTGGCCCTATGGCGCGTATAAATCAGAAACGCCAAAACGCACGTCAGTAATAACAACCGTCCATCTGTCATGAACGCCACGATCAATGGCGCCCAGCCCGCCGCAAACAGCGCTGCCAGTGATGAATAACGCCCCACGGCTGCGACGATGATCCAGATACCCCCGGCACCCAAGCCAACAATTGGCGACAAGGCAATCATCAGGCCAAAATAAGTTGCGACCCCTTTGCCGCCTTTGAACCGTAGCCAAACAGGAAAGCAGTGCCCGATAATTGCGGCCAAGCCCGCCAATTGTGCCGCATCTTCGCCCGCAAATGCGCGCGCCAAAAGAACAATCGCAGCGCCTTTGCCAGCGTCAAAGAGCAACGTTAACGCGGCTGCTGTCTTATTTCCGGTGCGCAAAACATTGGTCGCGCCGATGTTGCCGGATCCAATGTCGCGCAAATTCCCGAGCCCCATGACACGCGCAAGGATGATGCCAAATGGAATCGATCCGAGCACATAGCCCGCAATGGCCCATACGATGAGGCTGATCATTGGTGTGATGAGTTCAGGCATTAGATGTCCTCGCTGACAAGTGTACCGCCGACCCACGTGCCAAGGACAACGCCTTGCATACGTGCGCCGTCGAAAGGTGTATTCTTTGACTTTGATTTCAGCTTGGCACGATCCAATACGAACGGCGCGTCAGGGTCAAACCAAACCAGATCGGCGGGTGCGCCTGCGCGCAAACGGCCTGTGTCCAACCCAAGCAAGCGAGAGGGGTTCAGCGAGAGCGCTGCAAACAATTTCGGCAAGCTGATCATTTCTGCATGATATATGCGCAAGGCTGCGGGCAACAATGTCTCAAGGCCCACGGCCCCGCTTGCGGCCTCCTCAAACGGCAGGCGTTTGCTTTCTTCGTCCTGCGGCGTGTGCATGGAAGAGATGATATCGATCAGCCCATCAGCCACGGCTTGGACAACTGCCAAACGGTCATCTTCGGACCGCAGTGGTGGCTTGAGCTTAAAGAATGTCCGGTAATCGGCCACATCCAATTCATTCAACGTCAGGTGATGCACGCCGACGCCCGCGGTAATATTGAGCCCGTTACGTTTTGCCCGTTCCAGCGCAGGCAGCGCGCGGGCGGTGGTGATCTGGTCGGCGTGATACCGTGCGCCTGTCATCTCTAACAGGGCGATATCGCGGTCCAATGCCATACGTTCCGCCATCGGTGTCACACCCGGCAGACCGCGCAAGGACGCAAACTTGCCCGATGTCACAGCGGCCCCTTCGGACAAACCGGGGTCTTGGACGTGGGCGATGACCAAGGCGTCAAGGCTACGTGCATAGGTTAGCGCGCGGCTAAACACCTTGGTGTTGGTGACAACGCGGTCGCAATCGGTGAACGCAACGGCACCCGCATCTTGCAAAAATCCGATCTCGGTCATGACAGCACCATTGCGGCCTTTGGTCAGGGCAGCCATTGGCAACACGCGCACAGGTGCATCAAGTGCGGCACGGCGGGCCACGAATTCAAGCGTTTCCGGCATATCAATCGCAGGCTGCGTATCGGGACGGGTCACGATCGTGGTCACCCCCCCCGCAGCAGCGGCTCGGCCAGCAGAACGGAAGGATTCCTTGTGTCGCTCACCGGGTTCGGACACCTTCACGCCGATGTCGACAATGCCCGGAGCAAGGCAGTTGCCTGCGCAATTAACGATGATGCCAGTGACATCAGGGTTCGGCGTCGCGTAGACCTGAGCGATCAAGCCGTCACGGACCCGCAGCGCACCAAGCGTGTCGGTCTGCGCCACCGGATCAATCAGGCGCGCATTGACGAAAATTGTGTCTGTCATGGTGTCTACCCCGCAATCCAAATCATCACGGCCACCAGTGCAAATAGCACCAGCAACACATAAGTCGCGATCCGGCCTGACATGGCCGCGTCAGACGGCTTTTTCCGCTTTGGTGGCACAGTGCCCAGCGCGCTGTCGGTGGTGATCGGGCGCGGGGCTGCCATGCTAGGCGTTTCACGCAAAACCATCACAAGCCGTACGTCGCTTGGCAAATCGATATCAATCGCTTGGCCACCAAAGGCGGCAGACATCACCAGCACCACGGTGCCCATCAAGCCGCGCAATTCTTCAGCTTGGATTGAAGATAATGGCATGTCGTATCCGTTGCGGATGAAATCAGGCAGGCTCATCTCGGCCAGCATGCCAGACGTAATCGCATCGACGTAATCGGTGTTCAGTACAATATTGCCAAAGACGGACATCATCGCCGCGTCTGTTTTGTCGTCCAGCCCATCAGGGGCAGGGCGGTTTAGTTCTAGCACATATATTGCGCCGTGGTCACTTGCTGGGACGTTGATCATGCGGTCACTTCTTTTTCAGCGCGATATGCGCGTAGGTTTTGCGCAAGGAGATCCATCGCAGCCATGCGCACGGCGACGCCCATTTCCACTTGGGTCTGGATCACACTGCGGTTGATGTCATCGGCAATGTTGCCGTCAATCTCAACGCCGCGGTTCATTGGACCGGGGTGCATGACGATGGCGTCGGGTTTGGCATGAGCCAGCTTTTGCGCCGTTAGCCCGTAACGGTGGAAATATTCGCGCTCTGACGGGATAAAGCCGCCATCCATGCGCTCTTTTTGCAAGCGCAGCATCATGACGACATCAACGTCCTTGAGCCCTTCTTCCATGTTGTCGAACACCTCGACGCCGAACGATTCAATGCCCGATGGCATGAGGGTCGGCGGTGCGATCAGACGGATGCGGTTTTCCATTTTGCCAAGCAGCATGATGTTGGACCGCGCCACACGGCTGTGGGCCACGTCGCCACAAATCGCGACGGACAGGCGGTGCAAGCGCCCTTTGGCACGGCGGATTGTCAGAGCATCCAGCAAGGCTTGGGTCGGATGTTCGTGCCGCCCGTCACCTGCGTTCAATACGGCGCCGTTGACTTTTTGCGCCAACAGATCGACCGCGCCCGAATTGGGGTGCCGCACGACCAACAAATCAGGGTGCATCGCGTTCAGCGTCAATGCGGTATCAATCAGGGTTTCGCCCTTTTTGATCGAACTGGCCTGCATCGACATGTTCATGACATCCGCACCAAGGCGTTTGCCCGCGATCTCAAAGCTCGCCTGCGTGCGGGTCGAGTTTTCAAAGAACATGTTGATCTGGGTCATGCCCGCGAGAACCGTTTTATCGACGGTCCCATTGCGGGTCTGATCAGCGTATTTATCCGCCAAATTCAACAAGGTGGTAATTTCAGTGGGATGAAGATGCTCGATCCCCAAAAGATGCCGCGCACGGAATGTCATCGCTTCTCCTAAAATCTCGCCTTTTGTGCTTATAGAAAACGCGCATGGCTGGGGCAAGCGCGACCTTACACATGGCGTCGATTGGCGTTACTGTGTGTGTAATGGATTCTATGGACACATATTGGGCAGACCGCGCGGCACTTGAATGGCAGGTCGAGCTGGGCGTGACAGAGGCGATACTGGATGCGCCGCTGAACCGCTACGAAGTCCCCGAAACGGTGGCAAAGCCCGTCGCTGCATCTGTGGCAAAGGGCCCGCCGGCAATTCCTGTCCCCGTCGAAGTGGATAGTGTTACAGAGGCCCGCAAGGCCGCAGATGCTGCCCCTGATCTTAGCGCGCTCAAGGCTGCGATTGGTGCATTCGACCATTGCGATCTGAAACGCGGCGCACGCAACCTGATCTTTGCCGAAGGTGATGCCGCAGCCCGTGTCATGGTTATTGGCGAAGCGCCCGAACGTGATGAAGATCGCGCTGGTACGGTGTTCACCGGGGATAGGCGCTTGTTGTTGGACAAGATGTTTGCTGCGATAAATCTAGGTGTTGCGCATGATGATGTAGCCCGCCGCGTTTACCTGACAGCCGCGTTCCCGTGGTCCGCTGGATCGGTCCCGCCAAAGCCTGCTGACAGGGCGACGCTGACGTCGTTCCTGGAACGACACATCGCGTTGGCGAACCCAGATGTCCTTATCCTGATGGGAAATACAGCCTGTCAGATGTTACTGGGCAAGTCTGGCGTGTCGC
>JAGSGF010000078.1 GCA_023955335.1 Yoonia sp.
ACGGCGGCAGTGAGCCCAAACTTCATGGTGCTGCAAGTTGCTCGAATGTCTGCATTGCCGCCTTTGCCCACCAAGAATTTCGCGCAAGGACCGAATGCATCGCATCCTAGCAGCGCACATTGCAAACGCTAGGTGCCGTATGGCAGGATTTCATCCGCCGATAGCGCGTATCCAATGTCCGCTAGATGTGTGCTCATGGATGATACGCCAAACATGCCAATAACGTTAACCGGTTCGAATAGCCCACTACTCTCATACGGCTTGTGCGTGGTGACAAAGACAAGTTGGTTTGCAGGCGGTGGTGGTGTGTGGACGCAGGCGCCAACATACGGCACCAAAATGAATGCTGTAACCCCTGTGCCTTTATAGTCGATTGGCACTATGAAGCCGGGAAGGCGGACAATTTGGCCGTTCCAATCGGTTCTGACGCCGCTTGAGGCGGGCTGTTGGCGCGTCAGCGAGAGCCCTTCATCATGGGGCAACAGGCCGCGCAATGCGTTTGGTATCGTTGACTGATCTTGTGGCAGCAGATCTTCCCAATCAAGGTCGATGTAATCCTCGGCCTGGGCCACATTGGGCACAAGAGTAGATGCCGCCAACCCCGCAAGGAGTATGCGGCGATTCAAATTTTGGTTCACCATACGTAGATCTCCATTGCATCGGCTATGATGGAATAGCCCGTTTGACCTAGGTCGGTGGATTGCAATTGCGTGCGCATGAAACCAGTGACCCAGACAGGCTCCCAAAGCTGATCGCTCGGCCATGGCTGCGAAGCTTTCACCATCACAAGCTGGTTTGCGGGTGGCGGTGGTGTGTGGATGCATGCGCCAACATATGGCACCAGCATGAATTCGGTTACGCCTTTTGCGCTGACATCAAATGGAATGATAAAACCCGGCATTTTGATGTAGGTACCGTCGAGGTCTTCGTTCAGCTTAGTCGCGTTGACATCATAGATTGGGTTCCAAGTATCATTTGCTTCGTCCACTTCGCCCTCTCCGATGATTTCGGAATAGGGCAGTCCTGGTGGCAAGAGATCATCCCAGGTGATTTCGCGTGCTATAGCCGCAAATGCTGTCTGCGGTGCAATAGCCGCGCCCGACATGAGCATCAAAGTACTTCTACGATTTAGCATTGTATGTACCTCGTCTGAGCTTCACGTTTTCACCATCATACCATCTGCGACAGACATTCTGTAGGCCCTGAATGCAGGTACCATGCTCACAATTGCGCCAGCGCAGATCACTGCAAGGATAACCCAAACTTCGCGTAATGACGGCGCATCAATCGGCAGCCAAAGGCCAAACGCACTGTCGAGAATAGGCTGTGCGATGAACAACCCAACATACAATATGATCATTCCAAGCAATGCCCCGACCGCTGCCATTACCATCGCCTCCAAGACCAGCATGCTCAATATGGTGAGTGGTCGGGCACCCATGGCCCGAAAGATCGCCATTTCGCGGCGGCGTTCGTTGAGGCTGGAAAAGATTGTCGCCATCATTCCGATCAACGCTGTCACAACGACCATTGCGGATACCGCAAGCAGCGCTGTTTCCGCGATACCGACGATACCCCACAATTCCTGCAAAGCGACACCGGGCAGGATCGCGAGCAATGGCTCCTCATCATATTCATTGATGGCTCGTTGCAGGGCGAAGGTTTGAAGCGGGCTTTCGACGCCGACAAGGGCCGCTGTGATGGCCGTGGGGGTCAGCTCCATTTGACGGATGACATCGGCTGGCGTTGATTGGCCGGGCACCTGTGCGCCACTTTGCCAATCCACATGGATCGCTGCAATCGCTTCCAAGCTGACGATCACGGTGCGGTCAACTGGTGTGCCGGTCTTTTCCAAGATTCCAGACACGCGAAACGGCTGATCCTTGTGTTCGCTAAAGGACGCGAGGCCGTGTGCGACGACAATGGGATCACCAACGCTGTATCCCAGAGTTGCGGCTACATCGGCCCCTATGACCGTATCAAACAGGTCATCCATGATAGCACCGTCGGACACTGCGAGCGATCTGCCTTGTCGGTATTTGTAGTGCTCAAAGAATGCTGTCGTCGTCCCCATCACGCGGAATTGACGGTGGCTGTCGCCAAGCGAGATCGGAACGATCCATCCAACGTCGGATCGCGATGCGATGTCTTGGTAGCTTTCCCACGTTACGTTGTTGGTTGCGTTGCCAATGCGGAACACAGAATAGAGCAGCAGTTGCACTGACCCCGACCGCGCCCCGACGATCAGATCCGTCCCGGATATCGTATCAGCAAAGCTAGCCTTGGCTCCGGTCCGCACCTTTTCGACACCAAGAAACAGGGCGACCGATAGCGCGATAGCCAGAACAGTCATTCCAACGGTCAGCGCACGCGCAAATAGCGATGCAATGGACAGGCGCAGGATCATGCGGCAGCCCTTTTGATTTGCGCGATGTCTTCCATTCGGATCACGCGATCAAATCGTTCACCCAATCTCGGATCATGGCTGACCATAAGAAGTGAGGTCTGGTGTGTGGTTGTTTGTGAGAACAGCAAATCCAGAAATGCCGCCTGACTGTTGGCATCAAGTGCCGAGGTCGGCTCATCCGCTATAATCAGCGGTGGGTGCCCTATCAACGCACGTGCGACGGCCACCCGCTGTTGCTGGCCAACGCTAAGAGCGATCGCTTTAGTGGCAACGGTATCTTCGGGCAATCCTAATGCTGCACAGAGCGCGGCGGCTTCAGCGGCTGCATTTCCGGCGCGCTTGCGACGCGCGGGGGCAAAGCGGAGTGGAAGCAGGATGTTGTCCAGCACCGATCCAAACGGCAGTAGATTGAACTGCTGGAAAATCACCCCGATCTGTTCCGCGCGAAACTTGTCCCGGGCACCGCCTGACAGCAGCGAGGTGTCTGTTGCTGCAATGCAGACCTTGCCGCTATCCGGCAAGATCGTGCCGCAGATCAGCGACAACAATGTTGATTTGCCCGAACCACTCTCGCCCAACAGCAAAACGGACTCGCCCTCTGCCACTGATAAGCGTGGGACAGTCAGGGAAAACCCAGCCCGCCCCGGCCAGCGATAGGCAACATTGGAGATATCAAGAACCCTCTTAGGCACTTTCGCTCAGCGCTCTAGATTCAACACTGGCGCATCACGCTCCACTTCAAATGCCTGCGCGCCCGTAGCGGTGATGATCTGCACTTCGACCTCTTGCGCATTTGGAAAGGCTTCAAAATAGGCGAACGTAATTCCAGTCAGCGCATCCGGGGAGTCGCAGGTCAGAATGTATTCTGCGTGGAATTCCGTGTGACCGGCTTCATCCGCATGGTCCTCGTGATCTTCATCGCCCGCGTCGTTGTGATCATCCTCCGCATGGTCATCGTGCTCATCTTCGCCTTCAAGTTCGGCCTGGGCATCAACAACTGAACAGCTTGCCGCATCTGGAAGTACAAACAATTCGAGCGGTGCACCAAGTATGGCAACGGCGGCATCAATTGCCGCAAGATCGGTATCGCTTTCGGCGGCGTATTCAAACCCAACAATATCGGCCCCAGGCGCGTGGAACTCCATAGCCACATTCGTGCCCTCAATCGCGATGTTCAGTGTACCAACACCGTGTTCGTGGGCATCAAGCTGGCGCGATTCTTCGGCAGTAGCTGGCATCGCCGCAACTAGCGCGATTAGAGAGAATGCTATTTTCATGGTAAATCCTTTTTGTTTAAGAATGGTCAGGCAGCGCAGGTGCCACACAGCCCGTGAATTTCAACAATGTGTCGTTCTGCACAAAAGGCGTTTTGATCGGTCAGTGCGGTGAGTTTCGGCAGTAGATCACTCCCATCATGTTCCTCGACCGATCCACAGTCTTCGCAGATGGCAAGCACCGGAACGCTTTCAACATGATTACAGCGACAAGGTACAAAGGCTTTCATGGATTCGAGCCGATGCGCGCGTCCCTGCTCGGTGAGGGCTGAGAGTGTGCGATACACTGTCGGGGGGGCAATATCCGGCTCACTGACCTGTAGACGCTCAAGAATTTGGTAGGCCGTCATGGGTCTGTCGCACGCGGTCAACACACTCAGAACGTCCGTTTGCCGTGCCTCTGCGCGCTTTCTCATCTGCGTATCTCCCCGTTTGAAAAGTTTTTTATTTTATAAAGTAACAAACAACAAGAGATGAATACGAAAATCCCGAAACCAGCCATTGGGGCAAATGCAGCGAATTGGTGCTTTGTCTAAGGTTTGTGGCTGCTGTCAGCGCGAGCTGCAGCGGCGACAAATCCGACAAGGAGGAAAGCGCGGGCTGTTTTGGTGCTATGGGGATTGTGGGTTACTGCTGCGTTGTTCGATGCATTGAGCAACGGTTTTGATGGTCTTGATAAGCATTTGGCAGTTGGTTTTCACAGTCTGACCTTGCCGTCTGGGCCTTCGTGTCGCCCCCATTTACCTGATTTGGGTCCACCTGTGGGCAGTTGGCTGCAGTGATTGGTCCGGCGCATAGACATAAGAGCGGCGGGTATAAACAGTTCGTCATGCGGCATCCTCCCATGGCGGCGCTCGGGATTTTGGAGTTTGGCCGCGTTTGAATGTCTCAACAACGATCATCACGCCGCCGCATTTAGGGCATGCCTGTTCCTTCTCGTTGGTGTCGGTACATTGATCGTCGTCGGCTTTAAGATCAGCATCCGGGTCTACGTCAAGCAATCTCCTGATCATCTCGATCCTGTCGCGCCGAATGCCATTCGCAAGGAAGCCTGTGTGTCGGATGCGGTGGAAGCCGGAGGGTAGGACATGGATCAGGAAACGACGTATGAACTCGGACGTGTGCAGGCGCATGACCTTCATCCTGTCGCCAGATTTGATCCGGTAGTCTTTCCATTTGAAAGCTACTGCGTCTGCATCGGCGCTCATCAGGCGGTGATTTGAGATCGCTATCCGGTGCGTGTAGCGGCTTAGGTAGGCCAACACGGCTTCGGGTCCGCCGAAGGGTTGTTTGGCATAAACGACCCAGTTTATTTTGCGCAGCGGTGCAAGATATGTTGCGAAGGCATCGGGATCGGCCAGCTTTGACAGGCTGCCAAAGAACGCCAGCTTGCCCTCCTTGTGCAGCTTGGCCAACCCTTCGAGGAACAGGCGGCGGAATAACCGTGACAGGACTTTCACCGACACGAGGAACCCTTTGCGGCAGGCAACCCAACGCTGACCGTCGGATGACAAGCCGCCGCCCGGCACAACAACGTGGACATGGGGATGGTGCGTCATCGCCGAGCCCCACGTATGCAGCACCGATGTCATGCCGATCTTTGCGCCAAGATGTTTGGGATCCGCCGCAATGGTCAGCAGCGTCTGGGCAGATGCCTTAAACAGCAGACCATAGACCGCAGCCTTGTTTTGATAGGCGATATCAGCGATCTGAACAGGGAGCGTGAAGACTACGTGGAAGTATTCGACTGGCAACAGGTCTTCCATGCGCGCCTGCATCCAGCCCTGCGCCGCAGCGCCCTGGCATTTTGGGCAATGTCGATTGCGGCACGAGTTGTATGCGATGTGCTGATGATCACATTTGGTGCAGGCCGCGACGTGACCGCCGAGGGCGGCAGTCCGACAGTTCTCGACTGCGGACATCACCTTCAGTTGTGGCAGGTTCAGGTGCCCTGCATGTTCACGACGATAAGCACCGCCATGGGCGCGGAAGATGTCCGCGACCTCCAGTTTTGAGCGACCCATCTGGGCTGGGATTAACCAGGGCCAGCCTCTCTTCGCACCAGAAGATCAAGCGGACTGGTCACGTTCTGGATCGTCTTGGTTGCCACCTTGGTATAGATCGTCGTCGTTTCCAGCTTGGCATGACCAAGCAAAACTTGGATTACTCGGATGTCAGTCCCGCCTTCAAGCAAGTG
>JAGSGF010000042.1 GCA_023955335.1 Yoonia sp.
ATGATTACAGCCGCGACATCATCGGCTGGAAGCTCTGCACAAATATGCGGGCCGAAGATGTGACGGATACGATCGAACTGGCACTGACAGCATCAGGCTGCGCCCGGGCGGTTGTGCGGCACAAGCCACGTCCGCCCAGCGACAACGGCTCATGCTACGTCTCAGGCGATCTGGCCAAGTGGTTGGAGGATCAGAAAATGACGCATGTCCGCGGCGCGCCATTTCACCCGCAGACCCAAGGCAAGGTCGAACGCTGGCATCAGACCATGAAGAACGGGGTTCTGCTGGAAAACTATTCCCTGCCGGGCGATCTTGAACGCCAAATCGGGGCCTTAGTCGCATACTATAATAACCAGCGCGACCACGAGAGCCTGAATAATGTCACACCCGCCGACGTCTACTTCGGCCGCGACAAAGCCATTCTGAGGGAACGGGAAAAGATCAAGAAGCAGACAATCCGACAACGCCACTTGCATCACGAAAAACAAGCCGCATAATCAATCACACAAGCGAGCCAGAGCCTCCAATGCTCAAGCCGCTCTGACGTCCAACTTTATATGACGACGGACAGTCAAACACGGCAAGTCCGATGCCATTGATCCCGAGACAATTTGTGAAGCGGTGCCCCGTCCGACGATGCGGTTTGCAGCGATAAAGACCGTTGAACAACAAGCTTTGCTGCGCTCTATCACACACTATGGTCGCGCGGCGCATCTCAACCAGCATCATTCCAAAGGTGTTTTGGCCCAGAGTATGTGAGCGGCACACTCATCGAGAGGGCCAACGCTACATTCAGCCGGGAAAACACCAAAGTTTATAAGATACATCGACTGTCCTACTCTGACGTCCGCACATTCAGTGTCGACGTACCTGCCGCAGCACTCGAAAATCCAATGCTATTGAGGATCTGATTTGCGCCGATCGCAATCACGACCGATGCGACGATGGCCAAAAGGAAGGCTTTCATGTCGAAGTCCTTTTCTTAATCGATTTGGTCTCGTTCAAGACCTCCTCGGCCCAAATGCTGTGGTGTTCGCGTGCCCATTGCTCTTCGACCTCGCCCTTGCCCATCGCGTCAAATGCACCTTCCATACCGACAGAGCCGAGATAAATGTGGGCAAAGATGATTGCTGTCAAAATGAGACTTACAACGGCATGCCAAAGTTGCGCATATTGCATCTCTTCTTGTGGCTCCAGCGGGTATGGCAGATCAGCTGCGCCAAACCAGCCGGGTACACCCCAACTGTTAAGCGTCGAGAATGTGTGGTTGAACATATTGATTTCAAACGGAAACAGTAGTGACAAACCGGACAGAGAAATTGATCCACCCAAGACAATCACTGCCCAGAAGATTAGCTTTTGGCCTGCATTGAATTTCTTAGCAGGTGGATGTTCCCCACCGAGAATCCCACCAGCCTTCGCCAGCCAATGCAGGTCTGTACGGTCAGGGATATTATGCACGACCCAGACAACGAATATGATGACCAGCGCGATCATGAACGCCCAAGAAATGTTATTGTGGACCCATTTGGTGCCAACCGCCAAGAACGCAAACGTTTCATGACCGAAAGCCGGGATCAGTACTTTGCGCCCAAAAAGCGAAATAAGCCCCGTGACGCCCAGAACCAGAAATGACGACGCCAAAAGCCAATGGCCGAACCGTTCAAACGCCTTGAAGCGTGTAACCGTCCGGCCGGTCTTTTCGCCGCCTATACGGATGCGGCCGCGTATCATGTAGAACAGCGTCAGCGCCAAGAGCGTACCACCCAATAGGTAGGCGCCAAAGGACAGCAGCGGTCCTTCACGGAATTTAAGCCACCACATGCCTCCGTCTTGTATCAACGTCGTTGCTGCAGGCGTACGTGCTTGTGTCGTAATATCGGCAGTGCCATAGCGGAAGGCCCGCCAAAGATCCGGATCAGAGGCACCACCAAGTGTCCCGAGTTGCTCGTCGATGGGCGCGGCTGCATCGGGGTTACCCGTTAAATCGCTACGAAAACTGTCGTCTATCGCGATACCATCTTGCCTGCGCAGGATGTCCTCAAGCGTCTGTGCACCACCAGTGGAGCCGCGCGCATCTGCAGGCGCCTCTTGCGCCGCGGCAGGCACAGCGAGGGTCCAAATTAGTGCAAGCAAACCTAAAAGACGCAGCATCCATTACTTCCTTATCTAGGATCAAAGAAGGGCGACCCAGAATAGGCCGCCCCTTTAAGAAATCTCAAAGGGGGTTTTTACCCGCCTTTTTGATCATACGCTGTACCCCAGCCCCATGCGCCAGATCCAAAGCCACGTGCGACAACGCGCTCGCGGTAGATGCCCGACACCACGTCGCCGTCACCGGCAAGCAAAGCTTTGGTTGCACACATTTCGGCGCAGATTGGCAGCTTGCCCTCTGCGATCCGGTTGCGACCGTATTTAGCGAACTCAGCAGTGGAATTGTTTTCCTCTGGACCACCGGCGCAGAAAGTACATTTGTCCATCTTGCCGCGCGAGCCAAAGTTGCCGGCTTGCGGGTACTGCGGCGCGCCGAACGGACACGCATAAAAGCAGTAACCACAGCCGATGCACAGGTCTTTGGAGTGCAGCACGACACCATCAGGGGTCTGATAAAAACAATCCGTTGGACAGACGGCCATGCATGGTGCGTCTGAACAATGCATACAAGCGACCGATATTGACCGTTCACCCGGTTTACCGTCATTGATTGTGACGACTTTGCGGCGGTTGATACCCCAAGGCACTTCATGCTCGTTTTTACAGGCCGTGACGCACGCGTTGCATTCGATGCAGCGTTCAGCATCTACGAGAAATTTTGCTCTAGCCATTCTACTTCTCCCTTATGCTGTCCAGATTTTGCAAAGAGTCGCTTTGGTCTCTTGCATCTGGGTTACGCTATCATAGCCGTATGTTTGTGCTGTGTTGGTAGATTCACCAAGCACAAATGGATCAGCACCTTCAGGATATCTATCCCTCAAATCAACGCCTTCCATATGACCGCCAAAGTGGAATGGCATGAAGGCTACGCCCACACCTACCCGTTCGGTTACCATGGCCATCACTTTGACCTTGCCGCCTTCAGGCCCCTCGACCCAGACCTGTGCGCCGTCACGTACACCAAGGTTATTGGCGTCACGTGTGTTGATCTCGACGAACATGTCCTGCTGCAATTCGGCCAGCCATGGGTTCGAACGGCTTTCGTCACCGCCGCCCTCATATTCGACCAAACGACCTGACGTTAGGATCATTGGATACTCGACTGAGAAGTCTTGTTCTTGGATCGACGCGTACATGGTCGGTACACGCCAGAACTTTTTATCCTCGTAAGTCGGATAATCGGCAACCAGATCCCTGCGATTGGAATAGAGTGGTTCACGATGAATTGGCACAGGATCTGGGAAGGTCCAGACAACGGCACGCGCCTTGGCGTTACCAAACGGCGCACAACCATGTTTGATCGCAACCCGCTGGATGCCGCCTGATAGGTCGGTTTTCCAGTTCGTCTTTTCCGCAGCTACGGCGTCAATCGACGCACGTTCTTCTGCGGTCAAATCGCCATCCCAGCCAAGGTCCATAAGCATCTGCATTGTGAACTCTGGATAGCCATCCTCAATCTCTGATCCTGGGGTGAACACGCCCTCAGCCAGCAAATTTTCGCCATTACGCTCAACACCAAAGCGGGCACGGAACGTCAGGCCGCCCTCGGCTACTGGCATCGACATGTCATAAAGGTTCGCAGTACCAGGGTGGTTCATTTCCGGTGTCCCCCAACATGGCCAAGGCATCCCGTATGTATCCCCGTCAGCCGGGCCACCAATCGCCCGCAACGTTGTGCGGTCAAAAGTATGCTGGTTCGCCATGTGCAGTTTCATCCGCTCCGGGCTTTGACCGGTATAACCAATCGTCCACATACCGCGGTTGAATTCACGGGTGACGTCTTCGATATTTGGCTCTCCGCCTTCCTCTATCTCAATATTGCGGAAGAATTTGTCGTGGAAGCCGAACTTCTCTGCAAACTTAGCCAAAATTGTGTGATCGGGTAGCGATTCAAACAAAGGCTCAACAACTTTGTCGCGCCACTGAAGTGACCGATTAGACGCTGTGACCGAACCGCGTGTTTCAAACTGTGTACAAGCTGGCAGCAGATAGACGCCATCTTGGCGATCCTGCAAGACAGCCGAGACCGTTGGATATGGATCAACCACGACAAGCATGTCGAGCTTTTCCATCGCCGTCCTCATCTCTTTTTGACGGGTCTGCGAGTTAGGCGCGTGTCCCCACAAAACCATGGCCCGTACGGTATCAGGCTGGTCTAAGTTCTCGGCATCCTCAAGCACGCCGTCAATCCAACGGCTAACAGGGATACCCGTGAGGTTCATCATCGCCGTTTCGCCGACAAGTTCTGGAGAGAACCGGCCTTTGAGCCAGTCAAGGTCTTCCTCCCAGACGCGGGCCCAATGTGCCCATGATCCAGCTGACAGACCGTAATAGCCAGGCAGTGTGTCGGCCAGAACGCCAAGGTCAGTTGCGCCCTGCACGTTGTCGTGGCCACGGAAGATGTTGGTGCCGCCACCAGCGGTACCCATGTTCCCTAATGCCAGCTGCAAGATGCAGTACGCGCGCGTGTTGTTGTTACCGTTGGTATGCTGCGTACCACCCATGCACCAAATCACAGTGCCGGGACGGTTGTTGGCCAAAGTCCGGGCCACCCGCTCCAATTGCTTACCAGGGGCACCAGTGACGCGCTCGACCTCTTCTGGCGTCCACTTGGCAACTTCGGTCTTGATCTCATCCATGCCCCAAACGCGGGTGCGGATGAATTCTTTGTCTTCCCAACTGTTTTCAAAGATATGCCACAAAATGCCCCAAACAAGCGCAACGTCAGAGCCGGGCCGGAAGCGGACATACTCGTCTGCGTGGGCTGCGGTACGTGTGAAACGAGGGTCGCAAACGATCAAAGGCGCGTTGTTCTGCTCTTTGGCTTTCAGCATATGTAGCAACGCAACCGGATGCGCCTCGGCAGGGTTGCCACCGATCAGAAAGATCGCCTTAGAGTTATGGATGTCGTTGTAGCTATTGGTCATGGCGCCGTAGCCCCATGTGTTGGCTACGCCAGCAACGGTGGTTGAGTGACAAATCCGCGCTTGGTGGTCGACGTTATTCGTGCCCCAATAAGCAGCAAACTTGCGGAACAGATAGGCCTGCTCGTTGTTATGCTTGGCGGAACCAAGCCAATAAACTGAATCTGGGCCGCTTTCTTCGCGAATTTTCATCATGCCGTCGCCGATCTCTTCGATCGCGGTCTCCCAGCTGATGCGAACCCATTCGCCATTCTCTTTTTTCATCGGGTACTTAAGGCGACGCTCTCCATGGGCGTGCTCGCGCACTGCCGCACCTTTGGCGCAATGCGCACCAAGGTTGAAGGGGCTATCCCATGCAGGTTCCTGACCAGTCCAGACACCGTTGTCGACTTCGGCAATCACCGTGCAGCCCACTGAACAATGCGTACAGACCGATTTTATCGTTTCTATTGCGCGGGTTGCGGCACCTTGTGCGGTCGCTTGAGTGACAGAACCACCCGTTGCCGCAATCGCCGCCAATCCACCAATCGCAAGGCCAGATCCACGAAGGAAACCACGTCTATCGATTCCACTTCGACCGTTGTTCAAAATAATTGGGGACCGTCCGGATCGACGTGTATACCCGTTTGTTTTTTTCCTCAGCATGGTCTTCCTCCTTAATCCAGCCTGGCTGGACAATATGTATCTGCCGTCGGCCTTGCCTTAGAAGCGTGTGCTTTCCAGATAGGCCCGTGTGTGTACGGTGTCTTGCATGGTCTCCGATGACATGTCTGCGGGTTGCGCGGCGGCGGCCTGTGTCGCCCCACCTGCCATCACAGCCACAGCAGCAGGTGCAGCGGTACCCGCCAGCTTTAGGAAATCGCGGCGGCTTTTGCCTTCAGTTTCTTCGCTCATGAGATGTCTCTCCTTTCAAGTTTGGCGGGCATCCCCACCGGTTTTAGAACAACCGCATCAGATCGCAGTCATGCGAAACGCTTCGCGCTCAATATCCATAAACGCAGACCCAACCGCACCTATCGATGCAAAAAGCACCGAAGACTTTGCAGCCTGCAAGTCCGAGAAATAGTGTGTTGACCATGTGCCAATATGCGCATTGAAGAACTCTCTTTGTTCTTCGATGGACGCTACTTTGCCAAAACGACCGACGATCATCCCTGCCATCATTTCCATCAGCGAAGCGATATTATCTTCGGGTTCAAACACGTTATCAGCGCGTTCCATTCCAAAATTTGCCATCGTCGCGCGTAAGTTGGCGAGCGGTTTTTCATTCAAAAACCCGGTCAGATAGTAGCTGGCATAGGGCAACAGTTCACCGCGCCCCAAACCAACAAACAGCGCGTTGAATTCTGTGCGCACTGCCTTGGGCTTGGATACCTTTGCAACCCGCGCAAGCGCTTTGATTGCCTGACCCAAATCTGTGTCGTCCCCGGTCAATACTGTCGTCTGATCCAGCAGCATTTGGTCTGGCGGGGCAGCTAACATCAGGCCCAAATAGTTGTAGAGATCCGCGCGAAGCCGATCTTCTTGGTCGATATCTGTTAGGCTGACTGCGACATTCATGCGGTGCCATCCTCAAATTGAAATTGCATCCGGCGCGGCGCGGCCGCTACGAGATCATCTGCTTGGATACCGGCTTCGGCATCAGATTCCATGGCAGGAGATGCTGCCATTTCGACCTCGATCTCGACATCGTCATCAAGCTCACGGTCATGATCTTCAACTGCCACGTCTTCGATCTCCGCTGTGTTTTTTTGACGCTCAACTTCGAGCAGATGCGCTAACATTCCCTTACCCACCTGATAAGTTGTCTTGATTGCACCTTGTCCGGTGCTACCGGTCAAATAATCATCATCGTAATCGTTCAATCCATCCAGACAGGCCAGAACCGGATTACTGGTCCAAAGCTTGCGCAACGCGATTTTGCGCAGATGTGCGGGCACTGTTTTTGACATGAACGCTTTGAAATCATCGCCCTGCACCAACGTCATCGGATCAGGCAGCCCAAGCTCCTGCAAAATTTCCGTGTCAGATTTTTCCTCGGTTGCGGCCGCATCTTCCAACGCAAATGCGTCAACCGTTGCTTGCTGTTCAGCGGCAGCCTCTGCAGCGACTGCGGCACGTCTACGCGACCATGTTGAAACAACACCACTCAATTGAGCACCGCCTTACGGCGCGGCGCACGGTAAACATCACTGACTTGTCGAATACGCGGATCGCCAATCCCGTCCTCTGTCTGGTCGACTGTCATATTTTTGCGGCGACGCTTCACGAACACTTCTTCTTCGTAGTGGCGTTCTACAAATTCGGCGATCCACGCATGCAGGCCTTCCGACAATGGCACTTTTTCGACCAGTTCTTCAGCCGAGTCGCAGTAATCTTGCGCCTCATAGGGTGAAGCCGTCACCAGCGCGACGGACCATGGCTGATCAGTTGACGTCTCATTTGGACGCAGGACGACATATATCGACGGCGAACGAGCCTGCAATTCGTGCGCGTAAGCTTCGGCATCTGATACATAAAGTGTGAGCGGCAAGGTCGCTGCGTGGAATTCGGCGACGCCATTCTCATTTCTGAGAGGTTTCCAATCCGCAGCAGGCGCGCCCGGCAAAACCGAAGACACTCTCCATGCAAACTTTGCCCAGCGCGTCACGCCAAGTGACCTCTGTACGACAACACCAAGTGGAATGGTCTGCGCATTTGGATAGTTCCGCTTCACGTAACGTGCCCCCCATTCACAACAAAATTGATGTCTCGCTATCTCAACATACTGAACCATATCCATTCTTTCTCAAAGCGTTTTTTCTGCATTTATTTAGGCGTACACCCATGCTGCGACGCAGCAAGAAATAATCCCCTTTCTGCTATAAACAATTAGCACGTGCGACATCAGATGATACTCGCCAACTCCAAATGAAATGCTGCGCGTGCAAACCTGCTTACGACAGAATCGCGTTCAATTATCGGTTTACTGTCCGCACATTTACTGGCTAGCTAGGGGGCGACGAATGCGACGATAAATGGGGAAGCCATGTCTAAGTCATTGCTGCTATGCGACTGTTTGGGTTCGCAAAAACTTGATACGGTCGCCTTATCAAAGGCGTCAGGTCTGGCCTGCGGGGCGTGCCATAATAGTCTTTGCACTGAACAGCTTGACGTGGCTCAAGCTGCGATTGCGGCGGGTGACGTAGTCATCGCATGCCAGCAAGAAGCGAATTTATTCGCTGAAATCGCAGAAGAGATTGATGCCCCTATGCCGACGTTTGTTGACATCCGTGATCGCGCGGGTTGGTCAGACGAAGTGGCGGATACAACGCCTAAAATGGCCGCGCTGATCGCCGACGCATTGCTCACGCAACCCGCATCCAAATCGATGGATATTATTACCGAGGGGACCTGTCTGATTGTCGGAAAAGCCGATGTTTGTCTTGCTGCAGCGGAAAAGCTTGCGGACGTCCTTGCGGTAACTGTTTTGCTCGAAGCGGGCGATGATACCGCACCGCGGCCGGGCTTCGACATCGTTGTGGGTGCGCTTCACAAAGCCACGGGGTCGCTTGGACGTTTCGAGGTTCGGATCAACGCCTTTCAACACAGTATGAGAGGCGGACGCGGCACGCCCGCCATGACAACGCCCCGTGACGGTGCGCTATCCCAATGTGACATCATCCTTGATCTAACAGGTGGCGTAGCGCTGTTTCCCGCACCCGAAAAACGGGACGGTTACCTCCGCGCTGATCCCAAAAGCCAACCGGCCGTTGCCGATGCGATTTTCACGGCAAGTCAGCTTGTTGGCACGTTCGAAAAACCACTTTACGTCCGATTGGAACCTTTGTTGTGCGCCCACTCGCGCGCCGAGAAACCCGCCTGCTCGAATTGTATCAACGTGTGCCCTACTGGCGCAATTGTTTCGGCCGGCGAGCACGTAACTATCGACCCGCTAATTTGCGCGGGGTGTGGCGCCTGCTCTGCTGTGTGTCCCTCCGGAGCGATCAGCTATGATGCGCCCTCACCCGATCACATTTTCCGTCGGATAACGACGCTGGCATCTGCCTATAAAAAGGCAGGCGGTCTTGATGCCACTGTGTTGGTCCATGACGATCATGGGGCAGAGATGATCAGCCTCGCCGCACGCTACGGACGTGGCCTGCCTGCCCACGTTATTCCAATGGAAATCAGCGCATTATCCGGCTTTGGACACGCAGAAATGTTAGGTGCATTGGCTGGTGGATTTGCGCAGGTCGCAATCCTGCTCGCACCAAAGACCGAACGCGATGCGCTTGACCCCCAGATGGAATTGGCACTTGCAATCTCGGGCGATAAGATCTCCCTGCTGGACATCTCGGACCCCTCTGCTTTGTCCGATCATCTCTATGAGCAGGTACAAGGAACCACTATCGCAGAGCCGGTCTTGCCGATGGGGACAAGACGGCAAATCGCGCGTCTTTCTGCAAAAGCGCTGAACCCCGGATCGACCAACATTCCGCTGCCTGCAGGCGCGCCATATGGCGCGGTTGTCGTCGATACCGAAGCCTGCACGCTATGCCTTTCTTGCGCTTCGCTGTGCCCTACTGGCGCGCTTGGCGACAATCCAGACCTGCCACAACTGCGCTTTCAAGAAGATGCCTGTATTCAATGCGGCTTATGCACCAATGTGTGTCCCGAAAACGCAATTTTGCTGAAACCACAATTAGACCTTACCGACTTGGCTCTCACCCAAACGGTCTTAAACGAAGAAGAGCCATTTGCGTGCGTCGAATGTGGCGACCTTTTCGGCGTCAAATCCACGATTGAAAAGATTACCGAAAAACTTGCCGGTAAGCACGCAATGTTCGCCAACCCCGCTGCGGCGCGCATGATTCAGATGTGCGACAACTGCAGGATCAACGCGCAGTATCACTCAGAAAACAATCCCTTCGCTGGCGGTGAGCGTCCACGTCCACGCACGACCGACGACTACCTGTCAAAGCGCAAGGATCACTGACTTTGCAAAGGCGCACCCAAATCCGCAGGCGCAATCGTCGCCACATACGCGAGAATGGCGTCCAAGTCGTCTTGCGTGATCTCCAAAGGGACAATTGCGGGGGGCAAATTCGCTGGAAAGGGCTGCGTGAGACCTGCGACCTGACTAAAGCTCGGGTGCGGGTTCAAGACATAGAACGTGCCAAACCTGTTCCACCAATCCTCGAATGTGCGCATCAAAGCAAAGGACGGTGTTTGCCCTATTCCATTCATGCGGTTGGTCTCGTTGATGACATGGCAGCGCCCACACCGGGACAAAGACAGTGCTTCGCCTTTTACGGGGTCACCTTCAAAAACTGGCGCAGAGGCCTCTTCTTCGACAACGACTTGGCTACTAAAAAGCACGTCGCCGTCAGGCTGAAATCCATCGATCGTCCGTTTGCCGATGTCGGAAAGAAGCCATTGCGTAAACAACACTGGTCCAACATCATCCTTGTGCGAGACGTGCCAAACAGTGCCCAACCCGACGAAAACCGGGATGCCGTTCGCCCCGATGACAACGTCCGCATCTGCGTCCAGCACCGTAATACGCACACCATGTTTCAGCGAAAACCGCGGCAAGATGTGTTTCAAAAATCCAGTTTGGGCGAACTCAACCGGCGCACTCAACGTAAATTCCCTTTCTTGCGCATGCACGCGAAAGGGCAGCAGCAGGCAGCATAAAAGGGACACAAGTTTCACATTAATCTTTCCGCAACGATGGGTGCACCCTAATTGGCATCCTTCAATACAGTCAAGAAAATCGGAGAAAACACCATGAGTGAAGATTTTAACATGTCGATGCGCAAATTCCTCAAGCAGGTGGGCGTCACGTCACAGCAGGCTATCGAAGACGCTCTGCGTAATGCCGGCGACACGTCTGGCAGCAAGTTTGAGGCGAAAATGGTCCTGACTGTCAAAGGTCTCGACATTGAACATGTCGTTACCGGCACGATTGAAGAGATGTCCTAACGTGTTGATTACCCGGGAAGCCATCACGTCCATTCTTAAAACAATCGATGATCCAGTCAGTGGAACATCCCTTGCAGAGGCGGGCATCATCAAGGCACTCACTGTCGATGATGGAAAGGTCCGATTTGTCATGGAGGTCAGTGGCGCACATGCCGAGGCCTATACGAAAATAAAAGAAGACGCCGAGGCACGCATCAAGGCATTAGACGGCGTCATAGCAGTCTCTATCGTGATGACCGCACATAGCACCCCATCAGCCCCACCAGACCTTAAGCCCTCGCGCGGTGCGGCCCCTTCTGGCCCAGAGAAAGTACCGGGCGTAGACCGGATTATCGCAGTAGCTTCGGGCAAAGGAGGCGTCGGAAAATCAACTGTCGCTTCGAACCTTGCTTGCGCATTGGCCGCAGAGGGGCGTCGGGTCGGTTTACTGGATGCCGATGTTTATGGCCCGTCACAACCAAGGATGCTGGGCGTGTCAGGACGGCCCGCCTCGCCTGATGGCAAGACGATCCTGCCAATGCGCAACTTTGGCGTTACCATGATGTCGCTTGGTCTGATGGCGAACGAAGATCAGGCGGTCGTTTGGCGCGGCCCGATGTTGATGGGCGCGTTGCAGCAGATGTTGGGACAGGTTCAATGGGGCGCACTGGATGTGCTGATCGTTGACCTGCCACCGGGCACCGGTGATGTGCAAATGACGTTGGCGCAAAAGGCGCAGCTAGACGGCGCTATTATTGTATCAACGCCACAAGACATCGCCTTGTTGGATGCCCGCAAGGGTATCGATATGTTTAACCAGCTGGGCACGCCAATCATTGGAATGATCGAAAATATGTCGACGCATATTTGTTCAGCCTGTGGCCATGAAGAGCACATGTTTGGACATGGCGGTGTTGCCGCTGAAGCTGCAAAACTTGGCGTGCCATTGCTCGCTGAAATCCCGCTCCACATGGACATCAGGCTTGCTGCTGATGGCGGCGCACCGATTGTGGTTTCCAAACCTGATAGTACACAAGCGCAGGCGTTTCGCACGGTTGCTAAAGCCCTCATCGCGATGGACAAAGCATGAAGGAACCGGGCTTTCCGCCGCTTTTTAAGGGCCAGTCTGCGGCGGGCGCGGATCCGTTTGTGCTTGCTTGCTCGGCGGCAGAAGTTGGCTGCGACTCCGGTCTGGTGATCTTTGATCTTGCGCACGACACCCTGCGCGCAGCAATCGTTTTCGCCCCTGACGAGGTCTTGTCAAAGGCAGCGGCGATCTTGCCAATCTGCGGGGTTGGTTTTCAGAATGCATTGGGGGCATTGGCCCCACCAGAAGTCGCGGTGCATTTGGGCTGGGACGGGTCGATTTATGTTAACGGCGGGTATTGCGGCGGCCTGCGCATGGCGGCCGGGCAAACCGCAAAAGACGGCATCCCCGACTGGATGGTGATAGACTTGTCGCTTGCGCTTTGGCCTGCCAGCGATGAAACTGGGCTCACGCCCGACGTCACTGCACTTTTTGCAGAAGGATGCACGGACGTGGATGCAGCCGAGTTGCTCGAGGCATGGGTGCGTCACACCCTTGTTGGCATCAATGCTTGGACCGATACTGGCACGGCGTCGCTGCATCGCGAATGGACCGGGCTTGCGCATGGGCTTGACGGCACCATGAGTATCGCTGGACAAACAGGCACCTACGTCGGTCTTGATGAGGCGCTTGGACTTCTGTTGAAGGTCGATGACAATACCGTTCTAATCCCGCTCACCGCAAATCTCACGAGGCCCACATGAAACTCGCCCGCGCCATCCATTTTGACGAAAGCGACACGCGTGTCTTTCATAACCCAGCCCGCACAGGGGAATGGTGTATTTCAGGCGGATTTGAATTTTCGAATTGGGGCGACGCCGATTTGATCGGAAAGGCCCGGCAGGCATTTTCAAACGGCTGGATGGGCTGTGAAACATTTGGAAGGGTCAGCTTTGTGGCCGTCACGCAAATCGAGACACAAGAGCGAGACACCATCATCACGCTCCTCGCTCATCATTTCGTTGATATCTATGGCGCACCGTCTCTTGAGGTCGCCAGTGAAGTCGCGCGCGAAGAGATTGACCAGATGGCCGAGCTTTGCGCTGATCATTCCCCAAACACCCTCCTGACGGTTGCTCGGGAATTGACATCAGCAGGCGTGAAAGAAGCCTTTCGTGTCATTGAAGCGCAGGACGCAGATATCAATCAATTTGCAGTGCATGGGTCGCTCGACGATGAACCTCATCACCACTGATTAGGTCTGCAATGCGTTGAACATAAAAAGGCTTTCGCCGTCTATTCTGTATCCGTTGATCAGTGCAGCTGCGATCCAGATTTTCTCATCTGCTTTATGGGGACCACTGTCATCCCCTCGACTGACAAATTGGGGCTAGGTCGCGCCAAGCCGTTGCATGACATTAATGGCGCTGCTGGCTTGGGCGATATCCGATGGCGGGCCGATAAAAACAAAGTCATTGCACATGATCTCACACCGATGAGTGCTGCGGCCTTCGAATGCACGAGAACGGCATCAACGTCTTTAGCTTCGCCCAATCGCAACGCTTGACCGGAATTGTCAAACGAGGTGGTCACAGCCATGCGCAAGGTATCCGCGCGACTGACTTGCGCCACAAGCACGAAGATGACGGCGCATCATGGTACGATATCTCCTCTGAGAAAGGCGGCTAACGCATCGGTTTGCGGGGCGGCAAAGACCTGCGCTGCCGGCCCCGTTTCATGCACTTTGCCATCCAGCATAAAAACCAGATCTTGCGCAAGTCTGCGCGCCTGTCCCATGTTATGTGTCGCCATGACCAACCGTGTGCCTGCCGCAGCCGCCTCTTGCAAAAGCACCTCAATGTCACGCGTTGCGTACCCATCAAGGTTGGCACAGGGTTCATCAAGAAACAGCACCTCCGGCTTGCAAACCAGTGCGCGCGCAATCGCGAGTTTCTGCCGCTCGCCTCCCGAAAGCCGCGTGGCAGGATTGTCCCGAACGGCATCCAGCCCAATACGGGACAGCCAGTGGTCAACATCAGTGTTGATGGCCGCCGCAGACAGTTTTGCCAAACGCAAAGGATAGGCGAGGTTTTCCGCGACCGACCGACGCATCATAATCGGAGATTGGAAGACAAAGGCATGTTTTGCCGGGTCGTCTTTTGCCCATATCACTTGACCCGCGTTAATCCGTTCGATCCCATGCATCACCCGTAGCAACGTTGTCTTACCGGACCCGTTGGGGCCAATAATGATAGTCGGTCCTTGCGGGTTGAGTATCAGATCGACAGGGCCTATCACTCTTTTCGTCCGGCGCCTGACAACAACCTGTCTCAGCTCCAAAGGGAACAACGCATTCACCAGCGCCCCTCCCGTTCAGTTTGAGAAAGGGTGTGTATTGTTATATTCACGATAATCGCGATCCCGATCAGCACGCAACCCAGCCCGAGGGCCAGCGCAAAATCGCCTTTGCCTGTCTCTAGTGCAATTGCGGTGGTCAGAACGCGGGTCACATGGTCAATGTTGCCGCCGACGATCATGATCGCCCCAACCTCTCCGATGGCGCGCCCGAACCCGGCCAATGCGGCCGTCAACAGATTGCGACGACCATCTTTTACGAGCGTGAGGACGCGCTGTCTTTTTGATGTATTCAGCGAAATTAGAAGATCGTGGTACTCAGCCCAAAGTTCTCGCATTGACTGGTGGGCGATAGAGACGATGACCGGCGTAATTATTATGACCTGCGCAATGATCATCGCTGTCGGTGTAAAAAGTAGGTTCAGAACGCCAAAAGGCCCAGATCGCGACAATAAGAGATAGACGACGAGCCCGACCACAACCGGTGGCAGCCCCATCAGTGCGTTAATCATTGAAATAACAAATCGGCGATACCGAAAGCGTTGAAGCGCAAGATAGGTCCCAAGCGGGATCGCAATAACCGATGCTATCAGCAAAGCTGTCAGCGTCACACGCAAAGATCTGAGACTAATCTCCCATAGCTCGGCATCGAACATGACAATTAGCCAAAATGCAGCCTTCAGGCCTTCCCAAATTTCGAACATACGGCCTTCAAACCTGTCCCAACAACTAAAAGACAGAACGTCCAGCTTTCCCACGCAGAAAACAAGAGGAAATTGGTCAGGGTATGTAGATATGTCCAGACTCTCGGGACACGTCGTGTAAAGAATCCGAGCAGTTGGTCCTTCGTCCATGGCAATCGTTTTTTGGCAGCGCTCACGTCTGAATTTTTGATAGGTCGAATACCGTCGGCAGGGTTGTGAACGGTTAATCTTTTCCGCAGTCCGACCCCGTCCACGTCAGTGAGAACGCCCGAAATATCGCGCCTGTGCTGTTGGCTCTAGCGGGGGGCGTCCGTCTTTTTTCGCATTTTCTGCTAGGTCAGTAAGGCTAAGGCCCTCACAGATCTTGTTTCGGTTTGGCGGCAGCCGTGACGGCAAGCTAGGTATATCTGCGCCAAAATGCTCGGAATGGCGCCGCCAGCATGCTATAGGCGTCTCGCCTTCTATACCGCGATGGCGTGTTCTGACGTCACACCCTAGTCTCCAAGTGCAAACCGGGTCTGCCCATTGCCCTTTGTCGCGCGTGACCATTTCCAAGCACTGAACTGCTGCAGCGCCGTTTGCGTTTCGCGACAAGACCATTCCAACACTGCAGCGCGTTGCGACATCAGTTCGACGGCCCAATCATCATTTTCAACACGTTGACCAGAACGGGTGATATTCAAACCGCTTAAACCGGCCGGAACTTTTTGCGCGCAAAGCCCCGATCAAATCTCGCGATATGAACAGCATAGGCATGCAATGAACGGATCGCACGGCGCACGGCCTCATGGGAATGAACACGCCAACCTTCAGTTCCTTAAAAAGTTGCTTAGACGGCGTCGAGAGGCACCGCAACATCTGACACCGCCGCACGGAACAAGCCAACAAGCGGCGACAGGTCTTCCTCGGACCGCACCATGATGCCGACCGCGCCGTCTGTTGGCCCCATGTTGATGTCCAGCGCCACAAGTCGCCCCACATCCAGATCATCGGCCACAACGCCGCGAGAGATGAACCAAACCGGTTTAAGCGCACCAAGCGTCATTGCCCGCCCAAATGCACCCGATACACATTCGATCCGGTCGCCAAACAACGCGACCCCCCGCGACAGCATCAGCCGCGCCAATAGCGGGCGGATGGCAGATGCCTCGGGCGGATAGATGATCAAGTCGTCTTCGATCTGTTCAAGGCGCGTTGCAGCGCGTCTGGGATGATCAGGGGCCACGACCGCGACCACCATTTCGGTGTAAAGCGCTGTGAACGAAAGCCCCCTCATTGTATCGGCTGCCCCCAAACGGCCTATCACCAGATCAAGGTCCCCGCTCCGCAAGCGATCTGTCAGAAAGCCATGCGATCCTTCTTCGAGATGTATTACCGTTCTGGGCGAGACACCGCGAAACTGTTCAATGGCCCGCGGCAAAACCTGCGCCGCAACGCTGGGCAATGCGCCGATCTTTAAAACCGCACCGCCTGCTTCACTCAGCGACGCGATGCAGTGGAGCCCCTGCCGCAAAGCTGCAGTGCTTTGTTCCGCATACTGCAGAAACACCTGCCCTTCGGGCGTAAGCCGCACCCCCGCACGATCACGGTTCATCAGGGTAACGCCAAGAATGTCTTCCAGATCTTTTAACGTTTTTGAAATCGCCGGTTGCGTCAAATTCAACTGTTCAGCCGCCCGCTTTAGTCGTTTTGCCCGCGCAATCGCAACAAAGGCTTCGATATGGCGGAATTTAATTCTGCGGTCCATTTTACTTCCTAAACTGGCAACTAACCCAGCTAATTTATCAATTTACTTTCGCATTGTATGCATCAGAATGGATGGGAGGGAAGTTTTTGAATGAAACTTGAACGCGCCATGAAGACACAAGTTGCGATCATCGGCGGCGGTCCATCCGGTCTGTTGCTATCGCAGCTTTTGTATACGCGCGGCATCGAAAGCATCGTGCTGGAACGTAAAACCAAGGCACACGTGCTTGGACGCATCCGCGCAGGCGTGCTGGAGCGCGGCCTTGTTGATCTTATGGCTGAAGCCGGTGTCGCGGACCGCATGGAAAAAGAAGGCTATTCCCATGAGGGCACGCTGATTTCCTACGCAGACGAGGAATTCAGGATCGACTTCACCCAACACACGGGCCAAAGCGTCATGGTCTATGGTCAAACCGAAGTCACGCGCGACCTGTACGAGGCGCGCGAAAAATCCGGCGGTATCATTGAATTCAACGTCGAGGACGTCGTGATCGAAGGCGCGGACACCGATGCGCCGCAGGTGACCTATCAAGTGAATGGCAAGAACCGGCTCATCGCCTGCGATTTTGTTGCGGGGTGCGATGGCTTCCACGGCGTCAGCCGCCAGACGATCCCGCTTGATGTGCGGCGCGAATATGAAAAGGTTTATCCATTCGGCTGGCTTGGCGTCCTCAGCAAGACACCGCCCGTTCATCATGAATTGATCTACGCCAATTCACCGCGCGGCTTTGCCCTATGCTCTATGCGTAACGAAAGCCTCAGCCGATATTACATCCAATGTTCATTGTCCGACAAGCCAGAAGACTGGACCGATGCCGCTTTCTGGGAAGAGCTAAAGCGCCGCATCCCGTCCGAACACGCCGACAATTTGGTCACCGGGCCAAGCCTTGAAAAATCCATTGCACCGCTGCGGTCTTTCGTGACCGAACCCATGCGGTGGGGGCGGTTGTTCTTATGTGGTGACGCGGCCCACATTGTTCCGCCAACAGGGGCCAAGGGGCTCAACACCGCCGCGTCGGATGTGCATTACCTCTACAATGGTCTGCGTGATTTTTACGAAAACGACAGCACGGATGGTATTGACGCCTACTCTGCCAAGGCGCTTGCGAGGGTCTGGAAGGCAGAACGGTTCAGCTGGTGGTTCTCGTCGCTGATGCACCGCTATCCGGATCAGTCCGCATTCGATCTCAAAATGCAGATTGCTGACTTGGAATTCCTGCGTAGCAATGCGGCCGCAAAGCAAGCAATGGCAGAAAACTACGTGGGGCTGCCCTACTGATGGAGAGCAAGATGGCGAATAGATACGACACAGGCATGCAAACACGGCGGCAGGTGCTGGGAGACACGCATGTAGACAGCGCAGAAGCAGCAAAAGCCGCCTTTGATGCCCCGTTCCAGACGATGATTACCGAAGGAGCGTGGGGCACACTCTGGTCCGACGACACGATCACGCGCCGCGAACGCTCCATGCTGACGCTGGCCCTCTTGGCCGCAACAGGGAATTTCGAAGAAATTCCGATGCACATCCGCGCGTCCCGAAACACCGGAGCCGCACCGCAAGACATTTTACAGGCCTTCATGCATGTCGCCGTCTACGCAGGCGTGCCGGCCGCAAATCACGCGATCAAACTTGCAAAGCAAACCTATGCCGAATTGGGAGTAGATATATGAGCCTGATAAACACCCCGCCTAAAACAGCGGGCTTTGTCCCGCGTGACCGCAACTGGCAGCCCGATGCGCTGACGCCAGCGTATAAAACCAGCATCAAGCGAAGCCCACAATCCGCGCTGCTGTCCTTTCCAACCACCCTGTCTGAGGAAACGTCTCCGGTCTTCGGACATGGGTTGCTAGGGGCGCTGGATAACGACTTGATCCTGAATTACGCCAAATCCGGCGAAAGCGCGATCGGCCCACGGATCATCGTACATGGTCGCGTGCTCGATGAAATGGGGCGCGGCGTGCCCGGCGCATTGGTTGAATTCTGGCAGGCAAATGCGGGCGGGCGCTATCGCCACAAGAAAGAAAGCTATCTGGCACCATTGGACCCGAATTTTGGCGGCTGCGGACGCACGATCACGGGCGAAGACGGGTCCTACGAATTCCGCACCATTCAACCCGGCCCCTACCCTTGGCCAAATGGTATGAACGACTGGCGGCCTGCACATATCCACTTTTCAATATTCGGGCATGGCTTTGCACAGCGGTTGATCACGCAGATGTATTTTGAGGGCGACCCGCATATTCCTCTTTGTCCCATCATCGGCATCCTGAAATCCCAAGAGGCCATTGACGCATTGATCGCGCCGCTGGACATGCACCGTACCGTGCCGATGGACAGCCGAGCGTTTAAGTTCGATATTGTGCTGCGCGGACAACGTCAGACCTATTTCGAAAACCGCAAAGAGGGGATGTAACCATGGTACAGAAACTCGACTATCTGCGCGAAAGCCCAAGCCAAACCGCAGGGCCATATGTCCACATCGGGTGCATGCCCAACTTCACCGGCATCGACATTTACGGCGGCGATCTGGGGACATCGATGAAAACTGGCCCAGTGCAGGGCGCGGAAATCGCCATCACTGGTATCGTTTATGATGGCACCGGAACACCGCTGCGTGATGCGATGGTTGAAATCTGGCAACCCGATGCAGCAGGTCTTTTCCCATCGGCCAACGAGACACGCGGCCATCCCGACCCGAATTTTGTCGGTTGGGGCCGATCACCCGGCGATATGACGACGGGCGAGTTCCGCTTTGAAACGGTGAAACCCGGTGCTGTCCCTTGGCCCGATGGGCGGATGCAAGCGCCACATATCACCGCATGGATCGTGGCGCGCGGGATCAACATTGGCCTGCACACACGAATCTATTTCGAAGACGAGGAAGACGCCAACGCCGCCGACCCGATCCTGACGCGGATCGAACACCAGAACCGCATCCCGACATTACTTGCCCGGAAAACAAACGGCGGCGAATACCGCTTCGATATTCATCTTCAAGGTCCGCACGAGACCATCTTCTTTGATATTTGAGGCCCCCATGACAACCCCCTGCATCATCTGCGTCGCAATCACCGGCTCATTACCGACCAAGGACAATAACCCGGCCGTGCCGATCAGCATTTCCGAACAGATAGACAGCGCGCACGAAGCATTTGAAGCGGGCGCGAGCATTGCCCACTGCCATGTCCGCGACGACGCGGGCAAACCCACATCCGATCCAGACCGCTTCGCGCGCCTTATGGAAGGGCTGGAAACGCACTGCCCCGGTATGATCGTGCAACTTTCGACAGGTGGGCGGTCCGGCGCGGGTCACGAACGTGGCGGCATGCTCCCCTTGGCGCCCGACATGGCCTCCATTTCTGTTGGTTCAACCAACTTTCCGACGCGCGTCTACGAGAATGCCCCCGACTTAGTGGATTGGCTTGCGGCCGAAATGTTGACTTACAATGTGAAGCCCGAGATCGAGGCATTTGACCTCAGTCATATTCTCAAAGCAAAAGAAATGTCTGACAAGGGCCAGATCGCGGGCACACCTTACGTGCAGTTCGTCATGGGCGTTAAGAATTCGATGCCTGTCGACCGTGACGTGTTTGACTATTACATCCACACGGTTCACCGTCTTTTTGGTGCGGACGCGCCTTGGTGCGCGGCGGGTATCGGACCCAACCAAATCGTCTTGAATGAATGGGCGATTTCGTCGGGTGGCCATGCGCGAACAGGCCTGGAAGACAACGTGCGCCTTAACCGCAACACCCTCGCGCCGTCCAATGCGGCCCTCGTCGGGCGTGCTGTTGATCTGTGCGAAAAATACGAACGGCCTGTTGCGTCATGGGCCCAAGCACGTGAAATTCTAGGACTGCGAAAGGTTGCGGTATGATGAAAACCGATCCAAATGCCGCACTGCCAGCGACACGCGTCTGATGGCGTTTGTCACCCTGAATGATATCACTCTGCACTACCGGTTTACGCAGGGCCGTGGTCGCCCCATCGTGTTTCGCAACTCGCTCGGGACAGACTTTCGGATCTGGGATGATGTTATCGCACAGCTGGGCGGGCAGGCACCGGTATTGTGTTTGGACAAGCGCGGTCACGGGCTGAGTGACGATGGTCCCATCACGATGGATCTGTTGGTCAGCGACGTTGCAGCCCTTATGGATCACCTTGGCCTCAAGGGTGCGCTGATCTGCGGCGTCTCCGTTGGCGGAATGATTGCACAACGCATTGCCGCGACACGCCCCGATTTGGCCACTGGCCTTGTGCTGTGCTGCACGGGTGCGCAGATTGGTGATGCAGACGGCTGGAACGCGCGCATTGAAGCCGTCGAAACCGATGGAATTGCGTCGATGTCTGACGCTATTCTCGAACGCTGGTTTTCCAAAAGCTTCCGAACAGAGCGCACCGCAGAGCTTGCCGGCTATCGCAACATGCTCACCCGAATATCTGCCGTCGGCTATGCGGGTGTCTGTAGCGCCATCCGCGATAGCGATTTAACGCATCAAAGCCAACAGATCGCCATGCCGACCCATTGCATCGCTGGGGCCTGCGATCTTGCAACACCGCCAGCTTTGGTTGAAACTCTCGCGGGGATGATCCCGGGGGCAAGCTATCAAATACTGGAAAACTGTGGGCACCTGCCCTGCATTGAACACCCCCGCGCAATTGCCCGTTCGATCCAACAGATGCACGGAGCGTTAACATGATTGGGCCTTTTGATCACCCATGGCTGGGCGGCCTGTTTGGCGATGTGGACGCCGCAGAGATATGGTCACCACAGCGGCAGTGCACCCATATGCTTGCCTTCGAGGCCGCGTTCACGCGTGCTCAGGCGCGCGTCGGAACATTTCCGCAGGCTGACGCTGAAAAAATGGCGCTACAGATCGAAGCGTTTGACCCCGATATGGCCGACTTGCGCGCGCAAACCAATCGTGACGGCGTTGTGGTCCCTGCATTGGTGGCGCAGCTGAAAAGATCTGTGGGCGGGGACGCAGCAAGCGTTCACACTGGCACGACCTCTCAGGATGTTATCGACACGGCGCTGGCCCTGACCTTGCGCGACTTCAATGTCTTGCTCGCGTCGCGTATCGAAAATCTCTTTGCGGCATTTGAGGGACTATCGGAACGGTTTGGCGCCCGAACACTCATGGGGCGGACGCGGATGCAGGCCGCCTTGCCGATCACGGTTGATGACCGCCTCTTGACGTGGTCACACCCGCTCGAAAACCACCGCACGCGGCTGGAAAATCTGCGCCCGACTGTTGAACGCCTGCAACTTGGCGGCGCTGCGGGTGATCGGGCAGCCTTGGCACCACATGCTGCGGCGATTTCGGCCAGCATGGCCAACGCACTTGGGCTCGCGAACCCGCCAAAGGCTTGGCATACAATGCGCGATGGGATTGCCGACTATGCGAGCCTTTTGTCCTTGATCAGCGGGTCACTCGGGAAATTTGGTCAAGACATCTGTTTGATGGCGCAGCAAGGGATCGACGAAGTCACGCTTGAAGGCGGCGGTGGATCGTCTGCAATGCCACACAAACACAACCCCGTTCTTGCAGAGCTTCTGATCACGCTGGCCCGGTTTAATGCGACCCAGCTTTCGGGTATTCATCATGCGCTTGTCCACGAACAAGAGCGCTCAGGCGCGGCTTGGGCGCTGGAATGGATGATACTGCCGCAAATGGCGCAAGCCACTGCGCGCAGCCTTGCAGCCGCAACAGAAATCTGCGGAAAACTGACGTCGATTGGGTCAAACTAGACGCTTGTCGCGACCCAAAGGGATACGGGCGCACACCTATCCCCTTGACCTCAGCGCCGTCATCATCCGGTCCAGCAGCTTGTGACGCTGGTGAAAACAGGCATTCGCGGCTTGGCAAACTTTCGGTGCAATGGGCTCAGATCAGTCAACGGATGAAGCACAGTATTCTGTGATACGTGTCGTGGTGGGAGGGTATGGCGGTTTGAAGGATCGGTCAGGGAAGAACCAAAGTTAGCTGCCATTCGCGCCTCTACCAGAATTGGCACCCAGACAGGCCGCACAACAGCAAAATACATGCGACACGCCCAGTTCAAACAGCGGCGTATTACCCCAATTGGTCGGACCATCTTTCAGCCCAAAGTCTGACACAAGGCTGGACCGACGGCTGTGCCGCATCTCGGTCAAACATGACAGATTTGTAACAGCCGTATGTCGCTTGCCTTTTGCAGCGTCCGGCTTTTGCAAAGGATGTATAGATGACCCCGACCGACCCGCTAATTGAACTTGCAATCAGATTTGCCATGAATGCCTCGGCGATGGTCTGCCTTATGTTTGGGATGTTCTATCGCCGGTACCGCGACAAGGAACTGGCCACCACCGCCGCGATGTTCAACATCTTCGCATTCGCGGTGCTCACAATTCTGTCGAGCGTCGAATTCAGCATCGCGGCGGGCTTTGGTTTGTTTGCGATCCTTGCGCTGTTCAGCTTGCGCTCCAAACAGATTTCCAAAATCGAGATCAGCTACTTCTTCGGGTCGATCGCGATCGCTGTGATCTGTTCGGTTCTCGGGACAGGGTTGGGGCTTGTGGCCTTGATCGTGACGTTCGTCCTGATTGCGGCGTGGCTGCTTGACCATCCGCGCATTTTGCAATCGGCGGACAGCGCAAAGCTCACCCTTGACCGGATCGAAGCACATGTCTTGGCCAACCCCGAAAAGATGCGTGCCGATCTTTCAGAGCGGCTTGGGGTCGAAGTGATGAACTTTCAGGTGATCGAATTGAACTACGTAAACGACCTTGCACGGCTCAACGTATTTTACCGCACATAAGGGACGCAGATTATGACTTATCATTCCAATATCAGTTACTTCGCTCAAGCATTCGCGCCAATCACGCTGGAACAGCTGAACGCCAAAGCCGAAATGATGGCGCGGATCGACAACAAATACGTCGTTCAAAGCGATCAGCTGCTCGCGTTGGTGCCGCATTTCAGCCAAGCGTTCGACATTTTGGACATCAAGGAACAACGCGCCTTTACCTATGACACGCGGTATTTTGATGACGCGGCGCGCAGTGCCTATTTCGAACATCATCAAGGCAAACGGCGCGGCTTTAAGGTGCGCGTGCGCAACTACGTGGATGCGAGGCTTTGTTTTCTCGAAGTAAAGGTCAAAGGCCAGCGCGGCATGACCGAAAAATATCGCATGCCCTATGATCTGAACGATCTTTCGGACCTGACACCAGATGCATCGGTCTTTGCCAAAAACACTTACAGCCGCCAATACGACAAATCATTTGACTACCACCTGCGCCCTTCACTGGACGTCCGGTATCAACGGATGACGCTTGTCGCGCGGTCCGGAGGCGAGCGCATGACGATTGACACCGATCTGAGGTTCCAATCAGAGGATCAGATGTTTGCGACGGGTACAGGCGTTTTCATCGTGGAAACGAAATCAGCCAACGGGCGGGGGCTGGCGGATCGTTTGTTGCGCACTGCGGGTGAACGCCCCACGCGGCGCTGTTCGAAATACTGCATCGGCATGGCCGCGACCGGGCAAGTGACACGCTACAACCGTTTTCTGCCGACCCTGCGCAAACTCGGGCTGACAGTGCCAGAACCCAAGATAGGCCAGTGGTCTGAAATCCGCACGGACCTGCGCAAAAACCTGAACGGGCTTTCAGCTGCACCACAAATGATCGCCATCTAGGGCATTATCGCGAAAAAACGGCATCGAAGGAAAGAGAAAATGCAAGAAATAAATCATATGACATCTCTGGACCGCATCGCGGCGCAGCGTGGGGCTGTTGATAACCAGCGTGCCGTACAGGTGGCAAACGCCCCCATCAACCGCAAGGTCTGGATGCTGCTTCTGGCCGTCTTCATGTCGATGACAGGGCTGGTCGCTCAGGCGCAAAGTGGTGGCACGACAGATTGTGTCATTGCGTCCAACGACGGACGAAACGGGTTCAGGACAGATGAAATTTCGCGTTGCCGGATTGATACAGCGACCGGAAATGCGGCGTTTGTCTTCAAGGGGAAAAACCGTCAACGGTCTTATGCGGCTTTCGAACCGCTGACGACACGGCATCTGGAGGCGGCTTCGTATTGGCTCAACCGCGTTGGGCGTCTGAGAATTCCTGCCAACACCAATCCGGCTGGATTTGATCTGCAGGCTTTCCTGAGCGCGGCCTCGCAGGCAACTCACGGATTTGTTCTGACGCGCAACAAACACAATGGAAGACAGGCCATGAATGTCGTTTTCGTCACGGACGGTGTTTACCGCTCCATTGATTTTCCGGGCACAAATTTGCGGGACATGCCATCGGGATTTCTGACCACCCGGTAAGGTCCTGCACCGCATTTTCGGCGCTCCCGCACGCGCGCGAGACACCAGCCTGCGCGGGTTTTGAGTCTGGCCGGTCAAATGCCTCCGACACTTGGGTCGGACCTTTGACTGTGCCGCCCATGGCCCCCAACTGAGATCGTGTCTCTATCGACGTAACCCAAAGGAGAAAGAACATGACATCATTAAATTTCATTGCAGGCGCTGTGATTACTGCAGCGGGCTTCATGGCACCCGGCCTAAGCCTGGCCTCTATCGGCGAGGGCGCTGTTGTGATCATACCCATGACGAATAGCGGCCCCGCAACCCTCCAAGACGATGGACGCTTTGAAGTGGCGAAACGTGGCCGTGGCGGCGATGACGATCACGATGATGACCGTAGGAGACGTGACGACCGTGGTGGAAACGACGACCACCGTGACGACAACCACGGTAGCGGTCGGGATCGCCCGCGTGTGCCAGCCGGTTCGGGGTGTGACGACCCGGAAGATCTGATCGAACATGCTGAATGTCGGCTCTGAGGCAACTGGTCTAATTTAGGGCAAATTATAAAAGTCAGACCAACGTCCGATGCAAGGTTCACACCCCTCTGATAAGATCACAGGGGCGTCGTCTTTTCTATGGACCGGCGCGACATAAAGGATCGGGGATCATGCTGAGACTTGTCAAAATTATTCTGGCATCGTTGCTCCTGATGCCCTTTCCGGTCACGTTCGCAAAGAACGCGGATGGGACTTGGGTTTTAGGCGTGGAGTATGCCCATGCAGATAAAGGCAGAGGCAGAGGACGCGGCGGAGATGACGACCGCGATGATGATGATCGTGGCGATGATAGGGATGACGACCGCGACGACGATCGTGACGAAGATGATGACAACAACAGAGATCGTGGCTCACGCCAGCAAGGCAGCTCCATTTCCGACCTTCACTTGAGATATCCAAACGGGTGGGACGAGCAAATCCGCGACAATCGCTATGTCTTGACCGATCCGGAAGGCAGGGTCGTGGCAAACCGCGGGGCTACAATCGAAGACCTGAACCGTATGCGTGCGGCCGCCGGTTTCTAGTCGCTTCCACCCCAAGCCTTATGGGCAATCAGTGCGGCTTCGACACGGTTACGGGCCTGCAATTTGCTCAGGATGATCGTCATGTAATGCTTGACAGTCTTTTCCTGAATATTCAGGGCCAGCCCGATTTCCTTGTTGCTTTTGCCAGATGCAACACCCTTCAGAATATCTTCTTCACGCTTTGTCAGATCGTCAATCGGCTGGGGTGTTGCAGGTATTTGAGTCTGCAATATGCGCAGCATTTGCGCGGCCAAGCCTGGAGAAACATGAGCTTCACCAGCAGCGATTTTCGCCAAAACTTGTCTTAATTCCGAAGCCGATACGCCCTTCAAAAGATAGCCCCTAGCCCCCGCTTGCATCGCAGCCGTTACGTCATCGCCGTCCTCCGACACAGTGAGCATCGCCACCGCACCCGCAGTGCCCGCGTCGCTGATCCGCTGCGCCGCCGAGATACCATTGCCCGGCATGGAAAGGTCCAGAAGCGCCACATCGGGTTTATGTTCAAAGGCCAGTGCGACGGCCTCATCCGCCGTCCCACCAACGCCAACCACTTCGAAAACGCCGGTCTCTTCGATGCTATTGACCAAGCCATCGCGGAAAATCGGGTGGTCATCGGCCAGAATAATGCGAATGGTCATTTATTACTCTCTTCAAATGGAAGTGTGAGGGTCAGCGTCGTGCCCCGTGCAGGAGAAGAAATTATGTCCAGCTGCCCTCCGATGCTTTCAGCGCGGTCTGTCAGACCGAAAAGACCCTGACCGCCATCGTTGCGGAGTTCGCGCGGTTTGGTTGCATCGAAGCCCTGTCCCCTATCCGAAACGGTGATTGTCAAAGACTGGTCATGCGAATGTGCCGCGACCGTCGCCTTGTCGACCCCTGCGTGGCGGCTGATGTTCGAAAGTGTCTCTTGCAGAAACCGGAAGACACAAAGCTTTTGTGCATAGTTCAGATCCACGTCCGGATGCGCCGGCATGGTGACGGCAATGTTCAATTTGGTTTGGCGTTCGTGATCCTTGACTGCGCGGTCGATCAGCGCATCAATTCCAAGGCGGTCCAAGTCCGGCAACGCCAACCCGCGCGAAATTATCCGCAATTCATCCAAAGCCTTGCCAAGCGAACCGCGCACCAGTGTCGCATCTTTCGACGGGCTGTCTCTGACGTTCAGTGCACCGTCCAGTCGCAATGAAGCCAGCGAAAGATACTGCGCAGGGCCATCGTGCAAGTCTGACCCGATCCGGCGGATAGCACGTTCGGTCTGAGCGGTTGCACGCGCAGATGCGGCGACAGCTTTGCGGCGCAAATCAGCGTTCTGGGGGTAATCCCCCCTAAAATTAGTGGTGTTCAAAAGTAGAATTTTCTCGGCAAGATATCTGAGGAGATTTTTGATGAAGACAGCACGATTTAGCGACGCACAGATCATGGGTATTTTGAGGCAGGCGGAGAGCGGTGTGCC
>JAGSGF010000013.1 GCA_023955335.1 Yoonia sp.
ATGTCTGATTTGTTATTGGGTTGCCCATACAGTTTCTCTGCTAAGGCTTTAGTCGCCTCAAAGCGTTCAGTCTCCGCAACCCAGCGTCTTTGAGCGACCGCACTGTTGTTTGTATCTAGAGATTGTTTCCATTCTGTCATCAATTCTCCCTGTATCGTTCTGGGAAAATGAACTTGGAGCTTTTTGGGAACTCTCCGCCTGTACTCAAAATAGCCTTTAGGAGACTCGAAAAGATAACTAAGTTTGGGGGCCATTTACAAAACCTGTGTACCGAATGTGTACCGAGTTTGTGTACCGAGTTGCCAAAAAATTCAACAAATAAGGTATTATAAGGAGTTTTTTGGATAAAATGGCTCCGGCGGTAGGGGTCGAACCTACGACAAATTGATTAACAGTCAACTGCTCTACCACTGAGCTACGCCGGAACACTATGGGCGATATAGCAATGCCGATTGGTGGCGTCTAGAGGGTTTTGTACAGTTTAGAGGTTTAATTTTTCGCCGTGAAAATTGCATCGGTTTGAAGGGTGGGATGCGCTGTAATCAGACCCCTTTGCGACAGGTCCACAAGATGCGCGAACACATTGCGTTTGGCGGCGGGCATGAGGGCAGGGTTCACGTCGACATAAACCATATCCGTGATCTGATCTGCCGTTAGCCCAACAGGTGTTAGTGCGTTTAGAATTTGGGCCTCGCGCCCGCGGCGGTGCGCGATGAGCCATGCAATCCGGTGCGCCGGATCAATGATTGGTGCGCCGTGCCCCGGATAAAAAATGTGTGCGTCTATCTGTGCCAGCTTTTCGCAAGACATCATGAAATCGGTCAGATCTCCGTCTGGTGGTGATACCAGTGACGACGCCCACCCCATCACATGATCCCCCGTGAACACCGCATTGCCCCAGATCAAGCTAAGGTGGTTGCCAATATGGCCAGGAGTATGCAGGGCTTTCAGGGTCCATTCGTCAGTTGTGACAGCGTCGCCGGATGCCATGATCACATCGGGCGCAAAATCCACATCAATGCCTTCGCCGCCACCCGCGAGGCCTTGATCGGCAAGCTGCTGCATCACGGTGCTACGCCCTGCTGCAGCGTGGCCGAAACCGTAAACTGGCGCACCAGTCTGCTTTGACAGCCGCCGTGCAAGCGGTGAATGATCAAGATGCGCGTGCGTGACAATGATATGACTGATGTCGCCTGCGCCCGCCGCTGCATGAATAGCCGCGAGGTGGTCATCGTCGTCGGGGCCGGGGTCAATGACTGCGATTGATGTTTGTCCAAGCAGATAGGTGTTGGTGCCAAGATAGGTCATCGGCGACGGGTTGGGTGCCAGAATCAGCCGCAATTCGTCTGTCAGGCGAACGGGTTGCCCCGCGACTGGTGTGAATTCCTGATCTGACATGATGATCGACCCTTTCGCCGGATGGCCCCAAGCGGTAGCCTTGGCCTTATGTTTTGGGCTTGGATCAAAAATTATATGCCACGCGGTCTTTATGGCCGTGCTGCGCTTATCTTGATCTTACCTGTTCTGACATTGCAATTACTTGTGTCAGTTGTGTTTATTCAACGACACTTTGACGGTGTCACGCGGTCAATGACAAGTGCAGTCAATATCGAGCTGCGGTTTTTACGTGATACGATCAACGCAGCGCCTGATGCCGAAGCCGCGGCACAGATAGCAAAAAGCACCGGCGCCGCGTTGGAGATTGTGGCCAGTCTTCGTGCAGACAATGCGCATGCGGTTGACAAAACCCGATTTGTAGACCTGACAGGGGCAATGGTAATCGACACCTTGCGCAGCGGTGTGCCCGAAGTGGCTGTGGTGTCTCTATCTGACCGAAGTCGCGTGCAGATATGGATGCACACCAAGCACGGACTGACGTACCTGTCATTTCAACGTGACCGCGTGTCTGCTGCGAACCCGCATCAATTGCTGGTCATTATGGTTGTGATGGGGGCGATTATGACCACCATTGCGTATTTCTTTTTGCGCAACCAATTGCGTCCCATTAAGCGTTTGGCTGCTGCGGCCGCCGAATACGGCAAAGGGCGGATTAAGCCATTCACCCCTACGGGCGCTGTTGAAGTCCGCGCTGCGGGCATGGCATTTCTTGATATGCGCAACAAAATTGAACGCCAAACGCACAGCCGCACCATGATGTTATCGGGTGTTAGCCATGATTTGCGGACCCCGCTCACACGGCTACGCTTGGGCTTATCGATGTTGGACGGTGAGGACACGGAGGCATTAATTCGTGACGTGGACGACATGCAGGACTTGCTCGATGCGTTTCTGGATTTCGCCCGACATGACGCGCTTGATGGCTTAGAGCCTTGCTTGCCCCGTGCGATTTTGAACGCTGCGGTGTCCGATGCCGCACGTGGGGGGCAATCTGTTGCCTTGGGGCCGGTATCTGGCCCAGATCAGCAAGTAATGCTACGCCCGATGGCCGTTCGCCGTGCGTTGGATAACTTGATCGGCAATGCATTGCGCTATGGTACAAAAGCTGAAGTTTGCCTGGATATCACCGACCGGACCGTTCGGTTTACTGTGGAAGACGACGGGCCGGGCATTCCTGCCACCAGCCGAGAGGCCGCGATGAGCCCGTTTGTCCGCCTTGATCCATCTCGCAATCAAGACAAAGGAACAGGTGTCGGTCTGGGGCTGTCGATTGTCGCTGATATTGCCCGTAATCACGGCGGATTGCTGCGTCTTGGGGAAAGTGCCCGACTTGGTGGCCTAAAAGCTGAATTGGTACTGGCGCGGTAAGGCGACCATTTAATATGCAACGAGAATTGAAAAGAGCTTTAATATAAAGACCAAATGACCGCGGTTCACGCTCACGGGGCTGTCGGCGGCACCGGTCTGCATATAGGAAATGTGCTCACTTAATGGGTCTGTTGTCCAAAGATGTACATGGCCGCTTGTTGCTGCATCGGGCTGGTTAAGACGCCATTATCTGACAATGATCCACGTTATTTTGGCGATTGGCCGGGGTTTGGTTATTACAAGATGCTGCGGTATTATTTGTAGCGGGCGCCCCAAGTATCATTGACGAAGGGCCAGATTGCTCAGCGACCTATCTGAACGTTGATGATTTAACTTTGTGGTTGCGACCTCGGGGGCAAGCACGCAGCGTGATCGCATGGGGCAAAACCGGGCGCGAACGCGAACTTTGCACCGTGATCCAGACCTGCGACGCCGTGGGCCTGACCAAACAACACCGCTCGCCAAATCGATCTCTTTGATTACCCGGAAGGGCCCGACATGCCGGACTTAATCATCGATGCAAAGCAAACAATTGCAGACAAGGCGACACTCACCTGCCGCGCCTCCATGCAAACGACGTCAAAGCCTGTTGATTGCAAACCAAAGTTCGGATCGTGACTGAATGCACCGGCTTCAAACCAACGCGTTCGACGCGGGCTCAAATGCTTCGACGCAGTCGGCAATGTCCTCGACTTCGCACGGGCGCTCTCGTTCAAGATGAACCGAGCCTTTGCTCTCGACAATGCCCAGCGCACATGACCTAGGTGTAGGGTCGGCCCAATTACGCATGCTTTCCGGCGATACCCGAAAGAACGGGTGCCAGCGGCACATGACTATTCCAGCAAAGACACGATTTCGGAGTACCCGCGCGCCTTTGCATGTTGAAGCGGACTAACACCGTCGCGGTCTTCGATGGTTTGATCTGCCCCCCCGTCTACAAGGACCTGAACGGTTTTGACTTGGTCGCGGCCACCATCCCCCAAGACCACGGCTTCCATCAAGGCCGTCCAGCCCAGATTGTTGACGTGATCAAGCGGTGCGCCACCCGCCACCAGACGTGCCACGACCTCGTGGTGCCCGAGATGGGCCGCCGCGATCAAGGCAGTGCCGTCATAGACGCTCGTGATCAACGTGGGGCTATTGCCCAGCGTCATGGCAAGAGACACCAATTCAGGATCGTCGGCGACGGCTGCAATTGTCAGGACATCATAGAGCCGGTTTTCCAAAGCGTTCATGTCAACGCCGACTTCAGCGAGCGCCACAATGACCTCATTATGCGACGCGAATGCCGCGACGTGGGCCGGTGTGCGGCCCGCACCATCGCGCGCGTTCGGGTCTGCACCTTGGACAATCAACTCTTTGATCTCATCTACGCGCCCTTCATGAGCGGCGAGATGAAGGCCACTATAGGATGCTATCTCAGTCGCTGACGGAGCTGTTTGCGCATGTGCAACGCCTGTCAGTGCAAGAACACTGGCAACGATCAAGGGACGTATCATCTTGTCATCCTTTCATGGAAGCGGCCCGCCCCGTTTGGGACGGACCAATTTGAAGGTTACTCTGCACCGATGGCATCAAGGCCGGCGCGGCCACAGGTCTCGTCGATTGCACCTGAGGGCGCACCTCCGACACCGATACCACCGACCAGCGCGCCACCAATGCGAATTGGCAGACCGCCGGCCTGGATAACCAAACGGCTGTCCATATCGCGCAGCCCGTCATTTTCCGGGTTCGCGCCGATGAAACCCGCCAGCCCAGCGGTGTCGCGCCCCATGCTGGCAGAGGTGAACGCCTTGCCCGTGCTGGACCCGATTGTGTGTGGGCCTGCGTTGTCGGCACGCAGGTGAACCTTGGTTTCACCGCTGCGCGCGACAATTGCGACGCTAACATTGTAACCTTCGGTGGCGCATGCTTCTACTGCGGCTTGCGCGGCTGTCACGGCCATATTCAAGGGCAGGTAAGGTGCGGTTGGCAGGTCCTGCGCCACTGCTGCGACTGGTGTCAGAAGGGCTGCGGCGAGAGCAATTTTACGGATCATGTGAGGCTTCCTTTTGTTAAGTTGATGTCCCCTTTCTAGATCCCTCTGTCACAGTCTGATATTCGTAGTCATCGCAAAAGTTTAGGTAGTTGTACGGATCAGCCCTGTGCGTCCAACCAGTAGCGCGTCAGCTCCGCCGCAGATGACGTGCCTGCCTTGGCCGCAATCGCTGCGCGGTGACTCTCCACTGTGCGCGGGGACAGCCCAAGCGCCTCGGCAATCTGTTTGGTGGTCAGGCCTTTGGCGATCATGCTCAGCACTTCGCGCTCGCGTGAAGACAAATACCCCACCAAAGCGACCGCGTCCGCCCGTTCCGCCGAAATCTGCTCTTGGCTTTCAAGCGCGGCGTGACCCTTCTGGATGGCATCAATCAGATCGTGTTCATCGACCGGCTTGCTCAGGAAATCGATCGCGCCATTGCGAAAGGCGCGACGGCAGGCCGCGATATCGCCATGGCCGCTGATGATAACAGTCGGCCAATCAATGCCTTGTGCGACAAGCTTTTCCTGAAGTTTGAGGCCGGAAATCGCGGGCATCCGGATGTCGAGGATCAGACACCCCGGCGCAAGACCAGCCGCTTGGCTCAGAAAAACCTCTGGCGAGGCAAAACTGCGCACCGACAGGCCCACCGTTTCGAGCAATAGCGACAATGCCTCCCGCACGGCTTTGTCATCATCCACCAGATAAACATGATTACTCATGGCTGCTTACCCTGTGTAGCGCGTGGGAATGACACGCGAAATGTGGTCTGCTTTGCATCAGGCAAAAGCACGATATCTCCGTCCATTTCTTCGACCAGACGGTGGCACAATGAGAGCCCTAGTCCGGTGCCATTTGGTTTTCCGGTAACAAAAGGCTCAAAAACCCGGGGTTTCAATGCGTCGGGGACGCCGGGCCCCGTGTCACAAATATCGAGGATCGCTCGCGCGTCATGCAGGTGGGTTGTGACAGTCACTCTTGCTTTGTCTGACGCCTCAAGCGCATTGCGCATCAGGTTGAAGATGATCTGCTCCAGCGCCACGGGGTCGGCGTTGACGGTTACGGGATCATCGGCAAGCACCAAAGTCACGTCCGCAGCTTTGTCCTGAGCCTCTTGCGCCAGCAGCCGCTGCACATTTTGCGCGGCCTCGTTGAGGGAGCAGGTTGGCTTGCGTCCGGTTTGGTTTGCTCCATCTACGGAGACGGTCAAGGATATCGGCCGCCCGCTGCGCCTGTGATACGGTGTCGTCCAAAATGGGTCCCAACCGGTCCACGTCGCCGCGTCGCGCCAGATGCCGACCGGCTTGCGCCTGACTGAGAATAGCGGTCAAAGGCTGCGCCAGTTCATGGGCCATACCGCTGGCCATTTCGCCCATCGCGTTGACCCGCGAGGCATGCGCAAGCCTTGTTTCCTGAGCGCTCAAAGCTGAGATGCGCTCAGCCTCTTGTCTGCGTTTCCGTTGTCTGATCAAGACGGCACCGACCGCAAAAAGCGCGGTGACCAAAGCCACCACCAAGGCAACCGTTCTGGCCGGAAGCAGATCCGCGCGTGCAATCCTCAGAGCGGTTTCCAGGATCAACGGCTGTGACTGGCTGCCAAGCTGCTTGGCCAAAACGACGTCGGACGCCAACACGCCCCCCGTCAGGATGTCTCCTTGAGGCGTGACCAGACGGCGCGCTGCTGACGCCCGTTGCCAAAAAGGATCGTCGGTCGCTATCAAGGCGGTGGCACTGATGACCAAGGCAAGGCTGTGTTCTGCGGCATCGGAGTTTGGCGAGCGTTTTACCAGCACATAATGATCGGGCTGCGCGGGCATTTGCCGGATTTGCAATTCACCGGATGACTGTTGGGCCAACCGGCGCATAAGCACCGCATCTTGCGCGCTGAGGTTCGCCGCACTGCTGATCCCCTTCTGGTCGGGATCGAACGGGACGACATGAACCGATGAAATGCGGGGATAAAACCGTATAATCGTCGCCGCAACGTCCAAAAACAAGTCCGTTCGTTGCCCCCCTCCGGCCACGAAAATCGCTGACAAGGATGTGAGGTGCGCGTCGTGCTGATCCGCGCGTTGAGACGCCAACCGATGCAAAATGGCGCTCTGGCTTGCCAACTCGTTTACAAGGCTTTGCCTTTCAAACAGCGCTGTTGCGCCAACCGCAAGGCCCAGGGTCACCGCCCATGCCATACTGATGCGTATAAGCTTATCCATGTTTGAGCGCTCCTTGATCATCTGGCTTCATCGCAGATGAGTCCCAAATCGCCAATCCGTATTTCTACGGTACCTCCACGTTCAGATGTGAAAGCATCAGAAGGATGTCTCGAACTGCCATCAAGGAAACGACAGTGTAGAGCAGCAGTCGTGCGCAGCGCAGCATCTGGAGATTGGGCTCTTGGCTGCCGTTAACAGCCCCCACAGCTTAACCGGATCAAGCACTACAATGCTTCGGTTTGCATGGCCCAAAGCCGACCGTCGGCGAGACCGTGGATGCTATAGCGCTGCTTGCCGATATTGGACTGGTCACGTTTGCAGCATTTTGATACTTGGACCGGCAAGACTGCGCTGCGCACTCCTGCCGGTCTAAGGGGTTTTGTAAATCAGCGAGACCGCCGGATTACCAACTGGCTGAGATATATTGGGTTTCCATGAATTCTAGCATACCTTCGTGACCACCTTCGCGACCCAGACCTGATTGTTTGGTGCCACCAAACGGTGCGGCGGGATCTGACACAAGTCCGCGGTTCAATCCCACCATGCCATAATCAAGTCGTTCGCACACCTGCATGGCACGTTTCATATCTTGGGAAAACACATAGGCCACTAGTCCGTATTCGGTGTCATTGGCGCGGCGAATAACGTCGTCTTGATCTGTGAATGTCTGGATCGCGGCAACTGGGCCAAAGATTTCGTCAGCGACGCAATCTGCTGTCTCGGGCACGTTTGAAAGGACCGTTGGTGGATAAAAATACCCGATCCCGTTTGGTGCAGTTCCACCCAATTCGACTTTGGCCCCTTTGGCCACAGCATCGTTGACGAAGGCTGCGACTTTGTCGCGTGTGTCTGCATTCACCAGCGGGCCTACGTCGACAGAAGGATCGGTCCCGTCGCCCATTTTCAACGCGCCCATTGCGGCGCTGAATTTGGATGTGAACGCTTCTGCCACGTCTGCGTGAACATAGATGCGGTTTGCCGCGGTGCAGGCCTCGCCCAGATTACGCATCTTGGCGAGCATCGCCCCTTCGACCGCCACATCCAGATCAGCGTCTTCAAACACGATCAATGGCGCGTTGCCGCCCAATTCCATCGCGGGTTTCAGCACCCGATCGGCAGCGGACTTAAGAAGCTTACGGCCGACAGCCGTTGACCCCGTAAAGCTGACGACGCGCACGCGCGGATCGTGCAACATATGGTCGACCAGAGCACCGGTGCGCCGCGATGGCAGCACGTTGACGAGGCCCTTAGGCACGCCTGCTTCCTCAAGAAGAGGCATAAGCGCAAGCATCGTCAATGGTGTTTCGGACGCGGGCTTGATGATGACAGCGCAACCAGCGGCCAGCGCCGGTGCGATTTTTCGTGTACCCATAGCCGCCGGATAATTCCACGGCGTGATCAAGACGCCAATGCCTGCTGGTTTATGTTGCACAATGATCCGTGCGCCAGAGGCCGGCGCATGTGTGATCATTCCGTCCGCACGCACAGCTTCCTCTGCGAACCAGCGGAAAAACTCGGCGGCATATGTAGCCTCACCCATTGCGTCAGCCCGGCCCTTGCCGTTCTCCAATGTAATCAGATGCGCAAATTCCGGCAGGCGGGCTGTCATCAGCTCCCAGGCTTTGCGCAATACTTCTGATCTGTGGCGCGGCGTTTGTGCCGACCATAACGCCATGGCCGCCTCGGCGGCATCAAGTGCCGCATCGGCGTCTGTAATCTCGGCAGAGGCCACGGATGTTAGGACTTCTTCTGTTGCAGGGTTGGTCACATCAAAGCGAACCTTGTCCGCACCTTCGACCCATGCGCCGTTAATATAAAGGTTGGTATATTCCATGTAGATTTTCCTAAACAAGGTGATGAAGCGGATCGGCCAAACGCCGTGCAAGGCCCGACACAAAGGCGATGCCCTGCGCGTCGTCCATATGCTCGCTGCTGAATTCAAATGTGATAAGATAGCTGTCACCATCACTGCCAAGGCTTAGCGTCGGGAGTGCTGTGTCGCCCAGCCGCAACGATGTAAGAAAGCTATCGCTGAGATCATGCAGGACGAATGTCGCATCCTCGTCAGTCTCGGAGACTGGCGCTGACAAACGTGTGAAATCAGGATTGCGCAAAAAGATGTCCGTGCCGTCAGGATCAGCCACTTGTACGACAACTGTCGGCGTTTCTGTGGCAGCGCGAAATGCACCGGATGCGAAACTGGCGAACATGGCGGACGTCGTTACGGTGATCGCACCATCAGCCTGCATCCATTCCATAAAGTCGCGCGATCCTGATCGCTGGCAGCGCGCCATGATCTGCTTGGTTGCGGCCATAACAACAGTTTGGCCCGCCGCCGCAGGCATTTCGCGAAGCGTTGCAAGGTCGGACACATGATACGGCATAGGCGCGCCAGTTGCGGCGAGTTGACCAAGATCGAGGCCTTCTTGTGCGGCCAAACGGCGGGCTTTGGGCGAGGCTAGAATACGGCCACCCGTTGTAACTGCGTCTGGTGCCGGAGCAGTGGGTGTCGGCGCCGCTACAACTTCGGTCACTGCTTGGGCAACCGGGGGTGGGGCAGGCGCCGCTACCGGATTTTCTGCGGTGGCGCTAATGACGGCGATGACCTGCCCAACGGGTACATCTTCGCCATCTGACGCGCTCACTTGGGTCAAAAACCCATCAGCTTGCGCCTCGACCTCCATCACGGATTTGTCGGTTTCTACCTCGAACAACACGTCGCCTGTAGAAATCGCATCACCGGGTGCCTTCATCCATTGCACAAGCTTGCCGGTATCTTGGGCCATTCCCAATGCGGGCATAATGACATCAGCCATTGAACATCTCTCCTGCCATCAGTTTGCGCGCATTAGCAGCAACACCTTCGGGGGTTGGGACCGTAATGTCTTCGAGCGCCGGCGAGAACGGGATCGGAACGTCCATTGCACCCATGCGGATGACCGGCCCATCAAGATGATAGAACGATTCCTCCATCAAGCGAGACGCGATTTCCGAGGTCACGCCAAACGATTGGTGACCTTCGTCAATGACAATACAGCGGCTGGTTTTGCGCACCGAAGCATTGATCGTGTCCATATCAAGCGGGACAATTGTGCGCGGGTCGATGACTTCTGCGCTGATCCCCTCGGCGGCCAATATCTCGGCAGCCTTCTCGGCGACTTGGACCATTGATGAGGTCCCAACAAGAGTGATGTCTGACCCTTCACGTTTCACATTCGCGACGCCGAACGGGATTAACAGTTCGCCCTCGGGCACGTCTGCTTTGTCCTGATACATCAGCTTATCTTCAAAGATGACCACGGGATTGTTGTCGCGTATCGCGGTCTTGAGCAGCCCCTTGGCCTCAAATGCAGAAGACGGCATCGCAATTTTCAGGCCGGGGATGTGGGCGACAATTGCATGCAAAGACTGGCTATGCTGAGCAGCGGAGCGGCGGGTGGCGCCCATATTGGTGCGCAACACCAACGGCACGTTCAGCTTACCGCCAGACATATAGTGGGTCTTGGCAGCCTGATTGCACAGCTGGTCCATGATCAAGAATATGAAGTCCCCAAACATCAGATCAACAATGGGGCGTGACCCTGTCATGGCGGCACCGACGGCGATCCCCATAAAGCCCGGCTCGGCGATTGGCGTGTCGATGACGCGGTCAGTTCCGAACTCTTCAACCAAGCCGGACGTGATCTTGAAGGGTGTACCGGCCTCGGCCACATCTTCACCGATCAGGAAAATCGTCTCGTCGCGCCGCATTTCTTCGGCGATGGCTTCGTTTACGGCGGTGGATAAAGTTATCTGTCGCATTATGGTGTCTCCGCAAAGACGTGCATGTCGACTTCGCTTACATCTGGGTATTTCGCATCAAGCGCATAGGCCACGGCGGACGCGGCATCTGTTTTGATCTCGGTTTGAATGGTGTCCAATTCCGCCTGATCGACGATGCCTTCAGCAGTCAGCCACTTGGCAAAGTTGGTGATCGGATCACGGTTTGTGTGCCATTCCTTTTCCTCGTCCTTTGGACGGTAATATTCGCGGTTAATGTCGCCGACGTGGTGGCCGTGATAGCGGTAAGTTTCCAACTCAATAAAGAATGGACCCTCACCTTTGCGGCAGCGCGCGACAAGCGTCTGGGCAAGGTCATTCACCGCTAAAACGTCCTGACCATCGACCTTGAACGCCTCTATGCCGAACGCCTCGGCACGGCCTACGATAGAGCCTGCCGCAATCTCGTCGGTGCGCGTGTACTCGGAATAACCATTGTTTTCGCAGGCATAAATCACGGGCAAAGACCAGAGCGCGGCCATGTTCATGACCTCGTACAACAGACCTTGGGCTGTTGCCCCGTCGCCAAAGAAGCACACAGTAACATCATCACGGCCAAGGCGCTTGGCGGACAATGCCGACCCTGTCGCGATCCCCATGGAGCCGCCGACAATCGCGTTGGCACCAAGGTTACCATTGGATTGATCCGCGATATGCATAGAGCCGCCCTTGCCACGGCAATATCCTTCTTCTTTGCCCAAAAGTTCACAAAACATCTGCTTGAAATCAGCGCCTTTGGCGACACAGTGACCATGGCCACGATGGGTTGATGTGATCTTGTCTGTGACCTTCAGCGCCTCGCATATCCCTACCGCGACGGCCTCTTCACCGGAATACATGTGGGTCAGGCCCGGCATCTTGGCGGACAGGTAAAGCTGGTTTGCCTGATCCTCAAAACTGCGGATGCGCACCATTTGTCGGTACATTCGTAGGTAGTCTTCGGTATTGGTTTTGGCGTCTGTCATGGAAATATCCAAAAATGGGTGCGCGTTTCAGCGATGGGCCGAAACGCGCAGTACAAGAAGTTAATAGCGGTTTGCGATGGGCAGCTCTTCTGCCGGGAATAGGCTGATGACTTCACAGCCTGTTTCAGTCACGACGACCTCTTCCTCGATCCGTGCGGCGGAATAACCGTCGGTGGCGGGGCAATAGGTTTCCAGCGCAAAGACCATGCCGGTCTTGATCTCCATCGGGTGATCCATCGACACAGCGCGGCTGATAATGGGGCGTTCGTGTAATGCCAGACCAAGACCATGACCGAATTGCAGGCCAAAGGCTTGATCTTCGTTCGCGAATCCAAGTTCCTGTGCCGTTGGCCAAACCGCTGCCACCTTGTCGGTGGATACGCCCGGTTTGATCATGGCGATGGATGCATCGATCCATTCGCGCGCCTTGGTGTAAGCATCGGTTTGCGACGGGGTCGCGCGGCCGACGTTAAACGTGCGGTAGTAACAGGTGCGATACCCTTGGTAAGATTGCAGAATATCAAAGAATGCTTGATCCCCAGGCCGGATAAGGCGGTCGGTAAAGTTGTGGGGATGCGGGTTGCAACGTTCGCCAGAAATCGCGTTAATCGCCTCGACGTCATCGGACCCCATTTCGTAGAGCATCTTGTTGGACAGCGCGACAATGTCATTCTCGCGGATGCCCGGTTTTAGCTCTTCGTAGATCATGTGGTAGACGCCATCGACCATCGCTGCAGCTTGGGTCAAAAGCTGGATCTCATCGGTATTTTTGATCTCACGTGCGGCCAGCATGATCTGTTGGCCATCGACCACGTTAAGGCCTTCTTCTTGCAGCGCGTGGAACATCGCGGTTTCAGCGTAATCTACACCAACAGGCATGTCGGCCATGCCAGCATCGCGGATCAATCCGGCGATCTGTTTGGCATACTTCTGCATCAAACCGAATTCCGGTGGAATCGTTCCGCGCATACCGACAACACCTGCAAGGCAGTGGCTGGGCTCAAGCCAGTCGGAATGGCGCTTGTGGTGCTCTGCGGCTGATCCGAAATCCCAAACGTAGGGGCTGTCGTCACCTGTCAGCAGACAGAAACGGCACATCTTGTCGCGTTCCCATTCGCCGATCTTGGTGGCCGAGACGTAGCGGATGTTGTTCACATCGAACAACAACAGCGTGCCCGCGTTCGAGTTTTGCAGCGACTGGCGCGTGCGCGCAAGGCGATATCGACGCAACCGATCATGGTTTACCCGGTTTTCAAAATCAACAGACATGTGGCCATGGGCTGGCAGCTTGTCGCGCCATTCCCAGTTGGGCTCAAGATCCATCGGGGTAAGCAGGTTCGGCATAAGGGCATTGCCCGGACGTTCTGACATGGAAGTCTCCTTAGAGGCGCATGGCCCCGTTTGATTGGTCGGTTTAAAAGGGGTGGCCTGTTACTGGATGCACCAGCCGCCATCGATGTGGATCATCTGGCCGGTCATGTAATCGCTGTCATCAGACGCAAGGAAGGACGCGGTGCCGATGATGTCTTTGGGATAAGACACGCGTTTGATCTGCAGCGCATCGCGTACGATATCGTCGTAGGCTTGGCCTTCTTTTTCTTTGAAGCCGATATCAACAAGGTCTTTGTCCAGCTGCTCCCAAAGCGGTGTCACAACAACGCCGGGCGCGTAGCCATTCACAGTGATATTGTGCTCTGCCAGACCAAGGGCACCACAATGCGTCAGCGCCAAACAACCATATTTCGATGTGCAATAGACTGTCACATCGATCAACGGTTTGCGGGACGCGATGGAGCCCACATTGATTAACTTGTAGGGGTGATCTTCCATCGGACCTTGGGCAATCATCTGGCGGGCTGTTTCCTGCATGCCCAACCACATCGCCTTGGTGTTGACGTTCATGATCATGTCCCAGTTGTCTTCATCAATATCCATGAAGAAGCGGGGTTTATTCAGGCCTGCATTGAACAAGCCCACGTTGATCGAGCCAAACGCCTCAACCGTGGCCGCAACGGCCGCAGCATTGTCTTCACGCTTGGTGACATCCATTTTTACCGCAATCGCACGGCCATTGCCTGCGGCGTTGATCCGGTCGGCAACAACTTGCGCCTGATCCAGATCCAAATCACCGACACACACATTGCCGCCTTGGGATGCAAAGCTTTCTGCGTTCGATTCTCCCATGCCACGTGCGGCACCTGTGATCAGAATATTTTTACCTTTAAGGCGATTGGGGTCCATGGTGTCCTCCCTTAGGATCCGTATTTCAGTATAATTTCAGCACGCTCTTGCGCCTTACGCAGGGCGTCGCGCGGCGATATGATCCCGCGCAGCATGTCGTGCATTTCTTGGCCGCAAATCGAGATGATGTCCGAGATTTGCGGGATTGGCGGGCGTGGCCAAAATTGCAGCTCGTCACGCCATGACATGCCGTCAACGGCCTCGAAAATCGTTGAAAGGCTGCGCACTTCTGGGTCCGCTCCGACCGAATAACGCGGACTGGTGCGGCTGCCACTTTGCACATAGAGCTTTTGCGCCTCGGGTGACGTAAACGCGATCAACGCCTCGGCTGCGGCAGCGCGCCGTTCTTCTGGCAGGTTCGCAGGGATGCCCAGAACGTAGCCGCCAACAGGTGCAATTTGCGCGCCTGAGGTGCCAGCAGGGTGGGGCAAGTATCCAGTTTGTCCATGCGCAGGCGAGCTGTCGTCAAGTTCGAAATACGGGGCCAGCAGCGTATAGCCATAGGCCATCGCAACCTTACCTGCGGCGTAGGGGCGGACGCGTTCATACCACGACATCGACAGAATGTCGGGCGGGGAAAACGCCAGCAAGGCCTTTAAATATTCAGCCGCTTCTAACGCTGCGGGCGTATCGATCGTGGGCACAAGATCACGACGGTTTGCGACATCCGCATCAAAACCGCCAGCAATTGCATCGAGGTTCAAAACGGGCTGGCCGCAAGCGGCACACGCCATCATAAACTCGTGCCCAAGTGCTGTACCACGGGCGGCATTCCACGCAATGCCATAGCGACCACGACGCGGATCGTGCAAAATTTTCGCTGCACTTAAAACTTCTTGGGTCGTGCGAGGAGGCTCGATTCCAGCCTCGGCAAACCAGTCTTTACGATAAAACAACAGTTCTGGTGTCGTTTGGCTTGGCACGCCGTAAGGCCTGCCGCCCCAATGTGCGCCCTGCCAGCCCGCAGTATGAAAATCGCTTGGGTCAAGGCGGTCGGTATCCAGAACGCCGTCAAGTGGCAGCAAGATGTTCTTTTCCGCAAATTCGCCGATCCACGGCAGATCAACTGCAATAATGTCATAGCGGCTTGCCTTGCGTTCCGCGTTACGCAGTATTTCTTCATGTAGCCGATCGATTGAAAACGCGCGTTGGTTGATTTTGACGCCAACGACTTGTTCAAATTGGCGTTTAAGGTTTTCCATAACCATAAAAGTCGGGTCGCCATGCACCAAAATCCGCAGCCCGCCTGGCAGCGCAAGTGGCTCTGATAAAACCTGCGGTGGCTTGATAGAGTGGGCGGCCATATACGAGCCGCCGAAATAGTAATCGCCACCGGATGCAGCGCCAAGATGCTGCCCTGCCAAGCGCACAATCCGTTCGGCAAAGCGGCCCCAGCTATCAAGAAGAGCAGCACTTGGGTGTAGGGAAAACGTTTTACCTGATTTGGTGCGCGGGCGTTGTTCGATCAATCCGGCGGCAACCATGTCTTCCATCTTGCGCCGTCCTGTCGCGTAAGGCACTTCGGACGCGGCGATCAGCGTAGACGCGGTGACGACCCGTCCGTCGGTATGACTGCGGATCAAAAAGATGGTCATGTTGAGAAACGGATTGGGGGCTGACGGCACCAATGCGGACTCAAGTTCGCTGTTAAATGCCTGTAAAAAGTTCAGGACGTCCACATCGCTCGCACGCGCATCGGGCTGATCGACCGTTTCTTGCGCGTCGGCGGTGGTGGATTTTTGAATGTCCTGCATCAGCACAGATGATTGCCCGTCTCTTGTTGAAGTGGTTTTCTGGCCGTCTCGAGAATCGCTCATCACGGTCTCCCTGTGTAAAATGTCCAAATTGCTTAGGGGAGAGTATGGGCAAGAAGTCCAAAATGAATAACATTAAGTTCAGATTGGATATTTTTGCAGGAGTTGTTTGTGATATCTTTGTTGAAGATCAGCGCACCATCAGATGGGGACATGTCGCTAAGGGAGTGCGGCGGTTTCCTGTCAAATAAGTTCAGTTCAATGGGAGGAAACCGATAATGAACATGACCCTTAAAACCCTGATTTCAGGTACAACTGCTGCTCTTGCGCTTGCAGCTGGTGGCGCTGCTTTCGCTGAAGGCACGATCAAAATTGGCATCACGCAGAACAACGTGGGCGTCGACAGCTACCAGACAACTTATGAAAAATCTTTCATCGCAGCGGCTGAAGCTAACGCAGACGTCGAAGCTGTCGTGCTTGACGCTGGTGGCGACGTTGCCCGCCAAATTGCCCAAGTGCAGGATTTGATCCAGCAAGAAGTCGACGCGATCATCATTTGGCCAACCAACGGTGAAGCCGTGATCCCTGCGGTCCGCGAAGCCTTTAAGGCTGGCATTCCTGTCATTGCGACAAACTCGAACATCGCCGAAGCTGGTTTCGATTTTATCGCTTCGTTCTCTGGTCCAGACAACATCACACAAGGCTCTCGCTCTGCTGAGATCATGTGCACCAAGTTCACCGACATGGGCATTGAAAACGAAGCCCGCGTTGTGCAGATTTCCGGACAACCCGGCTACACCACGGCGATTGAGCGTCAAAAAGGCTTTGACGATCGTCTGCCAGAAGTATGCCCCGGTGTGACACTTGTCGAGACACAGCCAGGCGACTGGAACCGCGAAAAGTCCCAGACCGTGATGGAAGCGTTCTTGGTGAAGTATGACGACATCGACGGCGTCTACGCTGGCGATGACAACATGGGCGTTGGCGCATTGAACGCAGCAAAAGCGGCGGGTCGTGAAGGTATCATCTTTGTTGGTGCAACAAACTTTGCCGTTGGCTACGAAGCAATGGAACGCGGCGAGTACTGGGGCTCAATCTACCAGTCTCCAGTCGACGATGCCGAGGCAGCTTTGAAAACTGCGCTTGATATTTTGGCGGGTGAAGAGGTTCCATTCTTGAACTACTTCGACACACCAAAAATCACTCAAGACAACCAAGGCGAGTACACAAAGCCGGTCTTCTAAACTCTCCCGGTGGGGGGCGGACCGTTATGGTCCGCCCGTCATTTTTCGATCAATTTGGGGGAGCGCGTCATGGGACGACTAACAGGACGGTCATGCATCGTCACAGGTGCGGCACAAGGTATTGGCCGCGCAATCGGAGAAGACTTGTTGGCCAATGGCGCTGACGTGTGTTTCGCCGACATTAATTCAGATAAAATTACCGACGTCGTGGCCGCCAACAAAGAGCGGGCCGCACAGGGTGGTGGGAAAGTGATCGGCTGCGGGGTGGATGTCACCAACCGCGATCAGGTCCGCGCAATGATTGAAACGACAGTCGCTGCCTTTGGCAAGCTTGACGTCAAATTCAACAATGCCGGCGTGAACAAGCCTATGAATTTCCTGGATGTGACCGAGGAAAACTGGAATTTCATTATGGGTATCAATGGTCTTGGTGTTTTGATTGGATGTCAGGAGGCCGCACAGCAAATGATTGCACAAGGCACTGGCGGCAAAATCATCAACACCGCATCGATTGCCAGCCGTCAGGGGTATGACAACGTCGCTCCCTACTGCGCGTCAAAGTTTGCGGTTGTCTCGCTCACACAATCGGCAGCCCGTGATTTGGCCAAGCACAACATCACCGTCACAGGTTTTGCGCCTGGCGTGGTGGAAACCGAGATGTGGGAAGAGGTTGACCGCAACCTGATGGATATCGGCGCATCCCAGCGCCCCGGTCAGGCCATGGAAGAATTCTCTTCCGAAATTTTGAGGGGCCGCGTTGCCCAGCCGCGTGATATTACTGGAACGACGACGTATCTGGCGTCTGCCGACAGTGACTACATGACGGGGCAGATTGTGATGATTGATGGAGGAATGACACTTGTCTGATTTAACAGCCTCTGGGGATGGCGCGGATCGTCGCAAGGCGATTGTAAACCTGCTGGCCCGCAACGGAATTTTAATTGCGTTCGCAGCCTTCATGATCGGCTTTACGCTGGCAAACGAACGCTTCCTCAGCTTTGATAACGTGCTGGGCGTGGTGCGGTCATCCGCGATCCTTGGGGTCATCGCATTAGGCGTCACATTTGTTGTGATTAGCGGGAATTTGGATCTTTCGGTCGGGTCGATGATGTCGTTCTCGACCATTGTTATGCTTGATTTACATGACAAGTTAGGGCCCGCGCTTGCGATCCCCGTGATGTTTGCAATGACGATGGCCTTAGGGGCGTTGATCGGTTTCCTTGTTGGGTATCTCAAGCTTAACTCACTCATTGTCACCTTGGGGATGCTGTCGGCAATCCATGGCCTTACGCTGACCTATTCAGGCGGCAAAAACATGGACATCGCCGACAAAGAAGGCACATGGTTTTCTGTTTTTGGCCAAGGTGCGGTGTTCGGTATTCCGGTGCCCGTTGTCATCTTTTTCGGGCTGGCTGCAGTCCTTTCGCTACTACTGGCGCGTACCGCATTCGGCCGTAAAGTTTATGCGGTTGGCGGGAACGGCGTGGCGGCAACCTTTTCGGGAATACCGCGCGCACGGGTCGTTTTCTTTACATATCTGATTTCGTCGTTCTGCGTGGCCATGGCCGGACTGCTGCAAGCGAGCAGATCTCTCGGCAGCCAAAACACCGTGGGTCAAGGGCTAGAACTTGATGTGCTGGCCGCGGTGATCCTTGGCGGCGCATCGTTGCTGGGCGGATCTGGTACTGTGTTCAAGACAGTGATTGGCGTGCTGATCCTTGGGTTCATCACAAACGGGCTGTTGCTCGTCGGGCTGCAATTTTACGTTCAATACGTTGTGACATGGGTGATTATTATCCTCGCCGTCTGGCTGGATGTTGCAGCAAAACGCGGCCGTCTTTGGTCACCAATTGCGTAAGGGAATGGGTATGAACAACGAAACACTCAAGTCATTCATAGGAAAAGGAGCAATCTGGGGCTTCATCATCCTTGAATTGATCTTTTTCTCAGTCGCAGGTGAATTCTTCTCGCTCTCTGACAAGGCGTTCATGGATTGGGACAACATGCTACTGCTGTTTAAGCAGTCGGCGCCCATTGGCATCATTGCTTTGGGCATGACGATTATCATGATCAACGGCAACATTGACCTATCGGTTGGTGCAACCTTTGCGCTGTGTGCGGTCGTGATGCTGGACAGTATGACATGGGAAGTTTTTGCGGGCTTGGGCGATTGGGTAATCCCTGTTGCATGGGCGCTTGCTTTGATCACAGGCATGGTCTTGGGGTTGATCAACGGATTGATCGTTTGGAAGACGGGTGTTGATGCGTTCATCGTGACACTGGGCTCGATGCTTGGCTTTCGCGGCTTGGTATTCATGTACAATGGCGAGAACCCGACCTCGCACCTGAATTGGACGTTGGTCGATATGGCAGAGGCCAGCGTTTTGGGTATTGAAACCCCCACGATAATCTTTGTTGTTTGCACCATCATCATATGGCTGTTGATGACCCGCACTGTGCATGGTCGAAACGCCTATGCGGTTGGCAACAACCGTGAGGCTGCGGTGAATGCAGGTATTCGCGTGGGTCCGCATATGGTCTGGAACTTTGTGCTGATCGGGTTCTTGGCGGCGCTGTCATCGGTTGTATTCTATTCATCCAGCGGGTCTGTGAACCCCAATGACGGCACGCTCTACGAGCTTTGGGTCATCACGGCTGTGGTGCTTGGCGGGACCAAGCTGACAGGTGGCAGTGGCTCGGTCATTTCCACATTCGGCGGCGTCCTCGCAATCCAATTGCTACGCAAGGGATTAGGCCACATCGGCGCAGACACGGCTATGGTTAACCTTGTGATTGGCTTGATCCTGATTGCGGTCTTGTTCCTAGATCAACAGTTGAACCGCAAAGGCAAAGAGGAGTTGAAAGTATGAGTATCCCGGCGCTTCGCCTAAAAGATATTGTCAAAACCTTTCCCGGTGTACGAGCGCTTGACGGCGTTTCTTTTGAAGTTCTGCCCGGTGAGGTCCATGCACTGCTCGGCGAAAACGGCGCCGGAAAGTCGACCCTGATGAAGGTGTTGGGCGGTATCTATCAGCCCAATGAGGGCCAGATTTTTATCGAGGAACAGCCAGCCAAAATGGCGTCTCCGTTAGACGCCAAGTCAAAAGGCGTGGTATTTATTCACCAAGAACTTAGTCTCGCAGACGAGCTGACCGTGGCGGAGAACATCTATCTGGGTGAGTTGCCGCGCAAGAGCTTCGGGCGCGTGGATTGGACGACGCTGTATGAAAAATCAGACGCAATTCTGAAGCGGTTGAACTGTGGTTTTACACCGCAAACCCGCGTCGGCAGCTTGTCGATTGCCAACAAGCAGATGGTCGAAATCGCCCGCGCACTGACCGTCGAGGCAAAGGCCGTTATCTTTGATGAGCCGACCGCGTCGCTGACAGACGCCGAAAAAGTTGTGCTATTCGACATTATCAATGACCTGCGTGCCCGCGGCGTTGGCGTTGCCTACATCTCGCACCGGATGGATGAAATCTTCACAATCTCGGACCGAATTTCGGTGTTGCGTGACGGGTCTTACCGCGGATCGTTGATCACTGCGGATACAAACGAGGATGAGGTCACACAACTGATGATCGGGCGCAGCCTTGACCTGACCCACGCCATCGTCCCCAATACATTGGGTGAAGTCGCGCTGAGTGTCGAAAATCTGTCATGTGGGTCTTTGTTCCAAGATGTCAGCTTTCAAGTGCGGGCGGGCGAGGTTGTGGGGTTCTACGGTCTTGTCGGTGCGGGCCGAACGGAGATCGCGGAAACCCTATTTGGATTGCGCACTGCGACAGCCGGCCAGATCAAAATTTCGGGCCAGACGGTCAAGATAAACTCGCCCACTGATGCCATATCCCACGGGATTTCGTTGGTCCCGGAGGATCGCAAGGAACAGGGGCTGGTTCTTGGTATGAACTGCCGCGACAATATGACTTTGCCGCAAGTTGGTGCCTTGACCAGTGGCCCATTTGTGTCGAGCGGCCAAGAGGTTGCAATCTTTGACACCTACCATGAAAAGCTCGAGATCAAGACGCCAAGCTGGAAACAGCAAGCGGGCAATCTGTCTGGCGGCAATCAGCAAAAAATCGTCATTGGCAAATGGTTGTCGATGGCACCGAAGGTGCTGATTGTGGACGAGCCAACGCGCGGGATCGATGTCGGGTCCAAATCTGAGATCCACAACCTCATCCGCGATCTGGCGTCGCAGGGGTATGCGATCATCGTCATCAGCTCGGAAATGCCGGAAGTGCTCCGTGTATCTGACCGTGTCATTGCCATGTTCCACGGCAAGATTATGCGCGAGTTTAGCGCCGAAGAAGTGACCGAAGACAATCTCGTGCAGGCAATCTCTGGCATTGGTCCCGACAAGGTCGCGTGATGCGCATCGGCTTTGCGGGTCTTGGCCGGATGGGGCAGCATATGGCCCGCAATATTGCTGCTGCGGGGTATGATTTGGTTGTCTGGAACCGCACAGCTGACGTGGCTGAACGCATCGCGTCAGAACTTAACTGCGCTGTTGCCGCCACACCTTGTGCGTTGGCCGGATGCACCGATGTCGTCGTCACAATGCTCGCCGATGATAGCGCATCCGAGGCTGTCCACCTTGGCTCCGAGGGGCTATTCTTCGGGCGAGGGGCAACCACCTACATCGAGATGGGGACCATGAGCCCATCCCATATAACTGACTTAATCGGCGCAGCTCCCGCGGGCATTGGGATCATCGATGCGCCAGTGTCTGGCGCGACGCAAGCGGCCAGCGATGCGCAGTTACTGATAATGGCTGGTTGCACCGATGCAGATGCAGCCCCGCTATTGCCCCTTTGGGGTGCGATGGGACGGCAGGTCATCTGCTTGGACACCGCAGGCGCGGGCGCTGTGATGAAGCTGGCCGTCAACACGATGATCCACGGGATCAATCAAACACTTTCAGAGGCGATGACATTGGCAGAAGCAACGGGCATTGCACCTGACCGCGCATTCGACGTGATCGAAGCCTCCGCCGCATGCGCCCCGATGCTAAAATACCGGCGGCCTATCTATTTGGACGAGGCTGACCATGACGTGACTTTCACCGTGGCATTGGCCCAAAAGGACATGCGCGCAGCGGTTGATCTGGCACAGAGCAGAGGGGTAGCGATGCCTCAAGCTGATGTCACGCTGGAAGTGTTATCCAACGCCATGATGGACGGATTTGCACAGCGTGATATGGCGGCAATCCTCAACTACATGCGAAAGGCGAATACATGAAAAAAGCAATACTCTTTGCTGGTGGCTGGGAAGGCCACGACCCCGGCGCATTTGCCGATTGGTGTGCGGAATTGTTGCGCGCGGAGGGCTTTGTCGTTGATGTCTATGACACGCTATCGCCTCTTGCCGATCCCGATGGCTTGGCAGACGTCGATTTGATCGTGCCGATCTGGTCGTCTGCACGATCTGGCCATAAGATCGAGCTCGGCAATATGACAAAGCCGGAAGAAGACGGCCTGATCAAATTGATTGCCGCCGGATGCGGAATTGGTGGGTGGCACGGTCATATGGGGGATGCGTTTCGCGACCGTCCGAACTATCACTTTTTGATTGGTGGCCAATTTGTGGCCCATCCTCCGGGCTGGCCTGATAACCCGATCCCGTCAGATGATTTCATTGATTATGACGTGACAATTACATCGCCAAGACATGAAATTGTATCGGGCATCGACAGTTTCAGGATACTGTCAGAGCAGTATTACATGCTGGTTGACCCTTCGAATGACGTGCTGGCGACGACGACGTTTTCAGGCGACCATCTGTGGTGGATCGCCGGGGCTGAAATTCCTGTTGTTTGGACCCGCCGCTGGGATAAGGGGCGCGTATTCTATTGTTCAATCGGCCACACTCTGGATGATCTCAAGGTTCCGCAAGTGACACAGATCGTCAAACGTGGTCTGCTATGGGCTGCTAGGTAAGGATTTCAGATGAGTGAATTAACAATTGTTGCCGCCATCACGGTGGACCCCGCAAAGATCCCTCTTCTTCGTCCGTTGTTTGACGCGCTTATTGTCGCGACGCGGGCCGAGGCGGGCTGTATCCGCTATGACCTGCATCACGACAATCAAGACCCGTCGCAGTTTCTATTCTATGAGACATGGGAAAGCCGGGACTTGTGGCAGGACCACATGGAGGTCACGCATGTTAAGACGTTCCAAAAGGCTGCAGCCGATTTAATCGTGTCGGTGACCCTGTCCGAGATGACACGGATTTAAAGAGCAGTATGACAACAGATGTTCTGTTTTTCCAGACACACGAATAGTCTCTGAGGCCGATCTGCCCCCCGATGCTCCCTTATTCATAACGAGAGTTTGCGGGTTTGGATTTCATATTCACCGCTATCTGTCTGGGCAAGCGCATCGTGCGCCGAGCCTTCAAATTTCTCAAGCGCGCGACATACTTCTGCGGGTGTTTGGTTGCTCCATTGGAAGGGTGAGCAAACTCTACATTGAAACCAGGGAAGTTTCGGGGAGCAGATCATAGGGACTACATATAAATAAAGTCTACTTTGAGTAGTTTTAATATGCGGACGCATCTGGAATCCAAATATTGAACGATGGCCCCAATGCATGGATCTAAAGCAATAAATCTCATCTAAATGGCGGAGACGCAGGGATTCGAACCCTGGGAACGCTTGCACGCTCAACGGTTTTCGAGACCGCCCCGTTCGACCACTCCGGCACGTCTCCGCATTTGATGGCCGTCGTTTAGTCGTCGCATTGTGCGGGCGCAAGAGCTTATCGGGGAGGGGATGACAATTGCGTCACCCAGTCTTGGCAAATGATCAAGTCACACATAGGTTTTGGTCACCCGGATTTTTATTCAAGGACCCATTATGATCCACCATACAATTGCAATCGCTTCTATTGTCGCGTCTAGCTGTATTGCCATGCCGGCCGTTGCCCAGGACGCGGAAGCAGACCTGCTTTTTGAGGCATTGGGGCTGCCGGATATCATCGACATCATGCGCGAAGAGGGTGTGGCATATGGCGCACAGATTGGAACGGATCTGTTTCCCAATCAAGTGACGCCCGCGTGGTCAGCCACGGTCGAAACTATCTATGACGCCGAAGCGATGCATGCATCGGTGAAAGCCGCGTTTATCCATGCGCTAGATGATCAGGACGTCACCCCGATGGTCGCGTTCTTTACCTCCGATTTGGGCGAAACACTGGTGTCCCTCGAGGTTGGTGCACGGCGTGCCTTGTTGGATGATGCCGTGGGCCAAGCAAGCAAGGACGCCGCGACGCGTGCCAGGAATGACAATTCCGAGCGGTTCCAGTTGGTCGATGCGTTTGTTCAGGCCAACGACCTGATTGAAACCAATGTCGTTGGCGCAATGAATTCAAATGTGGCATTTTATTCGGGCCTGATGGCCGGTGGTGCCTTTGACGAGGCTTTGACCCAAGACCAGATTCTGAATGATGTTTGGGATCAGGAGGCGGATATTCGCGCCAATACGTCCGAATGGGTCTATGGGTTTTTACTGCTGGCGTATGATCCTGTCAGCGCGGAAGCTTTGGAATCATACACCGAATTTTCGGCAAGCGACACTGGTGCTGTCCTGAACGGGGCGTTATTCGCTGCCTTTGACGACATGTTTGACGCGATTAGCTTTGCCCTTGGCCGCGAGGCTGCGCGGGTGATGGGCGGACAAGACCTATAACGTCGCGCCGATCACGATCCCTTCGTAACCGCGCCCTTCGGCACGTGCGAGGGATGGCTCCTTCGTTCCGCTGCGCAGTTCGGGGAAGACAGCCAGAATTTCACGCGCCTGATCGGTGGTCAGTGTTTTGATCGCTTGATCGCCTGCATAAGTGCTTTCTGATGGGCAGTCGTTTGCCCAAATCACTTCGTGATAGTCGAACATGATATACACATAATTGACAAGCCCGCCTTCGATCCGGCGCACGTTACGATCGTTGATCAACAGTTTCGCGCTGATCAGCATCTCATCGTCGCCACAGACCAGTTCTGCCAACGCACCAGAAATAAGCATGCGGTGGTTGGGCGAGACCAGTAGTCGGGCAGAGCAGCCCAAGGTACCTTCTTCGAATGCGATCGGCGCCATATCACCAATCGCTGGAATGGTGCGCGCACCGACCCAGCGGACCGTTTGCAGGCCATGGTCGCGCGTCATGACGCGGTCGCCTGCGACGATGTCCTCAATCGGGCGTTCACCAAGGGCCGTTTTAATCAGCGACCCTGCAGTAAAGCAGGCAAACTCGCTGTAAGGAGCGGGCCTCCCGCCGATATTGCTGTCGTCGGTAAAGACATAGGTCAGTCCGGGGACCATTGGGCTGTTTGTGATAAACGCCGTGGTGTTATTGGAGCCGTTGTTTCCCGCGCCGATTGTGATCGCATATCCTTCGAAACCAGTGTCGTCAGTTAAGCGGTAGCTGATCAGGATGCGTGTGCCTGCGGCGTATGTTACACCATCGAGGGTCACGGCGTTCGAAAGTACCTGAGTTGAATAGCCAACATCGTTGAAATCCGCATCCTTGTCAGTCACGTCGACCTGACGGGCCGTCGCCCCAGTCTTCAGCGCGATGTTGAAGGGCGGGGTGCCTTGCGCACGCGCTTCTTGTGCGTCAGGCGGCGCGATTAAGCGCCCTGACGTGTCAAAGTCACTGAGTTGGTAAACATATTGCAATGCATAGTCAGACATCGGGCGTCATCCTTTTGGCGGTCTTCTCGTTACGCCAAAGGAATGACTTGGCTAAAGGGCGAAACTTGGACGTGTTCCCACCCATTTCGGGGCATTTTGCGTACAATCTGCCTTAATCTGCCTTATTGGTTCCCATAAACCATCAATGCGGTGACTAACGCACCTGGATTTGCAGCATATAGTCCAAGATCTGATTGGAGCTGGATAATCCTTGCCGATCTGTCGCTGTCTGGAATGCGGGCGGTATCCATGGCTTGGATCAGAATTGGGCCAGTGCCCGCATTGATCTGATCAATCAGGGCAGGGTGGTTTGATTTCACCAAAACCTCGACGGGACCTCGCCTGTCATCAGACATCAGGTTTTGCGCCAAAGTGGCAATGCCGTTGAAGGGCCGCAAAAGCGGATTGCCTACGTCATTGGCCTCGTTGGTGCATCCGGTTAAAAGAACCAGACAGGAAAGGGCGATGCGCATGTTTTGACCTTTGTCTTTGTGCTTGACTTGAACCCAGTATGGACTGATAAGCCGCCATCCGAGCAAGTGACTTGTTTGGTGCTATGCGAAATTACGCCCAATAGGGCGCGCCGTCCAAAGGTACAAAACGCCTGTATATACAGGGGCCTCCATGACGCGGGACATTAAAGGAAAGACATATGTTTGCGGTTCTCAAAACCGGCGGCAAGCAGTACAAAGTTGCCTCAGGCGACGTATTGCGTGTTGAAAAGCTGGACGCTTCTGCCGGCGAAACTATCCAATTCAACGAAGTATTGATGGTAAATAACACTGTTGGCGCGCCTTTCGTGGCAGACGCTGGCGTGCAAGCCGAAGTGATCGACCAGATCAAAGGTGAAAAGACCATCAACTTCGTTAAGCGTCGCCGGAAGCACTCTTCCGCACGTAAAAAGGGCCACCGTCAGCAACTGACGCTTGTCCGGATCGGCGATATCCTAGAATCAGGCGCTGATAAGTCCGGTGTTAAAGCTGCAATGGGCGGCGCTGGCGTTTCTTATGCAGTCGCACTTGGCGCACCAACATCGTTGAAGGCAGCAGCCGCAGCTGCACGTGCTTCCCAGCCAAAAGCTGAGAAGAAAACTGCAGCACCTAAGGCAGCCGCGCCAAACGCTGAAAAGCCAGCTAAGGCCGCACCAAAGGCGAAAGCAGCAGCGTCTACCGATGCCGACGATCTGACACGCATCAGCGGTGTTGGTCCGGTTATCGTGAAAAAGCTTCACGCACTGGATGTGACATCATTCGCGCAAATCGCAGCATGGACGCCAGAAGATGTGGCTGACATGGACGAGAAATTGTCTTTCAAAGGCCGCATCGACCGTGACGACTGGTTGGTTCAGGCTGCTGAATTCGCTAAAGGTTAAGGAGAGACACCATGGCACATAAAAAAGCAGGCGGTTCATCCCGTAACGGTCGTGACTCAGCTGGACGCCGTCTTGGCGTTAAGAAATTTGGTGGCGAATCTGTCATCCCAGGCAACATCATCATGCGCCAACGTGGCACGAAGATGTGGCCGGGTGCGAACGTTGGCATGGGCAAGGATCATACGATCTTTGCAACTGTTGTTGGCAACGTCCAATTCCACAAAGGCCTGAAAGGCCGCACCTTTATTTCGGTTCTTCCAGTGGCGGAGGCCGCTGAATAAACCGAACCTAAGGTAACACATAATTTAGGGGATCGGTGCAAACCGATCCCCTTTTTCGTTTTGGTCCCACAGCGATATTTGTTGGGTTAGCGATTTTTTCGAGGAGGAAAATGCATGTTACATGACTCATTGAACACCCAATTGACCATTCCCGCGGACCGCTTTGTTATGCGCCCGATCCAGAAATCCGATTCCGGTCTCATTGAGATGTATGCATCCGACGTTCGTGTCGCCCGTGGCAGCCGCGCCATGCCGCATCCGATGCCACCCGGCGCTGTTGAGGCGATGATCGCCCGTGCAAATTCACCTGACCGTGCGGAAGACGTATGGGTCATGGATGGATCGGCCAAAGGTCACGCCGAAGCGATTGGTGTCATCAGCTTGAACCGCATGGACCGCGATCAATCCGAGGTGTTTTTCTGGGTCGCACCCGCGTTCTGGAACACTGGCTTTGCGTCAGAAGCGGTGCGCACCATGATTGCGGCCAATCCACACGCAGCAAAGAGGTTCTTTGCCGAGATGTTCCAAGACAACCCGGGGTCAGCGCGTGTATTGACCAACTGCGGGTTCGACTATCTTGGCGATGCAGAAGCGTTTTCCGTTGCCCGCGGCGCGACAGTACCCACATGGACATACACTCTTAAGACCGGCCTGTGACGGTTTCCGTCCGACCAGCCAAGCGCAGCTTGAGAACCGCCGCGCAATAGACTACCCCCTGCGCAAGACAGCCCCGAAAGGCCACTACGATGAAGTTTCTTGATTTTGCGAAGGTTTATATCCGCTCTGGTGCGGGTGGTGCGGGCTGTATTTCGTTCCGGCGGGAAAAGTTTATCGAATATGGCGGCCCAGATGGTGGTGATGGCGGCGCTGGCGGCTCTGTGGTTGTCGAGGTCGTCGACGGCCTGAACACCCTGATCGATTTCCGCTATCAACAGCATTTCTTTGCGCAAAATGGCCAGCACGGCATGGGCAGTCAATGCACGGGCCGCGACGGCATCGATAAGGTGCTGCTTGTGCCTGTCGGTACCGAAATTCTGGACGAGGACCAAGAGACGGTTATCGCCGACATGACCGAGGTCGGCCAGCGCGTTGTAATTGCCAAAGGTGGCAACGGTGGGTGGGGTAACCTGCATTTCAAATCTGCGACAAACCAAGCCCCACGTCGGGCCAATCCGGGTCAAGAAGCGGTCGAGCGTACAATTTGGCTGCGGCTCAAGCTGATTGCCGATGTTGGGCTGCTGGGCATGCCCAATGCGGGGAAATCCACGTTCCTTGCGGCCACGTCGAACGCCCGTCCAAAGGTTGCTGATTATCCGTTTACGACCCTTGTGCCAAACTTGGGTGTTGTTGGGATTGATAACGTTGAATTTGTTGTGGCTGACATTCCTGGCTTGATTGCTGGTGCAAGCGAAGGCCGCGGTCTGGGGGATTTGTTCCTTGCGCACGTCGAACGCTGTGCGGTCTTGTTGCATCTTGTTGATGGCGCATCCGGTGATCCGGTTGAGGACTACAAGACGATCATTCGCGAACTCGAGGCATATGGCGGCGATTTGGCCGACAAGCCGCGTGTCACTGTCTTAAACAAGATCGACGCGCTTGATGATGAAGAGCGTACATTCATCAAAGAAGAGTTAGAGGCCGCCACCGGCACCCCTGTGATGCTGATGTCGGGTGTGAGCCGTGAAGGCGTGCCCGACGTGTTGCGTGCATTGCGCGCCGAAATTGACGACAACCGCTTGCGCCACCGCGTAGCGGAGGAGGCGGAGCTGGATCAGGAGGACGCCCCTTGGCAGCCTTAAAAGACGCAAAACGACTGGTTGTTAAGATAGGATCAGCCCTTTTGGTTGACTCTGAGACGGGCGCATTGCGCCGCGATTGGCTCGCGTCATTGGCCGAGGATGTGGCTGAAATTCGTGGCCGTGGCACTGATGTAATCTTGGTGTCATCGGGGTCCATCGCGCTGGGGCGGGTTGTCTTAGGCTTGCCTGCAACGACATTGCCGCTGGAACAATCCCAAGCTGCTGCCGCTGTTGGTCAAATTCAACTGGCCCGCGCCTATGAAGAGGTGCTCGCGCCGCATGGCATAACCACCGCTCAGATTCTTGTGACGTTAGAGGACTCTGCTGATCGCCGGCGGTATTTGAACAGCCGTGCCACGATGCAAACGCTTTTATCGCTTGGCGTCACGCCCATCGTGAACGAAAATGATACCATTGCCACCGACGAAATCCGTTTTGGTGATAACGACAGATTAGCCGCCCAAGTCGCAGTGACAATTGGGGCCGATCAGTTGGTTTTATTGTCCGATGTGGACGGGCTTTATACGGCGAACCCCAACTTGCACAGTGACGCGCAACATATTGAAATTGTTAAACGTATCACCAAAGACATAGACGATATGGCCGGTGAATCTGCCTCTGTTATGTCCAAAGGTGGCATGAAAACAAAGATTATGGCCGCCAAGATTGCCACAGAGGCAGGGTGCGCCATGGCAATTACATTAGGGTCGCTCCATAACCCCCTAAAATTGTTAAGTAATGGTGCTAAGTCTACGTGGTTTACACCCCAAACAGACCCGCAGACAGCCCGTAAGCGCTGGATCGCTACGATGAAGCCTCGCGGCGCTGTGGTTGTGGATGACGGTGCCCATCGCGCACTTTTAGCGGGTAAAAGCCTGTTGCCTGCTGGCGTGACTGGGGTTCGCGGTGATTTTGATCGTGGTGATCCAGTTGAGATTTGCACGCAAACAGGTGAAACGATCGCAACTGGCCTTATTCGCTACACGAGCATCGAGACGTCGCAGATTTTGGGCCACCAGTCAGATCAGATTGAACAGGTGCTTGGGTACAAAGGGCGGGCTGCTTTGATGCACCGCGATGATATGATTTTATGAGGGATATCATGGATATAGCAGACGTAATGCAGACTATTGGCGTAAATGCGCGGGCTGCCGCACGTGGGCTTGCAACGGCATCTGCTGCGGCGAAAGAGACGGCATTGCTTGCTGCTGCTGACGCTGTGTGGGCGCAACGCGCTGATATTTTGGCCGCCAACGCTAAGGATTTGGCGTTTGGTGCCGACAAAGGTCTGTCACCGGCGATGATGGACCGGTTGATGCTGGACGAGGCGCGGATACAGGGCATGGTTGATGGCTTGCGTGCTGTGGCGGCGCAATCAGATCCGATCGGCGAAGTGACGGAAAGCTGGACCCAGCCAACTGGACTGCATATTCGTCGCGTGCGCACGCCGATTGGTGTGATCGGTGTCATCTATGAAAGCCGTCCGAACGTGACTGCCGACGCTGGTGCGCTTTGCCTGAAATCCGGCAATGCCGTTATTTTGCGCGGCGGATCAGAGAGTTTCCATTCCAGCACCGCTATTCATGCTTGTCTTGAAATCGGGCTTGTGACGGCCGGCCTGCCCAAACATGCCATCCAACTTATTCCGACCCGCGACCGCGCCGCTGTGACTGCGATGCTACAAGCCGTGGACCACATTGATGTGATTGTCCCGCGCGGCGGCAAAGGGCTTGTCGGTTTGGTCCAAAAAGAGGCCCGCGTGCCGGTATTCGCGCATCTAGAAGGCATTTGTCATGTCTATGTTGATGGTGCGGCTGACTTAGAAAAGGCGCGTCGCGTGATTTTGAACGCAAAGACCCGCCGGACGGGCATTTGTGGATCAGCTGAATGTCTGTTGGTTGACCGCGCGTTTTACGATGCACATGGTGATATTCTGATCCGCGATCTGATTGACGCGGGTGTCGAGGTGCGCGGTGATGCATCCGTTGCGAAAACCGCCGGCACGGTCGCTGCCAGTGCCGATGATTTTGGGCATGAGTTTCTTGATATGGTCATCGCAGCAAAGGTCGTTGATGGCGTTGATGCCGCGATCGACCATATTCGCAGCTTTGGTAGCAATCATACCGATGCAATTTTGACCGAAGATGACGCTGTTGCGGATAAATTCTTTCACCAGCTTGATAGTGCCATTTTGATGCGCAATGCGTCGACCCAATTTGCCGATGGTGGTGAATTTGGCATGGGTGCGGAGATTGGGATAGCGACAGGCAAATTACATGCCCGCGGACCCGTAGGTGCAGTGCAACTGACAAGCTTTAAGTATCTTGTTGTTGGCGACGGAACGGTGCGCGCTTAAAATCGGACCGTTATGCTGTGAGCGTCGTGACTGATGGTCAGCTCGCGCCCCGCGTCTGCTATCACCGATGGGACAAGCGCGAACTGAACTTGCGCTGCTTTATGATCAAACTGAACATTTGGGTTTGTCAAACTGTCCCAAAGCACCGTATCGATGACCAAGCGTGGCCCCGAGCCCGTTATTACATACTGCTCACCGTCTTTCACGACAAGAATTTCACCGCCAAGTGGCATCGCTGTTTCTAAGCACTGCAGCAATAGAAACGCGATCCGGACCAACTGGCGTGACTGATCGGCTTCGATTTTCCAGAAATAGGTGAACCGGCCACCTTGGGCAGTTGCTGTCAGGACAGAAATCACCTCTTGGCGACCGATGATGTGGTCTTTGCTCGCAGCCCCGTACGCGATGCGGAAAAATCTGATTCGGGCATTGGCGTTACGCACACTTTCAGCGATCAAATCGAGCTCGGGGCTGGCGCCCGCAGGGGCGGACATTGTAAGAAGCTCGACGCCATTGCCGATTGCACCAATTGGGCTGATAAGGTCGTGACAAATACGCGCCCCGATCAATGCCGCGAGGTCGGCGTTCATTGCATGCCTCTAAGCTTAAAAGGAATTTTGAACTGTGGATATGACATCAATTTTGGAACCAGGTATGCTGGTGCGCCACCCGACACAAGATGATTGGGGCATCGGCCAAGTGCAGTCAAATATCAACGGTAAGGTTACGGTCAATTTTCGTGAAACGGGCAAAGTCGTCGTTGATGGTGCGCGGGTCATGCTGATCCTTGTTCAAAGTAGCGACGTAACAACCTAAGGTAGCGAGCCATCCCTGCCTGTCAATCATAGTTAATGCACGCTCTGCCAAAAGCGTTGCCAAATCGTTAACAGAAACCTAAAACACGATCGCTTGTGACTTTGAAAAGGACCATGATGCCGTCTGCCAATCCGTCTTTTGTGGTCCGTCAGGCCGCCACGCCTGCAGATATCCGTGCTGCCCAGCGATTACGCTATGCCGTGTTTGTGGATGAGCTTGGCGGTGACGGCCCTGATGTTAACCATGAAACCAAGCGGGAATGTGACGCGTTTGACGACCATGCGACCCATCTACTGCTCGAAGATACGACCCGCCCTGCGGATGATCGCGTTGTGGGTGTTTACCGAACGATGACGACCGATCAGGCACGGGCTGCAGGCGGGTTTTATTGTGCGGGTGAATTCGATTTGTCGGTGCTCGTCGGGTCTGGCCGTCGCTTGCTAGAGCTTGGCCGGTCGTGCCTTCACCCGGATTATCGAGGCGGCACTGCAATGTTGCATCTTTGGGCCGGACTTGCCGATTTTGCGGTTGATCTTGATACTGAGATTTTGTTCGGCGTTGCCTCGTTTCATGGCACCAACGTGAATGAATTGGCTGAACCGTTGTCCTACCTTGCAGATAAACATCGCGCTGATGACACGATGACTGCGACTGCGAAGGCCCCACACGCTGTACCAATGACGATTATTCCCGTGGATCAAATCGACCGCAAAGCTGCGATGCGCGCTACGCCTGCGCTGATAAAGGCGTATCTGCGGCTTGGCGGCGTTGTCGGGCAGGGTGCCTATGTTGATCATGCGTTTAACACGACTGATATTTGCCTGATCTTGGATACCGCCCAGATGACTGCGCGGGCTGCGGCATTATACGGTGCAGGAGACCGCACATGACTGATAGCTGGCGCGGCGTACCTGAACCCGATCATATCACGATCACGCCCATGGGCTGGGTGCGTGTTGGTCTGCGCGGGGTGCCGTTGGCGGTCGTTGTCTTTGGCTGTCTGCTGTTGCTACTGGCGACGCGGTTGATCGAGAGGCCCTTGTTCGGCCTGCGCCGCCCTTGGACGCCCTATATCACGCAATTTGTATGTCGGTCCGCCTTTTTCATCCTCGGGATCGGTTATACGCGGGTAGGCACGCCTATGCAGGGGGCTGGCGCAGTTGTGGCAAATCATTCGTCGTGGCTCGATATTTTCGCGCTGAATGCAGCGAAGCGGATCTACTTTGTGTCCAAGGCAGAAGTCGCCGCATGGCCCGGCATTGGTTGGCTCGCGCGTGCAACGGGCACTGTGTTTATCAAACGTGATCGCCGCGAGGCGTCTTCACAGGTAGAAGTATTCCGCGCACGGTTACATGCTGGACATAAACTGCTGTTTTTCCCTGAAGGCACCAGCACAGATGGTTTACAGGTCTTGCCGTTTAAGCCGACATTATTTGCTGCATTCTTTGATCCGGCACTGGCAGAAATAATGCGTTTACAGTCCGTTACACTGCGATATTCATCCCCGGAGGGCACCGACGCGCGGTTCTATGGCTGGTGGGGTGATATGGATTTCGGGCCACATCTGCTAGCAACTTTGGCCGCACCAACGCAGGGCAGCGTGACGGTTATTTACCATCCGCCTGTACAATTGTCGGATTACGCAAACCGCAAGGTTTTGGCCAAATCGCTCGAGGATCAGGTCCGCAGCGGCTTAGCTCATCGCGTTGATCAAAGCCTTTAGTGCAGCAACCGGATCTTCGTTTTTCCAAACCTCGTCTGAAAAGGCAAAGAAGTCGGTATGCGGCGTCAGTTTCCGGATCAGATCCATGGTCAGCGCGCCTTCGGCAACGACGGGGACCTCAATCATCTGCGACCACCATTCAAACAGGTCAATCGGGGCCGTTTCGCCATCGCCCAGAACGCTGGTCCCAACAGGGCCAAAGCTGATATAATCCGCGCTCAACTCGCCAGCAGTCATGCCATCATGGGTTGAGTTGCCACAATAGGTGCCAATAATCGCATCGTCGCCCAAATCTTTGCGGGTCTTTTTGATTGACCGCGATCCATCCAATAGGTGCACGCCGTCAAGCCCAAGCCGTTCGACAAGCTGAATGTGACTTTCGATCACCAAGGCCACGTCACGCGCATGGGTCACTTCGCGCAACGCATCTGCGGTTTTTGCGATGTGGTCTTCGTCGCGGCTGGCAAGTGACAAGCGCACACACGCAATGTCAGTGCTATCCAGACAGGCAGCAAGCTGATCGGGGAAAGACATCAAGTCGATCTCATTTGGCGTAATGAGATAAAGCTGCGGCATTTCAAGGGTGTCAGACATAGGGGCAACTTTCGCATAAATTTGATGGCGTTTGCCGCGTTCTAGCGGGGATTGGCAGGTTTGGCTACTTCGGAGGTAATGATTTTGCGTAATCCGGTGCCATGGATACGATTTTCTTCAGCCCGATGTGATCACTCAGCACGTCTTGGGACACGTCAACCATGCCGCCGTCTTTGTGCACACCGCAGACCATATGGCCGTTCAACATAACGCAAAGCCCGCCAAACATCTGCTTTTCCGACATGTTTGGTGTGTTACCCAACGCCTCTTGCATTCATTCCGCATGTCTGCGGGCAAAGGCGATTGTGCTGCTCCTTGCGTCACTATTGCTGTCAGCGTATCACGCGCAAAACCAATGAAGGAAGCCTTGATGCCGACAGACCGCGCGCAGCCCACATTCATCCTGATCCGCCCGCAGATGGGCGAAAACATTGGTGCTGCGGCCCGTGCGATGTGGAATTTCGGGCTCGACCGGATGCGGATAACGGCCCCACGCGATGGTTGGCCGAACCAAAAAGCCGTGGCAATGGCCAGCGGTGCGGGGCGTTTATTGGACGAGGCGCAATTGTTCGAAACGACAGACGATGCGATTTCCGATTGCACCTATGTCTATGCGACCACCGCGCGCGACCGTGATTTGACCAAGCCGGTCTTGACCCCGGAGGCCGCGATGACCGAAGCCCGTGATCGCATTGCTGCCGGTCAAAAGGTCGCTGTGCTGTTCGGCCCCGAACGCGCAGGCCTCGAGAACGAAGATATCGTTCGTGCCAATGCGATCATCTCGGTTCCCGTGAACCCCGAATTTGCATCGCTGAATTTGGGCCAATGCGTATTGCTCACGGCGTATGAATTTCAGCGCGCAACCACGGATGTTGTGCCTGAAACCGTCAGCCATGTTGGCGACTGGGCGAGCCAGTCCGAGATGGCAGCCCTTGCGTCCCATTATGAGGACCGGCTGGAGACGGCCGGTTTCTTTTACCCGGAACACAAAGGCCCCAGCATGAAGGCCAATCTGCGGAACCTGTGGAGCCGGATGCCGCTAACCCGTGCAGACGTGCAAATGTTGCATGGAATATTGCGTCAGATGGTCCGTTGGAAAGAACGCGGCGAATAGAGACACCCTGTCGCGCTTGCCCCTGTCAGCCAGCCGCCCTAGATTGCGCGTTAAGTAAAAAGGGTTATCCAAATGCCAGATAAAACACGCAGTATTTTCGAAGATGTTGGCGACGTGCAAAAGCAGGTAGCAGCCCCCGGCGGGATTGACCGTGGCGGGCAGGGCGCCCGTGGTGCTGTGCGTGTCTGGCTTGGGCTGATTTTTGGTCTTGTGGGCCTGATGATTATTATCGGCGGCATGACCCGTCTTACCGACAGCGGTTTGTCGATTACCGAATGGGCGCCCTTCGCGGGTGCGATGCCACCCACATCAGAGGCGGTCTGGCTCGAAGAATTCGATAAATACAAAGCGATTGATGAATATCAGCTGCAAAACAAAGGCATGTCGCTGGCCGAGTTTAAATCCATCTATTGGTGGGAATGGGGCCACCGTCAGCTTGGCCGCGTGATCGGGCTTGTCTGGGCCTTGGGCTTTGTCGGGTTCTTAGTGACCCGCAAGATGCCAAGTGGATGGACCGGACGGCTGCTGCTTTTGGGGGGCTTGGGCGGCCTTCAGGGTGCGATTGGTTGGTGGATGGTGTCGAGCGGCCTGAAAGAAGGCATGACGGATGTCGCGTCTTACCGGTTGGCCACGCACCTTGGATTGGCCTTTGTCATCTTCGGATTTATCACGTGGTTTGTGATGCAGCTGTCACGCCGCGATGCTGATCTTTTGCAAGATCGCCGGATGGGTGATGCGGGTCTGACCCGTTTGGCCAGTTGGCTGGTCGTGCTGGCGTTTGTGCAGATTCTCTTTGGGGCCTTGGTGGCTGGTATTGATGCAGGCCGGAACTATCCTGATTGGCCGTTAATGGCGGGTGGGTTCTTTCCACCTGACCCATTTGGCCTGACCCCGATATGGCGGAATTTCTTTGAAGATGACGGGCTGGTGCAGTTCATGCACCGGATGGCCGGCTATGTCTTGTTTGGCTTTGGCGTGCGCGTTTGGGCCCGCGCACGAAAATCTGGTAATGACCGCACACGGTTCGCATTTCATGCAATGCTGGCGGCGATGGTGGTGCAGGTCGTGCTTGGCATCGCGACGGTCATCTATTCCGCCCCATGGGAGATCGCGATTGTGCACCAATTGGGCGCGGTTGTGCTTTGGGTGGTGATCCTGCGCGCGCGTTTCCTTGCGCAATACCCGCACTCTCAATCCATTCAAGGAGCTTGATCAATGGCCGCATATGATGATCTGATCGCGTTTCAGCGCGAGACCGAGGCCCTATCCCAAGTTGCAGGTCGCCTTGGGTGGGACCAAGAAACCATGATGCCTGAAAATGCCGCTCCGCAACGGGCCGAGGAACATGCCGCAATGGCGAATGTGCTGCATGCACGGCGCATTGATCCGCGTGTTGGCGACTGGTTGGCCAAAGCAGAGGCCGTAGATGACGGGGCCACAGCGAATTTGCGCCATATTCAGCGCAGCTATGACCGGACGATGAAAGTACCTGCCACATTGGCTGCAGAGATCGCCAAGACCACGTCGCTGGCACACCGCGTTTGGGCCAAGTCGCGGTCCGAGGAAGATGTTGCGTCCTATTTACCTGTTTTGGAAAAAGTTGTTGCCCTGCGCAAAGAAGAGGCCGATGCGCTGGCCGCTGGTGGTGATCGTTACGATGCGTTGCTCCACGACTATGAGCCAGGTGCAACAGGTGCCGAGATTGCCGCGATGTTTGCCGCCTTGCGCCCCGGATTGGTGGATCTGCGGGCTGCGATTTTGGACAAGCCAAAGCCACGGGCGCTAACAGGCACATTTGACGAGGCCGCACAGCTTGCGCTGTCGACCAAGCTGGCGCTGACGTTTGGCTATGATCTGACCAAAGGCCGCATCGACAAAGCAGTGCACCCGTTTTCAAGCGGGTCGGGCATTGATGTGCGCATCACAACCCGTACTAATCCTGCCGATCCGTTTAACTGTTTCTATTCAACCATTCACGAGGTTGGGCATGCGGCCTACGAGCAGAATATCAATGCCGATTATCTTTTGACCCCATTGGGCAGCGGTGTGTCGATGGGCGTGCACGAAAGCCAAAGCCGAATTTATGAAAACCAGATCGGGCGCAGTCGTGCGTTTACAGGCTGGCTCTACGGTCAAATGCGCGATGCGTTTGGCGATTTTGGGATTGCCAATGAGAATGCGTTTTATGCCTGCGTGAATGCGGTATCCGACGGGTTTATCCGTACAGAGGCTGACGAGGTGCAGTATAATTTACATGTACTGATGCGCTTTGATCTGGAACGAGCCTTGATTGCAGGTGATCTTGCCGTCGCTGATCTAGAGGCTGCTTGGAATGACCGTTTTGCCACCGACTTCGGTTATGGCGTGGACAAGCCATCAAATGGTATCTTGCAAGATGTGCATTGGTCCGAAGGGCTGATGGGGTATTTCCCGACATATAGTTTGGGCAACGTTTATGCGGGCTGTCTCAACACCGCGTTGCGCCGCGATGTCCCCAATTTGGATGCGGATTTGGCGCGGGGTGACACGACGCGTGCGACCACTTGGTTACGTGAGAATGTTCAGACCCATGGTGGGCTATATGAGCCACGTGATGTGATTACGCGTGCCGCTGGTGCGGCTCCGACAGAGGCGCCGTTGCTTGCGTATCTGACTGAAAAGTTTAGCGATATTTATCAGCTTTAGGTCAGGTCCAGTCTGGATCGCGCTTTTCTAGAAACGCGTTGATCCCTTCGTTCGTGTCGGCGTTCGCCATATTATTGACCATAACTTGGCCGGTGAAATCGTAGGCATCAGCCGTCGTCATCGGTGCTTGGGTGTAGAATGCCGATTTGCCAGTTGTTACGGCGCTGGCGAGCTTACCTGCGATCGTTTGGGCAAGGGCAAGGGTTTCGGCTGCAAGATCAGCGGCTGGAACCGCGCGGTTGATCAGTCCAAGTGATTTCGCCTCTGATGCAGGAATGAACCGGCCCGTTGTGAGCATCTCAAACGCCGCCTTGCGCCCTATGTTGCGCGTCAACGCGACCATGGGGGTGGAACAGAACAAGCCGATGTTCACGCCATTGACGCCAAATCTGGTGTCCGCGTCTGCGACTGCCAGATCACATGTCGCAACCAATTGGCAGCCTGCCGCAGTCGCGATACCGTGGACTTGCGCGATAACAGGTTGAGGCAACGATTGAATGCGCGCCATCATCGCGGCGCATCTGTCAAACAGGTCTTTGAAATCGGCAGCGCCACCATCGGGTGCATCTCGTTTGGCTTGCATTTCTTTTAGGTCATGACCCGCACAGAAGGCCTTGCCTGCGCCAGCAATGATGACTGCTTTGACCGTCGGGTCCTGTGCGATGTCGTCCAACACCGCGTGTAGGGCCGCGATCATCGCGTCGCTAAGTGCATTCAAACGGGCAGGGACGTTAAGTGTGATCCGGCATACGCCGTCCAGGTTTTCGCGCGTGATCAATTCCATGGTCTTGCCCTTTGCTCTGTGTTGAGCGCAGGTTAGCCAAAGACATCACAGGAGGAAAGCCGTGGATATCAAAATGGATGTGGACGCATTGCAGGCGTTTCTGATCGAGGTTTTCCCGCAAGTACATGCAGATTTCCAAGTTTTGGAGGTCACGCCAACGGGTATCCGCGTGAAACTGGTAACGGCGGATCGGCATTTGCGCCCCGGTGGCACTGTATCTGGGCCCACGATGTTCGCGCTTGCGGATGTGGGCATGTACTTGGCGATTCTCAGCCGGATCGGACCCGAAGCCTTGGCTGTGACAACCAGTTGCAGCATCGATTTCATGCGCAAACCTGCAGCAGGAGTGGATCTGATCTGTGAGGCTGTTCTGCATAAACTGGGACGCGTTCTGGCGGTTGGGGATTGCCTGATCTATAGCCAAGGCATGGCTGCGCCAGTTGCGCGGGCGTCTTTGACGTATTCAATACCTCCAAAATAATGGGGTAAAATAATACCTAATTTGCAAGTGTTTGATTTTGAATGATTTTTATGAAAAAAGTGCGCTTGACCCGTCACGTGGCGCCTTTATAAGCCTCCTATCGAACACTCGGGTCGCTTATGGCCCCTTAAGAATTGGTGATTTATGAAAACCTTCTCCGCTACTCCTGGAGATATCGACAAGAAATGGTTCATTATTGATGCTGAAGGCATTGTTTTGGGTCGTCTTGCTTCGGTTATCGCAATGCGCTTGCGCGGCAAGCACAAGCCAACCTTCACGCCGTCCATGGATATGGGCGACAATATTATCGTAATCAACTGTGAGAAAATCCAGATGACCGGTAACAAGCGTGATGAAAAATATTACTGGCATACTGGCCATCCCGGTGGGATCAAGGAAAAGACGAAAGCCGATATCCTTGAAGGCAAGCACCCAGAGCGTATCATCATGAAAGCCGTTCAGCGTATGCTGCCCGGTGGCAAGTTGTCCCGCCAGCAAATGACGCACCTGCGCGTTTTCCCGGGCACTGAGCACGGTATGGAAGCTCAAAAGCCTGAAGTTCTGGATGTTGCATCCATGAACCCTAAGAACACGAGGACTTCATAATGGTCGATCAAGTGAACTCTCTTGAAGAGCTGGGCCAAGTTGCAGAAGGCGTAGATGCGCCTGTTGCTGTTGACGCGCCTGTCATCACCCGCGAGTCTGTTAAGGACGCACTGGGTCGTTCTTACGCAACTGGTAAGCGTAAAGATGCGGTTGCACGCGTTTGGATTAAGCCGGGTTCCGGTAAAGTCACCGTAAACGGTCAAGAAATGAAGGTGTACTTTGCACGTCCAGTTCTGCAGATGATCCTTGCGCAGCCGTTCTCGGTTGCTGGTGTTACTGGTCAGTTCGACGTTGTCGCAACTGTCAAAGGCGGCGGTCTGTCCGGTCAAGCTGGTGCGGTTAAGCACGGCGTGTCCAAAGCACTGCAGTTGTTTGACCCAACATTGCGTCCCTCGCTGAAAGCCGCTGGCTTCCTGACACGCGACAGCCGTGTTGTTGAGCGTAAGAAATACGGTAAAGCAAAAGCCCGTAAGAGCTTCCAGTTCTCCAAGCGTTAAGCTTTGGTTGCATGGAATAGGAGACGGGCGGCCCAATCGGGTCGCCCTTTTTCGTTTTAAGACAAAGGATTATGACGTGTACTTACCGAAAGACTTTAAGAAGACAGACATGTCGGCTGTGTCGGCCCTTATTGAAGCGGCGCCCTTGGCGACCCTTGTGACGCATACTGCGCATGGATTGCGCGCGGATCATATTCCTGTGATGATGATCAAGGACATGTTGATCGGTCATATTGCTTTGGCGAATGATCTGCACCAAATTCTTGACGCAAACCAAGATGTCTTAGCGGTTTTTAGCGGTGAAAACGCCTATATCTCGCCCAATTGGTATCCAAGCAAGGCAGACACCCATGCCGTCGTGCCAACGTGGAACTATGAGGTGGTGCATGTGCATGGTCGGATCTCGTTCAGTCATGACCGCAAGTCAAAATTGGCCGTTGTCGGGCTGCTCACTAAAGTGTTGGAGACCCGCACAAACGGAGATGCCGCATGGCGTATGGCTGACATGCCTGCTGATTTCATGGAAGAAAAACTAAACGGTATCGTCGCCTTTGACATTCACCCAACACGCATTTTGGGGAAATCAAAGCTAAGCCAGAACAAGTCTGATGCAGATCGGCTTGGCGCGGCGCAGGCTTTGGAGCCGTCTTTGATTGCCGCGCAGATGAAGACGTCGCCGCAGACTTAGAATTGCCGCTTGCACTTTCCCCCTGCGCAGTGAAAATCAAACATATGTGGGCAAAGCTAACAGCAACAGAGGCACGTCGCGGGTTGCTGATGATCAGCCCGCCGTTGATCTATGTGTTGATCATGCTGGCATTCCCTATTGGCGCGATTGTGTTGTTCAGTTTCTGGACCCAAGATTTCATGACCTTGGACACGACGTTCACGCTGCAAAACTACCGCGAGATTTGGGCGCAACCGATCTTTGGCGCACTTCTAAAACGGTCATTATTTGTATCTGGCTGCGTGACCGCAGTGACCGTTATTCTTGCGTTTCCAGTGGCTTACTTCGTGTCTTTTCATGTAAAACCATCACGGAAATCACTTTGGTTATTCCTGATCACCATCCCGTTTTGGACCAGCTACCTGATCCGCGTGTTCTTGTGGAAAGTCATCTTAGGCTACAACGGCGTTGTGAACAGCGGCTTGGTGGGAATAGGTGTCATCGACGAGCCGCTGACATTCATCTTGTATAACGTCAACGCGGTCATCATCACATTGGCCCACGCATTTGCGCCGTTTGCCATTCTTCCGATATTTGTCGCCTTGGAAAAGATCGACCGCTCGTTGTTGGAAGCATCACAAGACCTTGGTGAAAGTAAATTCAGCACATTTTTCCGCGTCACGCTTCCCTTGGCCATGCCGGGTGTTGTTGCTGCGGTTTTGATCGTCTTCATTCCTACAATCGGCGACTACGTAACGCCGGAATTGATGGGCGGAGCAGGAGGTAAGCTGGTCGCGAACATGATCCAAACCCAGTTTCTGGCGCTGAATAACGCGCCCCTCGGGGCTGCACTTGCGATTGTTGCCATGCTGTGTGTGACCGCGATCAGCCTGATGTTTGTCGCCCTCAACCGCCGCTGGTTGCGAGGCAGATCATGACGTTGCGCGTCTATGCCATCGCCTATTTGATATTTCTGTATGCGCCCATCGTGCTGCTGCCGGTTTTTGCGTTCAATGACGCGACGATCATTGCGTTCCCGCTTTCTGGTTTCACGACAGACTGGTTTTCGCAGCTATTGACCACCCAAGCCTTGCACAGGTCGGTTCAAAACTCGTTGTATATCGCGTGTATCACTGCGGTGTTGTCCACAATCCTCGGCGTGTGTGCTGCACGGGCAGGGGCGATGTATAACTTTCCGATGAAGCGCAGTATCATTGGACTCGTTATGATCCCGCTGGTCCTGCCAGAGATTATCGTAGCGGTTTCACTTTTGGTTGTTGCCATACAAATCCTTGATATGGGGCTGTCCAATTGGACCGTCATCGCGGCCCATGTGTTGATCTGCACTCCGTTTTCAATTGCGATCCTGAACGGCGCATTCCAAAACCTTGATCCATCCATGGAAGAGGCCGCGATGGACCTTGGCGAAAGCCGTTGGTCGGCCTTCCGGCTGGTGACGTTACCGCTCGTCATGCCGGGGATCGTTTCGTCGATGTTGATCGCCTTCACGATCAGCCTTGATGAATTCATCATCGCGTTTTTCCTGACCGGTGCAAACCCCACAATGCCTGTGTATATTTGGGGGCTTTTACGGTTTCCGGCATCGTTGCCTGTCGTCATGGCCTTGGGCACGATCCTTGTCAGCATGTCGATTGTGTTGCTGACGATCGCTGAAATTCTACGCAGACGCGGCATGGCTCGTGTTGGCGTCAAAGACAAAGGTGGCTTCTTATGACCAGCCTCATTTCCCTTTCTGGTGTGAATAAATATTTTGGCGATTATCACGCATTGCGCGATATCAATCTGACAATAAACCAAGGCGAGTTTTTCTCTTTGCTGGGGCCATCGGGCTGCGGTAAAACGACGTTGCTGCGCACGATCGCAGGGTTTGAAGGCGTATCCAGCGGCGTTGTCATGATCAGTGACCGCGACGTGGCGGGGGTGCCAGCAAACCAACGCCCGACAAATATGGTGTTCCAATCTTATGCGATTTTCCCACATCTGACGGTTGCCGAAAACGTGGCCTTTGGTCTGCGCAAACGGCCTGATATTGATAAGTCCACTGCTGTTGATGCGGCCTTGGATATGGTTGGGTTGACAGGCTTTGGCCACCGCTCCGCGCATGAACTGTCTGGCGGCCAACGGCAGCGGGTTGCCCTTGCACGTGCCCTCATCTTGAAACCCAAGGTGTTACTGCTCGACGAGCCTCTTTCTGCGCTTGATAAAAAAATGCGTGAACAAATGCAGGTCGAACTGATGCAGCTTCAGCGGCATGTGGGTATCACGTTCATCCTTGTCACCCACGATCAAGAAGAGGCGTTGGTCATGTCGGACCGGATTGCGGTCATGTTTGACGGTGAGATCGGGCAGATGGACGATCCAGAGACGTTATATCGCCGCCCCAACAGCCGACGTGTCGCCGAATTCATTGGTAAAATGAACTTTATGGACGCCCGCGTGACCCGCTCTGCCGCCCAAATTGATGTTGATGTTGATGGGCTAGGTGCATGTACCATAGATGCGGAACAAGCCCCTGTTGGCATTGATGTTGGTTTGGCCAAGGTCGGCATCCGCCCCGAAACGCTTGCGATCCTGTTTGACGGTGAAACAACCGTGCGTGAAACAATCAGCGGCGTTGTGGACGAGGTCGTCTATTACGGTGACATGACCTATTATGACGTGCGCATTGACGGGGTAGATACCCCCCTGAACATCGCCATGAAGAACCTGATTGGCAGGCCGGTGCTTGATGTCGGAGAGCCCACAACAGTCGTGTGGGATGCACGATCACTGGTTTTATTGCCGTAGGATGGGTTTTAACCCATCGCGCTAGAACGGAAATGCCACCCGCAAGGCAATCGTCTCAAGTCCTGGGTTAAAATCTTGTGTGTCTGCATTAGACCGGTGGTCGTACGACGCAAGCAACGTTATGCCATTATCAAACGCAAAGCCCGCGCCCAAGGATGACCGAAACTGCAGTGATCCACCAATCTCAGGGCCATCACCCAGCGCGAAATATCCGGGCATCAGGGACGCTTCGACAAAAAATGGACCGTTGATCAGGGACTGTGTCGTCCACTTTGGACCCGCCCCGACCCAAACATCGCCAAGGTCTGTAATCGATGCCCCGATCGTTGGTTGGAACGGGCCGTATGAGGTCCCAAAATCATATCCAACGTAAATTTCGTCACCGATAATATCTTCTTGAAATTCAACCTTTGCCGCCTGAAATGACAGACGTGATATGGCATCGCTTTGGGCCAAACACCCCGTTGGGCAATCGGTCAGTGCCATATCGGTCAGGCTTGCGATCAGAAATATTGCTGCCAGTGTGCCGTCCATTTTGGTGTCTCCTAGCTGTCGGGGGCAACGAGGCCCAGTCCGCGTAAATAAATGCCGATGCCCGTTTCCAAAAGGTCTTCTGGTGGAAACGGCGATTTGGTGCCGGGGCTGCCGCGTGCAAACAACTCGACGACGCCGTGGCTCATCGCCCAGATATGTGCTGAAAACATCTGTGGCGGTGGTCGCATATGTTCGGGAATGTGCTGGCTAAGGGCAACAGCTGCCGTTTCAAGAACCCCCATTGCGCGGGTCGCAGCGGCGTTCAATTCGGGGGTTCGTTGAATGGAAATCCCGCTTTCAAACATCGCCACATAATGTCCCGGGTATTTGCGCGCAAACGCAAGATAGGCGCGTCCTGTGGCCTCGAACGCCGCCAAATCAGACGGTTGTCCGCCTGCGTAGGCTTGCTCCATCAAGTCCGCGAAAATTGCGTAGCCTTGCAACGCGGCTTCTGCAATCAAGTCCTCGCGCCCTTCAAAGTGGCGGTAAACAGCAGCTGGCGTAACACCAGCTTCGCGCGCGGCTTCTGACAGGCTAAAGCCCGTCGGGCCCTTCTTTTCGATTAAGAACAGGCAGCCAGCGACCAATGTTTGGCGCAGGTTTCCGTGATGATACCCGCGTTTAACCATGCAAAAGATCAGGTCCGCCAACGACCAGCGGGTCGATGCTCTCAAGGCTTTTGTCGTCGCGGCCCGTATAGTCCAAGGTCGTCAGGACTGACCGAATTGCATTCAAACGCGCCCGCCGTTTGTCATCAGATCGTACGATAGTCCACGGGGCGGCGTCTGTATGGGTGCGTCTGATCGTCTCGTCAATTGCCTTGGTATAGGCCTCCCAGCGGTTCAACCCTTCGACATCGATCCACGACAGTTTCCACTGCTTTAGCGGATCAGCCTCGCGGTCCAGGAACCGTTTCAATTGCGTGGCTTGCCCAACGTTCAGCCAAATTTTGAACAGTTTGATACCTTCATCCACAAGCATATTTTCAAAGGTATTTACCTGCCCAAACCATTTTTCGCGGGCCTCGGGTGTGCAGAATTCGAACACATGTTCTACAACGCCGCGGTTGTACCAGCTGCGATCAAACAGAACGATTTCGCCTGCCGATGGCATATGATCGATGTAGCGTTGAAAATACCATTGGCCTGCTTCCACATCTGACGGTTTCGACAGCGCCACCACACGCGCATGACGCGGGTTCAGGTTTTCACGGAACCGCGAAATGGTGCCACCTTTGCCAGCCGCATCACGGCCCTCAAACACGACAACAATCCGTTCACCCGTTGCCCGCGCCCAAGCCTGAAGCCGGACCAGTTCGATCTGCAACGCAGCGAGTTCATCCTCGTAGGCGTTGCGGTTCATCCGTTTTACATAAGGATAATCAGGGTTCAGGATTTGGTTCTTTTTCGCGCCGTTGATCGCAAGGCGCACCGCGTTGGGTGCGCTGTCGGCGAAAAAGCGGCTAATACCGCCATCAAATGGCAAATCCATCGGGTTTATCCTTGGCCTGTTTTACTTAGTATGGGCAATGGCGCGCCCTAGTGCAATCCAGCGCGAGCTGCGGCACGTGCAATCGCATCAACAGTTTCCAATGGTGCGACATGGTGTGGCATGTGACCAACACCTTCCAATTCGCGGACCCTTACCGAGAGGACGATTTTCACGATCTCGCGGGCGTGAATATCGATGGGAACAGTCGCGTCAGCGGTGCCGTGCAGGATTTCAATCGGCAAGGTCAGCTCTGGATAGCGCGCCGTGAGCGCGACCACATATGGATAAAGCTTGTTCACCTGCCGCACATTGGCACGGAAACTATCTGGCCTGAGCGTTAGCCGTGCACCGACGTGTTGTGTATATCCAGCAGGGGCTGGTTGCGGCGCAAAAACGCCGTCGATGGCCATTTCAATCTGGCTGTCGGACGCAACGCTTGAGATCAGAGGAATGACAAAGGCCCCACCAAGCGCGCTGCCATTGATGGTATAATAGCGTCCCAAATCACCGGGCCACGGCATGGCAACGCCAGCAAAGGACGTGATCGCCCGCGCATTATGCGGCGCATCTTCGTCCAATCCAGCAACAGCCCACGCGATGGCAACTGTCCCGCCAAAGCTATGACCTGCAACGATCGGGTCTGTGATCCCCAATTTACCGGCGGCCTCGCGGAGCATCCTGGCTTGGGCTTGCGGGCTGTCGCCGATCGTCGCAAATGCACCTGTCGGGATGCCCGGCACGCGGTCTGTATACCCCAAGCCAGGGCGGTCAAATGCCGTGACGGTGTAGGTGTCTGTTAGGCGCTCGAGTAGCCCATCAAATGTCCAATCGCGCAAGTTCCCACCGGCGCCGTGCAACAAAATCAGCTCTGGCCCGGATCCTTTGCGGATGTAGTGAACCTTGCCGCCAGTTACGTCGACAAATTGGCCGACGGGCGGATATGCCTTTTCCGTTTTGGCCACGCGTTGCGCGGAATTGCAGCCCGTCAGGGTCGCAACAGCCCCAAGTGTCAGCGCTGCATAAGCAAGTACTTTATGCGCCACCGTCATTTAAGTACCGATGTCATTGAGGTCATACGTCGTTGTTTGGTAAATCTGGTTGATCCAGTTCCCATAAAGAAGATGCGCGTGGCTACGCCACTTATTCATCGGCGGCTTGCTTGGGTCATCGTCTGGATAGTAATTCTGAGGGACATTGATTTCGGTGCCCTCTGCAATATCGCGATCATATTCTTGCTTGAGCGTGCCGCTGTCATATTCAAAATGGTTAAAGATATACAGCGCGCGGTGCTCTGCATCCTCAACCAAACAAGGGCCGGACGTGTCGCTAGTGATCAACGTCTTTAGGCCATCTGCCGCAGCGATGTCATTTTCACGCATTTCGGTCCAACGGCTTACGGGGATCACGCAGTCGTCAGAGAACCCGCGCAAGAACGGCGAGGATGCGTCCGTCACGCGGTGTCTATAGCAGCCGAACACTTTGGCGTCGGTAAGGTGCTTGGGCACCCCGTGGAAGTGGTTGATCATCGCCATGCCCCCCCAGCACACGCCAAATGTGGAATGTACGTTTGTCTGGGTCCACTCAAAAACCTGGGTGATTTCATCCCAATAGGTCACATCGTTGAAATCCAAATGCTCAATCGGCGCGCCTGTAATGATAAGCCCGTCAAATTTCTGATCGCGAACCTCGCTGAATGGCACATAGAATTCTTCCATATGCTCGGCAGCTGTGTTTTTCGTCTGATGTTCGGACATCCGGATCAGCGTCAGTTCGATCTGCAGCGGGGTCGCGCCGATAAGACGCGCAAACTGGTTCTCGGTCTGGATTTTCTTGGGCATCAGGTTCAGCAAAGCGATCCGCAAAGGGCGAATGTCTTGGCGGGCGGCTGCATCTTCATCAAGCACCATGACACCTTCGTTCCGAAGAACGTCAAAGGCGGGCAGGGCGGATGGCAGTTTGATCGGCATGTGATTGGTCCTTACGGGCAGGGGGCTCAGATAGGCGGCTTAGCTGCGCATCTCAAGGGCTTCAGCGACCATGCGCTCGAACCCTTCGGAATCTTTGACCTGTGCCACGACATCCATCGGGATTGTAAGGCCCCAGCGATCTGCCATCGCCTTATAGCGCGGCTGACGGTGCGCCAGCGCTTTTGCAAACGCCCAGCGGATGAAATCGTTAGGGTTCACCTTGTCAGGAGCCACGTTAAATTCAGCCAGATAGGCGGTCCAAGTGTTGAGCAGGAATACGGGATCGTAGGACATCGGCTTCGGCTCGCGGTCAAACCGGCGGACCAGCTCTGCAGTGTGATCGTCAGACCCTTCGATCCAGATCATCAGCGTTTTGGACGCAAGATCTGTCATCAGCGGATCGTTCGGATCATCCACATCAACCCATTCACAAATCGACCCACCGGTATCGCAGATGAAATGCGGATACTGATAAAGCGCGTATGATCGGTCGATAAAGTGACCCGTATCATAAAGTGCTGCAATCTCGGCCTGCTGGAACTGGTCTTGGCGGCGGGTATATTCATCCCAGTCCAAGCCAGCCTCAGTCGGATCACCCGGTTTGCCAAGGTAAGACGACATCGGCTTGAGATCATCAAAAGAGATGTTGGACCCGATATAGATGCTGTCTGAGCGCAAAAGATCACGCAGGAACGGGACCTTCATCGCCTCACGCTTGGCATTATCCGCAATCAGCTCGCCCATGTAGCGCGTGCCAATGCGGTAATCGATGGAATAATGAAACCAATCACCCTGCGCACGCAGCATGTTGGACAGATAAGTTTTCCCCAAGCCAGACATCGCGAACAAAAGAACACGTTTATGCGGGGCGTTGCGCCAGTCAGAAGCAGTTTTGTAAATCATGAGCGTAGGGGTAATGGTGTGGAGGCAAGTTGGCCAGAGTATTTCGGTCAATCAGGTATCACACCTGCGCTCGCTGTCTGCTTGGGGCCATTGCTGGCGTTTTTCTACGCCCCCGCAGTTGCGCCACACGCTCATCCAAAATGATCTATATCAACATGCCCGCAAAGATCCGGACTAAATTAAGAATCATATGTATCTGAACATCGGAGGAGAGCGATAATGCAAAGAATTATTTCAGCAATTTTATTGTCTGTGGGCTTCGTTGGCTCAGCGGGTGCCGTTCATGCGCAAGGCATGACACTTGGCGAGTTTGAATATCGGAACAGTTGTGTCGCATGCCACGGTGTTTCGGGCAAAGGCGACGGACCTGTTACCGACTTTTTGTCCGGTGCGGCCCCACTGGACCTGACTGTCCTGCAGAAAAACAACGGGTCCGTTTTCCCTGTGACTGCGGTCTATAAAATGATCGATGGCAGCGAAGTCGCAACTGCCCATGGCACACGAGACATGCCCATTTGGGGTGATCGTTTACGCGAACGGACCGCCGAAGATAATGATTTCCCTTTTTCCGCCGCTGAGACGGAGGAATATGTTGGAACCCGCATTCTAGCGCTTATCGAATATCTGGCGAGCATACAGACCCAATAGAGTGATCTCACGATAAGCGCGTCGCGCGGCAGCGCTTATCGATTTGATCCTTAAATTGGGTTGGAAATAGGTCAGACACCAAAGGCTGCTTTGAACGCATCACCGCCAATCAACCAATAACCGTATCTAGTAGCCACGCCATATCCAGCCGCCGCCCAGCACACGGCTGCTATCGGGGTCGTAGAACACGCAGGCTTGCCCCGGTGACACGCCTTCTTCGGCGACCAACAACTCAACCTCGGCTTCGGTATCCGAAATCGGGCGTAAGATCGCCTCAATCGGCGGCTTCGTTGACCGGACTTTGACCGCAATCTGACGCGTCCCGCCATCCATAAGCCCGCCAGCACCAATCCAGTTGATCTCGCGCAGCGGCACCATACGCGTGGCGAGCATCGTCTTTGGCCCGACAATAACGTGCCGTTTATCGACATCCAAGCGGACAACATACAGCGGATCAGCAAGCCCGCCGATGCCAAGCCCGCGCCGTTGCCCGATGGTGTAGTGGATCACTCCGCGGTGTTGCGCAAGCACGTTGCCATCCACATCCACAATATCACCAGGCTCGGCTGCACCGGGGCGCAGTTTTTCGATCACAGCGGCATAGTTGCCGTCAGGGACAAAGCAAATGTCTTGGCTGTCAGGCTTATCCGCCACGCTCAGCCCGTATTTCTGGGCCAATGCACGGGTTTCATCCTTGGATTTCAGATGGCCAAGCGGGAAACGCAAATAATCCAACTGCTCTTGCTTGGTTGAGAACAGGAAATAGCTTTGGTCTTTGGTCGGGTCAGCGGCTGAATGTAGCTCTGCACCTTCGTCACCCATCATGCGCTGAATATAGTGACCAGTGGCCATGCAATCGGCATCCAGATCTTTGGCTGTCTCCAACAGGTCCTTGAACTTCACCCGCTCGTTGCAGCGAATGCACGGCACAGGGGTCGCACCCGCCAAATAGCTGTCGGCAAATTCGTCCATGACTGCTTCGCGGAACGTGTTTTCATAGTCGAGCACATAATGTGGAAAGCCCATTTCCTCGGCCACACGGCGCGCATCGTGAATATCACGGCCCGCACAGCAGGCACCCTTTTTGGCCAACGCAGCACCATGATCATAAAGCTGCAAAGTGACCCCGACCACATCATAGCCTTCTTCGGCCAATTGTGCGGCCACAACAGAACTGTCGACACCGCCAGACATGGCCACGACAACCCGGGTCTCGGAGGGCGGTTTGGCGAACCCAAGTGAGTTCAATTCTGTGTCCAGTGGCATGACTATTTGTCCGATCATGAAAGCTTTGTACAAAATATAGGAAAATCTGAAGCATGAACAAGGCCACGCTACACCGATCATTAAGCCCTTTTGGGCCATATCCGTATCGTGAAAACCTGAAAAGGGGTGAAATGTGTTTTTAAAGAAAATCGATGGGCCACGGTCGGTCACGTTGCCAGATGGGTCAATTATGACACGTGCGGACCTTCCGCCGCCTGAAACGCGGCGCTGGGTGGCATCACGCAAGGCGACGGTAGTGCGCGCCGTCTTATCGGGCCTGATATCGCGCGAATCTGCCCAATCAACTTATGCGCTATCAGATGACGAGTATATGGAGTGGGAACAGGCGATTATGCAACACGGTGAAGACGCATTAAAAGCGACGGCACTAAAACATTATAGACAATCCTAGGTTGAGATGCAAAGTTGTTTGTACCGTTAGGGTCCGATTAACCATTCGGCGTCTACAGTGACTTGATCGTATAAGAGCGGAGAACCTGAATGCGCGTCCTATTGGTAGAAGACGACCCAACGACCTCGAAAAGCATCGAATTGATGCTGACCCATGCAAATTTGAACGTCTATGCGACGGATCTTGGGGAAGAGGGAATCGATCTGGCAAAACTATATGACTATGATTTGATCCTTCTTGACCTGAATTTGCCCGACATGAATGGCCATGAGGTTTTGCGGCAATTGCGGCTTAGCCGGATTGAAACCCCGATCCTGATCCTGTCTGGCGAGGATGACACCGAAAGCAAACTGAAAGGTTTTGGCTTTGGCGCAGACGATTATTTGACCAAGCCGTTCCACCGCGAAGAGCTGGTTGCACGGATACATGCGATCATTCGGCGTTCGAAAGGCCATGCCCAATCAATCATTAAGACAGGGCACATTGCCGTCAATCTTGACGCGAAAACAGTTGATGTAGGTGGTATGACGGTTCATCTAACCGGCAAAGAATATCAAATGTTGGAATTGTTGTCTTTGCGCAAAGGGACCACGCTGACCAAAGAGATGTTTCTGAACCATCTTTACGGCGGCATGGATGAACCAGAGCTTAAGATCATCGATGTGTTCATCTGTAAGCTGCGCAAGAAGCTAAGCGAAGCAACCAAAGGCGCCAACTATATCGAGACAGTATGGGGCCGTGGTTACGTCTTGCGCGATCCCGAGCCCGTGATAAACGCCGAAAAAATAGCTGTCGGGGCGTAAAACAAAACGATACAGATCAGACCGGCACTTTACCTGCCGGTCTTCCCTGCTAGAAACGGTATGGTGGGGAAACTTGTATGCCCACCACTATTGGGGGCTGACAGTGAACGGATCATCTGAGACCATTGCAATCGATGACCTAACTGTTGAGCAAGCAGATCAGGAATTAGCGCGTTTGGCGGCGATCCTTGGCAAGGCCAATCGCGACTATCATACGGCAGATGCGCCCACACTTGATGATGCAACGTTCGATGCACTCAAGCGACGCAGTGCTTCTATTGAAGTACGTTTTCCTGCTTTGAAACGCAAAGATAGCCTGACAGACACAGTTGGTGCAGCACCGTCGGACGGATTTCAAAAAATTTCGCATGCACAACGCATGTTGAGCTTAGGTAACGCGTTTACGGACGAAGACGTGTTCGAATTTGATGCGCGCATTCGTAAATTCCTTGGATTTAGCGATAATGATGGTCTTGATTACACAGCAGAGCCCAAGATTGACGGGCTGTCATTGTCGTTGCGCTACGAAAATGGAGAGCTCGTTCAAGCAGCCACGCGAGGTGATGGCGAGGTCGGCGAAAACGTTACGTTGAACGCAAAAACGATTGCCGATATCCCGCACCGCATCGCGAATGCACCTACAATCTTTGAAGTACGCGGCGAAGTTTATATGAGCACGCAAGATTTTGCGGCCCTGAACAACAGGCAGTTGGCAGCGGGTGCAAAACCGTTCGCCAACCCGCGTAACGCAGCCGCTGGGTCATTGCGGCAATTGGACTCCGCGATCACGAAGTCACGCCCATTGCGGTTTTTTGCATATGCATGGGGTGAAATTTCAACCGCTTTTGCCCAAACCCAATCAGGAGCGATGGCGCAGCTTAAAAATTTTGGCTTTCCAATTAATGACCTGACTAAGATTTGTAAAAACCCTGTCGATCTCGTCGCGCACTATCAATCGATCGAGGAGCGCCGATCGACGCTTGGGTATGACATCGACGGAGTTGTCTATAAAGTTGATGATCTTGAACTTCAAAAACGGTTGGGCTTTCGCAGTACCACACCGCGTTGGGCCATTGCACATAAGTTTCCTGCGGAACTGGCATGGACGCGGTTAAACGACATCGAGATTCAAGTCGGGCGGACGGGTGCATTGTCGCCCGTTGCCCGTTTGGCGCCAGTGACGGTGGGTGGCGTCGTTGTTTCAAACGCAACTTTGCATAATGAAGACTATATTGCTGGGCGTGGAGGAGACGGTGAGCTTATCCGTGAAGGGCGCGATATCCGCGTCGGGGATTGGGTACAGGTTTACCGCGCGGGCGATGTCATCCCGAAAATCAAAGATGTCGACATCAGCAAACGGGACGCAAATGCCGCGCCATTTTCATTTCCCGCATTCTGCCCCGAATGTGGATCTGCCGCCGTACGCGAAGACGGCGATGCGGTGCGCCGTTGTACCGGGGGCCTAATCTGCCCTGCACAGGCAACCGAAAGGTTAAAGCATTTCGTCGGGCGCGCGGCATTTGATATCGACGGATTGGGCGCAAAGCAGGTCGAACAGTTTTATGCGGATGGATGGATCACCACGCCAGCGGACATTTTTACGTTGAAAGACCGTTACAGCACGGGACTTCAGCAACTTAAAAACCGCGAAGGTTGGGGCGAAAAAAGCGCCGATAAACTCTTCTCTGCGATTGAGGACAAGCGCCAAATTTCACTGCGGCGGCTTCTTTTCGCCCTTGGTATTCGCCACGTCGGCGACGCAAGCGCGGGCTTGATCGCCGGACATTATAGCAGTTGGGCGGCGCTAGAGCTTGCGTTGACGTCTGCGAGCATTGGTGAAGGGGCGGAATGGGATGAATTACTGAGTATTGACGGTGTCGGTGCCGTTATGGCAACGTCGTTGATCTTGGCATTTCAGAATGACGCAGAGCGGGCGTCTATTGACCGTCTGGTTGCGCACCTGAATGTTCAAGATGCCGTGAAAATCGAAAATGTCGACAGTCCTGTTTCTGGGAAGGTCGTCGTGTTTACCGGAACAATGGACCGTATGAGCCGCGCGGAAGCCAAGGCCCGCGCGGAGGCTTTGGGTGCAAAAGTCTCAGGATCAATTAGTGCCAAGACGGATTTGTTGATTGCCGGTCCGGGTGCCGGATCAAAGGCGACGAAAGCCATAGGTTTGGGCATTAAAACTATTGACGAAGATGAATGGCTTGCCCTGATTGACGGGCTATGACCGGCCGTCCTGAAAAACTGTTCCCGCTGTTTGCTGCTTTGACCAGCTTGGACGGCATTGGGCCAAAAACGGCGCTGACTCTCGAAACTGTCGGGGTTACGAAGCCGAGAGACATGTTGATGACGTTGCCGTTGTCCGGTGTTGATCGCGGTCAACGTGCGACAATCCGTGATGTTATCGCACCCGCAACTGTGACCGTGGAAGTCACCATCGGCGAGCACTATCCACCTCGGACCCGTGGCCGCCCATACCGCGTTCATGTCACCGACGCAGAGACGACATTTCAGCTCGTGTTTTTCCACGCACGTGGAGATTATTTATCCAAACAGCTTCCCACTGGGCAACGGCGGATCGTTTCTGGCAAAATCGAGGTGTTCGACAACGTCGCGCAGATGGTGCACCCTGATCATATTCTGCGCGTCGAAGACGCTGCACAAATTCCTGCATTCGAACCTGTTTATCCGCTTCACGCCGGCATCACCCAAAAGCTCATGTGGAAAGGGACCCGCGCAGCATTGGGTCTTGCACCTGATCTAGCTGAATGGATCGACCCGGGCCTTGTTGCGCAACACGGGTGGCCCACATGGTTGCAGGCCATGCGCGATGCGCACACGCCCGAGGCGACATCAGATTTATCAATGCATGCTGTTGCCCGAGAACGTTTGGCTTATGACGAATTATTTGCCCACCAGATGACATTGGCGCTCGCCCGCGCTGTTGCGCGTCGTGGCAAAGGGCGCAGCTCAATACCAACAAATACTCTGCAAAATAAGGTTCTTGCAGGATTGCCATATAAATCGACAGGCGCACAAACACGTGCCGTAGCCGAGATTTGCGCCGATCTTGCGGCGCCAATCCGCATGAACCGGTTACTGCAAGGCGACGTCGGGTCCGGTAAAACGCTTGTGGCACTGATGGCCTTATTGGCTGTAGTCGAGGCAGGTGGGCAGGGCGTCATGATGGCCCCAACCGAGATTTTGGCGCGTCAACATTTGGAAGGTCTGCAGCCTTTAGCAGCCGCAGCCGGGGTCAGTTTGGAACTCCTGACAGGGCGCGACAAGGGCGCTGACCGCGTGGCAAAATTGGCGCGGCTTGCCGCGGGTGATATTCAGATACTTGTCGGAACGCATGCGGTTTTCCAAAAGGGCGTCGAATTCTCGGACTTGCGGCTTGCTATCATTGATGAACAACACCGCTTTGGCGTCGCGCAACGGATGGAACTGGGCGCCAAAGGACAGGCCGTCGACGTGCTGGTGATGACAGCGACGCCAATTCCGCGGTCATTGGCATTGGCGCAATATGGTGACATGGATGTATCGGTTCTGGATGAAAAACCACCCGGTCGCATGCCCGTTCAAACGGCATTGGTGTCGACCAAACGCATCGCGGAAGTCGTCGAAAAACTGCGGCGGGCCGTGGCTGATGGCAGACAGGCTTATTGGGTCTGCCCCTTGGTCGAAGAAAGCGAATTCCTTGACATGACCGCAGCCGAAGAACGGTTCAAACGTTTGCGCGCCGCATTGGGCGAGGGCGTTGTCGGGCTTGTACACGGACAAATGCCACCCGCCGACAAAGACGCGGCCATGGCGCGATTTGTATCGGGCGACACCAAAGTTCTTGTGGCAACAACTGTGATTGAAGTCGGCGTCAACGTCCCCAATGCATCTATCATGGTGATTGAACGCGCCGAAACATTCGGTTTGGCGCAGTTGCACCAATTGCGGGGCAGGGTTGGGCGTGGGTCAGCCTCATCAACTTGTCTTTTGTTGTTTCAAGACCCATTGACAGAAACCGGGCGACGTCGGCTCGAAATTTTGCGTGAAACAGAGGACGGTTTTAAAATTTCCGAAGAAGACCTCGCGATGCGCGGCGCAGGTGATGTGATTGGAACGGCGCAATCCGGCGTACCAAGGTTCCGCATTGCAGATCTGGAACGACAGGCGTCACTGATGCAAATCGCACAATCAGACGCCCGAAAACTACTTCATGATGATCCAAAGTTGGAAACGCCACGGGGTAAAGCTGTCCGCACAGCGCTTTGGTTGATGGAACAAGATAAGGCTATTCGTTTAATATCAGTGGGTTAGAGTTTTTGTTCACTTTTGTTCTTATTTAGTTCTTTACATAACGTTAACCATATGAGAACAAAGGGGCAACAAAGAGAAACAAACACTGAGGGAGCAACAAAATGGCCAAAGACATCAAAACCGCGATCGTCCGTTCAAGCGACACGATTATTGCTGATGCCATTGGCGCTGCCGCCTTGCTTGTGATGCTTTATGTCGGTTTGTCCCTGCCTGGGATGGTCTGACCTGCCTCGCGATAACAGCGTCCGGTCCGTCACATTGCCTTGTCCCACCTATGCAATTTGATGACCTGCCTGTCCCATCCATAAGTCGGGGATTTGCCTCTCCCCTTTTGGACTACTGGATCGGATGCTAAAATCGCAAACCTCACCGCCGCCATCCTGTCCCGGATGTGCGGCGGTTTTTTTATGCGCAGTCGGCTTGTGCGGATGCAATCGCATCGAGCGTGGCATCAAATGCAAGCATAATGGACGCATGGCGATTTTTATACTCAGACGCTGGACGCAACACTTCGAGCCCATCAAAAGGGGCCATAGGGACCGGCCCGTCATCTTTCAGCATCGCCAACATCTGATCACGTCCCGTTTGGACGTCTTTGGGTGTCAAACCCACGATAACAGCCCCGACAACCGACGCTGCCGCCTGCCCAAGCGCGCAGGCTTTGACGTCTTGGCCATAATCGCTGATGACGCCATCCGACAATGCCACATCAACGGTGACAGTGGATCCGCAAAGCGGCGCGCGCTTCTTGGCCGTGGCTGTTGGATTTGCCAGACGGTCCGTACGTGGCATCTCGGCTGCAAGCGCAAGAATGCGTTGCGAATAAAGCTTCATCAAATCGTTCTCTGCTGACACCGTGTTTGCCCTTTCATGACGTTCGCTTTAGATAGTCCGCAAGCTATCATTTGCAAAGGTATTCCGCTGATGTCCTTCGATCCTCAGACACTTAAATACAACGAAGCAGGGCTCATCCCCGCAATTGCACAGGATGTCGACACTGGCGAAGTGCTTATGATGGCATGGATGAACGCGACCAGTGTACAGCAAACGTTGGACACCGGTGATGTGACGTATTGGTCGCGGTCCCGCCAAGAGTTTTGGGTCAAGGGTGCCACGTCTGGGAATACGCAAAAACTTGCGGCCTTTCGGCTAGATTGTGATCGCGATTGCCTGCTTGTCACCGTCCGCCAAATCGGTCCTGCTTGTCACACCGGACGGCGGACCTGTTTCTATACCGAAGTCCAAGATGGAACCGAAATTATACTTCAGGAAGCCCCACCAACTGCCTGATATCATTGGGCGTTGCACCTTCAGCGCGATACTTTAACAAAGCGCGTGCATCGTCCCGTTTGGCCAGTCTCTTGCCATTTTCGTCTCGGATCAATTTATGGTGGTGGTACGTGGGGGTTGGCAATCCCAGCAGCTTTTGCAGCAAGATGTGGACGGGCGTTGCATCCTCAAGATCTTTGCCGCGCACAACGTCTGTTACGCCTTGGGCGGCATCGTCGATGACCACTGATAGGTGATATGACGTGCCCATATCGCGCCGCGAAATCACAATGTCACCGGCTGTTTGCACTAACTCCGGAGATACTCTCGCTCGCCCACAGGCTTTGGTCATATCCAGACGCAATGCCGCAGTGGTGGGGATAGGGCCACTTCGCGCAGCCCGCTCCCTGCATGTTCCCGGATAAACAATGCCGTCCGGTCCAATCAATGGCGCATTTTCTTGTGGTGCGCTTGCTGCGGTCAAAATGTCCTTCCGCTGACATAAGCAAGGGTATATAAGTTCTTGTTTCCATAGCTTTTTTAGCGCGTCTTGATACGCGACCTTTCGATCAGATTGCCTCATCACTGGATTGGGCCAATGCAACCCAAGCCAGTTCAGATCGTCGTATATCTGGTCTTCCCACTGCGGTCGCGCGCGGGTTTGATCGATGTCTTCGATCCGTAATAAGAACGTCCCGTTTTGCGCCACAGCCATGTCATGCGCCAGCATCGCCGAATAGGCGTGCCCCAGATGAAGCGGGCCAGTTGGCGATGGGGCAAAGCGCGTTATCATGCCTGTGGGGCGAGCCAATCTTGCCAATCGATCTTGGCGCGGTCCGTATAGCCTTTGTAGCGATCCTTGCGGCCCCGACGACCAGATTTCATACCGTCAAGCGGGGGGAACAGCCCGAAGTTTACGTTCATCGGTTGGAATGTCTTTGCAGCAGCGCCACCGGTGATGTGCGATACCAGCGCACCCATCGCCGTGGTTTCGGGGACCGCAGCAACAGTTTCACCGCGCATTTCCGCAACTGCTAGTTTTCCGGCAAGCAAGCCCATAGCGGCACTTTCAACGTAACCTTCAACGCCAGTGATCTGGCCTGCAAACCGGATATTCGGTTTTGTTTTCAAACGCATTTCATGATCAAGTAACGTCGGCGAGTTGATAAAGCTATTGCGGTGAATTCCACCAAGCCGCGCAAATTCAGCATCTTCGAGCGCAGGAATAGTTTTGAAAACAGCCTTTTGCGCGCCGTACTTCATCTTAGTTTGGAACCCGACGATATTATAAAGCGTCCCCAAAGCATTGTCGCGGCGAAGTTGTACCACGGCGTAGGCTTTGTTTTGGGGATCGTGCTGGTTGGTCAAACCCACTGGCTTCATCGGTCCAAAGCGCAGGGTTTCACGGCCGCGTTCTGCCATGACTTCGATCGGGAGGCAGCCGTCAAAATAGCCTGCTGTCTCGCCATCTTTGAAGTCAGCCTTTTCGGCGTCCAGCAAGGCGTCGATAAAGGCCTCGTATTGGTCTTTGTTCATTGGGCAGTTGAGGTATGCGGTTTGCTCTTCTTCTGTCTCGCCTTTGTCATAGCGTGACTGCATCCATGCGATATCCATATTGATGCTATCATGATAAACAATGGGCGCAATTGCGTCAAAAAATGCGAGTGCCTCGACCCCAGTTTCTGCAGCGATTGCTTCAGCTAGCCCACCAGATGTCAGTGGGCCTGTGGCGATAATCCACTGACCCGTCTCAGGCAGAGATGTGATTTCTTCGTATGAAATCGATATGTTAGGGTGCGCAGTTAATGCAGCTGTGACGCTTTGCGCAAACGGGTCACGGTCGACAGCCAATGCACCTCCTGCTGGAATGCGGTGCTTTTCGGCTGTGGCCATAATCAGGCCGTTAGCCGCCCGCATTTCCCAGTGCAAAAGCCCTACGGCATTTTGTTCGTCATCGTCCGATCTAAACGAATTGGAACATACCATTTCCCCAAGAAATTCAGTACGATGCGCGAAGGTCTTTACCTTAGGCCGCATCTCGTGAATGACGACTTTGACGCCTGCGTTGGCGGCTTGCCAAGCGGCTTCTGAACCGGCCATACCGCCGCCGATGATGTTAAGAATATCTGTCATGTGACCCGTTTTATGTAAAATGGCGGGGCCTGAAAACCCCGCCAATTGTCGCGTATAAATGCTGAAAGCCGATTATTCGACGATTTCGGCATCCTCAATATCGTCGCCTTCGCCTTCGCCTTGATCTGCGATCCAAGCAACCGACACGACGACTTCTTTTTTGGCTGTGTCAAATACCTTCACACCACCAGCGCCACGAGACCGGAAACTGATCCCCTCAATGGGGACGCGGATGGATTGACCAGTGGACGTCACAAGCATGATCTGATCCGACAGCTCCACAGGGAACGAAGTAACAAGCGCGCCACCGCGCATCGCCTTGTCCATTGCCGCCACACCCATGCCGCCGCGACCGCGCACAGGATAGTCGTGAGACGACGACAGCTTACCAGACCCTTGTTCCGTGATCGTAAGGATCAAGTTTTCTGTGGCTGACATTTCCGCGTAACGTTCCGGGCTGATCTTACCTGGCGCGACGTCTTCATCGTCATTTTCCGCCTCATCTGTCAGACCTGCCATCGCGCGGCGCATCTTAAGGTACGCGGCGCGTTCTTCGGCCTCTGCCTTAAAGTGGCGGATGATCGACATGGAGACAACTTTGTCGTCGCCTTGCAGTCTGATCCCGCGCACACCAACCGAGTTACGGCTATTAAACACGCGTACGTCAGTCGCAGGGAAGCGGATGGCACGACCAGAGTTGGTCACCAGCATCACATCGTCATCGTTCGACGCGATACGTGCGTTGATCAGTGTATAATCGGCAGTATCGCCTTCAAACTTCATCGCAATTTTACCATTGCGCATCACATTTGTGAAATCAGACAGTTTGTTCCGGCGGACCGTACCAGCAGAGGTGGCAAAGACGACTTGCAGATCGTCCCATTCGGCCTCGTCGCGGTCCACAGGCATGATCGCTGCAATTGACACACCGGGCGGGATTGGCAGAATGTTGACGATTGCCTTACCCTTGGCCGTCCGAGACCCAAGCGGCAGGCGCCATGTCTTAAGCTTGTAAACCATCCCATCTGTTGTGAAAAACAGCAACTGGGTATGTGTGTTGGCGACAAAAAGGGTGGTGACCACGTCCTCTTCTTTGGTTGCCATTGATGACAAGCCTTTGCCACCGCGCCGCTGTGCGCGGAAGTCAGCAAGCGCTGTGCGTTTGATGTAGCCGCCGGATGTGACAGTGACGACCATGTCTTCTTTTTCGATCAGGTCTTCGTCTTCCATGTCGCCGGACCAATCAACGATCTCGGTGCGACGTGGCACCGCAAATTGATCACGGACTTCTTTCAACTCATCACGGATGATTTGCATGATCCGGTCACGCGACCCCAGAATTTCAAGGTATTCGCGGATTTTACCCGCAAGGTCCCGAAGCTCGTCGGTGACATCTTTAACCCCGATCTGGGTCAGACGTTGCAAGCGCAATTCAAGGATCGCACGGGCCTGCGTTTCGGACAGGTTATAGGTCCCATCTTCGTTGGCCGTATGGGTCGGATCGTCGATCAACGCGATGTACTCAAGGATATCTTGCGCCGGCCAAGGCCGCGTCATCAGTTTTTCACGTGCCTCAGTCGCGTCAACGGACTGGCGGATCGTGGCCACGATTTCGTCGATGTTTGTAACCGCAACTGCAAGACCGCACAGAATATGCGAGCGTTCGCGCGCCTTGCGCAGCTCAAACGCGGTGCGCCGCGCAACCACATCTTCGCGGAAATCCACGAAGTTGGTCAGGAACGCGCGCAGCGTTAGCTGTTCGGGGCGGCCACCGTTGAGCGCCAGCATGTTACAGCCGAAATAGGTCTGCATTGGCGTGAAACGGAACAGCTGGTTGAGCACAACCTCTGCTGTTGCGTCTCGCTTAAGCTCAATAACCACCCGCACGCCGTTGCGGTCGGATTCGTCTTGTACGTGGCTGATGCCTTCGATCTTTTTGTCGCGGGCGGCTTCTGCAATCCGGTTGATCATTGACGATTTGTTCACCTGATACGGGATTTCATCGATGATGATGGCATAGCGGTCTTTGCGGATTTCTTCGATGCGGGTTTTACACCGCACAATGACGGAACCGCGCCCTTCGATATAGGCTTTGCGTGCGCCAGCGCGGCCCAGAATAAGCCCGCCAGTCGGGAAATCGGGAGCCGGAATATATTCGATCAAATCCTCGGACGACATGTCAGGGCTGTCAATGAGCGCAAGCGTCGCGTCGATGACTTCACCAAGGTTATGGGGCGGGATGTTCGTCGCCATGCCAACCGCAATGCCGCCGGCACCATTGACCAGCATGTTGGGATAACGCGCAGGCAGAACGGATGGTTCGCGTTCTTTGCCGTCATAGTTATCCATGAAATCGACGGTGTCTTTAAGCAGATCGTCGGTCAGGAATTTGGCGATCTTTTGCAGTCGCGATTCTGTGTAGCGCATTGCCGCCGCACCGTCGCCGTCCATCGAGCCAAAGTTACCTTGACCGTCGATCAACGGCACTGACATTGAGAAGCCTTGCGCCATACGCACCAAGGCCTCGTAGATCGCGCTGTCGCCGTGCGGATGGTAGGAGCCCATCACGTCACCGACGGATTTCGCCGACTTCCGGTAGGATTTATCGGCGGTGATACCCTTTTCGAACATCGAGTAAATGATGCGCCGATGAACAGGTTTTAGACCGTCGCGCAGGTCGGGAATTGCGCGTGAAACGATGACGGACATCGCGTAATCGAGGTAGCTGGTTTTCAGCTCGTGTTCGATTGTGACAGACGGGCCGTCATAAACGTACTTCCCATCTGGTATTTCGTCATTGTTTTCAGGTGTTTCCGGCGTATCGTTCACGTTGTTGCCCTGCTTGGTCTATTGCCCACATTTCGTAGGAATAAACCTAGCAGACACAAGGGGTGGCATCAACGCAAAACGGTCATTTTAGCCCTTTGCCCGCTGCAACATGCCAAACAAATCGCGTGGATCATCGGGGTCTGCGATCATGTCGAGGTCATCAAAGAACGGCGTGCCTTTGATTGCGTTATGAACATAGCGCAGCGCGCTGAAATCTTCGATCGCAAAACCGACCCCGTCGAACAGCGTGACTTCGCCAGCTGATTGACGCCCTTTGGCTTTTCCTGTGATGACTTCCCACAGCTCGACAACCGGATGATCAGGGTCCATTTGCTGGATTTCGCCTTCAATGCGCGTTTGCGGCGGGTATTCCACAAAAACGGTAGACCGAGCGACGATATCGCGGTGCAATTCGGTTTTGCCAGGGCAGTCACCGCCAATGGCGTTGATGTGCACCCCTGCGCCGACCATGTTGTCAGTCAGGATGGTTTGCATGTCCTTGTCGGCTGTTGCTGTGGTGATGATATCCGCGCCTTCAATGGCCTCTTGGGGTGACTTGCATGGCGTGACGTCAAGGCCGTGACCCGCCAGATTGGCCATGCATTTGGCCGTTGCCGCAGGGTCGGTGTCATAAAGCCGGATGTGCGTGATCCCGTTGACTGCCTTTTGCGCAAGGCATTGGAATTCGGACTGCGCGCCGTTCCCGATCATCGCCATTGTGGTGGCGTTTGGTGCAGCAAGGTGTTTTGTGGCGACAGCAGACATGGCAGCCGTCCGCAGGGCGGTCAGAACTGTCATTTCCGACAACATGACCGGATAGCCAGAGTAAACATCAGCCAGCAGACCAAAGGCAGTGACCGTTTGCAGGCCCTCGGCCATATTCTTTGGATGACCGTTCACATATTTGAAACCATAAAACTCTCCGTCAGACGTTGGCATCAGTTCGATCACGCCAACATCGGAATGCGACCCAAGGCGCGGGGTTTTGTCGAACATTTCCCAGCGGGCAAAGTCGGCTTCAATTTCAGTAGCGACATCTTTGAGGAAGGTCTCAAGGCCGATGCTGTGCACAAGTTTCATCATGTTCGCAACGGATACAAACGGCACCATTGCAAGTTTTGAGGGGTTCATATTCATCCGTAGGCCCTTGTTGGGCGGTCAAATACGCGGCGCCCCAATAATGATGCGGTCAATTCGACCATGAGAGATGCGGTTTTACCGCGATCGTCGAGGAATGGGTTCAGTTCCACCAGATCAAGTGATCCTACAAGGCCAGAGTCGGACACCATTTCCATAACAAGGTGGCCTTCGCGGTCGGTCGCTCCGCCAGGAACGGTCGTGCCAACGGCGGGTGCGACAGACGGGTCAAGAAAATCGACGTCCAGCGAGACATGCAAGAAACCGTCAACCGCTGCGACCTTGTCCAGGAACGTGGAAAGTGGCGCGCGAATGCCGTCTTCGTCGATCCGGCGCATATCCACAAGGTCGACGTTCATATCCGAAAGAGCTGCGTGTTCTTCGGGATCCACGGACCGCAGCCCGATCATGCAGATGTTTTCAGTTTTCACAGGCGATTTGACGGGCGGGAACATCTCGAACCCTTCGCGGCCAATGTAATAGCCGGTCGGCGTGCCGTGAATGTTGCCACTGTCGGTGCTGGAAAGCGTGTGGATATCGGTATGCGCGTCAAGCCAAAGCACAAAGAACGGCTTATTGATGGATGCCGCATGTGCCGCCATGCCCGACACTGTACCCATGGCCAGCGCGTGGTCCCCACCAAGAAAGATTGGCATCCCATTCGGCGCGTTTTCTTCAGCGGCCTTTTGCAGCGTTTCACACCAGCCGACGTTTTCCTCGAGCTTATACAGTGCTTTGTTCGCATGACTGATCGGGTCAACAGGCGCTGGCGCCAGATTGCCGATGTCGGTCACAGTGTGCCCAAGGGCGGTGATGGCTTCGGCAATACCGGCAGTGCGGTAGGCGTCAGGCCCCATAAGGCAGCCGCGACGGCGTTTACCGCAGTCAACAGGGGCCCCGATTAAGATGCAATGTTTCTGTGTCATAACCGTAGTGTTGTCCAAATTGGCGGTGGCCGCATCAGGCATTATGTGCAATATGGTGGTCAATTATACAATTTGGACCATATAGATGGACGTTTTGGACAGTCAATTGATCGCCGCCCTACGCCGTGACGGCCGTGCGTCATTATCGGTGCTTGCTGCGGACCTAAAAGTCACCCGCGCCACGGTACGTGCGCGGATGGATCGCTTACAGGCGGCGGGGGATATTGCGGGGTTTACGGTGCTGACCCGCGCCGATGTCGCACCTCATCCGGTGCGTGGCTTGATGATGCTTGAGATAGCAGGGCGCGGGACCGACCGGATCGTGTCGCGGCTCAGGTCAATGGCGGCCATCACGGCAGTGCATTCAACCAATGGCAATTGGGATTTGATTATCGAAGTCGGAACCGTCAGCTTGGAAACCTTTGACGCTGTCCTGACCGCAATCCGCCAGATTGACGGGGTCACGCGGTCAGAGACGAGTTTACTTCTTTCGAGCCGCCGCTAACCAGATCAGCATAAGCCCAAACGAGAACACGGCATTCCAGCTGGCCATCGAAAGGCCGAGCAGTTCCCAAGATACTTGGTCGCACATAATCAGTTTGTCGCCAGCCAAAGACAGCAAATCAGCGCCGTCAGATGCGTCCAATCCACCACCTGTACAGCTGGTTGGGCCGGACCAATAGGCGCGTTCAACCCCAGTATGGAACACGCCGATGCCTGATGTAATGGCAGCCGCAAGTGCGCCGAGCCATGGCCAGACGCGGGCAGGAATAAGGAATGCCAATATGCCGATGCCGATAGCGGCCATATGAGGCCAGCGCTGCCAGAAACACATTTGGCAAGGCGGGTAGCCGATCGCTTGGAAGATATACGCGCCAGCAAGCAGTGCAAATGACCCAAAGGCCGCAAGTAAAGTAAGTTGTTTTTTGGTCATGTGAGCCCCACAAGTGCGAAGCCGCCGATCAGCAGGACGCAGAAAAGAATGAACATTAGCCCCAGCCGGTTTTCGATGAAATCGCGGATAGGCGCGCCGAATTTCCACAACAAAGCCGCCACGATAAAGAACCGGAGCGCCCGCGCGATGATCGCAGAGACGATAAAGACGGGCAGGGACAGCGATGTGACACCTGACATGATCGTAATAACCTTAAAAGGGAATGGCGTGACCCCAGCAACAAGCACGGCCCATGCGCCATAGGCGTTAAACTTTTCCGAGAACGCGGCGACGGCATGGGATTTGCCGTAAAAATCAAAGATTGGCTGGCCAATAGCCTCGAATAGAACCGCCCCTATATAATAGCCAAACAATCCGCCAAGAACAGATGCAACAGTCGCCACGCCAGCGATCAAAAATGCGCGACGCGGTGCTGCGATGATCATAGGGATCATGATCACGTCTGGCGGGATCGGGAAGAACGAGGATTCGACAAAGGCCACGACAGCCAACGCCCACAGCGCGTAGGGCGACCGGGCCAAGGATATCGTCCAGTTATATAGTTTGCGTAACACTGGGTTTGCCCTTGGTCTGCCTGCGGTCATTGCCTTAGGCCATGCGCGGCTTGCGGCGTCAACCTTATGGGCAGGTTGTTTGTCACCACACTATGCACAATGATCTGGCAAACCTGCGATCCGTTTATAGCCGCGCAGCACTCGACCGAATGATGAAATGAAAAACGCGACCATACCAATCGGCAGGTCGCGTTTTTTATGTTGGTAGCCGTGGCCGGACTCGAACCGGCACGCCCGTTAAAGCAAGGGATTTTGAATCCCTCGTGTCTACCATTCCACCACACGGCCAACGCTCGCTGGATAGCCAAGCGCGCAAAAAGACACAAGATATAAATGACCCTATTTCACCCGAATTATTTTGAGAGCCGTTGAGCGCCCGATCCTGATTCCACGCCCACACGCCGCGCGTCCGACGACGTCACAAGTCAGACCCTTGTTGCGTGACGACTGTGGTCAATCACGTCGAATTATCGGGCTTGTTGTGCATTGGGAAACAATAAAAAGTGGGAAATCCGCGCGTCGAACATTTTTTGACGTAAGGTTAAGGCGAAAATGGGGCAAACACATTGCGCCGTGATTTTTTCCAAATCTCCGAACGATATGTCTAAAATTTAAGCAAATTCTGACAAAAGCTGTACTTTTGGACAGGTGATTGTTCGCGCGTTGGCAACAATCGCTCGCAGGCCCAGAAATTTGACCGATGTAGGTCGCCTCGATTCGCCCCACACATTGTCAATTGTGATCAAAATGTGAAAATTTTTCCCTTTAGTACGCCAATCCACTTGGATACATTGAAAGAGCCCAACTGGGGGGCATACCGATCTTTTGGGGAGGTCGGGTCTAGGTTTGTTTTGATTTAGACGAAGTGTGATGTCTGCGAATACTGAAGGTTTTCCTGAATATTCCAGAAATATTTATGAGTGGTTCTCTCGTTTGAGGGCTGCGTGATTTTGTAGTGGTCCGTTTCAGGGCTTTCTACAGGTGCGACAGGTTTCGACGAGGGCGCGGCCCCGTGGATTTTAGGAGACACAGTATGACTGTAATTAATTTTAACGACCTTTCCGGTGGAACAGTTGTATACACCTCTCACTCTAAAACCCGAACGTTGTGATGTGAGATGATACGGAAGTTATCCGTTACTTGATCTCGAAAGCTGCGCCACTGTTTTGGAAGCACCTCTCGCATAAAGTTCAAG